>RYVZ01000023.1 GCA_003979345.1 Lachnospiraceae bacterium
GAGCCGCAACAGTGATATAGTAGCACTCTCTCTTCTGCTTGTCAACATCTTTTTTCAAATTTTTGAAACAGGGTTTGTTTCCGCAGAAATGCTGCTAATACGGCTTGCCACATCCCCTATTAAAAGGGGAAATGAAACGCCCGGTTAGGGGCGTCATCCCTCCGCTATCATCAACGGTGGATTTTTATAATAACACTTCATAAGCCTGTTTGTCAACTTATTTTTTAACTTTTCAGAAGAAAAGTGCTTTTCTCCCGATATTTGCGGACTTTTCTTATCTTCTCTTTTTATTATTATTCACATCCGTTGCAGGCTTTTATCTGTAACCACGTATCCGGCATTGTGTTCAAACGCAGATCTCTTCGCCCCTTATATTTATCGTTGTGAGCAGCATTTATTTAAGAAGTCTATCCGAGATCAATTTAATGCGCTCATGGCTTCCTTTCGCTGCCTCTTATGCGTATACATCTTTTCATCCGCCTCTTTCAGCAGACCCTGATAATCCGTATTCCCTTTTACCAGACTATATCCCATCGAAAATCTGAGCGGAACACTGATATCCTGATCAAGAACCGCCATCATGCCGTCCTGCGCATCTTCCAACCGATCGATCGTGTCGATCAGTTCTTTTTCGTTATCGTATTGATATAAAAACAGGACAAATTCATCTCCGCCCAGTCTGGCAGCCACAACACCCTTGCTCCCCCACCCTGCAATGAGTTCCGAGATCTTTTGCAGATAGACGTCTCCTCTTTCATGCCCATAGGTATCATTGATCATCTTAAGATTATCAGCATCTATCATGATCACCGCGCTCTCGCCAAGCTCTTTAAGCCTGTCAAACAGTGTGGAGATCCTTGATTCCAACCCATGCCGGTTATATAATCCGGTCAAAACATCCTTATCCCTTTCTTCTTCTATTTTTTTACGCTTGTTGATCTCGTCCGTCACATCGATCACAACGCCGAAAACTCCCTGATTTTCTTTCATCTCCTCCAGCTTAATATATTGCTCCCGTAAGCCAAATACGCCCGGTTCATCCTGAACAGGGTTTTTTCGCAGATCCTCAATAAACGCCTGAAATGCTTTATAATCCGCAGATAAGCGCCTGACTTCCTCCTCCCCAATTGCAAAAATATGCGGTATATACTCTGTAAAACGTACCCGTTTCATGTGTTCATTATATTCATATACGCCGATATACATATTGGTCTTTCGCAGAACATAGGACATTTTTGCATTATAGTCTAACAGACTTTTTTTCATCATATTGATGTAATGGCTTAGTTCCGAGAATTCTACACTGCTGTTGATATCAATGATCTCGTCCAGATTTCCCTGCGCGATCCGGTGCAGCTTTTCATTTACGCAATGAACGCCCGCCACCACATACTGGTTCATATATTTCGTTACCGCATAAGAGAGAATCCACGCAATCGCAATTAGGCAGACTGCAAGTACTGCGGTAGTCCCCGGTATCTGTCCGTAAAGCTCTTTGGTAGAAATAACTCTTCCTATATAATTAGGGCCGACCTCTTTGAATACACAATAAGAATTTCTTCCGTTTACCTTCGCATGAAATCCTTTATCACCATCCGCTATCTGTTCCAATGTGAGTCCGATCTCCGCAATATCGCTGTCCACAGACTCCAGCTCGGTGGATCCGATAATCTGCCCGCTTTGCACGTCGATTGCATAATATTGCGCCTCCAGGTTTACCCTGAACAGAGAAAACAGATACGAAAGCTCGTTTTTCTTTGTCACTTTCATCACATTAACAGGTTCCATCCCTACCTGAACAATAAACCCTCCCTGTTCGCTCCATACGGCCGAATACTGCATCAGCTTAGCCTCCGCCGTATTCGGCGCGATTTCCTGAACAAGCTTAAGCGAACGGTCTTCCAGCATCGGCTTAAAAAACATCATCTGCTCACCGGAATCAAATGTAAAATCATAATATTCAGGGTGTGTTCCGGCGTAGATCCGTCCGGTCTCATCAAATATATGAATCTCATCCACCTCAATAAACGCAGCAATCTTTTTTAACTCTTCCACACTTTCCAAAACAGACGGATCATTCTGAATGATGTATGCAATCGCCTCTGCATTATGCAGACAGGTTTCACTGTACTCTCTTTCTGTCTCCTCAAGCTCTTCCTGATTTTGAATCAGGAGCTGTTCGATCTGATACAGCGTCCTTTCGGCATTTTCGCGTGCCCGCCTCTGCTGCGCAGCTGCCTGGACATATACGATCACAACCAAAATGAGCGCTACCAGAATACAAGTTATAAACAGCATGTATCTGCTGATGATCTTCTTCAGTGTACGCATATTTCTCCCTCAACGGTATCCATATCTATTATTTCCAACAGTCGTATTGTAACATAACTCAAATAAAAAAGAAGTATCGGAGGATACTTCTTTTTTATATAGTCCAACGGACTCTTTGACAGCTTTTCGGGAATCGCTAAAACGGAGAAAGAGGGATTTGAACCCTCGCGCCGGTTGCCCGACCTACACCCTTAGCAGGGGCGCCTCTTCAGCCTCTTGAGTATTTCTCCACAGTCTGAACTACATCCACTACCAATATTTACGAAACCCGCCTGTTCCATTATGTCATGACGCAACAATTATTATACTAATGTCCGCTCCGTTTGTCAACTTCTATTTTTCGCGCGCAGCGATAACCCGTTTTTCCGGCCGCCGGATTTCCACATTCCCGGCACCTTTCGTTTTTCCGCCTTCACGCCTTTTCTAACCTCTCTCAAATTCTGCCGCATGCTCCATAAAGAAGTCATAGTACGCCCGCACATTTTCAAGCTGCGTCCAGCGCTTCACATCTACAGGCTCCTCATCGAGATCATAAATCTTCGTGCCCTTCATGGATAATAAAAACGGTGAATGCGTTGCTATCACAAACTGGCATGCATAAAACCGTGCCGCGTCGCCAATAAACTGCACAAGTTCCCTCTGCCTTTCCGGCGATAAGGAGTTTTCCGGCTCGTCCAGCAGAAATAGACCGTTCTCTGTGATCTTGTCAGTAAAATATGCAAACGCGCTCTCCCCGTTCGAATGCTCCCGCACATTATCCATATTATACTCCCTGACATACTTAGACTGTGTTTTTCTCCGCGCGCTGTTTACCTTTTTCAGCCGTTCATAGTCTTCCAGTGAGCGCATTTGAAAATGGGAATATTTCATATCCATATATTCGTCTAAAAGCGTCTCTCTCCTGTGATCCACACCCTCGTTGATCGTGCGCAGATCCAGCATAAAATCAAACACATCATCACTCGTGATGATCCTGCCCTTATGCGGTCTGACGCCGCTCTCCGTCTGATAACCGCACAATCGCGTATAATCCTCAAAAAAATTACTTCTGTTATAGAGCGTATCCCGCGACAGCCCAAGCTTTTCCGCCATCACATTCAGGGCTGTTGATTTCCCCGAACCATTTCCGCCATAAAGAATCGTGATCGTCTCAAAATCAAACTGCCGCAAACCATGCTTTGACAATACCTGAAACGGATAAACTGTATCATAGCAGGTTCGTTTCAGCCCCATGATAAAATCATATTCAACTTCAATATCCGGAAATGTAAATTGTGAAAGGTAGATCATGTGCCTTCCTCCTGCATTGTCCACGCAGTCATGGAGTCTTCGATACGCCCCCGCACCAAAGCAGCAATTTCATGCGTCTTCATCCCTTTGTATTCTTCATACGGGATTGGCTTAAGGTAAATGACATGTACCGTCACCGGTCTGATCGACTTTTCATCAAACGGCCGGAACGCATCTATGAGGGCGACCGGCACAATGCTGCACTGCGCCTTTACCGCACTCTTGAAACTTCCGCCCTTCATCTCATTCATCCGGTTACCTTGTCTGCTGCGCGTACCCTCGGCAAAAATAAGAAAATTCCTGCCTTCGCGCACCTGCCTCGTAACCTCGTGTATCACTTCCATGGATTGCCGCAGATCCTCCCGGTCAATCGAAAGCGACCCCGTCGCTTCCACAATCTGTTTTAACAAAATAACTTTACTTGCTTCCTTTTTGATCACAAACGCAAACGGCCTCTCACACGAATCAATGATCGCCAATACATCATACAATCCCTGATGGTTCGGAAAAAACATAAACCCGTCTTCTTCAGGCAGGTTTTCCAGCCCGTGCGCCTCAATCCGCACGCGCCCTGCATGGTTCGCTTTTTTACACACATGGCGGATCACACGATAGCTGTTGTCATAATCAATTGGTTTTTTTCTCCCGCATAACCATATACGGAATAAAAAATACGGCGCCTTCAAAAATAATCGTATCACCATTGCCGCAATCCGTCTCATTGCCTGCTCCTATCTGTCTCCTGCCGCCTCATAAAGGTTATTACCCATACTGTCCATCACGACGATCACCGGGAATTCTTTGATCGTAAGCCTGCGTACTGCCTCCGTGCCAAGATCCTCATAGGCGATCACCTCGGAGGCGGTAATGGATTTTGACAAAAGCGCACCCGCTCCGCCGACCGCTGCAAAATAGACCGCACCGTTTCGCATCATGGCATCGCGCACCCCTGCCGAACGTTTTCCTTTGCCGATCATACCGGACATGCCGAGATCAAGCAGCTTCGGCGTGTACTTATCCATGCGGCTTGCCGTCGTCGGCCCCGCCGATCCGATCGGCCTGCCCTCACGCGCCGGTGACGGTCCCATATAGTAAATCACATTATCTTTTATTGAAAAAGGCAGTTCTTCTCCGCGTAAAAGCGCTTCATACATCCGTTTGTGCGCAGCGTCGCGCGCCGTATAGACCGTTCCGTTCAAATAGACATAATCCCCCGCGCGGAGCATTGCTGCCGTTTCCCGCATAAAGGGTACCGTAATATGGTATTCGTTCATAGGATAGCCGCCTTTCCGTCTTTCATTCTTACCTGTTCCCCATCCCGCCGCAATAACCATCTGCCTGAATTGGTTTTACTTAAAACAGAAACCGTTTACAATACTCTCACCGCATGCCTGTTCACATGACAACAAATATTCACGCCTACCGGCAGCCCTGCAATGTGAGTCGGATAGGTCAGAATATTGACAGCAAGCGCAGTCGTACTGCCTCCAAGCCCCGCCGGGCCGATACCAAGTCCGTTGATCGCCTCTAATAGTTCCTCTTCCATCTCACGCACATGGGGAATCTCAGAATGAGAACCCGCTCCGCGCGTTAATGCTTTTTTGGCAAGATATGCGCATTTCTCAAACGTCCCGCCGATCCCGACGCCGACTATCATAGGCGGGCACGCATTCGGTCCCGCATCGCGCACTGCCGAAAGGACGGCATCTTTCACACCCTCCACTCCATCCGCAGGCTTCAGCATAAATACACGGCTCATGTTTTCGCTGCCAAACCCCTTCGGCGCAACCGTGATCGTTACACGGTCCCCGTCTACGATACTATAATGGATGATGCCGGGCGTATTATCCCCCGTATTCTCCCTGATCAGCGGGTCGCCAACAACAGATTTCCGAAGATATCCTTCGACATATCCCTGACGTATGCCTTCGTCAACCGCTTCCTCCAAACTTCCGCCCACAAAATGCACATCCTGCCCGATCTCCATAAAGACGACCGCCATGCCCGTGTCCTGACAGATCGGTATTTGCTCCGCACCTGCAATCTCCATATTTTCTTTAAGCTGACCCAAAATCTGTCTGCCAAGCGCCGACGTCTCCTGCCCAGACGCGTGCTCGATCGCTTCTTTCATATCGGGCGACAAAAAATGATTTGCCTCTATGCACATTTCCTTCACCGCAGCGGTCACATCCGCCGTCCGGATATTTCTCATACCGATACCCCTGTCAATCATTTGATAGCTTCCTGTCATATCATCATATATTCTTCAAAAAGAGAACCTCAGCGTCCCTTTTTCTGAAACGGGATTTCCTTTACGTCATCCTCGATCAGATAGCACATCTCATCATGCGTATCCACCGCCCCACTGACGATCTGCTCCGGGCTTAGTTTGATATAGACCGCCTCGCCGTTTGCAAGCAGTTCTCCCGCCTGATCATATAGTTCTGAAACGATCGTTACAAATTTTGACGTCTCTTTTACGACAATACCCCTGGCAAGCAGTTTCTCGTTATATGGCACGGGTTTACGGTACTTTACCGATAATGACATTGTCACGCCGAACGAATCTTCCGACCCGTCCTTTGCCCACATTGCACGCAGCCCAAGTTCATCGATCATGGTCGCAGTGAGCCCGCCGTGCACCCTTTCGGGAAAGCTTTGATGCTCTTCCTTAAATACAAAGGGCGTCATGACGCTCCCATCCTCCATGTTATAAAACTGCGCTCTCAGCCCGATCGGATTATCCATCCCACAAATAAAGCACATCCTGCTGTTTCTCTGTTTGCCGACTACTCTCATACGATCCTCCATGCATATCGCAAACCTTGTCCGCGATATTGCTTAAATAAAAATCTAACCCCCTGTTTCTATGTATGCCTCTTACCGATTCTTTTTTTCCGCCTTTTTCGCCTCATCCCGCTCCTGCCTGCGGCGCTCGGCACGCGTTTTCGGCTTACTGCCGCCGGTTTGAATCCCTGCTTTTTTCAGTATCATGCGAACGATCGCGTGAATGATGTAAAGAAGCGGGGTCACAAAATAAAGAACAGAATAGGCGGCGTTTCCCAATCCTGCACTCTCAAATGTATACGTATCAAAAAAGTTTTCACCACAGCTAAAGCAGATAAAGATCAACGCAACCAGCAGCACCGTGACAAGCACATAAATGATCCACTCCATGACACGTTTTATCTTCGCATGATCTTCCCCCGCCTGCCGCTGAATCAGGTAGAAACGGTGATCGTATATATTTTTCAACACAAATAACAACATGATACCGAGCAGCGCGATCCCCGGCTGTACAAAATATGTCTTAGACGCCGCGTCTCCCGCCCATTCTGCAGTCAGCAGGTCCGCATCCTTTGCTCCTGCTTTATAGAGAAGTGAAAACAGAAATACGCCTGCATATAGAAGTACCGTATTGACCGCCATTGCAGAAAAGCCAACCGTAAACTCCTTCTTGATATTAGGCATTGTCTCTTTCTTTTCCATCTGAGCCATCCTCATTTTTCTTTTTTCTGAATACAATAAATTTGCTGAGCACATAATTGGTAACCGTGACCACCACGGCGGCGATAAATGTTGCGATCCAGTCATTTACATGAAATACAAACGGCAGTATGTTCATGATTATGAGCTCCAATCCCAACGTTACCAAACGCGATGACGTAAACGAGAGCGCTTCTTTCAGCATATTCGGGTTTTTGCTCTGAAAAACAAAGGCGCGATTCGTAAAATAAGCAAATACCACGCCCGCTGTCCAGCGGACGACAACTGCCACTCCCATCTGAATCGGATCCTCTACATTCAAAACCAGCTTGATCAGCGCATAAGCAGCCCAGCTCACGATTGTCGTCATGACTCCGACGATGAGGTATACGATCACTTCCCGATATTGTTTATACAAAGCCATTATTTTTTTCACTCAAATCCTCCGTTCCAAACCTCCGGGTACCGGCACGGTATATATCTTTCGACATCATACCATATTTTGATACAAAAACACAATATGGCAGCAACAGGCTCTTACGTCCGGAAGAGCAGATAAATGACGGTAAACAGAAATCCCGCGCAAAACAACAGAAGTCCAAACGATAAGCTACGCGCTATCAAAATATTATTTTCCCGGAATTCCTCCCGTTTCAGTGCAATGACATGACGGTAACTGTGCTGACGTATCTTCGGATGCTTTCTGCGCACGGTCCGGTTAAGCGCCCGATGAACCAAATCGCATACAGAGCCTGCCAGATCGGTAAAAACAGTCCCCTCTTCCCTCTCATGCGGAATCGGACTTTCCCTGAAAACCGTCTTTCGAAACAAGATCAACACCCCGTCCGCCAGCGTATCAAAAATGCGGCATATAAAGCCGAGCACCGCGGGAAACACCCTTAAAAGAAGCGGACGGTAAACCCCGTTCTCTAAGTCAAACCATGCCGGAAGCCGGTTGACATACATCTGTTCTCCGCTCTCTTTTTCTTCCCTCATCAAAAATGTCCGCACAATACAAAAATAAACCAAAAACCCGATGGTAAGCGAAATCAGACCGCCCTTTAAGCTCGCAGCGGCAAAATAAGACACCCTCTCATGATCGACGACCACATGCAGAATACTTTCCCCAAACACACCGATCTTATCTGTAACAAGATACGGAAACAGCCCAAGCAGCGGCAGAAGCACAGCGCTTCCGATGACCGCAAACGTGCTTTTGGGACACATATACCTTTTCATCCCATCAAAGCGTGCCTGTTCCTCCGCATTCTTATTTTTCTCCCAGAACAGACAAATATACAGTTTGAGCATATATGCCGCCGTCAGACCCCCGCTGATCAAAAACAGCCATTCTATCACGGAAAGCATTTGCGGACTTGTCACAAAACGCGCAAATGCATTCAAGCCATATCCAAACGGAAACGCCGCGCCCACCCAGTTTGAAATTGGCGCACGCAGCGTCAGCTCCTGCGCTGCTATGATACTCTCATGCAAAAGAGTTTTGCTGATATATCCGTTAAACAACGGCATTCCCGCGATCCCAAGCACACCGGACAAAAAAGCAAGATGCAGCAGCGGCTTTTTCCGCCCGAACCCGCGGATCTCATTCAGATCAAGCTTATGCAGATTCATAAATACGACGCCTGCAGCCATAAACAACACAAGCTTGATCAGCGAATGATTCATCATGTGAAGCAAGGTTCCGCGAGCCGCAATCTCCGCTGCAAGCACACCGTTCCCGCCTCCGTTTAAGATACAGAGCATACCGGTTCCGACAAGGATAAACCCGATCTGGGACATCGACGAACAGGCGAGCGTCCGTTTAAGGTCAACGGATAAGAGTGCCAGCACGGCTCCCGCTATCATCGTAATAACACCCAGCGTAAGGATCAGCACTCCCCAATTCGCATTATGACAAAGAATATTACAGCTTACGACCAAAATACCGAAAATACCCGATTTCGTCAAAATACCGGACAGCAGCGCCGACGCAGGCGCCGGTGCAACAGGATGTGCTTTCGGCAGCCAGATATGCAGCGGAAACGCACCCGCTTTCGCGCCAAAGCCAAACAACAGGCAAATACCTGCCGCCCAGACCGTTCGCTTATCCGGACACGCCGCACACACCTCATAGAGAGATGCCATGTCGAGCGTCCCGACTGTACGATAAAGCAAAAACAATCCCATGAGCATCACCAGTCCGCCGATCACCGCCACGGCAAGATACGTTGCCGCCGCACGTAATGACTCTTTACTTTCATCCTGTGCAACCCATACATAGGATGTAAAACTCATCAGCTCAAAAAACAGAAACGTCGTATACAAATCGGACGAAAGAAAAACCCCTACCGTCGCACCAAGCGTCAGCAGATAAAAAAAGTAATATCGGTTACGGTTGCGGTAATGTGTAAAATATTCCCCCGAAAACAATGCTGTCATCATCCACATAAACGCCGCGATCAGACCATACAGCACGCGGAATCCGTCGAGCTCTAAATGCATCCCCAGACCGGCAAATCCCTCCCACGTAAAAAACATTTCCTGTGTCTCTTCAAAAAATACCGCAGCCGCCAAAAATAAAAGACACTCCGTTATGCCTGCGGCCTGCACGATCAAATCCCTGACTTTTTTATTCTTCCGTCCTGACGCATAAGAGATAAACGCTGTCAGAATCGGGAAAAACACAAGAACTGACGGAAACAGATTTCCTCTCATCATCCGTTACACCCCGTTTTTCATAACTTTATTACATAGATCCTTTTCCAATCGTCATTATCAAATCAACAACCGGCGTGGAATACAATCCGAAAAATACGATCCCGATACAGAACAAAAAAAGCGGCACCAGCATATACCATCCCGGATCGTGAATCCCTTCCAAAGATGAATAAGCAAATTCCCTCTCCGGAAAAAACGCACGGATCACGACTGTCAGCATATAAATTGCCGTAAACAGCGCCGAAAGCAATAACACGCCCACGCCCGCTATACTGAGCACACTCCCGTTCTCCAACGCTGCCGACGCTATATTCCACTTGCTTACAAAACCGCACAGACCCGGCACTCCCATCAGCGCCAGTGCCGCCAATGTAAACATCCCGAATACACGCGGCATCTTCCTGCCAAGCCCGTCAAGCTGATGCACATAGGTTCTGCCGCTCTGACAGATCACTGCCCCCGCACAGAAAAACGAACAGATCTTCATTACCCCGTGAAACAACATATGGGAAAGCGCCCCGACCAGACCTGCGGGTGACATCAATGTCGCACTAAACAGAATATAGGACAAATTCGAGATCGTGGAAAAAGCAAGACGCCGCTTAAAATGCGTCTCCTTCACCGCACGTACACTGCCGTAAAGGATCGTAATGATCGCGGCTGCCATCACAATATTCTGCGCCCATGTCCCGCGCAAAAATGCAATGCCAAAACAATAATAGGTCAGCCTGAGCACGGCAAACGCTCCTGACTTTACGACAGCAACCGCATGCAGAAGCGCGGTAACGGGCGTCGGTGCAACGCTCGCTGCCGGAAGCCATGCATTAAACGGGCAGACTGCCGCTTTTACTCCAAAACCGAAAAACGCCAATACATACACGAAAAGAAGAACATTGACCCTCGAACCGATCAATTCCAGATCCAGACTGCCCCCGTAGCGAAACGAAATGTTCCCATATACAATAATGAAAATAAGCGCAATGAATCCAAACGCCGCTCCGCCCAGAGAGTAATACAAATACTTCCGGCTCGCAAGAATCGCCTCGCGTGTCATGGTATACATGACAAGGGGCAGGGTAATGAGCGTCAGCATTTCATAAAAGCAGTACATGGTCAGCAGATTATCGGCAAGTGCGATCCCAAGCGTGATCCCGTACGTCATCGTATAAAAGGCAAAAAACCTGCGCTCATGCCACTCCCCTATGTTGTTGCGCTCATGCCGCATATATTCAAAGGCATACAGCGTCGCAAAAGGCCACAATCCTGCAATCAGTCCGCCAAACACCATGGACATGCCGTCAAGCCGGAATGAGATAGACAGCTGGTTGACAAACCGTATGAGCGTAAACGAACCTGCAGGTTTTTTAATGAGCAGAAATAAAAACAGAACAGAGGCCGCCAGTACCACCGTCTCCGTATAGATCTCAAACTGCCCCCTTTTCCTGAAAGGAAGAACTGCTATGAGTACGCCGCCAAAAAGCGGAATCATAACCACGATCAATAATGCTATCGGATTCATCTGCCCTCCCCCTCTCTACCTAAGAACAGCTGCGGCAATTTTTTCAACATAGGAAATCAGTCCGTTTGGAAACATACCAAGCAGCATCGTCGCCGCTGCCAGCACAAATAGAGGAATCGTCATAAATTTTGACGGCTCTTTCTGTTTAAGCGCCCCATAATCAAAATCACTGCCTGCAAAAAAGCCCCTGAGCGTGACCGGCAGCAGATAGCCTGCCGTTAACAGCGCACTGACAAGCAGCGCCGCGACCCCGGCAAAGCCGATTGGATATATGGGAAAATCCAGCGCACCGAGCGCCAGATGCCATTTACTGATAAAACCGCTTGCGGGCGGAATGCCGATCAGCCCGAGCGACGCGATCGTATAGCACCACATCACGATCGGCATTTGTTTTCCAATACCCGTAAGCTCTGAAACATTCTTTTTTCCGGTCTGATAGATGATCGCTCCCGCTGCCAAAAACAACGCCGCCTTCATAAATGCATGATACACGGTATGCAGAATAGCTCCGGTAAACGCTTGCTGCCGCATAAGCGCCAGTCCGAACAAAATGTAAGAGACCTGACTGATCGTAGAATATGCAAGCCGCTTCTTTAAGCCTTTTTCCAGATAAGCCAGCATGGACCCCATTACGATCGTGATCATCGATAATGCCAGCCACAGATACTGCACCCAGGTTCCGGCAAGAAACGACGTGCCAAACAGATAATACACAACGCGGATGATGCCAAACACGCCTGCCTTTACGACGATACCGGACAGCACGGCGGAGATTGGGGCAGGCGCAGCAGGATGCGCCTTTGTCAGCCATGCATGGAGCGGGAACATACCCGCTTTCACACTAAATCCAAGGATCATCAAAAAGGCCGTCACAAGCAGCAGCGTCTCATGCCCTTCGACGATCGACAGATCCAAAATACCGCCCGCGCCAAATGTCAGCGTATTCGACAGGCAATAGCGCCCCAGACTAAACAGCCCGAACAATACCATATATGCTCCGCAGAAAGAATAAAATAAATACTTTAATCCGGCGAGCACCGCTTCTTTTGTCTGCATATGCAGGACAAGCGGCATGCTTGTGATCGTCATCAGTTCATAAAACAGATAAAACGTCATCAGATTATCCGCAAAGCACAGTCCGTTCAACATGCCATACAGAACCAGAAAGAATCCATAATACCGCTTCTCATGCTGTTCATGCTTCATGTAGGAAAAGGAATAAAATCCCGCAAGCAGCATCACGATAGAGATCATGACCGCAAAAATGCGCCCGACCCCGTCAAACCCAAACTGGATCGGCAGCTTCCTTGTCAAAAAAAACGCGATCCACGGCGCGTCCTTCGCCGTTGTCGCAAGGAGCGCATTCAATACCAGCAGCGCCGTCACCACAAGAAGGCCTCCCGAGATGATACAGAGCCTTTTCCGTTCCCCGCCCAAACGGCCAAACGCAAACGCCCTCCCCGGCAGTGCAAGAACCATAATGCCTGCAGCGATCGGAAAAAGAATCGGTAATAACCATGTGCTCATCTTTGCTCCCTCCTCATACAAACATTCCGAGTCCCGCCTCTATCAATTCAACGATCCGGTCAGAACAAAGTCCCAAAAATACATTTAAGGCGATCAGGCACGCCACTGCCGCCGTAAATATTCTGTGATTTTTTACGAAAGCCGGCTTTCGCCCGGTCTTGACCGGCGTAAAGATCCGGATGACCGTCTTCATAAAATAAATGGCGTTCAAAATCGTGCTGACTGCAAGGACGATCAGCGCCGGCAGCATCTTCCCACTGTTGCGTACCGCTGCCTCCGCAAAAAGTAATTTACTGATAAATCCCGAAAACAGGGGAATTCCTACCATGGAAAGCGCTCCTGCTCCAAACGCGATCCCGGCGATCTTGTTCCGGTACGCCGACCCTGTCAGATCAATAAAACGCCTGCTGCCGCCCGATACATCCGCAAGCCCCGAAGCTGATAAAAACAAGAGCGCTTTTGTCACGGCATGGGAAAGGATATGAAAAATACTTGCCACCATCGCAACCTGCGTACCCAGCCCGAACCCCATATAAATATAGCCGATCTGCGCCACGGAAGAATATGCGGTCATGCGATAAATATCATTTTCCCTGATCGCTGCCAGCGAGCCCATGATCATACCCGCCAGACCAAAGACAAACAAAATATCCGTGACCCTGCTCGCATAGATCACATCAAATCCGATCACGCGGTAAATGATCTTGATCAGCAGAAAAATATAACCTTTCGACACCAGGCTTGACAGGATCGCCGCGCTTGAAACCGTGGAATAGCCATACGCGTCCGGCAGCCAGGTATGAAACGGAAACAACGCGCTCTTGATCGCGATCCCCACACAGATCATGCCGATCGTGATCATGAGCGGCACATGAAAATGCCCCGCCGTCACACTCGCCGTCAATGTCTCATGAATATTTTCCATCAGCAGATGTCCCGTCATATCATAAAGCATACAGATACTGAGCAGGATCATACCCGATCCGAGCAGACTCATGATCATATAACGTGTCGCCGCCTCGATCGTTCTCCCGGTCTGGCTGATCATAATAAGCCCGCACGCCGAGATCGTGTTGATCTCAATAAATACATACGCCGTAAACATATCATTCGTATAGACAAGCGAGAGCAGCGAGCTTAAAAGAAGATCACATAAAATATAATAAAGGTTCAGCTTCTGCGGTTCAACCTCCGTCCGCAGTTTTTCCTGACCTCCAAACAGACAGAGCATCATGATGATACAAAAAAATAACGCCATGCCGCCTTCCAGCACGCCGGCGCGCAACTCGTTGCCCCAGGGCGCGGGAAAACGCCCCATCACATAAGTGAAGCTCTCTCCCGATGTCATCGTATATCCGAACACAAATGCCGACATTACGGTCACTGCAGCCAGTATCACGGCGTTCAGGTATTTTGCTGCCCTGCCCTTTAAGGCGGAACTGATGATCCCCCCTATCATGCATGTCACGATCGATATGCAGGGAAAATTGCAAATGATATCCATATATGTCCCCATGCCCCCCGTTCTTATTTTCCTTCTTTGCGCATCAGAATGGCAATCTCATCTAAGTCAACCGTATGATAACGCTGATATAAACGAATCGTCAAAGAAAGCATCAGTGCCGTGACGGACACGGAAACAACAATGCCCGTCAAAACAAGTCCGCTCGGAACAGGGTTGATATAACGCTCCGCATTTAAGTCCCCGTCTATAATGATTGGGTCGATCCTTCCGAAAATATATCCTTTCAATGCCAGAAAAAGATAAATGGCTGAATCCATAACATTAAGCCCGATGATCTTCTTGATCAAATTTTTTTGCAAAAGCAGATTCGCAAAGCCGATGCCAAACAGCAGCATCGCAACTGCTTCTCCATAATTTGCAAGGAAATTCTCTCCCATACCGTACCTCCCACATTCCCGAAAAACGCCGGTTAAAGCGCTCCCGCACCGGATCTGCGCTGTGAAGCAGCATAAACCGCTGCAAATCCGTGCGCATCAGCCGGAGGTTCTAAGGAAGCACTGATTTAATCAGTGCTTCCTTAGAACCCGCCGCGCCGAAACAGCGCATAGAACGCATACATCGTACACGCTACCTGTAATCCGACGACCAGATCGATCGGCAGGATCAGCCCCGCGCTTAAGATAGCTCCCGGCGTGCCGAGCGGAATGTGATTCTCCAGCCCGTTCGCGCCCATGACATAATAGTAAGTGATCATGACGCCATAGAGCACGAGTGCCGTGACCTTCACCGCCGTATATACGCGCTCGCTGAAAAACCGGCGTGTCTTGTCAAATCCGAACGCGCACACATTAAGGATCATACCCGCTCCCATCATCGCGCCACCCGAAAATCCGCCTCCCGGAGACAGGTGCCCGTTCAGCATGACATAAATCGCAAAAATGAAAACGACCGGCACAAGAATCCGTGCAACCTGCTGCAGGATCACGTCATTCTTCGGTTCATAAAAGCGGTCATTCGATATCGCGGATCTTTTCTGTGCCTTATGATCTAACAGCAGCAGGATCATCACACAGCAGCCTGAAATAAAAAGTACATTTGTCTCCCCGAACGTATCAAACGCACGATACGATAAAATCATGCCTGTGACAGAGTTTACCGCGCCTGTATCCTCAATCCCGTGTTCCACATAAAGCTGAGACACCTCATTATTTGCAGGGTTGTCCGCATGTCCGGTCGGCGGCAGATAGGATACGGCAATGAACAGCACGCAGACCATCAGCGCGCAGAGCACGATTCCCATAATCTCAAAGCACTTACGGAACAACCATATTTCATGATTCCGCTCTACATAGAAAACCCGCTCCCGCATCTGTGCGTATTCTTCTTCGTACTCTTTGCGTTCTTCCTCACTGATGTGATGTTCTGTCTGACTACGCATCGGCATGACGTTGTCAAATGCCGTATCATCCCCATAAAACCAATTCTGAAAATGTCTGGAAAAAGATTGCTTTTCACCGTTCATCGGACTTCTCCTCCTTTCCGTCTGCGGATACCCACAGCTCCTCCTTCGCCATTTCATCCGCCTGTAAATCCTGCATCTGTGCAGATAGTTCCCGGTCTTTCACCGTGTGCATACTGTATAATTTTTTGAGCGTGACCAAAAACAGCACCGTCGTTACGCCCGCACCGACTGCCGCCTCCGTGATCGCTAAGTCCGGCGATTCCAGCATGATCCAGATCAGAGCCATGACTAAACTGAACGACATATAGATCAGCACGGAATTTAATAAATTCTTTGTAAAGCTCACCGCTATAGCACACACGATGAGAAATAGAAATAAGATATTCATAAAGATCGTCATATTCTATGATCATACTCCTTCCTATCCCCGTCAAGCTCCACAAATGCCTCCAGCCGGTCTCCTTCATCCGTCTCCACATTCTTTTCGCTCGAAATCTCCTCCGGCAGTTCACAATGATCGCCAAGGTGGGGATTCGACATCACCTCAAGCCGCGCAAGCATGTGGGACGATACGGGAGAAGAAAACCATAACAGGATCACGATCAGCATAAATTTCAACGTCGTAAAATTCCATCCGCTCATGATCATCAATCCGATCAATGAAAAACCGATTCCCAGTGTATCCCCGGTTGCCGCGATCTGCATCCTGTTTAAGACATAATGAAAGCGGAACACACCTAAAAGTTCAAAAGCAAACGTCAGAAGACCGCCGAGCAAAAATGCCGCGCCGACTCCGAAACGCACCCATTCAAGTGTTGCCATTGCCTTTCCCTCCCGTGCTTCTTTCCTGACTCTCGCGGTAAATACCCATAAAAACTTTTGTCAGCACGATCACTGCCAAAAAACTTAACACGGCGTAGATCATGCCGATATCCGCAAGATATCCCGCCTCAAGCTTTAGCGCCAACACTGCGATCGTCACAATGACGAGCGTACCCATCATGTTGACCGCCACAACACGATCACATACGCGCGGCCCCATGATCGCACGTATCAGGCATATCAATATCATGACTGCCAGTACGATCAGCACTGCCGTAAATAGTGTTCCGTATGCGGCTTTTAATCCGCTGACTGCATCATCCATTCCCGAACCCCGTTCCTTTCGCGCCCTCTTCTTCTTTTTCCCGTTCCCTGTATCCGGCTCTTTTCATTTGGCTCATGAAGCCGTCCGCTGTTTTCTTTTTTCCATAAACCGCTCGTAATCCCGCTCCATATCCGCGATCAGACGCACAAATATCGAAGAATCAAGCCCTTCTCCGAATTTCTTATCCAGACAGTGCACCACGTAATGGTTCTCACTTAACGAAACCGTGATCGTTCCCGGTGTGAGCGTAATGGAATTCGCCAGAAGCGCTCTGCCCAGTTCCGTTTTCAGTGTTACGTCAAATGTCACGATGGCAGGAGACGCCTCTTTTCCAAAACGCAGGACTTTTCCGATCGTCACTACATTTGCTTTTAATATTTCATAGATCAGCACTGCAAGATACCGGATCAGCTTCAAAAACTCCCGGATCAAAAACAGATCGCTGTCCGCATGATAACCCATAAACTTGCAGATAAATGCATACACAAGCGCCGTAACAGGCAGACCGATCAGTATGATTTCTAAAGTCAGCTGTCCATTTAATATTACCCACAACAAAAAAAGTAAAATGAACATACGCCCTCCTTTTGCCACTTACCTTCGCACAAGCACATACTTGCAGATCCGGCTGCCTGCTGCCGAGAATTTTTCTTCGTATTCAGTCATGACATTTCCCTGCATCAGTTTTTCATCCGCATGCAGGTCATATGTGATCACTTCCGCTTTCCATGCCGAACGTGCAAGCTCTTCCACTGCAAAATCAAACAGCGCCCGGTTATCCGTCTTAAATTCGATCTTCCCGCCGTCAGCCACAATCTCATCATAGCGCGCGAGGAACTCCGCAGACGGCAGGCGCCGTTTCGCATGACGGTCTTTCGGCCAGGGATCGGAAAAATTCAGATAGATCCCCGCAGCTTCTCCTTTTCCAAATACGGAGACGATCTCCTCCGCCTCCATCCTGAGCAATCTTATATTGGAAAGCTCGTCCGCTTCCAGCTTCTGGATCGCACGCAAAAGCACAGAAGAATATTTCTCGATACCGACATAATTGCATTCCGGATGCAGGGAAGCAAGGGTATGAAGAAACTGCCCCTTACCCATGCCGACTTCCACATAGACCGGATTCGTATTTCCAAATACATCCGCCCAGTTTCCCCTGTATTGCTGCGCCTCCTTGACAACATAGGGACTGTTTGCGATCACATCGCGCGAGCCGGAAATATTACGAAGTCTCATCATTATCCTCCATGCCGCTTTTGGCGGCTGTGCTTCTTCTTTGAAAAATCCGCGTTTATTCTACACCTTTTTTTTCTAATTGGAAAGCATTAAAAATGCATCAAAATAAGAAGGCTTGAAAAAAAATACTATTTTTGGACAATTTTTCTTTGGTTTTAGGACAAAATAGTGTATCATATTTTTAGTTATTATTATCTATGACGGAGCGTTATCCATGCACTTTTTTTTTGAACATGCCGCCGCAGGAAGCGGTGTTCCATTTTATAAAAGAATCCTTTCCGGTATTGTCTGCGCAGTTCTTGTGTTTGCTGCGCCCATAAATGTCTATGCGGATGAACCGGTCGATTATAAGGCGGAAGCAGAAGCGCGCAAACTGCTTCCGGTCCAGACAAACGAGATCGACAAATGGCCCAAGGGACCTGAAATCGGCGCGCAGTCCGCGATCCTGATGGACGCCGATACCGGCACGATCCTATATGCCAAAAATATTTATGAAGCCGCTTACCCGGCAAGTACGACCAAAATCTTAACGGCTCTTATTGCCGTGGAGCAAAGCTCGATGAATGAGACGGTCGTCATGTCCCATGACGCCGTATTCTCCGTGCCGCGTGGCGGTTCTAACATTGGTATGGATGAAAGGGAAGAGCTTTCAATGGAACAGGCGCTCTATGCCGTTTTGGTCGCCAGCGCCAACGAGGTCGCAAACGCCGTCGGGGAGCATATTGCCGGCTCTATGAGCGCATTCACGGATATGATGAACGAACGCGCGGCAGAGCTTGGCTGTGTGAATTCGCATTTCATGAATGCGAGCGGGCTTCCCGACGATGCACATTACACCTGCGCCTACGATCTTGCCCAGATCGCACGCGCCTTCTTTTCCTCCGAGCTGCTCTGCAAGATGGCGTGCACACCCTATTATACGCTCTACCCTTCCGAAAAACAGCCGGACGAGATCATCATGGCGACACATAACCGGCTGATCCCCGGAAACCGTGAGGGTAACCGCTATGTGTATGAAGATCTGATCGGTTCTAAAACCGGTTATACGGACAGCGCGAGGCAGACACTGGTATCCTGTGCAGAGCGGGACGGCATGCGTCTCATCTGTGTGATTCTCAAGGAGGAGTCTCCTTATCAGTTTGAAGACACGATCGCATTGTTTGAATACGGCTTCAGCAATTTTCAGTCTGTCAACATTGCCCAGAACGAAACGACCTACTCCATTGGCAGTGCAGACTTCTTTGAAACAAACATTGATATCTTTGGATCGTCGGAGACGATTCTGTCCCTGAACCAGCAGGATCAGGTCGTCATTCCCGTCGGCGTTGAGTTTGCGGAACTCGACTGTGAACTCTCTTATGATACCGGACATGAAAATACGATCGCGCTGCTCTCTTACTCTTATCACGGACAGCCTGTCGGCACGGCAACGATCGACATCGCACCTGATATGACGGTGCCTTTTCAGTTCGAAGAGACCCCTTTTCATTTTGCAGACATGCCAACGATGGAGGAAGAGATCATCACGGCGCCGACTCCGGTCATGCCCACGCCTGCTCCTGAACAACAGGAGCAGGAAGAGGAGAGCCCGCGTATTATTTTTGTAAATGTCAAGTGGGTGCTGGCTGCCCTTGTCATCGGTGCGGTCGTTATCGCAGTTTTGCTCTATCTGGTCAACTATATCAAAAGCTATCATTTTTCCTCCCGGCGTGCCGACCGCAGGCGCAGACGGGGACGCACCAAAGCCTACCGGCGCACGCGCGCGGAATATCCTGTCCGCACTAACGCCGTCCGCCTGAATTTCAGGCAGCCCCGCCGGCGTTCTTCCTCCCAGTGGGAACGCAAAACGCCGCCTTCATCCGAATGGAAAACCAGACGCCGCCGTAAAGGACGCAGACACAAATAAAAAGACACTGTTAGATACTGTTTCACTGACTGTTACAAGCCACAAACGATTACGAGGATTGCATACCATGAGATTTGCGCGAAAGTTTTTAACGATTAAAAAGCAGATTCATCTGCCGCATTCTGCACAAAGACGCTGCACTGCCATATTACTTTGTGCCATGCTGCTTATCCTGACGCTTTACGGCTGCGGCGATTCAAAGGCGCAGGCAGATCCGGAACAATGCCCTTATGAAGAATTTATCACAATTGATGTCTTTGACGGTCTTGCTAACTTTCAGGGTATACAATCGGGATGGTTCGCCAAGATTGTACGCGACCGCTTTAACATGGAGCTGAACATCATTGCGCCCAATGTGGCAGGAGGCGGAGATACACTTTATGAGATGCGCTGTGCTGCCGGCAATCTCGGCGATCTGATCATCACGACCGGGGAAAAGGGCCGGCTCAGTGAGCTTGTAGAATCAAATCTCATCTTAGACATGTCTAAATACTTGGAAAACCGACAGATTCTGCAATACTACCACTCTGCGATCGACGCACTGAACGATAAGCTGCCCAATGACGGACTGTATGCCGTTCCGTCCGAGATCTCGTTATTCTCTGCGGATACGCCAAGCGATGTGCTTAATCCGACATTCGGACCTTATTTGCGCTGGGATCTGTACGCCCGCCTCGGTTATCCTCCCATTCATACTCTGGAAGATCTGCTCCTCATACTGAAAAACATGCAGGAGTTGTACCCCGAAACCGAGGACGGCACGCCCACGTATGCGTTTTCGTTTTTTAAGGACTGGGACGGCAATATGATGAACGCGGCAAAGCAGCCCTGTTGCTTTTACGGTTATGACGAATTTGGATTTGTGCTCGCAAAAGCCGACGGTTCTGATTATCAGGATCTGACGCAGCCCGATTCGATCTATACCCGTGTTTTGAAATTTTACTTCGATGCCAATCAGCTTGGTCTGGTCGATCCCGATTCCGCTACGCAGAATTATGACAGCGTATTTCAAAAATATGCGGACGGTTCCATTCTGTATTCCTGTTGGCCATGGCAATGCCAGCGCGCCTATAACACCGCCGAAAATACAGCCGCCGGACGCGGTTTTATGCTCGCGCCGATCGACGACATGACGATCTTCAGCAATTGCTGCCTTCCGAACGGCAATCCGAAGGCTGTCATCTGCATTGGCAGCAATACCAAAGACCCTGAACGGCTTGCCGCATTTATCGACTGGCTGTATTCACCGGAAGGTATCATGATCAACACCGCACAAGTCAACAATGCCGGAGCCGGACCGCAGGGTCTGACCTGGGATGTGGACGAATCCGGAAACCCCTATCTGACGGAGTTCGGTATAGCGGCATTTAGTCAGCAAGATACACCGGTACCTGAGGAATGGGGCGGCGGTACATGGGCAGGAGGCATTTCCGAACTGAATTATAAGGCCGTTTCTCCGGCGGAATATTCCCCGGACGGATATGCTTATTACTATCAGCTATGGCCATCCGTCCAAAGGGAAGAGCATTCCACACCGCTCGACCTTGACTGGCAGGCGCATACGGGAGGTACGGACACCATGTCCTATTTATCCGAGAACAATATGCTCCTTCCTGCTCCCGGCATGGGCTATGTCTCTGAGGAAGAAACCAACGAGCTTTTCATTATCCGCTCCCAATGCCGGTCCGTGATCACAGATTATTCTTGGCGCATGATCTTTGCGGAAGATGAAGAGTCTTTTTACCGTTATCATGAAGAAATGCGCGCGCGCTTAAGCGCGTTGGATTACGAACAGGTCTATGAGCGTGACCTTGCCGATGCCATCGCACAGGACGAAGCACGGAAAAGGGCATTATCCGGGAACACAGACCAAGAATAAAAGTAGCTACTGTGAAAAATAAATTTTTCACAGACGAGCCTGCTCGTCTTGCAAATATTGTGCTTGCGCCCAAGTTCGCAAGTACATCGAGAATGGAGGATTACTATGACACATGAAGAATATCTAAAACAGATCGACCGCGTCATCGCACAGGGACCTTTCAAAGACAATTGGGACTCCCTGTCCAAGTTCAAAATGCCCGAATGGTTTGAAAACGCGAAGTTTGGCATATTTATTCATTGGGGGCTTTACAGCGTGCCGGCATTTAACAATGAATGGTATTCGCGCAATATGTATATTCAGGGAACCGAAGAATTTGAGCATCACATAAAAACATACGGTCCGCATAAGGATTTTGGCTACAAGGATTTCATTCCCATGTTTACAGCACCCAACTATAATCCGGAAGCATGGGCCGCCCTCTTTGAAGAGGCTGGGGCAAAATATGTCGTTCCGGTTGCTGAGCACCATGACGGCTTTCAGATGTACGACAGCGAATTTTCCAAATTTAATGCTGCTAATATGGGCCCAAAGCGCGATTGTATCGGAGAACTGAAGGATGCGCTCACACGCCGCGGCATCACCTTTGCCACATCCTCACACCGTGCGGAGCATCTATGGTTTATGGGTAATGGCAGGGACTTTGAATCCGACATTCACGAACCGCTTGTACGCGGGGATTTTTACTGGCCTTCCGTACAAAAACAGCCGGATCAGGCAAGCCTGACCGATACCCCTTATCCGACGCAGGAATTTCAGGAAGACTGGCTTGTGCGCACAGCGGAGATCATTGATAAATACTGCCCCGCCATTCTTTATTTTGACTGGTGGATCCAGCATATTTCCTGGAAACCTTACCTTCAAAAGCTTGCCGCTTATTATTACAACCGCGGTGAAGAATGGGGCACGCCGGTCGGCATCTGTTACAAGCACGACGCCATGATGTTCGGCAGCGGCATCGTCGATATCGAGCGCGGAAAATTTGCCGATGCCAAACCGTACCACTGGCAGACGGACACTGCGATCGCTCATAATTCATGGTGCTATACTACCAATCTTGATTATAAGACAACCTTAGATATTATCTGCTACCTGATCGACGTTGTCAGCAAGAACGGCAACCTTCTGCTAAACGTCGGTCCTAAGGCGGACGGCACGATTCCTGAACAGGATCAAACCATCTTAAAGGAGATCGGCGCATGGCTTTCCGTAAACGGAGAAGCTGTTTACAATACAAAAGTATGGCGTTTCTCCGAGGAGGGTCCGACAACGGAGACAGCCGGTCAGTTCTGCAACTCATCCGGCAGCCGTTATACCAGTGAGGACTTCCGATTTACGGTAGGAAACGGATATCTATATGCCGCCTGCATGAAATATCCGGAAGACGGCTGCGTGACGATCAAATCACTTGCGGACAGCAGCGACCAGAATAAACCGTTTTTCCACGGTCTGATCGACGATGTATCCATACTTGGATTTGATGAGAAGATCCATTGGACAAAAGACAGGGACGGGCTTCATTTTACTACCAGCGGCGTAACAAGCGATCTTCCTGTTGTGATCAGGATCAAAATGTTATAAACATGTGATGAGGTAGATGCATGCATACTTTTTTCATTGCGGATGACGAGCTTGCGATCCGAAACGGCTTAAAATGCATTATAGACTGGGACGCGTTAGGTTTTACCTGTTTGGGGGAAGCCGGAAACGGCGAAGATGCTTTAAGAGGTATTTTAGGGCT
Organism: Lachnospiraceae bacterium; assembly: GCA_003979345.1. GTDB lineage: Bacteria > Bacillota > Clostridia > Lachnospirales > Lachnospiraceae > DLAJ01. The sequence goes on from RYVZ01000023.1 coordinate 23,708, forward strand.
GAAGCCGGATCTGGTGCTTCTTGATATCAAAATGCCTAAAATGAGCGGCCTTGATGTGGTTCATGCGCTGCGCGCACAGAATTATCAAGGTAAGATCATTATTTTGAGCGGCTTTTCCGATTTCAAATATGCACAGGACGCCATTAAAAACGGAGTCAATTATTATCTGACAAAACCGATCGATGAGGACGAACTTACCGCCGCAATCGAAAAGATCAGCGAGCAGCTTGTCTCCGATGCTGATAAAACCGATGATCTGGAACGCCTAAAAACACGCGCGCGCAATGTCCTTTTGCATGATCTTGTGATCGGCAGTGCGTCGCCGGGAGATATTCGGATCGAAGATTTTTCTTTGAATGCGGATATCTATCAGATCGTGATTTATGAAAATTTCAGCGTCGGGCGGAGCAATATCACATATAGCTTTGCCGAGCTCTTAAAGGTGACGAATCAGGGGGCTCATTTTTTCGAACATTTCGAAGAAGAACATAAGGATATCATTTTGTTAAAGGGATTGTCTGCCCTGGAGCGCTTCCAAAGCTTTTTAGATCATTATGAAAATACCCCCCCCCAAAAGGATTCGCCGCTTGATTCCCTGTTCATCGCCTACGGACGTCCGGTACACGATCTCATGAACATCAACGAATCCTATCTTGATGCAATGACACTGCTTGGCCGCCGCTTTTTCTGCATACAGGGACAGCATACGCTTGGTTTTGAGGAACTCCCCCATGTCGAGGCGATCAGTCAGGAGCTCTGCAATGACAAGTCGGAGGAATTCTGCGAACTGCTCGTGGACTATCTACAGACCTTTAACCGCAAAAAGGTCGCGGAAACGCTCTATCAGCTTGAAGAGTATCTGTATCAAGTGCGCAATGACATTGATGAAGTCCGTCTGTTCCTTTCCGATCTTTATCTGCAGGTCAAAGGAAAGATAAACTATATTTATAACACAATGTCGATACCATTTCCGACAAACACAACCGCACTCGATCTCATCAATAAAAAATATTATTTATATGAGATTCTTCTGTTTTTTTCAGAACAGTTTGAAATGATCATGAATGCGATCGGAAATTCCTCGCGGGACAGCGTGCTTGACGATATTCTCTATTATATCGATCATAATTATAAAACGAATATCAAGCTGGAGACGATCGCACCGTTATTCGGATATAACAGCGCCTATCTCGGCAAAATCTTTAACAAAACCGTCGGTGAGAGCTTTAATTCCTATGTCGATCACATGCGTATTGAGCGCTCAAAAGAACTGCTTATGGAAAACCGCTTAAAAGTTTACGAAATTGCCGAGCAGGTCGGCTATAAAAATGTGGATTATTTTCATAAGAAATTTAAGAAATATGTGGGAATCAGCCCCGCCGAATATCGTAAGCAAATAGATGCGGGATAATGCGATGCCGTACATCAGCGCATTACCCCGCCTGCATCATTGCGTTTAATCCTCAGCGTCTGTTTCCGTCTGCTTATGGATCACGGCGCCCTCCTCTTTTTCGATCTCACGGAAAAACGGAACCGCATAACCCGAAATCGTCAGACAGATGCATCCCGGACCGATCAGCGCACCGACAAAGATCGTCGTCAGATTAAAGAAGATGAGCATGATCTCCACAAACAAAAGAAAGAACAGACTCAGTGTCCGTACAAAATACCTCGTCGCAATATCCGAAGAATTCTTGATCGTTCGAAACAGCGTATTCTCATAGCGTGCAGAAAGGGGAAATGCATAAACAAACCCCATCATAAAAACAAAGAGTGCGATCAGTCCGAAAACAAGCGGCATCATGCCCCCGTCTCTTTGGAACATCTGAAAGTCAAAGTTAACAACTTCCACACACGCAATAAACAGCAGCCCAAGCGGTATACCGTTTCGCAGATTTGCCTTGAAAGCTTTCACAAACTGGTGCGCCACATAGCCTTCCGCTTCATCGATCATTTTCATGGTAACGGAAAATACTGCAATCGTTGCAGGACCGATCGTCACGATCGGAAGACTGAAAACGATCCACAGCACGCTCAGTTTCACAATATCCCAAAACCGGGTTATAAACCGATAAAGACCACCCTCCGGACTAAAGAAGCTCATTCGACATCCTCCCTATTGCAATCAACCGCTCATTCAGGCAATTGCATATCCTATATAAAGAAATCAATATTTTCTTTCCTTACTCCTTATAAGAACAAGGAAAGGCCATCCGCCTAAGAACAGCCTTTCCCCCTGTTTATTCTCACAGAAACATCCGCAATATACTCCGGATTCTGTTCGTCATCTATGATCTGATTATTTCAGCTGCTGCTCACACTCGTATCTGATCGCGGACTGTTCAATGGACAGCTGCAGACAATCCTGATAACCGTATGCATTTGCCTGCTCGATCATCTCTGCTACGATCTGATCATACTCTGCGTCATCCTTTGCATAGATTGCACGCCACGAATACGTAACGATCAGATCCGTTACCGCTTCCCATGTCGTCTTCATCTCACCTTCCAGCTTATTCTGCTGATAAGTGGAAATCGGCGCAACCGAGTAAACACCTCTGCCTACCATGTATTCCTGCTTATTGGTCGCTCCGGTGTAATCTCTCCAGTCCTGCTCAATATCCGTCTTCGCCGGAATCTGATAAGAAGGCCATGTCTGATAATCAAATTTGTCACCGTTTGAATCCAGATTATCTGCACTCAGCGTCCATGTCGTATTATTAAATGCGAACGCACCATCATTAAATGTTCCGGTTCCTTCATAATCACCGATCATCATCGTATCGCGGTCTAAATATGCCTGCTCGCCAAACTCGGTAAAGTACGGATGTCCATCCTCATCATAATCCCAGTTTAAGCCCTGCGGTCCATAATTATACGTCATCGTTCCTTCCGGCGTGAACAGCCAGTTGATGATCTCCATGCACAACTCCGGATACTCCGTATTGGCGCCGATCGCCCATACTCTGTTACCTCCGAGCGTTGATAATCCGGATACGATCGGGCTTGCATCAAGCGGAGCACACGGAAGCATCTGTCTGTTATCCTCAAGGTGTGCTTCATTATAGATCAGGCTTCCGCTATAGTCAAAGATTGACATAAAATAACCGCTTGCAAGCAGCTTCTGCTTCATTTCCTCATACGTATTCGTCATGGAGTTCGGATCGATCAGACCTCTCTGGTTTAAGTCGTTAAAGAACTTTAAGCAGGTCAGGTACGGACCGCCTTCCTCCAGCGCGCCATAGAACTCACCATTTTCATAATTGTAAAGTCCTAACTGGAAATCACCCTCGTAACCATAAAATGCACTTGCTAAAGACTTTACATACATGACCATCGTTCCGTCCCAGTCCGGCCAAAGACCGATCGCATATGTCTCCTTGCCGTTATCGTCCGTCGGAGCAAGCTCCTTCATGTCCGCGAGAACTTCTACCAGGTCATCAAGCGTATGGAATTCCGGATAACCAAGCTCCTTATACAGATCCCAGCGCAGATCCCATGTATAGATGAATTTATCAATATCCTCCGTGGAAGTCGCAAGCTGATTGCCAAGCGCGTAAATGGTTCCACCGTTCATATTGCGGTTATTTTCAAGCGCATTCTGGCAGTGCTCTTCAATATAGGGCCCATACTCATGAAGCAGATCATCTGCCTCCCAGTCATATAAGAGCCCTGCATTGACTGCGTTCTGATAATCGTCTCCAACCGAACCGAATACGACGATATCTCCTAAATTGCCGTTCTCCATACGCGTCTCAAATACGCCGTCCTGATCGGGTACGATATTCACAACAACATTAAATTTGTCCTTAAAAATTTTTGCCGACCATCCGGTCTGCTCACCGGAAAAGTTTGCAAGCTGGGAATAGATCGTGATCGTGACCGTTTTGTCCTTTCCACTCCCGCCGCAGCCTGACACAGTGCCCATCAGCATCGCACATGCCAAAATCAGCACTGTAAGTTTTCTGAACTTCTTTTTCATGTCTCATCCTCCTTTTTTTGTTACATGATTATCCCTTGACTGCACCAAGCATGATGCCTTTTTCAAAATAGCGCTGCATGAACGGGTAAACAAGCAGAATCGGAATAATGGAAGTCATCGCCACTGTATATTTGATGACTTTATTATTCAACATTTCCGCTGCAGCCGCTACCGCTGCCGAGTCTCCCGAATTCATTGCCGCTCCGATATTCGTCGCCTGATTCAGGTAATTATATAACAGATGCTGCAAGGTATACAACTTCGGCGTATTCTGCATCAGGATCAGCGAATCCGTAAAGGAATTCCAATGCCCGACTGCGCCGAATATCGCGATTGTCGCCAAAATCGGACGGGACAGCGGCCAGACGATCTTCCAAAATACGGTCAGATACCCGGCTCCATCCATAAATGCGCTTTCCTCCAATTCCCCAGGAATGGATTCGATATACGTCTTCACCAGTATGATATTGTAGGGCGCCACAATACCGGGAATGATATATGCAACAAAATGATCGGTTAATCCGAGCATATTCATGTTCATATACCACGGAATGATACCTGCATTGAAATACATCGTAATGATCAGGAAACGATACCAGAACTTTCTGTGCCACATTTCCTCCTTGGTCACAAGATACCCGATAAAGCCTGTCGCAAGCACCATCAGCGCCGTACCGAGAAGCGTACGCGCTACCGACACGCCAAATGCCTGGAATACATCGTCAACCTTCAAAATATCCAGATAGTTCTTGATCGTCAGTCCGATCGGATAAAAGAGCACATCTCCTCTTGCGACCGCTGACCGGCTCGAGATCGTATTGATGAAAATATAGTAGAACGGGAAAATACAGCTTAATGTAAAAATTCCGAAAAATCCATAATTCAATATGTTAAAAATAACGTCTCCGGTGGTCAGCTTATATTTTCTTTTATGCTTTTTTTCATATGCCTTTTCTGCTTTCGCATCCAGCTTTTCCTGCTTTGTCATCGCCATAATCTGCCACCTCCTATACAATATTTTCGCCGCGGACGGACTTCGCTACCCGGTTTGCAGCAAAGAGCAGAATAACCGCGATAATGGATTTCATCATTCCGACAACCGTGGAAAGAGGAATATCACCGCTTCCGATACCCAGATTGTATACATAGAGATCGAGCACCTCCAATGAATACTTATTCTGCGCATTTGTAAATACAAGGTACTGATCCATACCATTGCTCAGGATACCGGCAATCGACATGATCAGCATGACCATATAAGTCGGAAGCAGGCCCGGCAGTGTAATATGCCACATCCGCTGGAACCGTCCCGCACCATCCACAGTCGCCGCCTCATAAAGCTGCTGGTCAATCCCGGCAATACCCGATATATAAATGATCGCGCTCCAGCCGACGCCTTTCCATGTTCCCCACGCCAGCATTTTCAGCCACATATGGGAATTTCCGCCCAGATAATTATCCGTTGCATTCACGCCAAAGCTCTGAAGCAGCGTATTGATAAAGCCGTCCGTATTAAAGATGGCAAACGCGATCGCATAAATCAGTACCCAGCTGATAAAGTTCGGAATCGTTGTAAATGTCTGTACGAACCGGCGGCATTTCGTGCTTTTCATCTCGGCAAGAAAGATTGCAAACGCCATCGGAAGCCAGCTTGTCAGAAGACCAAGACCGCTCATGGCAAGCGTATTCTTCATAACATCCAGCAGGCGCTTCGTATATGCCTCATTCTGGAACAGAATCTTGAACCATTTAAGTCCGACAAAATTGTCCCATGTCAGCTCGCCGCCCGCCGTATAATCAAAGAAGGCGTACCTCCACGAAAACAGCGGCAGATAGGAAAACGCAAAACAGAGCACCAAAAACGGCATGATCATTAAAAACAGCTTATATTTAGATTCAATCGCATAATGTTCACTCTTACCCGCTTTTGGAACAAGGATCATGACTGCGATCGACAAAATGAGCACCGCCGTGCCTATGATGATGTAAATCCATACCGAAAACGGGAATCTCATCGTGATCTTACTCAGATCTGCGGAATCGTGCATCAAATAATAAAATACCAGTACCAAAACCGCTCCAATCAGCTGGAACATGCCTCCGGCAACGGCGATCCGGTTTCCTAAGTTCTTTAACTTACGGTTTCCGACAGACATACAGCCCGCTGCGGCTGCGGCTGCGATTCCAAGTACTAACAGAATACAGGCAATATACAACATCACAAACAGCCCCTGACTGACCCATCCTACACGGAATGCCCGGTTCAATCCGTTCGTCAGATTGCTGTAAGAAACAGCGCAAGTAAACAACGACGCTGTTCCGCTGACCTTTGCCTGCCCTGCGCTCGTGATCATCAGTGCCGGATTGATCGCAGGAAAGAATAATAAAACCGCAGATAATACCATAAGAATCCGGAGCGGGATATACAGTTTATTCGCGGTTTTTTCTCTTGGGGATAATTCTTCCTTCATATTTTACCTCCCTCATTCATTTTTCAAAGAAGAGCAGAAACAAATGTTTACAAACTGCTCTTTATATAAAAATATTATAAAGAAAAACAATTACATAAAATACGGTCATTACTTGATAAAAAATACATTACTTTTTTGAACGAAACGCAAATTCCGCCTCCCTTTTGGCAGGATCCCCTGATCACAATAAAAAAAGCAGTGCCTATTATAGCACTGCTTTTTTTATAACAACTTCTGTTTATTTCTTATTTCTTTTTCTTCTTAGCTACTACGAAGCCTGCGCCGCCTGCTACAACAACAACTGCCGCAACAATACCAACGATCAGACCAACATTTGCTCCACCGTCCTTCTTTGTATCATCGGTAGATGTCGGTTCTGCCGGTGCCGTATCGCCGCTGTTATCATCAGCCGGCTCCGCCGGTGCCTCTGTCGGCTCCTCTGCCTGTGCCTCCGCATCATAGTTGAAGCCGCTTACCGTAAAAGTAATGCTCATGCTTGTGGGCGGTACTGCATAGTAACCAAGCTCTTTCACATCGTCATTCCAAATATTCTGAATAAGCATATTCAGATAATCTACGGAATCCGGGCTTACGATCGGACCTGCACCCAAATCTACGCTAGAGCCGTTAACTGTCAGCTTGATATCGGAGATCGTGATCTCCTCAGTGTTCGGAATATCGGTGGAAAGGAAGATCAGGTTCATGAACTCCTGATCTGCGAACTCTCCGTCCGGGAACTCCAGACCGTCAACAGATACGGTGTAAGTGCCGTTTCCTGCAATCTCCGCATCCGTGAATGTTCCGGGAATCGTGATCGGGTCGTTGCCGTCCCATCCCGTAACCTGATTGAACCAGTCCGTATCACCCTCTACGTCCCTGCCGTACGTTGCATCATCAAATGCGTTACGGAAGGAGAACTTCGGTGTCTGGAAACCGAGGTATGCATGATAGGTTCCGTCAAGATCAACGGCACCTGCCGCAGATGCGGGCGTTTCCTCCTCTTCTTCCGGAGCTGCCGCACCGCCTGCCATCACGCTGTTCAATGTTACCGTGTACTCAATCGTTGTAAATACCGGGGACTCACCAATATACTGCGTTCCCCACTCATTATATCCGCCTGCAAGACGGATCGCTTTCGTCTCATCAAACTCGCCGGTTCCTTCATACCACCATGCGTCGCCTGCCGCGAAATCCACATCGCCTGTCACATCATTGCCGTCGATGGATACCTGCACATCCGCGCTTAAGTCCGTCACACCCTCGGCTACGATGACCGGCGCGATCCAATACGTATGGAGCGTCTCACTCGGAAGCGTTAAGGAAACCGTCTTCGTCTCGCCAACCGAAATGCTCTCGGTCACTGCCTGAACATCGCCCTTGTTATCTCCTGAATTCGGGCTGTTGAACTGGAAGCCCCAGTCCCCGCTCTCTGCCGCATCGCCGCCAAAGCCGACATACAGATCAAACGGTCCTGTCAGCTCAACCGGCTCGCCTGCCTCCGCAGGATCGTCTCCGCCAACCGTGAGGCTGTTTAACGTGATCGTGTATTCGATCGTCGTGAATACCGGGGACTCCATATACTGCGTTCCCCACTCGTTGTATCCGCCTGCAAGACGGATCGCTTTCGTCTCGTCATACTCGCCGGTTCCTTCATACCACCATGCGTCGCCTGCCGCGAAATCCACATCGCCCGTTACATCATTGCCGTCGATGGATACCTGCACGTCAACGCTTAAGTCCGATACGCCTTCCGCTACGAGGACCGGTGCGATCCAGTACGTATGAAGCGTCTCTGCCGGAAGCGTTAAAGAAACCGTCTTGGTCTCGCCGACCTTGATCTTCTCGGTCACTGCCTGAATATCGCCTACATTATTGTCCGCGTTCGGGCTGTTGAACTGGAAACCCCAGCCGCCGCTCTCCTCTGCGTCGTCGCCGCCAAAACCGATGAATAAGTCATATTCTTCTCCCTCGGCTGCTGCGGTAATGGTCAGAGATGAAAACACCATCATGGCAGACAGAAGCGTTACAAGCCATTTCTTAAATGTCTTTTTCATAACTTTACCCTCCTATAAAAGTTACCTCGTGCACATGACACGAATTTACTTTATGAGTTTATAATATCTTTTGCAATAAAAATACGGGTCTTTTTTTACATCAATTACTTGTCTTTTTTTACATGGCAGAATCTGTTATTGCCGGTATCACAAGCGAGATCATCGTGCCCTGACCCGGTGCGCTGCTGATGCTCATGCCGTATCTGCTGCCGTAACAGAGCTTGATACGTTGATTGATATTGTAAAGTCCGATGCTTGATTTGATCTCGGGATTGCGCACCAATATGCTGTTGCGCAGCCTTCGTACCTGATTCAATTCCATGCCGCAGCCATTATCGGATATATCAATATGAAGGTCTTCTTCAAGATAAATATGCACGGCGACCCTGCCCCCGGCGTCTTTTTCCTCAAGACCGTGCAGGATCGCATTCTCCACGATCGGCTGCAAAAGCAGCGGCAGAATCTGGTAGTCTTTCAGTCTGACCGGTTCGTCTACGGTAATCTGATAATCGATCCTGCTGCCAAAACGCAGTTTCTGTATTTTAATATACGTTTCAATATAATTCATCTCTTTTTCAAGCGTCGTCGATGCCGTTCCGGTATTCTCCAACACATAGCGCAGACTTTTCCCAAGCAGCTTGATCGCGGTCGCGACCTCACGGTCTCCGGCTGCAAACGCGTTCATGCGGATGGTCTCCAGCGTGTTATATAGAAAATGCGGATTGATCTGGCTTGCAAGCATCTTAAACTCCATCTCCTGCTGCTTGTTCATCAGCTCTTTCTCCACGATCTGGGACTGATACATCGCCGCCTCCTTCTCCTGGATCTTCTCAACCATCACCTGCAGGTCTGCAAACGCCTCGGAAAGCTCGTCCTTCCCCCTGAAATCCGCCATAATATTATAATCACCGTGGCTGGCCTTGTGCATTTCTTCCCGAAGCAGATCCACTCTTGTCGTAAAATAACGCGTAAAGACAAATATCATCATGCCCGGAAGCAGAATAGCAGTCAGCACGATCAGGACACAGACACGCACGATCCTGTAAATATCATCGTATGCATGCGGATTCAGCGAACATATATAGATCCGCGATTCAGACTGGTACATATTGAGAGTCGAGATATTCGCTATGCTGCGCTGTCCGTCCACCGTCAGATCATCGGCATAAGCAAAATGCGCATTGTCATAATCAACATCAATATGCATTGGCTGCCCGTAGAGCGAACGGTCCGACGCATATACGATCTGTCCGTTGTCTGCACAGACGATCGTGGCGTATTCACCGTTTTCCACGCGCGTACGCAGATAATTGTCGCTGATCTTAATGACAAGCACCGCGTGATACTGATCATTGATAAGAGGGATCCTCCGCAGCAGGCACAGATTCCAGTAGCTGTTTCCATATTTATCTTTTCGCTCCAACGGCATCCAAAGAACACTGGACCGCTCCGATGCCAGTAAAAACCAATCCTCCGTCTGCCCGCCACCCTGTGCCTGCTGAAAGAGCCGATGGTCGCAGATCGAGGGGTTGTCCGTATAGATCATCAGCTCTTCCACCTCGGCATAATTGTAAAGATAGCCGTTTCCATTGATAAAATCATCCGCATCCGTAATAAATGCACGTTCGTCCGGATAATCCGTACCAAGCACTTTCGAGAGCTGTTCATCATTACAAACATTTTCAGACACATTGTACATCTGTGTCGTGATTTCAAAAAAAATCGCCTTTAAGCGCAGATTATCGGATGCCACCATGTCAGAATAATAGTTTTTAAGAAGATTTCCGGTGTTTATGATCAAAAAAATACCGAGCATCGTCACCGGTACAAACAGCGCGATCAGGTAAATAAAATAAAGCTGCCGCTTGATCCCGTGTCTGCCGAACAGATGATGGATCAATGTCATATCCGGGCTCGTATGTTTTTTTCTCTTCTCTGCGCGCGTATGCTTCTTTTTATCCAAGACTGCCTCCCCTGCTGCCGGTCTTAAACTTTTTCTTTGCACTTATATGCTCAGAAATTGTTAATTACTTACCTGTTTTTAACACTATATTGTCAAAATTGATTTCTGACGTCAAAAAAGTATCGAAATAATGGTGTATTCTTTTCCCTTCATATCCACTATAATAAAGCCACCGTTGAACAAGTATCAGTGTATCATAATTCGTAAAAAAATGATAGGAGGACAAAATCATGAAATTCAGCAACGGATGCTGGCTTCAAAAAGAAGGTACCGAATGCTTTGCACCACAGCAGGTGTATTTCACCAAAGCGGAGCCGTCAAAGGTAACGCTCTGCATGCCGACAAACCGCATCAACCACCGCGGGGACACATTGGGCTATGTAAACCTGACCATGATCATCACTTCCCCTGCGCCCGAAATCCTGCGCGTGCGCACTTATCACCATATGGGGCGGCTTGAAAAGGGACCTGCTTTTGATCTGGCACTTACAGAAGAATTGCCGCTTACCGTAACGGATACAGAGGACATGATCACAATAACAAGCGGCTCCCTCTCGTTAGAGATCACAAAAGCGCAATTCTCCATGACTTATAAACGCGGCGGCGAAATCGTTACAAAAGCGTCCGGCAGGGATCTTGCCTGCATGAAGACCGCATGGAGAGGCCTCGCCTACGATGCGGCAGGCGACACGGAACACACCTATATGCGCCAGCAGCTTTCCCTTGGCGTCGGCGAGCTGATCTACGGTCTGGGCGAACGCTTCACACCGTTTACCAAAAACGGCCAGTCGGTCGATATCTGGAATGAGGACGGCGGCACGAGCACGGAACAATCTTATAAAAATATTCCCTTTTATCTGTCGAATAAAGGATATGGAGTGCTGGTCAATCACCCGGAGCGCGTCTCTTTCGAGATCGCGACAGAGATGGTGACGCGCACGGAGTTTTCCGTTGCAGGCGGAATGCTTGACTATTTCTTTATCAACGGACCGACCATGAAAGAAACGGTCATGCATTATACCGACCTGACCGGAAAACCTGCGCTTCCCGCGCCGTGGACATTCGGCTTGTGGCTTTCCACTTCGTTTACGACCAATTATGACGAAGAAACCGTCATGAGCTTTGTGGACGGCATGTTAGAGCGCGGCATTCCGCTTCGCACATTTCATTTTGACTGTTTCTGGATGAAAGAATTTCATTGGAGTAATTTCATTTGGGATGACCGCGTTTTTCCTGACCCGGAGGGCATGCTTACACGCATCAAAGAAAAGGGATTGAACATCTGCGTCTGGATCAACCCTTATATCGGACAGGAATCCGAGCTGTTTTCTGTCGGCTGTCAGAAAGGGTATTTTGTCAAGCGCACAAACGGCGACGTATGGCAATGGGATATGTGGCAGCCGGGCATGGCACTTGTAGATTTCACGAACCCCGCCGCATGCCGCTGGTATCAGATAGAATTAGAAAAGCTGCTCGATATGGGCGTAGACTGTTTCAAAACCGATTTCGGCGAGCGCATCCCGTCCGAAAACGTCACGTATTCCGACGGCTCCGACCCGCAGAAAATGCATAATTATTATACGTATCTGTATAACAAATGTGTTTATGAATTATTAGAAAGAAAACGCGGCAAGGGCGAGGCGGTTCTTTTTGCCCGTTCTGCAACTGTCGGCGGTCAAAAATTCCCGGTTCACTGGGGCGGCGACTGCTGGAGCGATTACGAATCAATGGAAGAAAGCCTCCGCGGAGGACTTTCGCTCTGCATGTCCGGCTTTGGTTTCTGGGCGCACGACATCGGCGGATTCGAGAGTACTTCCACCGCCGATGTCTACAAACGCTGGGTCGCTTTCGGACTGCTTTCCTCGCACAGCCGTCTGCACGGCTCTTCATCCTACCGGGTTCCCTGGGTCTATGACGAGGAAGCGGTCGATGTCGTGCGGTTTTTCACCAGACTGAAAGCACGCATCATGCCGTACCTGTATGCAGCTGCCGTAACGGCAAACCAAACCGGCATCCCGTGTATGCGCAGCATGGTCATGGAATTTACCGAAGATAAGACCTGTCATTATCTTGACAAACAGTATATGCTCGGGGACAGCCTGCTCGTCGCGCCAATCTTTAATGACCAAAGCATGGCGGAATATTATCTGCCGAAGGGCGTCTGGACAGACTTCTTTACCGGTGAGGTCAAAAACGGCGGGCAGTGGATCACGGAAAAACACGGCTACTTAAGCATTCCGTTACTGGTAAAAGAAAACTCGATCGTCGTACTCGGCGCGCATGACGACAGACCCGACTACGATTATGCCGACGGCGCCGAGATCCGTATGTACCAGCTCCTTAACGGAGTGGAAACATCCGCTGTCGTCTACGGCACGGACAACAAAGAAGCCTTATCGGTAACTGCATGCCGGGACAAAAACCGGATCACGGTCACGCTCCATACGCAGGGCTCTTGCACGATCCGTCTCGTAAATGTAACCGCATCCGAAGTAAGCGGCGGCAGCTTCACGACTGACGGAAACGATACGGTCATCACACAGCCTTCCGGCAAAATTGTCGTAACGTTGTAAGATTCTGAGACGCTCAGCCGGAATCGCTGCCGGCTGAGCCGTCACTGATATAATTCGGCAAAGCTGCTGAGACGCTGTAACATTCCGGAGCGGTCAGCCGCGACCGGCATAATTCAATGAAATTGCCAAAATACTGCAGACCTTGGCATACCGCACGGCTTGACAGAATTTTTGTATCAGGACTTCACCAGTTCTCCAAACCGTGCAAAGATCCGTTTCGAATAAAGCGCAACCAGCATGGATGCCGCCGCAGCGCCGATCATGACTACATACGGCTTCCCGGAAAGCAAATCGAACAGTACACCGTAGCATGCCTGACCTAAAGGCTGCGAGCAGCTTGCGACTGCCATGATGACTGCCATGATCTTTCCAAGAAGCTGCGGCGGTGTCTGCTGCCCCACCACTGTGAGCATGGAAACGCTGAACATGGTCGACGCGCACATGCCCGCGAAACTGGCTGCCGTAATCACCACATAACCAACGCCGGCAGGCACAGGCTCAAACAGCGACAGTCCCATAAAAAGCGCCGAACATGCGCAGGCTGTCAGCGCCAGATATCCTTTTTCCAACCGCATTTTCCGCGCCGCAGCGCCTGCTGCCATTCCACCCGCAAGACCGCCGAGTCCCATTGCCGCCTCTGTAATGCCGAGCGCTGTATCAGACATTTGAAGCACCTGCACGACCATGACGGGAATGCCCACGATCATCGCCGCAGACAAAAACAAATTAAACAACGCCAATATCCCTAAGATTGACAGGAAAATCGGTTTCTCTTTTTTCATAAATATCAAACATTCCCTCAAATCCCGTCCCACCGCCTGAAACACATTTCTTCCGTCTCTTCTCTCCTCAAAAGGAATATGGATAAATATTTCCATAACTGCCGAGATCAAAAAACAGCCAATGCTGATGAACAGGATTGGAAAAATGCCGAACGCACCAAACAGAACGCCCCCGATGACCGGCCCGAGCAGCCCCGAAAGCGTACTCACCATATTGATGACTGCATTGCCGCTCATCAGCATATCAGGTTCCACAAGCAACGGTATACTTGCCTGAACTGCAGGCTGGTACGCGCCGGAAATCCCATACAGGATCATAAGCACCGCTATCATAAGCGGAACAAACGGCACATTGCCAAGCGCTGCGTAGTAAACAAAGATTACGAAAGCTGTTGTAAAGTCCAATACCACCATAATATTTCTCTTATTCTTTCTGTCCGCGATCACACCCCCAAACAGGGAAAAGACGATCATCGGAATGAAAGAGCAGGCTGTCACCGCGCCAAACAACGACGACGAATCCGTCTCCCGCAGCAGATACAGCGGCAGCGCAAACCGTAAGATCGCATTGCCAAACAACGAGATGATCTGTCCGATTACCACCATGGTAAAATTCCGTTTGAATAATTGCTTCATAAATAGAAACCTCCTGTTTATATGATTTAGATACCGACCGTTGGTATGTATAAAGTCAAAATTTTTCTGCCCTTTTCCGGGCAGAATTTTTAATCCCCGCAACTGCGGTTACTTCTTATTCTGATAAAGCTCCGTAAGCTCACGAAGCCGTTCAAACATACTCTCGTCCATGATATCCAAGCCAAAGGCACGCAGCATCTGGTCGAACATTTTACATTTTCTGTAAACGCCTTCGGCGTCATCATCAAAAATCAACGGGTCAAGCCATACATTTCCAATCAAAAGAATCAGCTCCGCAAGTTCCTTCGGATACTCTGTCCTGATTGAGCCGTCCTCGATCCCCTGTTCAATGATCGGCAGAACATATACGGGCGCGGTATAATCGACGGTACCTCTCAAAATACTGAACACAAGCGCAGGACTTGCCCCGATATTCGGCGCGGCAGCAAAAATCTCATCATGCACGGAGCGGTTGATGGATTCCGTCAGCAGTTTCTTCAGCTTTTCTTTTCCAGTAAGTCCCGGGCAGTTCTGGATCTCAAAAAGCATTTGATTGGAAGTTTCCGACAATTTGGTCGTGACTGCGTCCAGGATATCCTCTTTCGACTTAAAGTGATGATAGATCGCGCCTTTGCTGAGACCGCCAAGATGGTCGATGATATCCTGAATCGATGTGTGCTCATAGCCTTTCTGCACAAACAATTTCATTGCCGTTTCCAAGATCAGATTTACGGTTTCCTCAGGATATTTGTTGCGGGCCAATGCAGTGTATACCTCCCCATACGGTTTTACATACCATTGGTATGTTTTATTATAGATCATTTTGGGCTGATCTGCAAGCCCTTTATTCCCGCGAGCAACGAGTCAAAGTCATGCCTGCATGACCTTGACGACTGCCGCGAGAGTGAAATACCCCGTAGCTTGCTGCGGGGTATTTCACTGAAGCAGATGCCGGATATCGGAAATCCGTTTGGCTCCTTCAATGATCTCTTTTCTCTGCGCTTTCATATAATCTTCTAATTCTCCGACTTCCTCTTCCGTAAAACCTTCATTTTTCGTGATGACACAATCCGGCACCGTTCCTTCGGCACGATCCTTCCCCCGTTCAAACATTACAGAGACAAAAGGTTTTCCGTTTCTGGACAGCACGGTCGAATATGTGCACGTCAATTCATCAAGTCTTTCCATATCTATACCCCTATGTGCGCTTCAGCGCACATACCAATCAATATTTGAAAATTTACTTTCAAACTTTATAACCTCTGTCAATAAGCATTTTCTTTCATTCCTGCTCTTTATGCTCATGCTTCGCCCTGCGGTGCTGCCGCCTGATCTCACGTGTATGTTCCTGCTTATCCCAAACAGCTTTCGCCTGCTCCTCATTGATCAGCTTTAAGGTCTTCACAATATATACTTTATCGCCCTCTGTCTTTTTCATACGAATCTTTCCTTTGATAAATCCATGCTTATTGCAAAAAGCAAGCGCGTAATAATGCTTTCCGTTCGGTGTAAACCAGCGCAGCTTTTTCCGGCAGTTTTTATGGCAGATATAGCATTTTGTGCTGACGACTTCCCTGTCTTCCATCGCAGTCTGTTTATCTTCAAATTCCCGCGAAATATATTTCGCATAAGTGTCAAAAATAATATGGACTTCCTGTTTTCTTGTTTTCGGAAGTCTGTAAACATCATAGGAGACTCGTTTTAAGATCTGCCCCGCGTCCGGTTCGGCGCTGATACGCTGTAATACTTTTGCCGTATAATAGGCATCGGCAAACGCCCTGTGGAACGGAATATCCTGCGATATGCCCAACTGTTCCACCGCGCTTTTTAATGAACGGCGCTTCTTGTCATCCTCAGGCTCATAAATTAGCGCATACAATTTTTGGATATCGAGATAGGTGAGCGGCCCGTCCGACAACGGCGGAAACTGGTAATAATCCATATTCTGCTGAAGCTCGGTCAAGTCCAGTGAACCCCATGTTCCATACAAGCAGTCTTCGCCGCACCATTTTAGAAAATGCCGCATCACGGGTACAAAGGTCTGTTCTTTTTTTAGCTCGCTCATACTGATATGAATGATACCCTGCGTAACAGAGTGCATCGTATGATACACGCTTGGACGGATCATTCTGGAAAACTCACCGATCTTTTCAAAATTACTGTTTAATTTGATCGCGCCGATCTCAATGATCTCAAACGGTATTTGGGCATTTTCATCTTGTTTTTTGGCCGCCTGATTCCATTCCAGGTCAAAAATAATATAATTCATCCGATACCTTCTTGTGTTGAGTTTTCCATTATTTTATCATACTTGATCCTATTTTTACAGAGTATGCTATAATGATTCTTGAATTAATGACAATATTTTGACTGGAGGTACGATTATGTGGTTTTTATTTGCGATCTTATCCGCGGTTTTTGCCGCGCTGACATCCATTTTCGCCAAAGTCGGCATAAGGGACGTAAACTCGAATCTTGCCACGGCGATCCGCACGGTTGTCGTGCTTGTCCTTGCATGGGGGATCGTCTTCATGACCAACGCACATAAAGGTCTTTCCTCTATCACTGCCAAAAGCTGGATCTTTTTAATTCTTTCCGGATTGGCAACGGGTCTGTCCTGGCTTTGCTATTATCATGCGCTGCAGACAGGCGACGTATCCAAGGTTGTCCCGATTGACAAGCTGAGCGTCGTCTTTACCCTGATTCTCGCATTTATATTTCTTCATGAGAGTTTTACGGTCAAGTCCGCGATCGGTACCCTGCTCATCGCCGCCGGCACACTCGTCATGGTTTTGTAACAGCTAAAGATACAAAGGAGAATCCTTATGGAGGCATTTTGCAGAACAGAATTGCTGATCGGAAAAGAAGCTCTTACTAAGCTTGCAGCTTCCCGCGTCGCCATATTCGGCATCGGCGGGGTCGGCGGCTATGTCGTGGAAGCGCTGATCCGGAGCGGAGTCGGCGCGCTCGACCTCATCGACAACGACACGGTCGCGGTATCGAACTTAAACCGCCAGATCATCGCCACGACCGCCACGATCGGGCAGTATAAAACAGACGCCGCAAAGGAGCGCTGTCTTTTGATCAACCCGGATGCACAGATCCGGACTTATCGCACGTTCTATCTGCCTGAAACCGCTGCGCAGTTTCATTTTCAAGAATATGACTATGTCGTAGACGCCATAGATACTGTCAGCGGAAAACTTTCGATTATTGAACAGGCGGTGCGTGCAGGCACGCCCGTTATCAGCAGTATGGGCGCCGGAAATAAAATGGATCCTGCCGCTTTTGAAGCCGCAGATCTCTCTGAGACATCCGTATGCCCCCTTGCGCGCGTGATGCGGAGGGAACTTCGAAAAAGAGGAATCGAACATGTCAAAGTCGTTTATTCCAAAGAGCCTGCCATCACGCCGGCCGGTATCACAAACCCTGATGAAAATTCGCACAAACGGCAGATTCCGGGCAGCAACGCGTTCGTGCCTGCTGCCGCCGGACTGATCATCGCCTCGGAAGTCGTCAAAGACCTGATAAAACGCTGACGAAGGTATTTCCCTAACGCGCCTTCCCTGAATGCCGCAGCTTTCTGCAATGTTTCGACAGTGTCGCCCACTCCGCATCCCGCTGTGCGTTCCTTTCATCTGCAAAAAATAATCTGTAGAGCGCTTCCCTCTGCTCATTTGTAAATCTGCGGCGCATATGCGCGTTCACCCAGTCCGTCTGTTCGCCGATCGTGCGCAGGACGGCAAATTCTTTATTTTTGCGGGACAGATGTGCGATAAACCGCCGGTATTCCAGCTTTGCCCGTTCCTTTGCGCTCATGCGCGCCTCTTTCACCCTTAAATACAGATACTTCCCCGTCACATACAAGACACCTGCAGCGGCAAGGCAGAGCAGGCCGTACGCCAGTCCGCCAAGCGCCGTCTCCACATAGACGCCGATATCGCTTCCCCCGAAGCCCGCATCCTCAGATTCCGTGCCCCGGTTTAGGAAATCCTCCCAGAACGAAGCTCTCTCATCGTCGCCGTCCGCCGCCGGAGTCGGGTCAAACACGACCCATCCCTCTCCGTCCACATACATTTCTACCCATGCATGCGCCGAAGCATCCGAAACCTCAATTTCCACAAGCGCAGTCTCTCCGATCGGGGAATAACCACTGTAATAACGCTCATAATCCGCATTCTCCACAAGTGTGCCATCTAAGACCACCTGCTCATAAGTAAACACATACCCTTCCGCATACCTCGCGGGAATTCCCATAGATCTCAGCAGCATGACTGCGGACGAGGCAAAATGCGCACAATAGCCCCGCCTGCTTTCCGTCAGAAAATGCGTGATATAGTCAGGATCTCCATAATAAAAGCCCGGCCGCAGCGTATACGTGTAGTGTTCGTCAAAATATGCCCTTATCTGCCGCGCTATTTCTCCGGGTGTGCCGGAAAATCCCGCCCCGACACAGATCCGGTCCACAGCACGCTTACAGCTTACGGGTACAATCAGATAATTTTCGTCCACATCTTCTTTTGCATTGTCCGGTCTCGTGACGGAAGGGAAATACAAAAATTCTGCGTTCATGCCGCCCCGGCGCACAACTCCCGTATAGTAGGGACGGTACTCATACCCGGCGGCAGCTCCGACATTATCGATTTCCATGATACCGCAGCCCTGCTCCGGCGCTGCATTGTCTGCCGGATCTTCCGCCCCGGGAGCAGGCGCTGCACCGTCTGTCAGATCTTCCGCCCCAAGATCCCGCGCTGCGCTGTCTGCCGATCCATCCGCCCTAAGATCCCGCGCCGCATCGGTAACCGGCACATTCTCCGGCGCTTCCGCCGCAGGATGAAATTCAAAATACTCCCATCCCATACCGGTCCCGTCGGGATTACCCTGCACATAACAGTCAGCCCTTGCCGCTACGGTTTGTTCCATCCATGCATCATCATCGTCCGCCCTCGTCCAGCGGTCGCCCATATAATCTTTTCCGGTGAACGCCTTTAAGTATACCGGCTCATAATCGTAGGGGGTATAGCGCACGACCAGATCCGTTTCATAATCCGGCATGACGGAGTATCCCTTTCCCAGCAAACCGCCGCTCACGCCCGCGCCATTCCCTCCCTGCCCGAACAGTGCCGGCAGTCCGAAGCGCACGATATTTGCCATCTGCCGCTCCGATGCTTTTTTTATGGCATTGGCACGGACCAAGGCGGCATATCCCTCCCGCGGCAATACAAGCGCGGTCAGCTGCACGGTCATGACAGTAAAAAGCAGCATGGATGGAAGAATATGCCGTGTTTGACCGGATAAATCCTCCCATGCACCCGCCCCCTGCAGCGCCGCTACTACTGCATATCCTGTAAACAAAAGCATTATATATCCCGTACCGGGTACTTTTTCAAAATAGAAGGGAATCGCATATAACGGCAGCGTCAGCATAACTGTCGTAAACAGACTTGCCTTATGATGAAGGCGGATCTGCAGCAAGATGGTCCCGACCATACCAAGAAACAGCACAAAGCCTGTCACGGCGGCGGTCTCATTTTCAACGACAAGTCCGTATTCCGTTCTGCCCGTGACGCCGAGATAACGCTGCGCCTCGCTTAATATTGTGTTGATGATCGCGTAATAGCCGCTGTTGATCGCCCAGAATTTTCGAAGAGCTATATAGACATACAGCACAAAGACCAGAATATTGACGAGATTTACCGCCCATTTACGCTTTGTTTCATAAACTGCGCTGAGCAGAAGCGAGAGAAAGAATATGGCAGAAATACATTGTTCTTTTTGAAAGTCGATCCCGTATGCGGATAAAAAGCCTCCGATCGACCCGTAAACAAGCAAAAAAACCAGCGTCGCCTTCGCAAGCGCCGCTTTACTATCATAGCGCGCCTTCGTTTCCGGCACAAGAAGCCGCACATCCGATCGTTCCTTTAGGTTTTTTTTCTTAATTCCGAACATACGCACCCTCATATGTCCCTGTCTGGATCAGAATGTAAGCGTCACCGGGATGCAGGATCGCCATCTGCTGCGCTGCCTCCTCCGGCTGCTTGAAACCGTCCGCACTTAATATTTCAGCGGTGATCCCGTCTAATTCACCTTGTTCCGCGGCATAGCCCGACCGTAAGTCTTTTCCCTGACCCTGCCAAAAAATCTGTACCGGATACCCCTTTGTGATGAGAAGCGCGCACACGCTGCTGAACGAATCCATCAGCCGGTCATTTTCCTCTTTTTCCTGTCCGAGCGGCAGTAACACATTGATTTTCTCCCTGCCCGCCGCAAGACGCTCGCGCACCATCAGACGGTCCCGTTTTGCCGTCAGCTTCCAGTGAATATTTTTTAATTCATCACCCGCTGCATACTCGCGCACCTCATAATCCGGATTATATTCCGTTCCCCGCTTCTTCGTCTCCTCCTCAGCCGGAAACCCTTCTATAATATTCGAAAGATTGTCCTCCTCACTGGTATCGCGGACAGGATAGATCATCGTCCATGCATCCTTTTTAGGACAAGCCGTATATTCCATAATATGAAAAGCATCGAACACGATAAACTTTGTAAGCATTACATAGATCCTCCCTGCATACCCGCTCTCTAACCGCCAGGTCATGCAGGCGCCTTTCCGCGG
The DNA here is from genome assembly GCA_003979345.1 of Lachnospiraceae bacterium. Lineage (GTDB taxonomy): Bacteria > Bacillota > Clostridia > Lachnospirales > Lachnospiraceae > DLAJ01. The sequence continues at coordinate 44,785 of RYVZ01000023.1, forward strand.
CGCGATAAAGATCCGTCCCTGCTTTGTCTCATATCCCTGCGTGAACACATTGCCGAACCGGTACTCAAGCACTGCGCCAAAGCTTATAAACCGACTCTGATTGTCAATCATGATCAAAAACGGGAACGGCTTTCCGCGTGCCGCGCGGTCAGCGGGCAGCTCCGCCCGCGCACAGACGCCATCCTTCTTTTTCCAAAAAAGAAATACGGACGCAAGCGCGCTAAAAACGATCAACACCAGCGCAACAAGCAAAAAATAGCTGCGAAAATACCACCACAGCCACGCCGTAACAAGCAAAACTGTGCAAAAGCGCAGTGTTCCCCTGAAACTCAGTCTAAGCCCGCCTTTCATCAAACCGCATGTATCCTTTCCGTCAACTCAAAGATCACCTGCGCCGCATCCATACCCTCTGCTTTCGCCTTTGCGTTTAAGTGAATGCGGTGTACCCATACATTTTCGATGACCGCCAGTACGTCTTCGGGAATCACAAAATCACCGCCCCGCATCAGCGCAGTCGCTTTTGCCATTTTTAAGAGCGCAATACTGCCGCGCGGGCTGATCCCCAGTGCGATCCGCGGATCCCGTCTCGTCGCTTCGGTCAGATTCAGAATGTATTCGTAAATGCTATCTTCCACATGGAGTGTATCCGCACATGCCCGTAGCTCCATCAGACGATCAACGGACAGTACGCTCTGTACCTTATCAAGACTTCTGCCGACGCTGCCTTTTAAGACCTCAAGCGCGGCTTCATGCGAAGGATAGCCCATGTTCAGACAGACTAAAAAACGGTCAAGCTGCGACTCCGGCAGACGCTGTGTGCCGGATGCGCCGAACGGATTCTCTGTGGCAATGACCGTAAACGGTGTCGGCAGCATGTGCGTGACTCCGTCCACGGTCACGCGCGCTTCCTCCATGACCTCCAAAAGCGCCGACTGTGTTTTTGAAGATGTCCGGTTCAATTCATCCGCCAGAAACAGATTACAGAATACCGCACCTTCCTTATATTCAAAGCCGCCGCTCTGTGAGTTGTACATAGTAAACCCTACAATATCGCTCGGAAGCACGTCAGGGGTAAACTGCATCCTTCTGTAATCTAATTTCATTGCCCTGCCGAGCGCCATCGCAAGCGTCGTCTTGCCGACACCCGGTATATCCTCCAGCAGAACATGACCGCCCGCAAGAATCGCGCCTAACACTTTGCGGATAACGGGGTCTTTTCCCTTTACGACTTTACCGACTTCTGTTATCACCTGCTCCAATTCTGTATTCATACGAATCCTCCATGCCGCCAATAGCCCGCGAATTTGGGTGTCAGCACAAATTTGCCGGTAGACAAATCTATGATTTTTCTACCTATTTCCCCTTTCAGTAATCCCCTGACTTTTTTATTCTTTCGCCGATATTGCCCGACAGTCTGCGTGATACATTCAGTATAACATAGAATTCTTGCATTTCTTACTTTTTTGTGTTTTCATATATTATAACTCATATATCATAACCGCAAAAGGAAAACAAACGACGCGAACATTTCGACGTATACAAAAAGAAAAACAGGAGGATATTTTCTATGGTCTATTATCAGGATAACGATGTCCTGATCCGGGATCTGCGCGAAAGCGATGCCCAGGTCATCACCGATGAAGAAATTGCCCAGGGCTGGGAGGCTTCCATTGATAAATACCTGCTGCGGCTGCGCGATCAGGCGGAAGGAAGATCCGTCTCGCTGGCTGCGGAATATCAGGGCAATATTGCCGGATATATCAATATTTATCCCGATTCCAAATGGGGTGCCTTTGCAAATCAGGGTCTGCCCGAAATCGTGGATTTCGGTGTACTCGAAAAATACCGCCGCCACGGGATCGGCAGCCGCCTTATGGATGCCGCCGAACAGATCGCGTCAAACTATGCAGATACGGTTTACCTCGGCGTCGGTCTGCACAGCGGCTACGGCAGCGCGCAGAGAATGTATGTCCGGCGCGGTTATCTGCCTGACGGCAGCGGCGTATGGTTTCAGGACCGGGTCTGTGAACCGTACGCCTCCTGCTGTAACGATGACGACCTGAATCTGTATTTTTCCAAAAAATTAAGATAACATTTTCAGATATGCCCCGGCGCCTTCTAAAAGCCGCTTTAAGCCGTCTTCTACCAGACTGCGCGGGCAGGCTAAGTTCATGCGCAGAAACCCTTCGCCGTCCGTTCCGTACTGACTGCCGTCGTTCAGGAACAGACCTGTCTTTTCCCTCAGGAACCGGCAAAACTCCGGTTTCTCTGTAGAATGCCCGCACGGTTTCCCCTGTCCGTTCTCCTGTTCACCGCAGTCATGCGCTGCATGGCTGCCGCTTTTCTTTAGTCCACGGCAGTCCAGCCACATCAGATATGTCGCATCCGCCGTGATTGGTTTTATGTCCGGCAGATTTTCCGTCAAAAAAGCAAAGACATAATTTTTATTCCCCTCGATATATTCCCGCAGCGCATCAAGCCACGGTCCACCCTTTGTGAACGCGGCGATCGCTGCATCGACCGCAAACACATTCGGATCCGCTACTTCATCCACATGCAGCGCCCACCACATTTTATGGCGCAATTCTTCATCTGCCGCAAAAACCGCCGCCGTCTGAATACCCGCCAGATTAAATGTCTTCGTCGGTGCAATACAGGTTATACTGATCTGCCTGCACACATCGGATACGGACGCAAACGGAATATACTCCTGTCCGGGAGCAGTCAGATCACAGTGGATCTCATCGGAAAGCACAATAACATGGTGCTTTTTACACAATTCCCCGACTTTTGCAAGCGTCTCCCTGTCCCAGATCTTTCCAACCGGATTATGCGGATTGCAGAGGATCATCATCGTCGTCTGCGGGTCCGCCAATTTCTTTTCCAGATCGTCAAAATCCATCCGGTACTGCTCCCCGTCATAAATGAGCGGAGATTTTGCGATGTTTCTTCCATTATTGGCGATGGAATAAAAAAACGTATTGTAAACGGGTGTCTGTATGAGCACATTGTCACCGACATCCGTGAGCTTGCGAACGGCGCAGGAAATCCCGGCTACCACCCCGGTCGTAAACATCAGCCATTCTTTCTCCATCTTAAAATGATGCCGCGTCTCCCACCAGCCGGTATATGCGTCATACCACTCCTTAGGCAGACCGGCATAGCCGAATATGCCATGCTGCGCCCGTTTCATAAGCGCCTCCCTAATTTCCGGCGCCGTCTCGAAATCCATATCCGCAACCCACATCGGGAGCTCGGTTTCAGGGACATCCCATTTGATACTGTTCGTGCCGCGTCTGTTTATGATTTTGTCAAAGTCGTAGATCATTGCCATCCCCCGTTCTACCTTAGGTTTTCCTATTTTCATAAAATTTCCTGTTACCTGAAGCTGCTATTATCATACCACCTTGACGCTGGCAATGCACCCATAAATTCTACGTTTTCTGAACGAATGCATGAAGTGTACTCATACTATTTTCTTTCTGTGCTATCGCCGCCATATCATAACTTTCGCCCTATAAAATCATAAAGACTCGAAACAGAATCTTTTATTTCCTGACTTTAGTATAGCTGTAGAATGAGGTTATAGCAAATACCTATATTGAATGCTGTTATATTCCTATTTTGAATACTAAAAAAGTGCGCTACGACTAAGTTCCCAAAAGACGGTAGAAGGCAACCACGGTTGCGGGTAAGATATAAATATACGTAGATTTGAAACATATCAACTTTGATACGGAGAGGGATTAGAATGGAATCAGAAAAAATTATGGCTTTAGGTAAGCAAATAATTTTTGAGCTGGACTTCGGTACAGAAATTATAGTATCAGAGAAGTATTATATCCTTTATGATGAAAATTTATTGTCAAATCCGGACGATAACTGAAATATCTCTTATTTTCCGCTTTCTGTAGCAATCATTTGAACCGGGGTACAAATTGTACCCCATAAGAAACGCCGAAAACCCTGCGTTTACAAGATTCCCGGCGTGATTTGCAGCGTTGGTGAGGTGACTCGAACACCCGATCTTCCGCTTAGGAGGCGGCTGCACTATCCACTGTGCTACACCAACAGGATATGAAATTCAGGCGGACGGCATATATTCCTCTTTCAAAATCGAATAATGCAGTCTGTCAAATTTATTTCCGTTTAAGTAAACTGCTTTGCGCTCGCGTCCCTCCAAAATAAAACCACAGCGCTCCAGCGCTTTCTGCGCCCCGATATTGATCTCCAGCGTGTTCGCGGATATACGCTCCATGCCAAGGAACCGGAAACCGTAATAGAGCATCAGCGTGATTGCCTCCCTGCCGTAGCCTTTACTGCGGTTTGCAATCTTTGCGATCCCCATGCCGACTGTGCAACTGCGGTTTATGCGGTCGATATCCTGCAAAGCAACGTCTCCGATCACGGTTCCGTCATTCAGAAAAATACCCAATCGTACATTTTGGTTTCCCTGAAGCTTTTGAATCTCATCAAACCACCCGTCCGCTTTTTCATCGGAATGCCCGATGTTGAATTCTTCAGCCGGACAATCAAAATCGTATTCAAAATCGTTCCACAGTTTTTTGCAGTCCCTGCGCTCCAACATAGCAAGATAAATATGCTGCCCTTCGAGTTTCATCATATTCCTCACTCATCGTTTTCTATCAGATCAATGTACTGCTGCCACTCCAAACTTTGAAATCTCACCTGTCACCGCAGGCATAAAAATAGTATAGCGGACGACGCCTAAAACGTCAAGACGGCAACGGTCTTTTTCTCCTGCTCTTATCGCTCTTTTTATCCCGGAAAGTGGAGATACCCCTGCAGCCATAAAATCCCCTTAAAACGTCTGCCTACAGCCGGCTCTCCAAGCAGATCACAGCTATTGATGCAGACATCAAAAATCAATTCGTTGCAATTAACAGTCAGAATATAGACCTGTTCCGAAGTGATCACATTTGTGACCGCCCGACACTCCATGATCTCGCCTAAAAGAGAATATTGATCGCATTCAACGCCGTATGGCATAAAATAGGTGTCAACAAGCGAATAGACATCCTGTGTGTGGATCTTACGCGAAATGGCGGTATACGTATCCATATCTTCCAATGTCAGGCTCTCGATCGCTTCCTCATCCCCGCGCCTCGCCGCAGCTAAAAGCGAATAGCGGTCTGCCGTAGCTTTTTTTACGCTTGCTTTCTGTTTCTCACTTTTAATGATCGGCATCATGATCGTACCGGAAGTGCACAAAGCCGAAAGTGTCAGGGTCGTTCCTCTCACCGGCAGCAGGCTTAAATTTTTTGCCCGGATATAGGGTACGATATTCTGCATATAAAAAATCAATGTAACGCCAACCTTCATATCATCGCAGACACCCGCATAGGATTCCTGCGCCGCATGGCGCTCAACCGAAACGTCCTCCTGCGTCGTGACACCCTCCCCGCGTACATAGGGAAAATAATAATCGTAGGTAAAATTATTCGTCTCGTCAAATTCTCCGCGAACTGTAATACCAATGCGTTCCCCGCAAGCCATACTAAACTCTGCGAACATAGAGTCATCCTCTGTTCCTGAAGTATAACTTTTTTCGGTCGCCCTCTGAATCGAATAGGTAATCAGTTCACGAAGCTGCTTTTTTGTCGTGATTTGGGAAAAACCAATCGCCCGTAAATATCTATGCAAAGCACACCTCTCTCTAGCGGATCTCAGCCTTTCCGCCCATATAAGGTCGAAGTACCTCCGGTATCCGGATAGAACCGTCCGCCTGTAGATTGTTTTCCAAAAATGCGATCAACATTCTCGGCGGCGCTGCCACTGTATTATTCAATGTATGTGCAAAATACTTTTTGCCATCCTCACCGTTTACTCTGATCTTCAATCTTCTTGCCTGTGCATCGCCAAGATTCGAGCAGCTTCCGACCTCAAAATATTTCTGCTGTCTTGGCGACCACGCCTCGACATCGAAGGATTTCACCTTTAAGTCCGCCAGATCACCGGAGCAGCACTCCAGCGTCCGGACCGGAATGTCCATGGAACGGAACAGATCGACCGTATTCTGCCACAGCTTATCAAACCACATCGGGGATTCCTCCGGTCTGCAGACGACGATCATTTCCTGTTTTTCAAACTGATGAATCCGGTAAATGCCGCGCTCCTCAATACCGTGCGCGCCTTTTTCTTTCCGGAAGCAGGGCGAATAGCTTGTCAACGTCTTCGGCAGTTCCTGTTCCGGCAGGATCGTATCAATAAATTTACCGATCATCGAATGCTCGCTCGTGCCGATGAGGTAAAGATCTTCTCCTTCAATTTTATACATCATTGCATCCATTTCGGCAAAACTCATAACGCCGGTCACAACGCTGCTGCGGATCATAAACGGCGGCACGCAATAAGTAAAACCGCGGTCGATCATAAAATCTCTCGCGTAAGAGATGACTGCCGAGTGGAGTCTCGCAATATCTCCCATCAAATAATAAAAACCATTGCCTGCAACCTTTCTCGCACTGTCCAAATCAATTCCGTTTAGGCGCTCCATGATCTCGGTATGATAAGGGATCTCAAAATCGGGAACGACCGGCTCTCCGTATTTTGTTACTTCAACATTCTCGGTATCATTCTTACCGATCGGAACGGACGGGTCAATGATATTCGGTATCGTCATCATGATCTTCGTGATTTTCTCACTGAGCTCCGTTTCCTTTACGGAAAGCTCTTCTAGCTTCTTTGCCTGATCAGCGACCTGCTGTTTGACCGCCCCGGCTTCTTCTTTTTTGCCCTGCCCCATCAAAGCGCCGATCTGTTTGGAAAGCTTGTTGCGATTCGCCCGGAGTGTATCTGCCTCCTGCTGTGTCTTTCTTGCCTCGGCATCCAGGGCGATTACCTCATCTACAAGCGGAAGCTTCTCATCCTGAAACTTCTTGCGGATATTTTCTTTGACTGCCTCCGGATTCTCTCTTAAAAATTTAATGTCGATCATCTTATCTGTCTCCTCCCATTGTCTCTATCGCTCATTTTCATCTTTCATGCCAAATCATATTCAATCCAGTCTGTCTGTGATATTGCCGGGTTGAAGTAAAAAATCTTTGATTTTATTTATATTGCCTGTTCCACAAATATGGACTGCTCAATTACAAGATCTCTCACGATCTCCTCTGTAACAGTCTTGCCGCTTCTATCCTGAATAATGCGGACGATCGGACGGTCAGGAAACGCATGATTCTGTTTGATCACAATTGCCTGTTCACCCGTACTGATCTTTACCATAGTACCAACCGGATAGATCGCTATAAAATTCAGAAAATTTTCTACCAGTTTCTGCGGAAATAATTGATTTGTTGCCGTCCTAAGAAACTCGACTGCCTCCCGGACCTTTACCTGACGATATCCGATTCCACTGATCATTTCATCAAACATATCACAGATCGTAATGATCTGTATTGCCAGCGGAATCGATGTCGCATGTAACGGGTAACCTGAACCATCCATAAACTCATGATGCATTAGAATCATATTTTTACTATCATTTGACAGCCATAACTCATTCTTTAATGAGGTATAGGCATAGACGGGATGCTTTTTATATTCGGTAAATCCCAAGTCGGGCATATCTGCCATATCAGTATTCCGGTAGTCGATCGTCAGATACCGGAGTCCTAAATCATGCAGCAGACATGCGACACCCATATCATGAACTTTATCGCTCGTAAAAGAATATTTTAGTGCAACCAGTGTAACGAGTGTACACAAGCTGATCGAATGCTCATAGAGATCCGCGCTTCGCTCCTTAATATCATAAACCTTATCAAGTACATGGTCTTCCGTCAATATTTCTGTAATAATAGCATCGGCTGTCTGACAAAGTTCCTGCAGCTTATCATTATGCAGATAAGTATGCTTCTCCATCACATCACGCAGCTTGTCATGAAAGCTTTGCTCCATTTCATTACGCAGTATGACAATCTCCTTCATTGGGATTTTTAACTCATCATGGATAAAAACTTCCTTTATTCCCAGTTCTTTCAGCTTTATGATATAATCTTTTTTTAGAACAGTACCACTTCCAAGCAGGACCTGATAATCCCTTGTCATGATATCCTGTTCAAGAACATTTCCCTCTTCAAGTTCATCTACCTTCGTCAGTTTCAATTGGCCCCATATCCTTTTCCGCTGAAATTTTATTCATTTTGCTGCTCACAGATCAATCGATAATTCATACGCTTTTTTGATATTTTTGCGTTATGATCCTCACTTTCGCTTAGAGTTCATTGCCTTTTCAAGTGCCTCTTTTTCTTCTTCTCCAAGATCGATCGCACAAGTACCTGCCGTGATCTCTTTCGTGTAAGAATAACAGCCATCGCTGCTGTGGACGGAATTTAAGATAAACCCATCATCCTTATCGTTGAGAAGGGCAAGGCTGAAGCTAAGCTTTCCTCCCATTTCCTTAAAGGCATCATATTTAACAATACCTGCCTTTTGATAGGTAATGGCAAGATTATGATAAATCTTTCGAATGTCTTTTCTGTTTTGTTCTGCGGAACGTTTCAGATAATCATTATCATTTTTGATTGCAACAATATCTGATTCCAGTGATGCCGCTTTTGCTCCTTTCATAAAGCAATTGATTCTCTTCTTCATTTTTGATAATTGCACAAGAGCTATGATCAATATAATTAATAGAACCAAAAATAAGACGATGATCCCAATCAATACATATGCAATATCTAAATTTCCCAAACCTATCCTGTTTAACAGTTCACTATTCATTTGTGTTTTTCTCCGTTTTAAGAATTCACTTTATTAAGAGTATCTAAAATTCTTTCCAGATCATCGTGGGAATAAAATTCAATTTCAATCTTACCTGTGCCATCGCCCTTGCCACTCACGGCGACTTTTGTTGCGAAACGCTGCTTTAGTTTTTCCTGAATATCCTGATAAACCGCCTCAAGACTCTCATTTTTCTCTTTTTCTTTTTTCTCCTTCACAGGTTTACCAATGGATTTTACGATCTTCTCAATATCCCGCACACTCAGCTTTTCATCAAAAATCCTCTGTGCCAAAGCATATTGTTCGTCAGCATTTTCAATGGCCAGCAGCGCACGGGCATGTCCGGTTGAGATCATTTCGCTGATAACCATTTGCTGAACCTCATCAGATAATTTCAAAAGACGCATGGAATTTGTGACGGCAGCACGACTTTTTGACACACGCTCCGCCACTTCGTCCTGCTTTAAGTCAAATTCCGTCAGTAACTTTTTATATGCCTGTGCCTCTTCGATTGGATTCAGATTTTCCCGCTGTATATTTTCTATCAACGAGATTTCAACAATCTCCTGCTCTGTCAAATTGCGGATAATGACAGGAACTTCTTTTAACCCGGCCAGTTTTGCCGCACGCCAGCGGCGCTCTCCTGCCACGATTTCATAGTACCCGTCTCTCTGTTGAACAAGAATTGGCTGCAAGAGACCAAATTGTTTGATAGAGTCGGCAAGTTCCTGTAAAGCATCCTCATCAAAATTTTTTCTCGGCTGATCTCTGTTTGGTTCAACCATAGTGATCTTAACAAGTGTTTCCGATGATTCCGCCTGATTGTCACTTTTTGTATTCGCCGTATCTGATTTATTCGATGTTGTGTCCACACCAAGCCCTGCCGGAATCAGCGCGTCTAACCCTTTTCCCAATCTCTTCGTCGCCATGTTATTCACCCTTTCCGCCAATAATTTCATCCGCCAGATTCATATACGCCTCTGCGCCTGCTGACTTTGGATCATACATACTAATAGGCATTCCATAACTCGGCGCCTCAGCCAATCGGATATTTCTTGGTATCATCGTTTCGTATACGCGCGCCTTTAAGTTTGCTTTCACATTTTCCACAACCTGCATGGAAAGATTGGTTCTGGCATCATACATTGTAAAAAGAACACCTTCCAAATCTAATTTCGGATTTAAGCGCTCTTTGACCAAATTCACGGTATGTATCAACTGACTCAGCCCCTCCAACGCATAGTATTCACATTGAATCGGTACAAGCACCGAATCCGACGTGGTCATGGCATTGATCGTCAACATATTCAAAGAAGGCGGACAATCTATGATAATGTAATCATACTTATCTTTTATATAATCTACCTCATTTTTAAGAATAAACTCTTTCTTATCCACACCAATCAATTCGATTTCCGATGCAGCCAGATTGACGTTTGACGGAATCATATCAACATTCTGAATAGCATTCTCAATAATGCAATCCCGAATGGAACAATCACCCAATATCAATTCATAGATGGTGTTTTCTAATTCATTCTTATTAATTCCAAACCCGCTTGTTGTATTTCCCTGTGGATCAGTATCGATCACAAGAACTTTTTTTCCTTTTGATGCCAAAGCTGCTGATAGATTGATAGAGGTTGTGGTTTTTCCTACTCCTCCTTTTTGGTTTGCAATTGCAATAATTTTACCCATTGTTATTCCTTTCTTCAGGAGTTCTCTCGAATATTTCTCTTAAATTCTCGTAACGATTATAACACTATTTTGTTTGAGTTTCTACCATAGAATCATAGAATATTTTATTAAAT
>RYVZ01000004.1 GCA_003979345.1 Lachnospiraceae bacterium
TACGCTTGAAGAGTTTTGGGAGCGTTATGTGGATGAATTGAGATAAGCCGGGAAGGGATGACATTATTTTGAAGTATAACATTATCAAGCAGGAAGGAGCAGCGAAGCGTGCCTGTCTGGAAACGGTGCATGGGACGGTGCAGACACCTGTTTTTATGAACGTGGGAACGGTTGGCGCGATCAAAGGCGCTGTTTCTACAGCCGATCTGGAAGAGATTGGTACACAGATTGAACTTTCTAACACCTATCATCTGCATGTGCGGACGGGGGACAGGCTGATCAGGCAGTTTGGAGGACTACATAAGTTTATGTCCTGGAACAGACCCATCCTCACCGATTCCGGCGGATTTCAGGTTTTTTCACTTGCGGGACTGCGCAAAATCAAGGAAGAAGGCGTCTACTTTCAATCCCATATTGACGGCAGAAAGATATTTATGGGTCCGGAAGAAAGTATGCAGATTCAGTCTAATCTGGCGTCCACGATCGCGATGGCGTTTGACGAGTGCGCGCCGAGCAGGGCAGAGCGTGATTATGTGCAGGCTTCCGTCGAGCGTACGACAAGATGGCTGTATCGCTGTCAAAAAGAAATGCAGCGCCTGAACAGACTTGACGATACGATCAACAAGGAACAGCTCTTATTTGGCATCAATCAGGGAGCTGTATTTGATGATATCAGGATCGATCACGCAAAGAGGATCAGCGGACTGGAACTTGACGGATATGCGATCGGCGGACTTGCGGTCGGGGAGACACATGAGGAGATGTATCATGTGATCGAGCAGGTAGTGCCGCATCTTCCGAAAGAAAAGCCGACGTATCTTATGGGAGTAGGGACGCCCGCCAATATTTTAGAAGCCGTGGAGCGCGGTGTGGATTTCTTTGACTGCGTATATCCTTCGCGAAACGGCAGGCATGGACATCTGTACACGGCACATGGTAAGATCAATCTCTTTAACGCGAAATTTGAACTGGATGAGAGACCGATCGAGGAGGGGTGCGGCTGTCCGGCATGCAGACGTTATTCGCGCGCCTATATCCGGCATCTGCTTAAGGCAAAAGAGATGCTTGCCATGCGGTTGTGCGTCACACACAATCTGTATTTTTATAATAAACTGATGTCGGAGATCCGGGATGCGCTTGACAAGGGCTGTTTTGCGGCCTATAAGCGGGAGAAGCTTGCCGGCTTTGCATCGGGCGAATCCTAAAAATCCTATAAAAAGCTTGATGCAGCGGACTTTTTTGTGTATGATGGATAGTAATGAAAAAATAAAGAATGATGGATGGAGGAGAACATGGGTATTTTAATGAATGAGACCGGCGCGGCAGCTGCGAGCGGCGGCATGGGACTTGGCGTGATCGTGATCTATATTATCGGTATTATTGCTGTTTTTTATTTTTTGATGATCAGACCTCAGAAAAAAGAACAGAAAAAAATGGCTGCACTTCTTTCCACACTGGAGATCGGGGACAGCGTTTTAACGAACAGCGGGTTTTACGGAATTATTATTGACATTACCGATGACACCGTCATCGTTGAGTTTGGTAATAATAAGAATTGCAGAATTCCGATGCAGAAATCGGCAATCGTACAGGTTGAAAAGCCTGACGCTGAATAGAAACAGAGTAAAAGAGGCGTTTGGTGTAGAACGCTTCTTTTTTTTGAAAGGACGGATAAAAATATGAACTATCGCATCACAAGTATACCGGGAGACGGGATCGGGCCGGAGATCGTTGCGGAGGCAAAAAAGGTATTGCAAAAAATCGGGGATCAGTACGGACACAAGTTTGTGTTCACGGATATTCTGATGGGCGGCGCATCCATTGACGTCCACGGTGTTCCGCTGACAGACGAGGCGATACGGATCGCGAAAGATGCGGACGCCGTGCTTATGGGCTCGATCGGTGGTAATACGGCGACATCACCGTGGTACCGGCTTCCGCCCGAGAGACGGCCGGAAGCGGGGCTGCTGAAAATTCGTAAAGAACTTGGTCTGTTTGCCAATCTGCGTCCGGCGATGCTTTATGACGAGCTTGCGGCAGCATGTCCGCTGAAAACGGAGATCAGCAGTGCAGGATTTGACATGATGATGGTCAGGGAACTGACAGGCGGCCTTTACTTTGGAGAGAGAAAGACCGAAGTGGTCAACGGGAAGGCGACGGCATATGATACGCTTACCTATCATGAAGATGAAATCAGGCGGGCTGCGGTGAAAGGATTTTCCATTGCGATGAAGCGCCGGAAAAAGGTGACGAGCGTGGATAAGGCGAATGTGTTAGATTCGTCGAGGCTCTGGCGTAAGATCGTTGAGGAGGTTGCGGCGGATTATCCAGAGGTGACATTAGAACATATGCTTGTCGATAACTGTGCCATGCAGTTGGTAAAGGATCCTGCACAGTTTGATGTTGTTTTGACCGAGAACATGTTCGGCGATATTCTGTCCGATGAGGCGAGCATGATCACGGGATCGATCGGCATGCTGCCGAGCGCATCCTTAAATGATACCAAATTCGGACTGTACGAGCCGAGCGGCGGTTCTGCGCCGGATATTGCGGGAAAGGGGATTGCGAATCCGATCGCGACGATACTGAGCGCGGCAATGATGCTTCGGTATTCGTTTGACCTGGATAAAGAGGCGGATGCTGTGGAAGCAGCCGTGAAACGGACCCTGAAAAATGGTTACCGCACGATCGATATTATGCCGCAGGACGGAAACAGGGACGGCGTGACGCAGGTCGGAACAGTCAGGATGGGAGATCTGATCTGTGAGCAGTTAGAAAGAATGTAGGGTATCTGAGGAAGAGAGGATGATCGTAATGAAAAGTGATAATGTAAAAAAAGGAATGCAGCAGGCGCCGCACCGCTCGCTGTTTCATGCCCTTGGTTTTACAGAGGAAGAGATGAATAAGCCGATGGTCGGTATTGTCAGCTCTTATAATGAGATTGTTCCCGGTCATATGAATCTGGATAAGATCGTCAATGCCGTAAAACTTGGCGTTGCCGAAGCCGGAGGCGTACCGGTCGTATTTCCCGCGATCGCGGTGTGCGACGGGATTGCGATGGGACACATCGGTATGAAATATTCGCTTGTGACGCGGGATCTGATCGCGGACAGCACCGAATGCATGGCGCTTGCGCATCAGTTTGACGCGCTGGTCATGGTGCCGAACTGTGATAAAAATGTTCCGGGATTGCTGATGGCGGCTGCGAGGATCAATGTGCCGACCGTATTTGTTTCCGGAGGCCCCATGCTGGCGGGGCATGTAAAGGGGCAGAAGCGCAGCCTTTCTTCCATGTTTGAGGCAGTCGGCGCGCACTCTGCGGGAACGATGACCGATGAGGAAGTGCGTGAATTTGAAGAAAAAGTATGTCCGACCTGTGGTTCCTGCTCAGGAATGTATACGGCGAATTCCATGAACTGTCTGACGGAAGCGCTCGGTATGGGACTGCCCGGGAACGGTACGATCCCGGCAGTTTATTCGGACCGTATCAAGCTTGCAAAGCATGCGGGCATGGCAGTGATGCATATGCTAAAACAGAATATCTGTCCTCGTGATATTATGACGAAAGAGGCAGTCCTTAATGCATTGACGGTGGATATGGCGCTTGGATGTTCCACGAACAGCATGCTGCATTTACCGGCGATCGCGCATGAGATCGGATTTGACTTTGACATTGCATTTGCAAACGAGATCAGCGAGAAGACGCCGAATCTCTGCCATCTTGCGCCTGCCGGCCCTACTTATATGGAAGATTTGAATGAGGCGGGCGGCGTCTATGCCGTGATGAATGAATTGATGGAAGCCGGTTTGCTTCATACGGACTGTATGACGGTAACGGGCAGAACAATTGGAGAAAATGTGGCGGATGCGGTCAATCGGAATCCGGAGGTCATCAGACCGCTTGACGATCCCTACAGCAAAACAGGAGGGCTTGCCGTATTAAAGGGAAACCTTGCTCCGGACGGTTCCGTTGTTAAGCGTTCCGCTGTCTGTGAAGAAATGATGGTACATACCGGTCCTGCACGCGTGTTTGAATGTGAGGAGGATGCGATCGATGCAATCAAGGGTGGAAGTATCCATGCAGGTGATGTGGTCGTGATCCGCTACGAGGGTCCGAAAGGAGGTCCGGGTATGCGGGAGATGCTCAATCCGACCTCTGCCATTGCCGGGATGGGGCTTGGTTCCAGCGTGGCGCTTATCACGGATGGAAGATTTTCAGGTGCGTCAAGGGGGGCATCCATTGGTCATGTATCGCCGGAAGCTGCGGTCGGCGGACCGATTGCACTGATCGAAGAGGGCGATATGATATCGGTAGATATTCCGAATTATTCGCTGAATATCAATGTTTCCGATGAAGAACTGGAAAGGCGGAAAGCAGCATGGAAACCGAGGGAGCCGAAGGTTACGAGCGGATATCTGGCAAGATACCGTGAACTCGTTACCAGTGGAAACCGTGGAGCGATTCTGGAATTTCCGCGCAAGGCATAAAAACTGTATGGTATCAAATAAGAATAGATGATAGAAGGAGTACGAATCTGATATGAAGCTGACAGGGGCAGAAATTGTGATCGAATGCTTAAAAGAGCAGGGCGTAACGACCGTATTCGGTTATCCGGGAGGCACGATCTTGAATGTATATGACGCGCTATACAAGCATCAGGACGAGATCAGGCATGTGCTGACATCCCATGAACAGGGTGCAGCGCATGCGGCGGACGGATATGCGAGAGCAACCGGAAAAGTCGGCGTCTGCATGGCGACGAGCGGACCGGGTGCAACCAATCTGGTAACGGGAATTGCCACTGCGTACATGGATTCCATTCCGATGGTTGCGATCACGGCAAACGTGAATCTGCCTGCACTGGGTAAAGACTCGTTTCAGGAAGTTGATATCGCAGGCGTGGTCATGCCGATCACAAAACACAGCTATATTGTAAAAGATATCCGTGAGCTTGCAGATACGCTGCGCAAGGCGTTTCTGATCGCAAAGAGTAAACGGCCGGGTCCGGTACTTGTCGATATCACGAAGGATGTGACGGCGAATACCTGTGAGTACGAACCGATGGAACAGGAAAAAGTCGGTCTCCCGAAAACCTACTCACAGGCAGACTTAAACCGCGCCGCAGATTTGATTTGCGAAGCAAGGAAGCCGTTTTTTTACGTCGGCGGCGGCGTGATCCTTTCCAATGCATCGAAAGAGCTAAGGGAACTTGTGGATAAAGTACATGCGCCGGTCTGTGACACCTTGATGGGAAAGGGAAGTTTTGACGGCAGAGATCCGCTTTATACGGGGATGATCGGTATGCATGGCACTAAGGCGTCCAATCTTGGCGTACAGGAATGCGATCTGCTGATCAGTCTTGGCGTGCGCTTTTCAGACAGGGTTGTCGGGAATGCGCAGAAGTTTGCGCCGAATGCCAAGATCCTGCATATTGACGTGGACGCCGCAGAAATCGATAAGAATATAAAGACGACGGCATCCGTTGTCGGCGACTTAAAAGATATCTTACAGAAGCTGAACGTGTTGATCCCCCAAAAGCGCCATGAAGAATGGGTTTCCCATATCATGGAGTATAAGGAGCGTTTTCCGCTCCAATATCCGAAGGAGGGACTCACCTGCCCGTATATCATAGAAGAGCTTGACCGTGTGACAAACGGAGAGGCTGTCATTACGACCGACGTTGGGCAGCATCAGATGTGGGCTTCGCAGTATTATCGCTATTCGGAGCCTCGGACGTTTTTATCATCGGGGGGGCTCGGTACGATGGGATATGGTCTCGGTGCGTGTATCGGTGCAAAAGTCGGCCGCCCGGATAAAATTTGCGTGAATATTGCGGGGGACGGCTGTTTTCGTATGAATATGAACGAGCTTGCAACAGCGAGCCGATATCATATTCCGATCATTCAGATCATTATCAATAATCATGTGCTCGGTATGGTGCGTCAGTGGCAGACGCTGTTCTATGAGAAACGCTACTCGCAGACCGTGTTGAATGACAGCGTCGATTTTGTTAAGGTTGCCGAGGGACTTGGCTGTAAGGCGATCCGCATTACCAAAAAGGAGGAAGTTGCCCAGGCGTTAGAAGAGGCGCTCAATGCCAAAGGTCCTGTTGTTTTGGACTGCATCATTGCCGAGGATGACAAGGTATTCCCGATGGTGTCGCCCGGAAGCTCCATCAGCGAGGTATTTGACGCGGAAGACCTGCAAGAGAGATAACAAAGGAAGCGAATGAAGACGAACAAAAGAAGAACGGTTCTGCTTACCATTGCCGGCTGTGCTTTTGCGACACTTGTTATGGGATATTTCTTTCTTGCCCTATACTATGCAAAAGGCTACAGCGTCGGAACCTATATCAACGGTATTTACTGTACGGGGAGAACTCCTGAGGAAGTGAATGCGCTCTTAAAGGAGAGGGCTGTCTGCAGAGAGCTTACCGTACAGGTATCTGAGGAAGAGCGGGAGATACTGGATCTGTCAAATGTCTCCTATCAGTCAGATTACATGCCGGCGCTTACACAGCTTCTTGCAGCACAGAATCCTTTTTTGTGGTGTAGAAATCTATTGGGGGCTGGGCACTATGAAGTGGAGCCGGATATACAGTTTGATGAGGAGGATCTGCTTGCGGAGATACTTTCTCTTTCCTGTATGAAGGAAGAGGAAGTGCAGCTTCCGCATGACATGATGATCAGAAGGACGGAGCAGGGATATGTATTAGAGGATCATACAAGACATATCTTTAACCGTGAAAGGGCCCTTGAAGTGATCCGGGAAGCGGTACTCCACGGCAGAAGTACTGTGGATCTGGTGCAGAGAGGGTGCTATTATGATATTGTGCCAACGCCGGATATGGAGGCACTTTATGCTGTCTGGGAAAAAATTGACGCGTTCCAGTCTTTTTCGATGAAGTATCTGTTTGGTGACAGTGAAGAACTGGTCGATGCTTCTGTGACAAGTAAGTGGATCACGCTTGACAGATCGATGAATTTCGTGACGGATGGGAATGGAGAGCTTGTATTAAACGAGCAGGCGGTTGCCGATTATGTTGCCGGGCTTGCCGAAAAGTATGACACATACGGATTGGAGCGGCGATATGAGACTTGCACGGGTCTGACTGTAACAGTCAATGGAGGAATCTATGGGAATCAGCTTGATCAGGAAGCGGAATGCGCATATCTGATTCAGGCATTCCATGAACATAATATGGCTGACCGGGAACCTGAATATGTGCATAAAGCGCTGTATCAGGGGCTTGATGACGTGGGTCCTGATTATATTGAAGTAAATCTGACCGAGCAGATGCTTTATTATGTGAAAGACGGGGAATTATACTTAAAGACCGATATTGTATCAGGAAATATCCGTTCGGGCCACAGGACGCCCTCAAGAATGTGTTATGTTCAGGGAAAATACAGAAATACCGTTCTTCGGGGACCGGGTTATGCGTCATTCGTTTATTATTGGGTCCCGGTATACAAGGCGATCGGCATTCATGATGCGACATGGAGAAACCGCTTCGGCGGTGAGATCTATCTGGCAGGCGGTTCGCACGGCTGTGTTAACGTGCCGCTTGAACAGATGAAAATATTATATGCGGATATTGAAGCAGGACTGCCGGTGATCCTGTATTATGAAGATGATGAATAGAAATTGAGAGCAGGGGGTAGTTATTGTAGTAGTTTACCACTTTAATTGATAAAAGTTTTTCTTGACGGATGGCGGCAGGAAAGGTAGAATGAAGTTTGTTAGCTGGCGGTTTTGCATGCATGGGCATAAAAAATTGCAGCGGGCAAGAATGAGGAGGAGGAAAGTAAAGTGTCCAGAGTGTATAATTTTTCCGCAGGACCGGCTGTGCTGCCGGAGGAAGTGTTGAAGGAAGCTGCAGAGGAGATGCTTGATTACAGGGGCTGCGGCATGTCTGTCATGGAGATGAGCCACCGATCCAAGGTTTACGATACCATCATTAAGGAGGCGGAAGCTGATCTGCGGGAGCTGATGAATATTCCTGACAATTATAAAGTGCTCTTTTTACAGGGCGGCGCAAGCCAGCAGTTTGCCATGATCCCGATGAATCTGATGAAACATAAGAAAGCTGCTTATATTGTGACTGGACAGTGGGCTAAAAAGGCTTATCAGGAAGCGAAGATCTACGGTGAAGCTGTTGAAGTGGCGTCATCGGCAGATCAGACATTTTCTTACATACCGGATTGTTCTGACCTTGCAATTCCCAAGGATGCGGATTATGTCTATATTTGCGAGAATAATACGATCTATGGTACAAAGTTTAAGAAGCTTCCGGATACAAAAGGGCATGTGCTTGTGTCGGACGTATCTTCCTGCTTTTTGTCAGAGCCGGTCGATGTGACGAAATATGGCATGATCTATGGCGGCGTACAAAAGAATATCGGTCCTGCCGGTGTCGTGATCGTCATTATCCGCGAAGACCTGATCACGGAGGATGTTCTTCCGGGGACACCGACCATGCTGCGTTATAAGACGCACGCCGACGCGGATTCTCTTTACAATACGCCTCCGTGCTACGGGATTTATATCTGCGGTAAGGTGTTCAAGTGGATTAAAAAGATGGGCGGACTTTCCGCAATGAAAGAATATAATGAAAAGAAAGCAAAAGTGCTGTATGATTTTCTTGATGAAAGCAAATTGTTCCGCGGCACGGTGAGACCGGAAGATCGTTCCCTGATGAATGTTCCGTTTGTGACGGGCAGTGAGGAACTGGATGCAAAATTTGTAAAAGAGGCGAAAGAAGCCGGATTTGAAAATCTTAAAGGACACAGAAGTGTTGGCGGCATGCGGGCAAGCATTTATAATGCCATGCCGATCGAAGGCGTGGAGAAACTGGTTGCATTTATGAGACAGTTTGAAGAAGCTAATCAATGAATTCTATAAAAGAAAGGATCGTTCCCATGTTTCAATATTATTGCTTAAACCCTATTTCCAAGATCGGTCTGGATGAATTCAGTGCCGACTACCAAGAAACAGAGACGCTTAGTCAGGCGCAGGGCATTTTGGTGCGCTCTGCGGCAATGCACGATATGGAGCTGCCGGAAAGTCTTCTTGCAGTTGCCAGAGCAGGTGCGGGCGTCAATAATATTCCGCTTGACAAGTGTGCGTCCCACGGCATTGTTGTATTTAATACGCCGGGGGCAAATGCAAACGGTGTGAAAGAAATCGTGATCGCCGGAATGCTGCTTGCCTGCCGCGATATCAACGGCGGGATCGAGTGGGTAAAGTCGGCAAAGGACGATGAGAATATTGCAAAGACCGCAGAAAAAGAGAAAAAGAATTTTGCCGGAACCGAGATCACAGGCAAGAAGCTTGGCATAATCGGACTTGGTGCAATCGGTGTCAAGGTTGCAAATGCAGCCAAGCATCTTGGTATGGAGGTTTACGGGTATGATCCATATCTGTCCGTGGATGCGGCATGGAACTTGAGCCGTGACGTGAAGCATGTTCTGAATGTGGATGAGATTTATGAAAAGTGCGATTTTATTACGATCCATGTGCCGCTGCTTGACTCGACGAAGAAGATGATCAATGCGGAAGCGATCGCAAAGATGAAAGACGGCGTGGTCATCTTGAATTATGCGAGAGATCTGCTTGCAGATGAGGAAGCGGTTCTTGAAGGGATAAAGAGTGGTAAAGTCAGAAAATATGTTTCTGATTTTCCGAATACGACTACGGTTGGACAGCCGGGCTGTATCGTTACGCCGCATCTTGGCGCTTCGACGGAGGAATCCGAGGATAACTGTGCAAAGATGGCTGTAAAAGAGCTGATGAATTATCTGGAGAACGGTAATATTACAAACTCCGTGAACTATCCGAATCTGGATATGGGTGTTTGTACGAATGTGGGGCGTGTTGCGATCTTTCACAAGAATATTGCCAACATGATTACGAAATTTACAGGCTGCTTTGGCGAGGCTGACATCAATATCAGCGATATGATGAACAAATCGCGCGGCGAGGTGGCATATACGATGATGGATATTGAATCTCCTGCGACGGATGAGATCGTGGAACGGCTTAAGAAGATTGACGGCGTGTTCCGGGTCAGGGTCGTGAAGTAAAAACGAATTTAGAAGTTTCCCATATGATAAACGGCTGTGCAGACAGATCTGCGCAGCCGCTTATTTTTTGACCTTTCGTACCGTATTTTTACCGTTCATTCATGAAAACGCATGAAGAGCCTTTTTTTAGGTATGATGATGAACAAGAGGAATGTCAAAGATTTAATTTTAGTCGGATGACAAGGGTTTCATGGCGGGGATGGGGGATCGATATGACTAAAAAACGCGTAAAGATCGCGAAATACACAAAAGAGAAGAATGCTGAAGCATGGCGCAGATATTATGAGGAGCAGGCGAAGATCAAGTATAGTATGTTCAATAATATGCGCTACATCCTGACGGAAACATGGCACAGTTCAAGGGGATTTTTTTATTCCATGCTGCTATGGCTTAGTTTGGAGCTTGCAGGAAATCTTCTTGCGACATATACGGACAAATATGTGATAGAGTTTGCGCTCGGAACCACATCCCGGATACGGCTGGGGATTATCTGTATCATACTGATCTCTGCCGGACAGCTTGCGGGGATGCTTATGAATTCGGGACATTTGTATGCCGTATATGTGGGGAAGATGCGGCTGAGGGGGCATTTTTATGGAAAGCTGATCAAAAAGAAAATGTCTCTTAATTATGAAAAGACGGAAAATACGAAAATCAACGATATGTTGAACAAGGCTTCCGAGGGAGCCGAGAACACGGCTCATGCGGCTCTCTTTGCCATGCGGGATACCGTTTTGGCGGTGTTGCAGATCGCATCCTATGGCGCAATTCTTTCCATGCTGAATCCGGTGCTGATACTCATCATCGGGCTCCCTGCTATTGTGGGATATCGTATTAACCGTCATAAAATGATGTGGATATGGAATATGGCTGACAATTGGCAGAATTATGACCGGCAGATGGATTATGTGACGCATATCGGTACGGACGCCAATTTCAGGGAGGCAAAGGATATCCGCATTTTTGGTATGCAGCAATGGTTTGCGAGCGTTTACCGCAGGGTCTTTGATCAACGCTTTGGCTGGTTTGCACAGCAGGATGAATGGGAATTCCGGCATAATCTGTTAGAGACAGCTGTCATGTCGATTGGGAATGTGGGGGCAATGGTTTATATTGTTTATCTTGTCATGAACGGGAGTATTGGTGCGGGAGATTTTGTGCTGTATTTTAATTCGGTTGCCATGCTTTGCATGGGTGTGCGGAATCTGTGTGATAAATTCAGTGTATTTAACTGGATGTCGCAAAATATTTTTTATGTGAGGGACTATCTGGAATTAGAGGAGAAAGAGGGGAAAGATAAAGGAAGATCAATTCCGCAGGGACCGTATGAGATAGAATTCAGAGATGTCAGTTATACCTATTTTGGTGCGGATAACCCTACGATCAGGCATATTTCTTTTACGTTGAAAAAGGGTGAAAACCTTGCGATCGTCGGATTGAACGGTGCAGGGAAGACGACGCTCATTAAGCTGATGTGCGGCTTGTATGATCCTACAGAGGGAGAGATCCTGTTAAACGGCATGCCGGTGCGTGAATATAACAGAGAGGATTATTATAAGATATTCAGCACGGTGTTTCAGGATATCGACGTTCTTCCCGTAACGGTTGCAGAGAACATTGCGGGGAAAAAATCGGATGGCATCGACCATCAAAAATTATGTGACTGTATGAGAAAATCGGGAATCTGGCAAAAGGTCATGAGTCTGCCGAAAGGGGGAGAAACTCATCTTGTAAAAAGTGTTTACGATGATGCAACGGATTTTTCGGGCGGGCAGATGCAAAAGCTTGCGCTTGCTAAAGCGCTCTATAAAGATGCTCCGGTGCTTTTGCTGGACGAGCCGACCGCCGCGCTTGACCCGATCTCAGAGCAGGAAATGTATCTGAATTACGCAGAATTTTCAAAAGGAAGATCGAGTGTGTTTATTTCCCACAGACTTGCATCCACCCGCTTCTGCGACAGGATACTGCTGATTGCGGACGGGCAGATCAAAGAGGAGGGCAGCCATTCTTCCCTGCTGGAGCTTGGCGGGGATTATGCAGAACTGTTTCAACTTCAGAGCAGCTATTACAATGACAGCAAGACGGAGGGGGAAGCGGATGAATAAACAACAAATTCGGGAAAATGTAAAAATGTTGAGGCGCTGTCTGAAAATAACAAAGTCAGCTGAAAAACAGCATACAAAAAGACAGATCGCGCAGCGGGTTCCCTCCGTTTTGCAGGAGTATCTTCACATTTTTATTACAATGAAGATCATTGACATGGTCATCACAAATGAACCGTGCTGGGATATTATTTTGTTTACCGTGATCACGGGATTCATGGAACTCCTGCTGTTTTGTATCAGACATGGGATCAATAGGGGATATAATTGCCGTGATTTTTCACTAAAGCAGAACAAGCAGAGAATGCTTTGGGAAAAACTGCTCCATATGGATTATGTTCATCTTGAAAATCCGGAAACGCATATTCAATATCAGCGGGCGGGCAACGGTATGGACAGATTGGACAGCGTATTGTTTAACCTTGCGGATGCGGCAGAGGGATTGATCACGGCAGCTGTGGGACTGATCCTAATAGCGCCTATGGCGTTTCGGGGAACATCTGAACTGACAGGCTTGTGGGGATTTATCAATTCAAACGGGGGGCTTTTTTTGGTGATTTTCCTGGCGGCGCTTTTGGAGTTGATCAGGGCGCTTGTACCGAACAAAAAGGCGCTCAAATACATGGCGGTGATCAATAATGACAGGGACATCCTTCAATACGAGAGAACGGCCATCTATTATGATCAGGATGTGCGCAGGAATTATCGAAACGGCAAAGATATACGCATTTATGCCGAGCAGGAGATGATTTTAGGTGAATATCAGAGAAATACGGACAGTTGGCTTGGTGAATGGGAGAAGGGAATTCATAAGGTCTGTCTTGCAAATATCGGAATCTATGCAATCACGTTACTATCCAATCTACTGATGTATAGTTTTGCGGTGGCACGGGCAATTGCGGGAACCCTGACAGTGGGGGAGATCATCGGCTTTGTCATGTACTTTTCAAGAATACGGACCGGTATCACAGGGGTTGCAGCCGGCATTGGGGAAATGTCTGTCAATCAGGACTATATCAGATATGCCCTTTATTTTCTGGATATTCCGGATGAAAAATATAAGGGCAGTATTCCGACCGAAAAGCGGGATGACAATGAATATGAATTTGAATTCAGGCATGTGCATTTTCGGTATCCAGGCTCAGAACAATATACGTTAAAGGATGTGAATCTCAAATGGAGGATTGGCGAAAAGATGGCGCTTGTGGGAAAAAACGGCTGCGGAAAGTCAACGCTGATCAAGCTGCTGTGCCGTCTGTATGATCCGACAGAAGGCGAGATCACGCTTAACGGAATTGATATCAGGAAATATCAATACGAAGATTATCTGGATTTATTTTCAGTTGTGTTTCAGGATTCCGGATTATTCTGCTTCAGCATGGCGGAGAATGTTGCTGCAAGTGCGGATTACGATTCTAAACGGGTTACGGATTGTGTGATCAGGGCGGGATTGGGGGAACGTCTGAACAAAATGGAGCAGGGGATTGAAACTTGTCTTTATAAGAATTTTGATGAGCATGGAGTTGAAATCTCGGGAGGAGAGGCTCAGAAGCTGTGTCTTGCAAGGGCAATCTATAAAGGCGCACCGTTCATTGTTCTTGACGAGCCGACAGCAGCGCTTGATCCGATTTCGGAGCATGACATCTATACGAAATTTAACGATATTGTCGGAACAAGGACGGCAGTGTATATCTCTCACAGGCTGTCTTCCTGCAGATTTTGTGATGAGATTGTTGTGATGGACGACGGTTCTGTTGTCGAGAGGGGCTCCCATAATGCGCTGCTTGACCGGGGAGGGGTATACAAGACCCTTTGGACTGCGCAGGCGGAATACTATAAAGATACGGCAGGAGACTTGTATTCATAAAAAAAGAACGCGTTGCGTTCTTTTTTTAGTTAAACTCCTTAAAGCGCTCGATCATGATGGCATACTGTTCTTTGATCTTTAAGTACAGACCGATCGTGTTTTCCTTTTCTTTTTCAAATTCGGCAATGACCTGATCATAATGACTCATCAGGCACTCGACGGTACTTTTATTGATCTTTCCGTTATCCGCGTCACCTTGTATGATACTCTGTATTTTTTCTTTTGGAAAAGCGTCTTTATAACTGCGCTTTCCATAGAGCGCGCTTAAGATATCTGCAACTGCGACGATCTGCTGGGGCAGCGACAGCTGATCACCGGTCAGGCCTTTGTGATAACCGCTGCCGTCCAGTTTTTCGTGATGCCTCACCGCGATCTGCAGCACGTCGTTGTCCACGATTCCTTCCAGGATCATTTCGGTGATCCGTACATGGGCTTTCATGATCTTCATATCCTGATCGGAAAGGCGCCCCGGAGATTCCAAAATGTTGAGCGGGATGGCAATTTTGCCGAGGTCATGGAGCAGTGCGCCATAATATAAGTCTCGCAGGTCCTTGCCGCTTAAGCGTTTCAGGCGGCCGAGCTGTTGTGCAAAATTGACGGTTGCCAGCGTATGTACGACGGTATGCTCGCTTCTGAAATCGATTGTATAAACGAGCATTTCCAGAAAGCCTTTTTTGTATTGTTCGGAAAATGCTCTTTTTGCGAGCAGTTCTTCCATTTCCTTCCGGTAACTTCCGTCTAACAGATTTGCAGTAATATTAAAACGTTCCTCCGCTTTCCAAAACAGATCGAGTGCGGCACCGGAAAACTTAATATCCCGATAAAGTGTAAAATATTCTTTTTCCAGATTCTCTTCTTTGAGGTGGAGAAACGTGTCCATCTTATCGGCAAGGCTGAGACATTCGATAATGTGCTTATACCGGCTCTGTATCATGCCGTGTTTGTTGTAATCCAGATGATGATACAGCACGATTTCTGCCTTGTCACCCATCGGGGAGAGATACTTTAGAAAAAGAAACCCGTATATAGAATGCGGCCAAAGGTTTTTGGTTTCAAAGTCAGCAACATTTTTAACATTGGACTCTTTATAAAGCCCAATGTCATGAAGGATACCGAGCATCGTATAATCGACTAACTCTTGTTCGGTATAACGCTGCTCGCATTCCAGCATCTTGAACAGAATATAGCCTGTAACATCCCCGTGATTCATGATTTTGGGATTGATGATGCTGAGTGTCTTTCTGATGATTTCGTTGACATCCTTGCTGCTTATGATACTCATAATCTGGATAGTTCCCTTCTTTAGAGCAGTATTCTTTAGTGTTCGGAGCCTAAATCGCCATACTGCGTCATGTTTCCTACCGTGTTCTGGAATTTCCGTTCCCGCTCGACTGAAGCTTCGCTTGCGAGATCCATATATTTGATAAAAACATCCTCAACGCTCATACCGTGTTCCATTGCAAGCTCCTGCATGACGGGGCGCAGTTTCTCAAGCTGGTAGCTGACCTGTGTTTTTTGCGGATCGATATGGTCAAGCACCTGATTGGCATAGTCGTTGATGCGGTCCAAAAACTGTTGATCTTCTTTTGTCATTTTATAATCCTCCTGAAAAAGAAATACTAGTGTCATCATAGCATTTGTGCATCATTATGTCAATTTGGCAAATTTCATCTTTCTGTTGTTTCTGTGTCTTTCTTCTGCTAAAATGAAAAAGAGTTTTAGAAAAAGGAGACAAAAGAAAATGGCTAAGATCAGACCGTTTCAGGCATGGAAGCCGGCAAAAGGGCGGGAGAGGGACGTCGCGGCGCTCCCGTATGATGTATATTCTTCCCTGGAAGCACGTGCTGCGGCAGAGGGACACCCCGATTCGTTTCTGAATGTGGACAGACCGGAATTGTTTTTTGAGCCGGGACATGATATGTATGCGCCGGAGGTGTATGAGCATGCAAGGACGCTTTTATGGGATATGGCAGAGCGCGGTGTGTTTGTAAAAGAAGAACATCCCTGCTATTATCTTTATCGCCAGACGATGAACGGACACAGTCAGACAGGAATCGTCGGCTGTGCGGCAGTGGATGACTATGTAAGTGGTGTGATCAAAAAGCATGAAAATACCCGGGCGGAGAAAGAAGAAGACCGGATACGTCATGTCACGGCGTGTGGTGCGCAGACCGGACCGATCTTTCTTGCATACCGCCGCAGCGAGGCGCTGTCCGAACTGACCGCACGCTGCACGGCGATGCCGCCTGCATACGATTTTGTTTCGGAGGACGGAATTGGTCATACAGGCTGGATCGTTGACGGGGATGAGGATATACGGACGATCTGTGAGGCGTTTGAAGCGATGGACGCCGTTTATATAGCCGACGGACATCATCGCTGTGCGTCGGCGGTGAAAGTCGGACTTGCAAAGCGTTTAGAACATCCCGATTATGATGGAAATGAGGAGTTTAATTATTTTCTGTCCGTTCTTTTTCCGGACGAGGAGCTGACGATCCTTGACTATAACCGCGTTGTAAAAGACCTTGGGGGATTGACGCAGGAACAGTTTCTTGCCCGGCTTACCGAATCCTTTACGGTAGATTTTTGCGGCAGCGCGCAGGTAAGACCCGATAAAAAGGGAACGTTTGGCATGGTGATGAGCGGCGGATGGTACCGCCTTACTTCTAAGAGGGCGGCTGGACCGGACGGGGATGCCGGAGAAAATCCGGTGGAGATGCTGGATGTATCCATTTTGCAGAAGGATTGCCTTGAACCGATTCTTGGTATTACAGATCCGAAAACGGATAAACGGATCGATTTTGTCGGCGGGATCCGCGGACTCGCTGAACTGGAGCGGCGCGTAAAAGAGGACTGTGCCGTTGCGTTTGCGATGTATCCGACTTCTATTGACGAGTTGTTTTGTGTAGCGGACAAAGGGCTTTTGATGCCGCCTAAATCGACATGGTTTGAGCCGAAGCTGAGGAGCGGTCTGTATATTCATGAATTCTAGGAAAGCGATGATCTGATCAGCGTTTCCCCAGAATGTCGGAAACGTGAAGTCCGTCCGGGGAGCATAACAGATTCTTTGATTCAAAATAAAATATAGAGAAGGGGATGGGCAGGATGACAAAAAAATTATACCGTTATATGAACTGGCGTGAAATGGAAGGCATTATCTATTCGGATACGGGCGAGCCGGGAGAACTGCTTGGGCCGCATGCCGCTGGCAGCCAGACGCTGATTCAGGCATTTATGCCGGCGGCGGACAAAGTCAGCGTGCTAACGGGGAAACCGGAAAAGGAATATCCAATGGAGCTTGCGGACGAGGCGGGTTATTTTGCCGTGCTGCTGCCGGAAAAGAAGCAGCCGGAATATCGTTATAAAATCGTGCTAAAAGACACAGAAGAGATGTTATATCTGCACGATCCCTACGCATATCCGCCTGGGGAATGCTTGTACTCTGAGACGAAAAAATCAGGTCAGTCAGACGATCTGCTCGGTGACCCTGCCCAGATACAGCTCTTTCATGACGGCACACAGTATCATGCATGGAAATATATGGGGGCGCACCGTGCAGTCTGCCGCGGCGTGGAAGGCGTTTTATTCCGCGTGTGGGCGCCGGAGGCGATGCGTGTCAGTGTCATCGGTGATTTTAACGGTTATGACGGGCGTGTGCATCAGATGAACCGCAGTACCGTTACAGATCTGTTTGAATTATTTGTACCGGATCTGGAAGGTGAAACCGGTTATCAGTATGAAATTCGCAAAAAAAACGGCGATATTATTATAAAATCCGATCCGTATGCGACAAAATACTATGATGACTGTGAAGGAGAATGTGCGCACTATCTGTTAGCGCGGTTGGAAACGTGCGGGCATGTCTGGAAAGACAGCGACTGGAAAAAGAAACGGATCTATCAAAAAGGCGGTGCGCTTCAGATTGCTGAGCTTTCTTCAGAAGCATTGTGGAACGGTGAAACAGAGGATCAGAAGCGCAGGGCGGCACTTTCGGCGAAAGCAAAGGAAATCAGGGAAGCCGGTTATACCCATGTCAGCCTGCAGCATACCATGCTCGAAAACACGGATAACCATCATGTTCATGAAACGGTGGCGTTTTACGCTGCGGGTATTTGTTTTGAGAGCACGGATCTTCTGAAAGCCGCAGTGGACGCGTTTCATGCCGAGGGGATATCTGTGATCTTCGAATGGGCGCCGGGATGTTTTTCGAAGGCAGAGGAACTGCTTTCGGAATATGACGGTAGCTGTCTCTATGAACATTTGGATGTACGGCAGGGATTCCATAACCGTTATCAGGTCAAGCTGTTTCAATATGCGAGACCGGAAGTCGCCTCGTTTCTGCTGTCCTCGTTGACTTATTTGGTTGAAGAACTGCATGTGGACGGCATCCGGGTATGCGATACCTCATTCATGCTCTATTTGGATTACGGTAAGCAGAACGGAGAATGGCTGCCGAATCTGTACGGCGGAAACGAAAATTCAGATGCGATCGGCTTTTTGAAACATGCCGTATCCATCGTAAAACGCCAATATCCTGATGTGTTGATGATCACGGACGAGGCATCCGGCTGGCAGAATCTGACAACGCCTCTTGCTGAGGACGGATTTGGATTTGATTATAAATGGAACTATGCGTTGGTCAATGATCTGCTGCGTTATCTGACGATTCCGTATGCAGACCGCAGAAATGCGCATCATGAATTGACGCTTTCCTATCTCTATATGTATCGGGAACATTTTATCAATGCGCTCAGCGAAGATTATATCTTAAAATCCGACTGCGGGCTTGCATGCATGAACACAGAGAATGAGATGCTCAGGGCAGCGACAGCGCGGATGATCCCCGCATATCTGATGCTGCATCCGGGTGCAAAGCTCCTGAATGAAGGCTTTCTGGCACTGAAAAACGGGTCATACCTTGCAGCGCTCAACCATTTTTATCTGTCCAATCCCGCACTGTATGAATGGGACGGACAGGAAGAGGGATTCGAGTGGATGAACGCGATCTCCGCCAATGAGTCGGTGCTGTTGTTTTTGCGAAGATCCAAAGAACAGGTGCTGTTAGTCGGGGTGAATTTTTCTGATCAGACATGGATATCCCATAAATCCGGCGTGCCGTTTGACGGAAAATATAAAGAGGTCTTTAATACGGATAGTGAAGAATTTGACGGGAGCGGCGTTGTGAACGCGCGGATCCTGAAAGCCAAGAAAGATGAGTGCGACACGCGGGAATATTCTGTGCGCATCAATTTGGCGCCGATGTCCGCTGCAGTATTTGAGTATATGCCTTATACAGAAAAAGAACTTTCACAGATGCGTGAAAAAGAAGAAGAACGAAAACGCAGGCAGGCTGAGGCGGAACGAAAAAAGGAGCAGCTCAAAAAGAAGAAAGAAAAGATCAGGGCTTCCTTAAAAGAGGAACTTGCTCGAAAGATCGCCCAGGCTGAGGCGGAGATCGCATCAGGCAGCGAATACGGAAACCGGAAGAAAAAATGACGTGTCTGAGTGTGTATGGATCGTGAAAGACCGGATGTTCTTGTGCTGAGTAAAAAGCGGACGGGAAAGGAGGAACGAAGGAGTGGATGAGAAAATGTTGGGAGAGCTGGCAGATCAAGCGCTTCATTTCGGGCTGAAAGTCGTATTTGCGGTTTTGACGTTTCTGATTGGCGTGCAGGTGATCAAATTGATCCGCAGGATCGTACAGAAGGCGCTGACCCGTGCCAATGCCGAAAAGGGCGTGCTTCAGTTTTTGGATTCGCTGTTAAAAGTAGCGCTCTATGTGGTTCTCATTTTCATGATCGCGACTTCGTTCGGTGTGAGCGTTGCAGGGGTCGTGACGCTTTTAGGATCGGCGGGCGTGGCGATCGGTCTGTCCCTTCAGGGAAGCCTGAGCAATCTGGCGGGCGGCGTGCTGATCCTTCTTCTGAAACCATTTAAGGTTGGGGATTACATTATTGAAGATACCAAAGGAAACGAAGGAACCGTCACGGAAATCCAGATGTTCTATACGAAGCTTACAACACCGGATCAAAAAGTGATCATTCTGCCAAACGGAACGCTTGCCAATAGCAGTCTTACGAATGTAACAGCAAATGAAGAGCGGCGTTTGGATCTGACGGTTGGCATTTCCTATAGTGCGGACTTAAAAAAGGCGAAGGAAGTTGCAGATCAGGTGCTGCGTACACAGGGACAGGTTTTAATGGATCAGCCTGTTATGGTATTTGTCGATTCGCTTGGAGAGAGTGAAGTCGTGCTCGGTATGCGCTGTTATGTGCCGGGGAGTGCTTATTGGGACGTAAAATGGGCGCTGACCGAACGGGTCAAACTTGCTTTTGATGAAAACGGCATTGAAATCCCGTTTCCACAACTGGATGTGCATACGAAATGATGTGGCTGGCGGGTAATCATGGAACTGTTTATATCAATTTGTTTCATAAGATATAAGGTATAAGAATTTTATCAGCTGCCCATAAAACAGGCGCAGCACGGAGGCTAACAATGAACTGCGAGGAATGGACAGCGTATTGTCAGGGACGTTTTTTAATATTAGACGGCGCCACAGGTTCGAACCTGATGCGTGCGGGTATGCCGGCAGGAGTATGTCCGGAACAATGGATATTGGAGCATCGGGACGTGATGTTGTCCCTGCAAAAGCGATATGTGGATGCGGGGAGTGATATCCTCTATGCACCGACTTTTACGGCAAACCGCTTAAAACTAAAGGAATACGGGCTGGATACCGGACAGGAAAAACTGATCCGGGAATTGGTGGGGATATCAAAAGAAGCGTCCGCAGGGCGCGCGCTGATCGCCGGCGATCTGACAATGACCGGTGTGCAGCTTGCACCGATCGGACCGCTTGATTTTGAAGAGCTTGTCGGAATCTATAAGGAACAGATCGGATATCTTTGCGAGGCGGGCGTTGATCTCCTTGTCGTTGAGACGATGATGAGTCTGAATGAGACGCGCGCGGCCGTAATTGCGGCAAAGGAAGTGTGCAGCCTGCCCATCATGGCAAGTCTGACATTTGAAAAGGATGGAAGGACATTGTTCGGAACCGATGCGCAGACAGCAGTTATCACTCTGCAAAGTCTGGGTGCCGCAGCGGTCGGCGCAAATTGCTCGACGGGACCGGATAAGATGCAGGGTCTGATCCGTGAAATGGCGCAGGTCGCCAATGTGCCGATCATTGCGAAGCCGAATGCGGGCATGCCGGTGCTGATGAAAGACGGTACGACCGACTATCCGATGACTCCCGAAACGTTTGCGCGGGAAATGCAGCTTTTGACGGAGGCAGGCGCTTCTGTTGTGGGCGGCTGCTGCGGCACGACGCCGGAGCACATTGCAGAACTTGTACGGTCACTGAAGGGCAGAACGCCGCAGAACAGCAAACGTCAGACTGAACCCGGCAGAGGCATCTATTACCTGACTTCGGAGAGAAAGACAGTTACTTTTTCATTAGAAAGTCCGTTTCTTGTCATAGGAGAG
Source organism: Lachnospiraceae bacterium (assembly GCA_003979345.1). Classification (GTDB taxonomy): domain Bacteria; phylum Bacillota; class Clostridia; order Lachnospirales; family Lachnospiraceae; genus DLAJ01. The sequence continues at coordinate 21,544 of RYVZ01000004.1, forward strand.
CGTATCAATCCGACCGGCAAAAAGAAGCTGCAGGCGCAGCTCAAAGAGGGGACGCTTTCGATGGTATCCGAATTTGCCGAAAGTCAGGAAAAAATGGGGGCGTCCATATTAGATGTCAACATGGGGATGCCGGGTATTGACGAAAAGGATATGATGCTGAAAGCAGTGGATCAGGTGACTATGGTCTCAAATCTGCCGCTTTCAATCGATTCGTCCCATGTGGAAGTGATAGAAGCAGCGTTGAGGCGTTATCCCGGCAGGGCACTGATCAATTCCATCTCTCTGGAAACAGAAAAATGCGAGCCGCTCTTAAGAATTGCGGAAAAGTACGGAGCGATGTTCATTCTGCTTCCGCTTTCTGATGAGGGACTGCCAAAAAATCTGGAAGAAAAATTTGAGATCATAGCTGCCATAGCGGACAGGGCGCAGGCGCATGGACTGACAAAACAGGATTTTATCGTGGACGGACTCGTTATGACAGTCGGTGCGGACCCGGAAGCTGCGCTTCTGACGCTTCAGACGATCGCAAAATGCCGTGAGCTTGGATATGCAACGACCTGCGGGTTATCCAATATTTCGTTCGGGCTGCCGGAACGCAGTTACGTTAATGCCTCGTTTTTGACGATGGCGATCCAAAACGGGCTGACGATGGCAATCGCAAATCCATCGCAGCATTTATTGATGAGTACGGCGTTTGCAGCCGATCTGTTATTGCATAAAGAGGGCGCAGACCTGCGCTATATCGAATATGCGTCTTATGTGAAAGAGCAGGAGGCTTTAGAGGAAAAAAAGAAACTGTCGTGCGCCGCAGAGAGCGGGACGGCAGGACGGAACGACCGGGCAGATATGCAGTCTGATACCGGAACGGAGAGCGCGGCATCAAAACCGGGGAGCATGGCGCCGGTATCGGAAAGCGCGGTATCCGGACCGTTTCTTCCGATCTATGAAGCGGTACTTCACGGAAAGCGGGGACAGATCGCAGAACTGACGGAGGAATTGCTGCGCGAACATCATGACGCACAGCAAATCTTAAATGATGCGCTCATGCCGGCTATAGATGAAGTCGGAAAGCTGTTTGACAAAGGTACGTATTTCCTGCCCCAGCTTATTAACAGTGCCGAAGCGATGAAGCTCTCTATTGCGGTTTTGGAGCCGTATCTTGCGCAGGGAGCCGGTGCCGAAGCGAAAGCCTGTGTCGTGATCGCGACCGTGAAGGGCGATATCCATGATATTGGAAAGAATCTGGTGGCGCTGATGTTAAAAAATCACGGCTTCCGTGTGGTCGATCTCGGTAAAGACGTGGAGGCGGAAACCATTATTCGGGCGGCAAAGGAGGAGCACGCGGAAATTATCGCGCTTTCGGCGCTGATGACCACAACGATGATGCAGATGAAAGAGGTTGTGCGGATCGCGCATGAGCGGAAACTTGCCGCAAAGATCATAATCGGAGGAGCAGTCATTACGCAGGACTTTGCCGATGAGATCGGTGCGGACGGATATTCCAGCGATGCGGCGGAGGCAGTATTACTTGTCAGGAGGCTGCTGCATCTGAAGGAATCGTGAGGGCATTCCCCTCAAATCTGGCTGGATCAATCATGATCAGACGGAAAAGACAGCAGGCAGAAAGAAAACCGAAAGAAAGCAAAAAACCGAAAGAAAGCAAAAAACCGAAAGAAAGCAAAAAACAGAAAGAAAACAGAAATAAACATTAAGTAAATAGAAAACAAACAGAAAGTAAGCAGAAAGGTATGGTAACAGATGATGATCGGTGCAGATGCAATGGTAAAATGTCTCGAAGAGGAACATGTCAGCATGGTGTTCGGGTACCCCGGAGTGGCAATCTGTCCTTTTTATAACAGCATTCTTGAATCGGATATCCGGACGATCCTTGTGCGGACCGAACAGAATGCGGCGCATGCCGCAAGCGGTGTTGCACGAACGACCGGCGGCGTCGGTGTCTGCGCAGTCACTAGCGGACCGGGGGCGACCAACCTGATCACCGGGATTGCAACTGCATTTGCAGACAGCATACCGCTTGTCTGCATTACCGGACAGGTGAACAGCGAACTGCTCGGCAGCGATGTGTTTCAGGAGGCGGATATCACGGGCGCAGTCGAGTCTTTTGTAAAATACAGCTATCTTGTGCGCGATGTGAATGATATTCCCAGGATTTTCAAAGAAGCGTTTCATATTGCGTCCACAGGCCGAAAAGGACCTGTTCTGATTGATGTGCCGATCAATGTTCAAAATGCACGAATAGATAAATGGAGCTATCCGGAGAGCGTTTCGCTCAGGACCTACAAACCGACCGTGAAAGGAAATATGGTACAGATCAAAAAGGTGGTCAGGGAACTGGCGAAAGCGAAGCGTCCGTTGATCTGCGCCGGAGGAGGCGTGCATTTAAGCGAAGCGCAGGAAAGTCTGCGGAGTTTTGTGGAAACTTACCGGATCCCGGTCGTATCGACCATGATGGGGATCGGCGTCATGCCGACTGAGCATCCGCTATATTATGGGATGGTCGGCAATAACGGGAAGCCTTTCGCAAACCGCGCGATCAACGAATCGGATTTATTGATCATGGTGGGTGCGCGCGTCGCAGACAGAGCCGTCAATCAGCCGGATCTGATCACGAAAGACAAAATACTGGTTCACATTGATGTGGATCCTGCCGAGATCGGCAAGAATGCGGGACCGACGATCCCGCTTGTCGGAGATGCAAAGCATATTTTTGAAGATTTATCCGCACAGGATATTACGGGAGAATACGGGGAATGGCTGAAGCTGCTTGAAAGCTACCGCGAACGGATGCAGCCGCGTCGTGAGGAATATGCCGGTCATGTGGATCCTGCGTGCTTTATCCGCCTGCTTTCCGAAGAAATGGAAGAGGATGCGGTGTATGTTGCGGATGTCGGACAGAATCAGATCTGGTCCTGTGCTTACCATATCGTGAAAAAAGGACAATTCCTCACATCGGGGGGAATGGGAACGATGGGATATTCCATCCCGGCAGCGGTGGGCGCCAAACTTGCCAATCCGCACAGACAGGTCGTTGCGGTGTGCGGGGACGGTTCGTTTCAGATGTCGATGATGGAGCTTGCAACCATGCGTCAGCATGACGTTGCTGCCAAGATCATCGTTCTGAAAAATAACTATCTGGGTATGGTGCGGCAGTACCAGCACTTTACTTATGACGACCGCTATTCGGTCGTTGACTTAAGCGGCAGCCCCGATATAGCGAAAATTGCAGCAGCCTATGACATGGACTGTATCGTGCTTCAAAATATGGAGCATGCAAAAGATGCCATTCGAACATTTCTCAATGCCAAAGAGCCGATTCTGATGGTATGCGAGATTCATCCGATGGATCTTGTCTAAGATGCCGGAATTTGGAAAGGACGTGATTGTTTCATGAAAAAAATATATTCCGTACTGGTGGAGAACCGTTCGGGTGTGCTCAGTAAAGTTGCCGGACTTTTTTCGAGAAGATGCTTTAATATCGATTCACTTGCAGTGGGAGAGACCGACGATCCGGCCGTTTCCTGCATGACGATCGTGAGTACCGGGGATAAGCGGACCGTCGAGCAGATTGAGAAGCAGCTTAATAAAAAGCTGGATGTCATCAAAGTCAAAACATTTGACGAGCCGCACAGCATCAGCAGGGAGCTCATGCTTGTCAAGGTCAAATATAATAAAAGCAACCGCAGGGATATCATGGAGACCTGCGATATTCTGAATGCGCAGATCGTCGATATGTCTAAAACAATGATGACGATTCAAATCTGTGATGAACCGGACCGCATCAATCTGCTGATCCAGATGCTACAGACGATCAGCATTGTCGAGGTGGCACGGACAGGCACACTTGCCCTGCCGAAATGCATGGAGTCGGAGAATTGACAAAACCGCTTTATATTGCTACAATAAAAACCGTATGCAGTAGAAAGGAATAAAGTCATGAATAAACGAGTATTTCAGTTGTTGGTTGATAACACTTCCGGCGTTTTAAGCCGCATTTCCGGTCTGTTTTCAAGACGGGGCTATAATATTGAAAGCATCACCGCAGGCACGACCGCAGACTCCAAGATTACCCGCATCACCATTGTGGCAACCGGGGATGAGACGATCTTGCAGCAGATTGAAAAACAGGTTGCCAAACTGGTTGATGTCCGCGATATTCATGAACTGAAGCCCTCGGAGAGTGTTTACCGTGAACTTGCGCTGATCAAGGTGCGGACGAATTCGGTATCGGACCGACAGTATATCATGTCGAATGCTGATATTTTCCGCGCGAAGATCGTCGATGTCAGTCCGGAAAGCCTGATGGTGGAGATTACGGGGGATCAGTCCAAGATCGACGCATTTTTGAACCTGCTTAGCGATTATCAGATATTGGAGCTTGCGAGAACGGGAATTGCGGGATTGTGCCGTGGAACAGAGGGAGTTGTGTGGCTCTAAATAAGATTTTGCGTTCCGCAAATCTCTTGGAAGAAATACCAGAGGCAAAAAAGAACGATTCGTGTTCTTTTGATAGATACATATTAACAAGACGTTTTCATTTAGGAGGAAAGAAGAAATGGCAAAGATTTTTTATCAGGAAGATTGTAATTTAAGCATGCTTGACGGCAAGACCATTGCAGTGATCGGTTACGGCAGTCAGGGGCATGCGCATGCACTGAACGCAAAGGAGTCCGGATGCCACGTGATCATCGGACTTTATGAAGGTTCCAAGTCCTGGAAAAGAGCGGAGGAGCAGGGATTTGAGGTATATACCGCGGCAGAGGCGGCAAAAAAGGCGGATATCATCATGATCCTGATCAATGATGAGCTTCAGGCTTCCATGTATAAGAAAGACATTGAGCCGAATCTGACAGCAGGAAAGATGCTGATGTTTGCACATGGCTTCAATATCCATTTTGGACAGATCGTTCCTCCTGCGGATGTGGACGTAACGATGATCGCGCCGAAGGGACCCGGACATACCGTAAGAAGTGAATATCAGGCAGGAAAGGGTGTTCCGTGTCTGATCGCGGTTCATCAGGATGCAACGGGCAAAGCACAGGACATTGCACTTGCTTATGCACTTGCGATCGGCGGTGCGCGCGCAGGAGTATTGGAGACCACATTCCGCACCGAGACCGAGACCGACTTATTCGGCGAGCAGGCAGTTCTCTGCGGAGGTGTCTGTGCGCTGATGCAGGCAGGCTTTGAGACTTTGGTAGAAGCCGGTTATGATCCGAGAAACGCATATTTCGAGTGTATCCATGAAATGAAACTGATTGTTGACTTGATCTATCAGTCGGGCTTTGCAGGCATGAGATATTCGATCTCCAATACGGCTGAGTACGGCGACTATGTGACTGGACCGAAGCTGATCACCGACGAGACCAAAAAGACCATGAAAAAGATCTTAAAAGATATTCAGGATGGCAGCTTTGCCAAGGAATTCCTTCTCGATATGTCTTCTGCAGGCGGACAGGCACACTTTAAGGCAATGAGAAAGCTTGCCTCCGAGCATCCGTCCGAGCTTGTCGGCGAAGAGATCAGAAAGCTTTACAGCTGGAATGGCGAAGATAAGCTGATCAACAACTAGTTTCTTCGCGCGAAACTGGCGGGTGTGATGAAAGCCGTGTAAATGCAGATACAGGCGCCTCCGTATGAATTGCGGAGGCGCTCGTCATAAAGCAGAGTCTGAATAAGTGCCTCCATGTCCGGCGTCGGTGCAATGGGAGGGTGTTTTGCAGGGTGAAAAAATCCGATTGATTCAGAAATAGAGGAATTGAAAGAAAGGCAGGGTTATACATATGGGAATGACGATGACGCAAAAGATTCTTGCCGCACATGCAGGCCTTGACTATGTGCAGGCGGGGCAGTTGATTGAGGCGGACTTGGATTTGGTCCTCGGTAATGATATCACAAGTCCGGTGGCAATCCATGAATTTGATAAAATGAACGTGGACGGTGTATTTCATAAGGACAAGATTGCGCTTGTACCCGATCATTTTGTGCCGAATAAAGATATTAAGTCTGCGGAACATTGTAAATGTGTGCGGGAATTTGCCCGCCGCAATGAGATCACCAACTATTTTGAGGTCGGACAGATGGGAATCGAGCATGCGCTTTTGCCGGAAAAAGGACTGACGGTTGCAGGGGATGTGATCATCGGCGCGGATTCCCATACTTGCACTTACGGCGCGCTCGGTGCGTTTTCAACCGGTGTCGGCAGTACGGATATGGCGGCAGGCATGGCAACCGGTAAGGCATGGTTTAAGGTACCCTCGGCGATCAGGTTCATTCTGACCGGAAAACCGGCGAAATGGATCAGCGGCAAGGACATCATTCTGCATATCATCGGTATGATCGGCGTGGATGGCGCACTCTACAAATCCATGGAGTTTACAGGAGACGGCATTGCACATCTTACCATGGATGACCGGTTTACGATCGCCAACATGGCGATCGAGGCGGGCGGAAAGAACGGCATTTTCCCGGTTGATGAGCTTGCAGAGGCTTATTTGAAAGAACATTCGACGCGAAATTACACCATTTATGAGGCGGATGAGGATGCTGTTTATGACGAGACGTATACGATCGATCTGTCAAAGTTAAGACCGACTGTTGCTTTTCCGCATCTGCCTGAAAATACAAAGACTGTGGATGAGATCAAAGAGGATATTCCCATTCATCAGGTAGTCATCGGTTCCTGCACGAACGGGCGGCTTGATGATCTGCGCATTGCGGCAGGTATCTTAAAAGGCCGGCATATTGCTGGCGGTATGCGTTGTATCATTATCCCTGCCACACAGAAGATCTATCTGGATGCCATGGAAGAAGGGCTGTTAAAAATATTTATCGAGGCAGGAGCGGTTGTCAGCACACCGACATGCGGACCGTGCCTCGGCGGTTATATGGGAATCTTAGCGGAAGGTGAGCGCTGTGTTTCTACAACAAACCGCAATTTTGTGGGCAGAATGGGACATGTCAATTCCGAGATATATCTTGCGTCTCCGGCGGTAGCGGCAGCAAGCGCGGTAACCGGTAAAATCAGCTGTCCTTGTGAATTGTCTTAATGGTTTAATGTGAGAAGGGAGTATAGGATGAAATCAGCAAAAGGATTTGTTCATAAATTTGGCGATAACGTTGATACTGACGTGATCATTCCGGCGAGATACTTAAACACTTCCAAAGCAGAGGAACTTGCGGCACATTGTATGGAAGATATTGATGCGGATTTTGTGAAAAAAGTAAAGACAGGCGATATCATCGTCGCAACGAAAAATTTCGGATGCGGATCTTCCCGTGAGCATGCGCCGATCGCAATTAAGGCGGCAGGCATAAGCTGCGTGATCGCAGAGACGTTTGCACGGATTTTTTACCGCAATTCCATCAATATCGGACTTCCGATCGTGGAGTGTCCGGAAGCGGCGGCGGAGATCAATGCCGGGGATGAAGTAGAAGTGGATTTTGACAGTGGTGTCATTACAGACGTAACCACCGGAAAACAATATCAGGGACAGGCCTTCCCGGAGTTTATGCAAAAGATCATAGACGCCGAAGGTCTTGTTAATTATATCAACGCAAAATGAGACGCAGGGATTTCTTCTTTGGTGCCGGCGTCGTACTGTTTGTGGTCATATGCTTTTTTCTGCGCGGTCTGCTGTATGGGGATCAGGCTGTTTATGTGGAGATCTTACAGGACGGAAGCCTTATCCGGCGTGAAAAACTGTCTGATTTAGAAGGACAGGAGCTTCGCATTGAATCTGCAGACGGAGGCTTTAATCTAATCGATTTTCAGGAGGGCGCTGTCTGGGTGAAGGAGGCGGATTGTGAGAATGGTGATTGTATCAGACAGGGCATGATCCGTCGCACGGGAGAGAGTATTATCTGCCTGCCGCATAAATTAACTGTCACGATTGTCGGAAATGTAGATAGTGCAGATACGGACGGAGAAATATATGACAGTATCGTCAGATAAAATGTGGTTGAAGCATAGCCGGGCGTATAATTTTATAGAATCATCTAAATTCACCAATCATTTTTAAGTACGAAACAGGAGCAGATGTCAGTGAAGAGGAAACGGCGGGAGAAAATGACAGGTACGTCGCATAAAAGCACGCAGGAAATCGCTTTTCTTGGTCTTTTCGTCTCGTTATCCATGATCCTGTCCTATCTGGAAAGTCTGATACCGGTTTACCTTGGTGCTCCCGGTATCAAACCGGGACTGGCAAATCTGTTTGTTTTGCTATTGCTGATGAAAAAGCGGGTAAGAGAAGCGGTCATCGTGAATCTGCTGCGGATTATATTGAGCGGATTTTTGTTTGGAAATTTGTTTTCTATTGTTTACAGTATCGCTGGAGCGGCGCTCAGCATGACCGTTATGTACGGGATGATTTTCGGAGTGCGGTTACATCCGGTAATGGCAAGTGTTGCGGGCGGTATCGCGCACAATCTTGCACAGCTCGCAGTGGCGCTCCTGATTCTTGACACGAATGCCATGCTGTATTATCTTCCCGTGTTAGTGTTGGCAGGCGGGATCTCCGGCGTATTTAACGGCGTGCTTGCAGAATTTTTGAAACCGTATCTGCGCGGAGTGTGGGAGCATTCGTGAACATTGGTCAATGTGTTTTGTATGATGGTTATTAAGCGGCAGATATAAAGGAGAGAAAGTTTAGAGGGCGGGAACATGTATGCATATGTAAAGGGCAGGCTGACAGACGCGGACGGGGAGAATGTGATCGTTGAAGCCGGCGGGATCGGATATAATATAAAGATGCCTGCAGAAGGCATATCGTGTCTTCCTCCTATCGGGAGTGAGGTAAAGCTCTATACGTATACGAGTGTGCGTGAAGATGCGATCTGGCTTTACGGTTTTCTTTATCGTGAAGAGCTTACGATGTTTAAGCTGCTCATTACAGTGAGCGGCATCGGGCCGAAGGGCGCGCAGGCAGTGCTGTCTGCGATCTCAACGGATGATCTGCGCTATGCGATCTATACAGGGGATGTCAAAAAAATTGCTAAGGCACCGGGCATTGGTGCTAAAACGGCACAGCGGATCGTTCTGGACTTAAAAGATAAGATTTCGTTTGATGATGTGCTGGATGCGGAAAGTGCAAAACAGCCCCGGATTGGCGGCGAAGAATATGGAGAAAACCGGAAAGAAGCGATCGAGGCGCTTACAGCGCTTGGATATGCGCCGTCGGACGCGGCAAAAGTGATCAACGCGGTTCCCGATGCCGATCAGATGGATGTGGAACAGCTGTTAAAGGCAGCGTTAAAGCAGCTCGCATTTCTGTAGAAAGTATTTTTAGGAAGTATTATTGCGGGAAATTACGGGAACAGTCTGTCGATTTGGCTAATGTTCCAAAAAGGAGAAGGAGCTTTGTATGGCAAAGCGGGTCATTGAAACGGAGTTACAGGAAGAAGATAAAAAGTTGGAGGGGAGTCTCCGCCCGCAGACATTGGATGAGTATATCGGGCAGGAGAAAGCCAAGAATACGCTGCGCGTCTACATTGAGGCAGCAAAAGAACGTCATGACTCATTGGATCATGTGCTTTTTTACGGCCCCCCGGGATTAGGAAAAACAACGCTCGCGGGCATCATAGCAAATGAAATGGGCGTCCACTTAAAGGTGACAAGCGGACCCGCGATCGAAAAGCCGGGCGAGATGGCGGCGATCTTAAACAATCTTCAAGAAGGAGACCTGCTTTTTATTGATGAAATACACCGCCTGAACCGTCAGGTAGAGGAAGTGCTCTATCCGGCCATGGAAGATTTTGCGATCGATATTATGATTGGAAAGGGAGCGACTGCGCGTTCGATCCGGCTGGAACTGCCAAAGTTTACGCTGGTAGGAGCTACGACAAGGGCAGGACTTTTGACGGCTCCGCTGAGAGACCGGTTTGGCGTGATCCACCGGCTTGAGTTTTATTCGACGCAGGAACTGAAACTGATCATTCTGCATTCGGCCAAGATCCTGCATGTTGAGATCGAAGATGAGGGTGCAATGGAGCTCGCGCGCAGAAGCCGTGGTACGCCGAGGCTTGCAAACCGTATCCTGAAAAGAGTCCGGGATTTTGCGCAGGTGCGCTATGACGGGATTATCACAAAGGAGGTTGCCGAGACCGCGCTCAATCTGCTTGAAGTGGATAAAATGGGACTTGATCATGTGGATCGAAATATCCTCCATACGATGATCGATAAATTTTCGGGAGGTCCGGTCGGGCTGGATACGCTTGCGGCGGCAATCGGCGAAGATGCTGGTACCATTGAGGACGTCTATGAACCTTATCTGATACAAAACGGCTTTATTAACCGGACGCCGCGCGGACGCGTGGTGACAGATTTTGCGTATCACCATTTGGGGCTTGAAAATCCTCTGTGAGTTGTATATAATAGATGTAGTATTCTATATGTGAACATGCGCAATATTTTGTATCACACAAGAGGGGTTCAAAAGGGGAACGAAAGAGATCGGGCAATCGGTGCCCGAGAAGGGTCCGGTACGATGGCAAATAAAAACGATACGGAAGTTGTGATTGGCGGCAAACTGTATACGTTGAGCGGTTATGAGAGCGAAGAATATTTGCAGAAGATAGCCTCCTATATCAATAATAAGATTTCGGATTATGCAAAGATCGATGCTTTCAGAAGACAGCCGCTGGATACGCAGAATGTATTGTTGCACCTGAACATTGCGGATGACTATTTTAAGGCCAAAAAACAAATTTCTTTGATGGAAGAAGATTTGCAGGCAAAAGAGAAGGAACTCTATGACTTAAAACATGAGTTGATTGCTACGCAGATCAAACTTGATAATTCTGAGAAAAATCTAAAAGGCGTTCAAAGTGAACTACAGGAAAATGCCAAGCAGATCGTCCGCTTGGAAACGGAGTTAAAGGATTCCAAAAAATAAAGGAGGGGGCTGTCATTGGACAGCCCTTTTTTGACTGATGGCAGAATGGACGGGAGCCGTACCGCCCACTGGGGCGGAAATACAGGCGCAGCAAAATTGTATAAAAGAGGGCAGGGAAAGAACTCACTGTCCTGAACTGCTTGCACCGGCAGGAAATTATGCATGTTTTTTGGCGGCGGTTAATGCCGGTGCGGATGCGGTCTATTTGGCAGGAAAACAGTATGGCGCACGTGCCGCGGCAGATAATTTTGATGAGGATGAGCTGGTATCGGCAATCCGTTATGCGCATTTGTTTGAACGCAGGGTCTATCTGACAGTCAATACATTATTAAAAGATGATGAGCTTGAGGGACTTGCCGCGTACTTAGAGCCGTATGTAAAAGCCGGGCTTGACGCGGTCATTGTACAGGATTTGGGAGTTTTGTCCGTAATACGGAGAGAATTCCCCGGACTGGCGGTGCATTGCAGCACGCAGATGACGATCACGGATGAGTGGGGCGTCCGGCTGGCGAAAGAGCTCGGCGCAATGCGGGTGGTACCTGCGAGGGAAATGACCCTTACGGAGATACGGCGGATGAAGCAGATATGCCCCGATATGGAGATCGAATGCTTTATACACGGGGCGATGTGTTACTGCTATTCGGGACAGTGTCTGATGAGCAGTCTGATCGGCGGCAGGAGCGGAAACAGGGGCGCATGTGCGCAGCCGTGCCGTCTGCCATATGATGTGGAATGGCAGGAGATGCCGGCAACGGAGCCGTTAAAACAGTCTGATATGACGGGGGCACGCTGCAGCAGCCATGCCGGAGAGCGGGGCATTTATCCATTGAGCTTAAAGGATCTGTGTACGGTGCGCATGATACCGGAGCTGATCGGTGCGGGAATCGATTCATTTAAGATCGAAGGCCGCATGAAAAATCCGGAATATTGCGCAGGAGTGACAGCGGTATACCGCGCCGTGATAGACCGCTATTTTGCAGAAGGGGAAGCAGCGCAGGGCGTAACGGCGGAGGAATTAGAGCTTCTTAGCGGTTTATATATCCGAAGTGGTATCGGAGAGGGGTATTATCGCGGACAGACGGGAAGACAGATGCTGACACCGGACAAACCGGGGTATCGGGGCTGTGATGAGTCCGTACTGAATATGATCCGTGAACGGTATCTGGAGCGAAAGCTTACGATTCCCGTAACAATGACACTCTCCCTAAAGGTCGGAGAACCTGCATGTCTTGTAGTCCGCCATTTCGAGGAAGAAGTGAGCTGTACCGGAGAGATCGTACAGGCAGCGGCAAAGAAACCATTGACTGCAGATGACTTGAAAAAACGGCTTGCAAAAACAGGAAATACGCCGTTTTCAGCAGAGGACATCCGGATTTTAATGACGGAACCGGCTTTTTTGCCGGTCGGAGGGGTGAATGAGTTGCGCAGGAAAGCGCTATGCCTCATGGAAGAGGCGCTGCTTGTGCGTTATGAAAGGCAGAGGAGACAGATGCCGAAGCCGGTGTGCGGGTCGGAAGATGCAGATGACCGGGGCTGCTGCCATGGAAAAGAAACACCGGCAGGCAGGGCGGGACAGCACAGCGGGTATCTTGCTTTTACCGATCAGGCAGAACAGATTGCCGTCTGTGAAGCACATCCGCTTTTGCAGGGGATCTGTGCACCCGCTGAGGTGTATGAAGCTTATTGGAAAAAGCGGTATCAGGGCATGACCGAAACAGTCAGTGAAAATACATGGAACGGAAAGCGGCATTATCTCTGCCTGCCTCGCATCCTTCGCTATAAGGATACAGGCGTTTTGGAAGAAAAGATACAGACCCTTATCGCAAGCAAAGTTCCGATCGACGGGATTTATGTGCACACGGCGGGAGAATATCGGTATGCGGTATCGCTTGCAGGATTATTTGGGAAAGAGCCGCAGGAGTTTTTATTTGGTTCTCCGTTTTTGTACTGTATGAATGCGGAATCTGTAAAATTTTGGAAAAAAAGGATGTGCGGGATGTCTCTGCCTTACGAATTGTGTGAGCGGGAGATCCGTACCCTTTTGAACCGGATTCGGGAGGATGGGATCGCCGGTTTGGAAATGCCTGTTTACGGGCATATTCCGATGATGGTCACGGCAAATTGTATTGTCGGATCATTTGACCGGAACAAGTGTCCAAACGCTCAGAAGCAGATCTGGCTGAAGGACAGAACGGGAAAGAGGATGTATGTGAAGACCGAATGCGGTTATTGCCTGAATACGATTTACAACAGTGTGCCGCTTTCCATGCATAAGCATATGCCAAAACTGCAAAAGCTATATGAGAATGGTCTGCTGTCTTCATTTTCATTATATTTTACAATGGAAAATGCAGAACAGACAAAGAAAGTGCTTGATCGTTATCTGTATCCGGATCAGGGGATATGGGCGCCCGGCTCCTACACAAACGGGCATTTTCAGAGAGGTGTCGTTTAATGGTGAATCTCTATTATGATGCAGCAAGGTATATCATGGCGATCTTGTTTGCGCTCTACACGTTAGAGAGCCTTCTTTCGCTGTCACGCGAAAAGAAGAGCGGATATACGCGGCAGTATGTATACATTTTTCTCATCCATTTTGCAGGCTTTTTTGTTCTCTATCTGAAAAAAGAAGATTATTTTTTCCTGATCTTCTTTGCAATTCAACAGGCAGTATTTTTGATGCTTAGAAATCTTTACAGAATCGCTTATCCTCAGTTTGACAGGGCGCTTCTCAATCATATGTTTATGTTTTTATGCACCGGAATGATCATGATCACGCGGATTTCCGTTACGAAAGCCGTGCGGCAGTTTGCAATCATCATTGTTTCACTTGCCCTTGCGCTTTTAGTTCCGGTGCTGATCGGGAAGGTAAAGCTGCTAAAAAAGCTGACATGGGGATATGCGTTATGCGGGCTGGCTGCATTGGGTGTGGTCCTTTTGCTCGGAGCGGTAACAAACGGTTCGAAGATCTCGTTCTCACTGTTTGGTTTTACATTTCAGCCGTCGGAATTTGTGAAATTGTTGTTTCTCTTTTTTCTGGCGGGACTATTATGCGACAGACCAAACTGGCAAAAGGTTTTGCTGTCAGCAGTCGTAAGTCTGCTCTATGTGATGATCCTGGCTGCCTCTACTGATCTGGGAAGTGCCGCCATCTTTTTTGTCATGTATGTATTTGTGCTGTATATTGCAACCGGAAAATTCCGCTACATCTTTTTATCGGCAGCGGCGGGGCTCGGCGGGTGTATGGCGGCATATAAACTGTTTTATCATATAAAAGTGCGTGTGGCGGTATGGCTTGATCCGTGGCGGGATGTGACAGGCAAGGGATACCAGCTTGCCCAGTCTCTTTTTGCGATCGGTACGGGCGGGTGGTTCGGATTCGGACTATGTCAGGGAAAGCCGGAAAGCATTCCTTATGTGGAAGCGGATTTCATATTTTCGGCAATATCCGAAGAACTTGGCGTACTATACGGGATATGCCTGATTCTCTTGTGCCTGATATGCTTTCTTAATTTTGTACGGATCGCATATGGGATCAGTAATACATTTTTGAAGCTTCTTTCTTATGGCGTGGGCATTACTTATATTTTTCAGGTCTTTCTTACGGTTGGTGGCGGGATCAAGCTGATACCATTGACTGGTGTGACGCTTCCTCTTGTCAGCTACGGAGGAAGCTCCGTCATGGTGACGATTCTTATGTTTGCCGTTGTGCAAGGGGCTGCTGTCTGGAACGAAAGATGGGCGGAAGAAGCAGAAGTATCGAAAGAGGCAGAAGAACCGGAGATCCTGTGGGGCGAAACAGATGAAAATTCTGAAAAACCGACGGCAGAAGAAACGGCTGATATGCAGGATGAAAAAACGGCAGATACGGCGGACAAAGAACTGGCTGATACGGAAAGCAAAGAACCGGCTGACACGGAGAACAAAGTACTGACGATAACAGTGACTGGGGAGACGGATGAAGCGCCGGACAGAGAGCGGGATGAACCGGATAAGGAGAACGCTGCAGCGCTTATAGAGGCAGTTTCCGTGAAGCGGCGCACCGTGTTCTTAACGGGAGTTTTTTGTGTGCTGTTTCTGGCGATGACGGTGCATATTCTGATTTTCATGACGATGCAGAGGGAAGAGGTCGTAAATCATCCGTTTAATATCACAAGGCAACAGGCATTATCGGAGCTGAACGTCCGTGGAACGATCAAAACGGAGAATGGAGAGGTGCTTGCTTATACGAGACCGGAAGAGGACGGAACGGAAACGCGGCGTTATCCTTATGATGCCATATTTGCGCATGTTGTCGGCTATGCGGCAAACGGTGGAATGGGGATAGAAGCCGCCATGAGCTATCGGCTTGTCAGCACACATCAGTCGATCGGAGGGCAGATCACGAACGATCTCAACAATGAGAAAAACAGAGGAGATACCGTGATCACGACATTAGATGTCAGTCTGCAGGAACTGGCGTATCGGCTTTTGGGTGACCAGGACGGTGCAATCGTAGTGATGGAGCCTTCAACAGGAAAAATCCTGGCTATGGTATCAAAGCCTGATTTTAATCCGAACGAGATCGAGGTGGTCTGGGATGATCTGATTGCGGAAGAGGAAAGCTCTGTGCTTGTAAACCGTGTCACACAGGGATTATATCCGCCCGGTTCTACGTTTAAGATTTTTACCGCATTGGAATATATGAGGGAGAATCCGGACGGAATGCAGGAATATTCGTATCGCTGCAGAGGGAATTACCAGACGCAGGATGGTCATACCATTCACTGTTACGGACATCATGCACACGGAACTCTTTCCTTTGAACAGTCGTTTGCACGTTCGTGTAATTCGTCATTTGCCAATATTGGTATGACGCTTGACCGCGAGGCATTTGCCAGAACACTTGATGAACTATATTTTAATCGTGAGCTGCCAGGGGCGATGCGCACAAATATGAGCCGGATCCTGATCAACCCGGATACGGAAGATTATGGGATGCTGCAGACCGCGATCGGTCAGGGTGAGACATTGATCACGCCGATGCATCTGTGTATGGTGACATGTGCGGTCGCAAACGGCGGGGAACTGATGGCGCCCTATGTGGTATCCCGTATCGAGAACTGTGAGGGTGATATCGTGCGCAGTTATGAACCGCAAAGCTGTGGAAACATGATCAGCAGTGAAGAAGCAGATCAATTGGCAGAGCTGATGATGGCGGTATGTGAATATGGGACGGGCTATCGCCTTGAGAACGAAGCTTTTGTAGTGGCAGGAAAAACCGGGTCGGCAGAGTTTGATTCAGATTCTGACGGCACCCATGCATGGTTTACGGGATATGCGCCGGCCGACGATCCGCAGATTGCCGTGACCATTATTATTGAAAAAGCAGGTGCGGGCGGAGACTATGCGGTGCCCATTGCACAGATGCTGCTTCGTGAATATTTGAATCGTCAGGAGGATATACAATGATTGAAGCGACGAGCTGCGGCGGCGTAGTGATCTTTCGGGGTAAAATCCTGCTCCTTTATAAAAATTTTCGCAATAAGTATGAGGGCTGGGTATTGCCGAAGGGAACCGTGGAACAAGGAGAAGATCATATGGAGACGGCGCTGCGCGAAGTAATGGAAGAGTCAGGTGCCAAAACTTCTATCATGAAGTATATCGGACCGAGTGAATATACGTTTACGGTACCGGAAGGCATTGTCTCTAAATGTGTACACTGGTACCTGATGATGGCGCAGAGTTATTACAGCAAGCCGCAGCGTGAAGAATATTTTGTGGATTCGGGGTTCTACAAATATCATGAGGCTTATCATCTGTTAAAGTTTACGAATGAAAAGCAGATTCTGGAAAAGGCATACGAGGAGTATCTGGAGATGAAAAAGGCAGGAAGCTGGCATTGTCCGGTAGTACAGACTCCTGAAAGATGATTAAAGCAATAAAAAAAGAATACGCTCATGAAAACGGAACTGTTTATCGTGAGCGTATTCTTTTTGTCACTCTTGAAATCATGATAGTTTTTATAATATAGCGACGATCTCCAGATTTGGGCGTTCCCGGAGATCAACGATCCCGTCCGCGGTTTCGATGATCGGACGTGCTAGTTTATCGGGATTGATCATGCGGACTGTTGCGTGGGAGTTCAGGCCATCATTAAGCGTAACAACATGTCCGACCTGATGCGCCGCAAGATGCATGAGGATCCTTTTAACAGCGGCTAGATCATATTGATACAGTCCGCCGTGTTCAAAGTTTTGAATGACTTGAAACGGGTTAAGTGAATTCCGGTAGCTCCGTGCGCTTGTCATGGCATCGTAGCCGTCAACGATCGCCATATATTTGGCAAAGCGGTCGATGGAATCACCCATGAGTTTATTTGGATATCCGGTGCCATCGTCACGTTCATGGTGCATCAGGGCTGCGTTGATGATATGCTGGTCGATATTTTGGTTCTTTAACAGATCATATCCGATCGTTGTGTGCGTTTTCATCCAGTTAAATTCAAAATCGGTGAGCTTCCCGACTTTCCAGATCAGCTTATTTGGGAGTCTGAGCTTACCGATATCATAGAGGAAACCGCAGAGAATCATCAGGTTCGTATCGGTTTCGTCAAATTCCAGCCATGATGCGAAAACGCCTGAGATCAAAGCAGCATTCAGGCAATGTGCGTATGTAATATTGTCCTCGCTCGGCAGCATGCTGTAGAGCATGTCCAGAAGCAGATCGCCGTCCGCGACATTGTCATAGAGAGAGTTGTAGACGGTGAGCATCAGCCCGGTATTGATCGCCGCTTTCCCCTCCAAAAAGTCATTGATCATGTATTTATAGGCATTCAGCTGAGTCTGGTATTGTTCGGAGAAGCTTTTGAATGCGCGGCTGCACGCAATCTTTTCGTAATGAGTCGTTGTGTAGTCTTCAGGCTCCATCACGGTAACGACCATGATCTGATAGCGCTTTAACTTTTCTATCATCATTTGGTCAAGCTTTGTGTGAGCGGAACAGATCACGCCGTTTCTCATGGAAATTGCATCTTCGGCAAGCTCCATTCCTGGCTCTAATGCGACAGTAGCAATACTGATCATTTGTGAGAACCCCCTTCTTTCTATATCATACTATCAATTATTCTGATAGATTGTCAAATAAAATTCTTGACTTTCAAATTGAAATCTTTGGTTTTATGAAAAAGTTTTTGATTTTACTTGATAACTGTTAAAACTTGTCAAGATGTGTTATAGTAATTATATTATGTTTTTGAGGAAGCAGCCTATGTGGTTTTATCATCCGCTCCTGATATCGGAGAGTCTGAAGAAAAAAGAAAAGAAGATTTGCAGGAAACTGCGTTTTGGAATCGGAATGACGAACATTTATGTCATTGTTCTTGGCAGCGGCACAAATCTGTTCGACATTTATCATTGTGCCTTTTTTAAGTTTCGTTTTCTGCGCAGACGCAGACTGTGTGTGATCGGTCTGGCGGATAGTCATGACGCGGCGGTCTCTATGCTGGCTGAATTTATGGGAGATATTTATCAAAAAACGGGCAATACTGATTTTAAGTCTTATTTTGAAACTTGAGGTTATTATGCTACATATCCTGTTACTTTTGTTGAAAATCATAGGAATCGTACTGCTTGCGCTAATTGGACTGTTCGTGCTGGTCATTCTGCTCGTGTTGTTTGTTCCGGTTCGCTATGACCTGCGTGTGGAGGAAAAGGAGAGTATCTTTGTGCGGACGCGCGTGTCGTGGCTTTTGCATCTGTTGCATGCATCAGCAGTGTACGATGGCGAATTTCGTGTGGTCATCAGGCTGTTTGGCATTCCGGTCAGACGGATTCCGGCGCCGCAGAAACCTGTTAAGGAAAAGAAACAAAGCGGCAAAAAACAGACCAAGAAAGATGCAGGAGAAGCGTCTTACGCCGGACAGGGGATATCAATACCGGAGGATGCCGGACCGGATACCTGTAGTATTGCGAAAACGGACGGGGCGCAAAGTGCCGGCAGTGCCGCGATACCGGCCCCGGAAGCAGACGAGGGCAGCAATGCGGACGGGAACGAGCCGAAAGAGAACGGCGCCGATACGGAAAGTATCGGGCAGACGGAGGCGGACGGAACCGTATTCGGGGAGTCAGAAGCCGAAAAACGGTCGTTTTTTCAAAAGCTTGCGCGGTTTTTCAGGGCTGTACGCGCTTTCTTTTCTAAGATTTTATACACAATCCGTCACATCTGTGATAAGATAGAAACGGTCAGGGAGACGATCGCATATTATTTGGAAGTATTAAAGAGCGATGAAGGGCAACGGACGTTTGCATTGGTGAAACAGGAGCTTGGGAAGCTGCTGCGCCATATCGCCCCGACAAAACTGAAAGGGAACCTGACGATCGGCATGGACGATCCGGCGGCAACCGGACAGATCATTGCTATTTTGAGTATGTTCTATCCGATCTATGGGGATAATGTGAGCATCACCCCCGATTTTGATGAGAAACGGATCGAGGGCAGCCTGTATCTGAAGGGACGCATCCGGGCGATCACACTAATCCGCATTGCATGGCGTATTTATTTTAATAAGGATATGAAAAAATTTCTGCACATGTTAAAAAGGGAGGAAAATAAAGCATGACGGAGAATAACTTTGCACAGGTAATGGAGTCGCTTTTTAAGGGCATGGACGCTTTTTTATCCGCAAAGACGGTAGTAGGAGAGGCGACGAAGATCGGCGATATCATTATCCTGCCGCTCGTGGACGTTTCATTCGGCGTCGGGGCGGGTGCCTCCGCAGGGGAAAAGAAGAATGGCGGTGGCGGCGGCATGACAGGGAAAATGTCGCCGAGTGCCGTGCTTGTCATCAAACCGGACGGTTCGACCAAACTTGTAAATGTCAAGAATCAGGATACGATGACGAAGATCCTTGATATGATACCGGATGTGATCGATAAGATTACCAAAAAGAAACAGGGCGCGGATGATGATTTCAGCGACGATGACGCGATCGACGCGGCATTTCCCGAGGAATAAAGAAATCCGCACGGCGGATCTTTTCGGGGTAACAATTGGTAACAAAACGGGTTCTATGCGCATATCATTATAATATGAAGAAACTGATCGGTTTTGTCCTGATCTGGATTTCTGTCGGAATGGTTTTTATGATGTTTCTGCCGAACCTGTTTTGGGGGATTTTGTTCAGTGTACTGTTGTTTATTGTAGGGTATCGGTTATTTATGTGTGACTGCTGATGGATAAGAATTGGGACAGACAAAACAAACAAAATTTCATAGACGTAGAGCGGATGCGGCTGGATATGGAGCGACGCGTGCTAAAAGAGCAGAGTGCGCTGTTCGACCAAAAGCTTGAGATTTTGAAGGAAGCTTATGTCCAGCTCGATAAGGACAGACGTAAGGTTGAGTGGGAAAAGCTGAAACTCAAAGCGGAGCAGGATCATCAGGAACACCAGAAGCGTGATGAAGCGTATGGCGCGCGGCATGAGGCGGACGCATCCGTGTTTTTTAAGGGTGCGAACAATCAGCTCGCCCTGAAAAAACGTTACCGTGACCTGATCAAGATTTTTCACACGGACAACCTCTATGGAGATAAGGAAACGCTGCAGGCGATCAATCGGGAATATGAGCGGCTGCAGAAGCGTTATGACGTTCCGTGGCGAAGATATTCATAACTTGTATTTTATAATAAATTAAAGATTTTATTATAAAATGATATTTTTCTCTTGAAATATAGAAACGTTTCTGCTATGATACCATTGTTGTGATTTTTTAGAAATACATCGTGTGGGAGGTGTTAAGATGGCTAAATGTGACGTTTGTGGCAAGGGTGTTCATTTTGGTAATGCAGTCAGCCATTCTCATAGAAGATCGAATCGTATTTGGAATTCTAATGTGAAGAGCGTAAGATGCAAAGTAAACGGCGCGTCTAAGAAACTGCATGTCTGCACAAGATGTCTGAAATCCGGTGCAGTAGAAAGAGCATAAGAATGGCAGACCGGAAAGAGTTTCGCTATGCGGGACTCTTTTTTTCGTAAAATAATTTTACTTTTGCCTATACATGTGTATAATATACATAGATGCTTTTGCAAGGAATGGAGGGTTATTATGAAGGGTACGATGAACACACATCTTGGTAACATCGTGATCGACGCAGAAGTCATTGCCCAGTATGCAGGAAGTGTAGCTGTCGAGTGCTTCGGTATTGTCGGAATGGCATCCGTCAATGTAAAGGACGGGCTTGTAAAGCTGCTTCGCAGGGAGACGATCACACACGGAATCCAAGTTGCGGTGAACCATAATAAGCTTTATCTTGATTTTCATGTGATCGTTGCGTACGGCGTCAGCATCCTTGCCGTTTCCGACAATCTGATCGATAATGTAAAATACAAACTGGAACAATTTACCGGACTTGAGGTTGAGGAAATCAACATCTTTGTCGAGGGTGTCCGTGTGATTGATTAAGGAGGATAGAGTCGTGGCTTCAAATTCAGTGGATGCTAAGATGTTGACAAAGATGTTCTTAGCCGGCGCTAAAAATCTGGAAAGTAAAAAGGAATGGATCAATGAGCTGAATGTATTCCCTGTACCGGACGGAGATACCGGAACCAACATGACACTGACGATCATGTCTGCGGCAAAAGAGGTAACTGCGCTTGGCGACAGTACAGATATGAAAGCGATCTGCAAGGCGATCTCCTCAGGGTCACTGCGCGGCGCGCGGGGAAACTCCGGTGTTATTTTGTCCCAGTTGCTGCGTGGGTTTACAAAAGTGGCTGCGGATTTCGATGAGCTTTCGATCCCTGTGCTTGTCGAAGCGATGGATAAAGCAGTGGAAACGGCGTATAAGGCCGTTATGAAGCCGAAAGAGGGAACGATTCTTACGGTCGCAAAGGGAATTGCAACCAGGGCAGGAGAGCTCTGTGATGAGGGTGTGACAGATCTTGGTATGTTTATCGAGGAGTGCATTACATACGGTAATGAAGTCCTCGCCCGTACACCCGAAATGTTGCCGGTATTAAAGCAGGCAGGAGTTGTTGACTCTGGCGGTCAAGGACTGATGCAGGTCATGGCAGGTATTTATGACGCTTATTGCGGGAAGGAGCTTGATTTAACGATCCAGGATGCTCCGCGGTCTGCGTCTGTTGGAGTCGCGTCTTACTCTTCCAATCTTCAGGTACAGGCGGATATGGAGATAAAGTACGGCTATTGCACCGAATTCATCATCCTTCTGAGTAAGACATTTAATATCAAACATGAGATTGATTTCAAAGAATTTTTGGAGTCTATCGGCGATTCCATTGTACTGGTAGCGGATGATGATGTCGTGAAGGTTCATGTGCATACGAATGATCCGGGACTTGCGATCCAGCGTGCTCTGAAATACGGTCAGCTTTCTAATATGAAGATTGACAATATGCGCATGGAGCATCAGGAAAAGCTGTTCAAGATGAGCGAAAAAGGTCAGATGCAGGAGATTTTGCAGGCAGAGGAGATCTCCACCGCAACACCTGTTCAAGATACAGCTATGGCACAGCCGCCGAAGGAAGTCGGATTTATCGCGGTTGCTGCCGGCGACGGCATGGCGGAAATCTTTCAGGGACTGGGCGTTGATTTTGTGATCTCCGGCGGACAGACAATGAATCCGAGCACGGAGGATATGCTGGAAGCAATCGCGAAAGTGAATGCAGAGCATATTTTTATCCTTCCAAATAACAAAAATATTATCTTGGCGGCTAATCAGGCTGCGGATCTGACAGAAGATAAAAATATTTATGTCGTTCCGACGAAAACCATACCGCAGGGTATCACTTCGGTGATCAACTATACAGCGGATGTTTCGCCCAAAGAGAATCTGGAGGTCATGAAACAGGAAATAGAGTCGGTAAAGACCGGTGAAGTGACTTATGCGATTCGAGATACGATTTTGGACGGCAAAGAAATCCGCAAAGATGACTTTATGGGTATCGGCGATCATGGATTATTGGCAGTATCAACGGAGCTTGTCAAAACGACGTGTGAGATGATCGATGCCATGATGGATGATGATGTTGAACTGATCAGCATCTATTATGGTGCGGACGTTACGGAGGAAGATGCCGAGAAACTTCGCGGGATTGTTGAAGAGCGCTATTCTTCCTGTGATGTGGAGCTGCAGTATGGAGGTCAGCCTGTATACTACTATATTGTTTCCGCAGAATAAAGAGGATGCGTTTTGCTTTTTCTCCACAATATGCAGGCAAAAACAGATGGGGCTGTCGGGACAGCCCCATTTTTGCAAATCATAAATGGTTCATATACCCGTCATTGTGCGAAAGCAGCGCAGAAACGGGATAAGGATTGAAAAATAACAGCATGGAGGCTGACGATGACAGATTTGACAAGCTCTGTGACCGAATTAAAGGGAATCGGTCAGAAATATGCGCAGCTGCTTGAAAAGTTGAACATTGTTACCGTATATGATCTGCTCACGTATTATCCGATGCGATATGAGGCATATCCGAAAATCCAACGCATTCAGGATGTAGCGGCTGATGAAAAGCAGGCGGTAAGCGGAATCGTGACAGGTTCTGTCAGCATTCGCAGGGTCCGGAGCCTTTCCATACTGACATTTTCCCTGAGCGATGAAACGGGCGTCATGCCGATGACGATTTTTAACATGCCGTATCTGCGTAATACCGTAACTGCCGGGAAACGGTTTGTGTGTTATGGCAGGGTACTGAACAAGGGAAATAAAAAAGTGATGGAGCAGCCGGTATTGTTTAAGCCGGAGGATTATCTGTCACTTGCAGGAACCCTTCAGCCGCGGTATCATACTGTAAAAGGTATCACGGCTAAAACGATCCTTGGCGCAATAAGAAAAGCATTGGATTCTGTTTCTGATCTGCCGGATGCAATGCCCTATGAGATCCGAAAGCGCTATGATCTCATGGAATACCGTGCAGCGGTAGAACGGATTCATTTCCCCTCTACGATGGATTTTTATATGGAGGCCAGACGGCGGCTTGTTTTTCAGGAATTCTTATATTTTCTTGTGCAGATGAAAGCAGAAAAAGCAGCCGGCGTGCAGATACCGAACGCTTACCCGCTTCTTGCAGTGGCGCAGACAAAGCGGCTGATCGAAAGCCTTCCGTATCGTCTGACTGATGCACAGATGAGAGTATGGGGGCAGATCGAGGCCGATCTGCAGGCGGATGTCGTCATGAATCGTCTGGTTCAGGGAGATGTCGGAAGCGGAAAGACGATTGTTGCCGTGCTTGCCCTGCTTATGACTGTGTCTAACGGTCTGCAGGGGGCAATGATGGCACCGACAGAAGTGCTCGCAAGGCAGCATTATACCGCGGTCAAAGAGATGACGAAGCGCTATGATCTCCCGTTTGTGCCGGTTCTTTTAACGGGCTCGCTCACAGCAAAAGAAAAGCGGGATGCTTATGCTGCAATGGAGGAGGGGACCGCAAATGTCATTATAGGAACCCATGCACTGATACAGGAAAAGGCGCGGTATCATAGTCTTGCGCTTGTGATCACCGATGAGCAGCACCGTTTTGGCGTACGTCAGCGCGAAGCATTGGCTGAAAAAGGGGCGATGCCCCATATTCTGGTCATGAGCGCGACGCCGATTCCGCGCACACTGGCGATGATACTATTTGGAGATCTGAGTATTTCCACAATCGATGAGTATCCTAAGAACCGCATTCCGATCAAAAACTGTCTGCTGAACAGGAATAAAAGGGAGAGCGCCTATCATTTTATAGAAAAACAGGTGAAAGAAGGCAGACAGGCCTATGTGATCTGTCCGATGGTGGAGGAGGGCGTTTCCGAAGAGCTGGAAAATGTTGTAGCGTACACGGACAAGCTGAGAGAAGTTTTTCCCGAAAGCATCCGGATTTCTTATCTGCATGGAAAAATGAAAAACGCGGAGAAGAACCGCATTATGGATGCGTTCGCGGCGCATGACATTGATATTTTGGTATCCACGACAGTCGTGGAAGTCGGTATTGATGTGCCGAATGCAACGGTCATCCTGATCGAGAATGCGGAGCGCTTCGGGCTGGCAGGTCTGCATCAGCTTCGCGGCAGGGTCGGCAGGGGCGTCCATCAGTCGTATTGTATTTTTATGACGGACAGCAGTGCAAAGGAGACGGAAGAACGGCTTGATATTCTGGTTCATTCCAATGATGGTTTTTTAATTGCAAATGAGGATATGCGGCTGCGTGGTCCGGGTGATCTTTTCGGTATTCGTCAGAGCGGCATTTTATCGTTCAGACTGGGCGATATTTATCAGGACAGCGCACTCTTAAAACAGGCGGCGGAATGCGCTGATGCCGTGATCGCAAAAGAGGAGCTGCTTACGCCGATCATGCAGGATATTTCACGGTATACGGGAAACATGCCGGATTATAGAACGATTTAACAAGACGACAGGGAGGTTTTTCATGGAACAGAAAGCAAAGAAATTTGGTTTTTTCAGGCAAATAGCGACAGCGGTTGCGCAACCCAACAAGTATGTACGTTTTTTGCGGTTGTCCACGGGCAGGGTGATTGCTTTTACTGTAATTCTCATGCTGATCACTACTTTTGTGGGGTATTATCTTCCGTTTATTGTGTCTCAGGTGTTTGGTAAGAGTTACACGGATATGATTGACGAGTATGTCCCTGAGTTTACCTTAAAAGACGATATTTTGACTTTGTCCGAGCCGGTGGAATATGACGATGGCTATATGCTGGTGATCGCAAACAGCAATATTGAGGAATTTACCGAGGATCAGCTGGAGGAGTATACCTCTGACTATGAAAATGTGTATCTGATCGGAAGAACGAATATGATCTTTTATGCTTCGGGACAAAGTACTACATACCGATATGCGGATCTGTCCATCGAAGAGCTTGACAGGGAAGGTCTGCGTGCCTATGTGCCGAGCGTATATATGATGATGGTTATGTCCGGCGTGATGAATTTTATACTCAGGACGTTTTGGTACTTACTTGGAACGATGCTGCTCATGCTGCTTGCATGGTCGATGAAGGGATTTTGGAATATGCAGTTCCAAATACTTGAACTGTTCAAGCTTTCCGTATTTTCCAAAGTATTGTATGAGATTCTCGCGTCCATTTTGCGGATACTCCGTTTTGCGATCCCGATGGATTTCTTTATTGCACTTGCAGTCGGATTTATTTATTTGAACCTTGCAGTGAAACAGCTTCGTGCGGATGGATATGAGAGTGGTTCCGAACCGTCTGAACGGACAAGATTCGGCGCGCCTTCCGCGCCTGCGTCAAAAGGCATTTACAGCAGGGCGAGTATGCGCACGAATGTGGAGGATGATAAAGGGAACGGAGACGTTTCTAAGGTGAAAGAGGAAGAATCCCAAAAGAATCTGAATGATCAGAAAGATACAGAATCATAGAAGGATGCACAGATATGAGTACAGGACAGCGGTCAAACGGGGCCAAACGGAGCCTTACAAAAAGTAAACAGACGAAAGAATCGGCTCATAGAAAAGAAAAAACGGTTCGAAACAGAGAAGAAGGGCTTTGTCCGGCTTCAAAGCGCTGCGGCGGGTGCACGATGATCCATGTCCCGTATCCGGTTCAGCTTGAAAAGAAACAACGCAGGGTGGAAGAATTACTGAAAGGTGTCTGTCCCGATATCCATAAGATAAAAGGAATGAAAGAACCCGCCCATTATCGGAACAAAGTGCATGCCGTGTTTTCCTACCAAAAGGGTAAGATCATTTCCGGTATTTATGAAGAGGGAACGCATCATGTGATCCCGGTTGATTCCTGCCTGCTGGAAAACGAAACGGCGGATGCGATCATCCGGGATATCCGCACGCTGCTCGGACAGTTTCGAATAAAGGCTTATGACGAGGACAGCGGGTACGGTTTGTTCCGTCATGCCCTGATCCGTGTTGGCTTTCAAAGTAAAGAAGTCATGGTCGTACTTGTGCTTTCAAACCCGATCCTGCCGTCTAAAAATCATTTTGTCAAAGCGCTGCGCACGCTTCATCCCGAAATCACCACGATAGTACTCAATGTAAATGATAAGCGGACGAGTATGGTGCTCGGCGAGCGGATGATCACGCTGTTTGGAAAAGGCTATATTGAGGATCAGCTCTGCGGATTCACGTTCCGCATTTCTCCGTCTTCTTTTTATCAGGTAAATACAAAACAGACAGAGCTGCTATACCAAAAGGCGTTGGAGCTTGCGGAGCTGACCGGGAAGGAACGTGTGATAGACGCATACTGCGGTACCGGAACGATCGGCATCCTTGCATCGAAGTATGCAGGGGAAGTGATCGGCGTTGAACTGAATCAGGATGCAGTGCGCGATGCAGTTGCCAATGCAAAAAGGAACGAAAGAAAAGGTACGGCATCCAATATCTGTTTTTATCAGGCGGATGCGGGACGATTCATGGTGCAGATGGCAGAATGCGGTGAGACGGCGGATGTCGTAATCTTGGACCCGCCGCGCAGCGGAAGTACGGAAGAATTTATAAAGGCGGTCCGGAGGCTTTCGCCGACACGCGTTGTCTATATTTCCTGTGATCCGGAAACGCTTGCGCGCGACTTAAAGATATTCCGCGCGCATGGATATATTGCAAAAGCGGCGTATCCATACGATATGTTTCCGTTTACGGAGCATGTGGAGACGGTAGTTCTCTTGTCCCAATAAAAATGATACAACTTCAAAGATCATTGAATACATTCCGGGTTGTTCATTTTTTCATGTTTCATATCGTCCATTACGTCAATCCCCATAGGGCAGACATTATTGCTTTTTTCATTGACTGCAAAAACGCATTCCTGCAATCCACCTGCCGGACAAAGGTAGGAACAAAATAATCTTCCGAAGGGAATCGACAGCAAAAACAGGAAAGCAAAAACGATAAAACTTCCGTTGATGATTCCGTTCAATCCTGCGTTTATGATTAAGACGGGGCTGAAATAGTATAACGTGATCGGAAACAGGAGCAGTGAAATGATAAGCAATAGCTTTCTAATTTGTTGTCTTTTCATAGATGGGCACCTCCATGGCATGATATATCAGATTGATATATCATGCCATGTTCGATTTCATAATGCAACTGGTTATTATAGCTTTATCTGAAGCTGTTTATCGATATTTTGATACGGCTCGTAAAAGCGAAAATTGTCAAACCTCCCAATGACAAAACGGGATAAGTACGCTATAATAAGGGCAGATTCGTTTGACAAATACGGATATATAAAGAAAAGGTCAATAATCTGTTACATATGGCTAAGATAAGGGGAATATCACTATGAGATATTATCGGGTCCATTCAGCGGATATTGCATATTTGACGAAGCAGCCGAGAGGAATCTTTACTGCAATCTATAAGCTTGTTGAATCGAAGATCCTGACGGACGAAGAAATCAAAATGTACTGGGAAAATCGGGCATATTTTGAGCAAAAGCTTCCGGTTCCGCCTTTTTATGAAAAGGACAATCCTGATCATGCGGTTACATGGTTTAAGGATACGAAAGAAGGAAATCAGATCTGGAAGGAGATGCGATTTTATCGGGAAATGGCTTTCAAATATGGATTGAAACTGTATATGTCCGAATGCCATGAAGTTCCGGGCGATATGATCTACGAGGATGATTTTCAGATCGCAGTTAAAAATCCGTATCCGGCAGTTAAAATTGAGACACATGAGATCAAGCCGTAAAATGATGAGGGGAGCGGTCACAATGACTTGCAAAGAGATTCGGGTCAGGGAAATTCAGATCAATGAAATCGTAGAGCATATTTTCAAAAAAGAATTATATTGCGAAGCCGTGGAGTCGGCAAAAGAACGCGTAACTGCGGCTTTCCAAAACGAATATGAAAGGCTTTCCGCAGAGCACAGTGAGATCCAGTCTATCGGGATACTGCTTGACCGCTACGGAACTGTAAAAGACGCCGCAGTATTTGCAGGTTATACGGCGGAGCAGATTGCAGAATGGCAAATCGACAGACATGTCAGCAACAAAAAGGAAATTGCGCATACATTCAGAAAAGTAAGAGCCGGAATTTATGTTGGTTCTCTGTCCTCCGTCTTTATGGCTGTTTCCATTGTGAATTTGATCCTGCATCCGAATCTGTTTTGGTCGGTCAATACTGCCGCATATGTGCTGATCGCAGTATTATGCGGTATTTTTGTCTGCAAAAATGGAGAAGCTTTCCGTTATCAGAATATCTGTTTGGACGCCAAAGCGGAACATTATATCAAAAAACTGTCGGATCAATATTTCAAACGAATGATCAATAGTATCGGCGTGGCGGTCACGGGATTATTTTGCTTGATTTATATTTTTATCATATCTATCCTAAAAATGGGGATGAACTTGGGCGAGGTATTTTCCTCCATTTATTCTGCCGTATTTTTGATCGAACTTGTTGTCTACGCCATGATCAAAAATATGGTTTGTGCATGGTGGATCGGGCGTGCATTTCCGGCAAATAGAAGAAGATCCATGGCAGGATACAGCCTGCGCATGATTCTTATTTCATTGTTCTATTGGAGTGTGTGTGCGCTGCTTATTTTCCTGTTCAGGGATAAGGCAGAGAATCTGTTTGGGATCTTTTTTTCCATGGTGGCAGCTTACGGTATTCTCTGTATTGTTGCAAATCTGACGATACGGCAGGATTATGTGTTCCGGAATATCCATATGAATATCAGGCGTGCGGCAGTGATCGGTCTGTGTCTGATTTTAACAGCCAGCTATCAGCTGATGCAGGTAGACCGGTACCTGCTCCAGCCGTATATTTCCACAGTCGGCAGACTATACAAAGAGCCGGATCAGATCGAATATCATGATAACAACGGCGTTTATACGATCACGACGGATAAGGAAGATTTTAAGATTCTTCAGTTGACAGATATTCATCTGGGCGGCAGCCTGCAGTCCGCCGGAAAAGATTATCAGGCACTCACAGCCTGTTACCGCCTGATGAAGGATACGAGCCCCGACCTTGTGATCGTTACCGGAGATCTGGTATTTCCGTTGGGGGTCATGTCTTTTTCCTTCAATAACACGGCACCAATGACGCAATTTGCTTCTTTTATGAGAAATACCGGAATTCCGTGGGCATTTACTTACGGAAATCATGATACTGAGTCGCTTGCAAATGCTACGGCGTGGGAAGTGAATGAACTGTTCAAATCACTTTCCTTTAAGACGTCGGGCAATCTGCTGTATCCGTATATGCAGCCTGATATTACGGGTAGAAATAATCAATTGATCGAGATCAGAAATGAGGACGGAAGCTTAAATCAGGCGCTGTTTTTATTGGATTCCAACGATTATATCAATGGTGTGATGAATGATTACGATTACATCCATGATGATCAGGTGGATTGGTATCGGTCCCAGGTGGAGCGGCTAAATGAGCAGGAGGGAGAGCTGATCTCATCCCTTTTATTTTTTCATATGCCGCTGCAGGAATACCGGACTGCCTTCGAATTATATGAAGCCGGAAGCAGTGAGGTTACTTATTTTTTTGGTGAGAACCGTGAAAAGATGATCAATAAAGTATGCTGCTCGGAATACCCGAGCAGGCTCTTTCCGGTTGCAAAGGAGCTTGGCAGTACGAAGGCGATGTTTTGCGGACATGACCATTATAATAATCTGTCGGTCACTTATGACGGGATCAGACTGACTTACGGTATGAGCATCGATTATCTGGCGATGCCGGGAATCGAAGAAGACACGGAACAGCGCGGCGCTACGCTGATCACGCTGCATCGGGATTCTACTTATGAGATCGAACAGATTAAATTGACGGATCTGTAAAAGGATATCTTGATTTAACGGGAGTGAAGGAAATCACGAAGTTCGAAAAATACCTTGCTGGTTGAAAATGATTCGTTTCAATCTCCCTGATAGGTATATTGGCATTGACCGAGCCTCCAAAAAACTTTGGAGGCTTTGATTGACTACGGAGAAGAAGATGAATGAATTTTTTTAATATTTCTGCAAACCGATTTCTCACTTATTACAATGTATAGGTGAAGGGCCAAAAGAATGAAGCTGTGTATGAATCTTTTGTACAGCAGCCCCATTCAGACATAGGAATTCCTATTACGAAAAAAAAGAAATGCATGGAGGAACACATGGACAGGGCGCAATTGGAACAATGCATAGAGGATTATGGAAAGGACATATATGCATTTTGCAGCCGGATGGCCGTAAACAGACAAGAGGCGGAGGAGCTCTATCAGGATACGTTCTTAAAGGCAGTTGAACTTGACTCGAAAATCGATTATGAGAATAATCCGAAGAGTTATCTTGCGTCGATCGCTATGCGGCTTTGGAAAAACCGGAAACGAAAATACGCATGGAGGCAGCGCATAGCTGCAATGAAGCAGTTTATTGACGAAGAGGCGTTGAAAGATGGAGACGACGAAACTGACGTGCAGGAAAATCCTGTGGAAGAAAGCTGGCTTGAAAAGGAACGCAAAATTCAGGTGCGGGAGGCGGTAGCTGCTTTGGATGAAAAATACCGCATACCGGTGTATCTTTACTACACCATGCAGCTTTCGGTCCCTGAGATTGCCAGGCTGATGAAGATTCCGGAAGGAACGGTAAAGAACCGGCTGTATCATGCGCGCAGCATGTTAAGACCAAAATTGGAGGTTGTATGGAATGAATTTTGATATGGATCAGATATTACAACAGACCCTTTCTCCAGAGCAGGAGCCGGACTGGCGGCTCAACCAAAAGATCTTGCAAAAAGCGGAGGAGGCAGAAAGAATGAAGAAGCAGAATCATAAGAGAATACCGGCAGCTGCACTTGTGGCGGCGGCGACACTGATGTTCGGTTCTATAGGCGTGTTTGCGGCATGGAAATATATGACACCGGATGAGGTCGCACAGGATATGAATGATGAGGGACTCGCGGCAGCATTTGAGGGGGAGGATGCAATTTCGATCAACGAGACACAGGAGTATGGCGGTTACAGGATCACATTGCTCGGTATCGTGTCCGGAAAAAATCTAAGCCAGTATATGATGCAGGATGATGCCGGAATCAGGGAGGACCGGAGTTATATCGTGACAGCCATTGAGAATGTGGACGGGACGCCCAGACCGGCTGTGTCCGACGAGGCATACGGGGAAGACCCGTTCTGCGTCTCTCCTTTGATCGGCGGCTTAAATCCGTTGGAGTATAACGTGATTACGATGAACGGCGGATATTCTGAAGACGTCATAGACGGAATCCAGTATCGGATCGTGGAATGTGACAATGTGGAAATATTTGCGGACAGGGGATTGTATCTTTCGGTCAACGACGGCACATTTTTTGAAAACAGCGCTTATCAGATGGATCCGGCTACGGGCGTGATCACAAGAAATGAGGCGTATACCGGTGTAAATGCATTATTCCGTCTTCCGATTGATGCATCAAAGGCAGATCCGGCTGCTGCGGAGGCGTATATCCGTGATCTGTGGGCGGAGGATGAAGCGGATACGCAGGCGCCTTTGGATGAAACAGCCCCTTATGCTGCGCGCGAAGCCGCGATCAACAGCTGGACGGAGGAAGATTTTGCCGCAAAAGCCGAGCTTTTGGAGTCTCAGGTATTGACGCCGGCTGACGGTTATATCAGCTACAGGTATTCCATTGCTTCGATTGATGGGGGTGCGGAGTATGAGTCGATGACGCTTGAAAGCCTCATTTTTGAAGAAGGACAGACCGGACTTTCCGATTACCGGTCGTATGTGGAGCATGAACCGGACTGCTCTTATGTTGAGACCTATACGAGGAATGAGGATGGAACCGTTACGCTTCAGATATGGAAATGTCCGGATGTTCAGTCAGAACCGGCACTGCAATCATAATTAATAATTATGATATAGTAAATATGTCCTTTTTCAGGTAATTGTATTGACATGATAAGTCCCTATAACATAGAATCATTTTGGGATGCGTTAAGACGGAAAGGAAGATGATAAAACATCTTTCTTTCTGTTGTGCGTGCCGGATGATACGTAAAGCGACTGAAAGAGGGATATTTTTACATGAAAAAGAAAAATTACTTATATAAAGTGATCTATGTGATCCTGTTGATCATCGCCATTATAATCTTATTTCGCTGGTATGCGACGCAGAACCGAAGCCGCATGGAAGAAAGGAACAAAAACTATGCTGCGGATTCGGCACGGCAGATAGCAAATAAGATTGATGATGAGTTGAGTAATGCGCTGGATCTGATGAAAACATTCGCCCAATTTTTGGAGAAAAGCCTGCAGTCTCCCGATGTTTCTGCGCAAATGCTGAAAGAAGTAAACGAAAATATGCTGTTTGATGTTCTGGTTTATACAGATGCGGACGGGATCAATCATTCCTCTGACGGGAAGACGTCTGACGCGTCGGGAAGGGATTACTATCTTTTAGGGATGCAGGGAAACAGCGGCATATCCGTTGTGTTTGATTCGAAGCTTTACAGTGAGACGATGCTCTGCTTTTATGCGCCGGTTGTGTATAACGGCGAGATCATCGGCGTCTTACGCGGGGCGTATCTGGCGGAAGAATACTTAAAAGATATGCTTGCCACAACTTATTTTGGAGAATCGGCGTCCGTTCATCTGTGTATGCCGGACGGACAGATTCTGGCGTGCTCTGATTCAAAGATGCACGAGGGAAGTCTGATTGACGTACTGGTTCAAATGGGGATGATCGACGAAACGACGGCAAAGCAGGCAGGGGCTGTGTTCGAAAATGGCGGGGAAGGCGCATTTATCTGTAAACCGGGAAGCAGGACGGACAATATCTGCGTGAGATATCTCTCCAACCATAATTTTGTTCTCGTTCAGACATTCCCCAAAAGTGTTACGGAAACAATGATTCGTGATGAGAATCTGGTCGGCCTCCGGCTGGAGACAGGACTTATCGTGTTATTTATTCTTTATATCGTTGCAATGTTGTTAAGTGCAGGGCGGGAAAAGAGATATCTGGAACACGAAAACCGTGAAATGGGTTATATTATCAGCGGGGTCAATACGCTGTTTACCCGTTTTACCATGGTTGATTTTGATACGGATACGTATTGTTATCTGGCAGGCACCAAGCCGGAAGATGAGGCCATTTCCGTCAAAGGAAGCTATCGGGAATTGTCAGAGCATTTATGTGAGATGCTGATTGAGGAAAGCGACAGGGAGGCTTTTGCCGAGTTCCTTGATAAGCACACCATCATTGAGGCAATGAAAAAGCATAATGATCTGCTTTTTGAATGCCATATCATGCATGATGGAAAACCACAATGGAAACATTTTAACGTGATATGTCTAGAGCGGAAAAATGGTCTGGCAAGTAAAGTGCTGTTTACAAGACAGAATATTACCGAGGCGAAAGAAAGGGAACTGCTCATCCAGTCTGAAATGGCGCTTGCGAACCGGAAAGAGCGTCAGTACCGGATTGCGATCACATCCAACGCAATCTGTACTTATGATTTTAACCTGACAAAAAATCTAATTGAAAATGATGTTGTGTGCGAGCTCAACGGAAAGATATTGTCACTGCTTGAAAAAACCGGTCTTGAGGCACCGTGCAGGGCATCTGATTATTTTGAGCGCTGGCGGGAGTTTGTGCTGGAAGAGTCCAAGGAAGAATTTGGCAGGATCGTCAACGTGGACTATCTCAAAAACTGTTTTGACAGAGGAGAGGCCGAAGTCAATATCGATTACTGGAGCTGGGGTTCTGCTGAAAAACATATCTGCATTAAACAGACCTTTATTATGACAAGGGATGATGAGTCCGGTGATATCATGGTCATGGTCGTATTAAAGGAGATTACGGAGCAGGTTCAGAAACAGCGCGAGCAGACTCAGGCGCTTCAGGATGCGCTGCTGCAGGCACAGCATGCCAATGAAGCCAAGACAACATTTCTTTCCAATATGTCCCATGATATCCGTACGCCGATGAACGCGATCATCGGTTTTACGACGATCGCAGTCAGCCATATCGACAATAAGGACCAGGTCAGGGACTGTCTGCAAAAAGTGCTTTCTTCGAGTAATCATCTGCTCAGTCTGATCAATGATATTCTGGATATGAGCAGAATTGAGAGTGGAAAAGTGCAGATCAAGGAACAGGAATGTAATATTTCCGAGCTGATGCATAATCTGGTCAATATCATTCAGCCTCAGGTAAAGGCAAAACAGCTTGATCTGTTTATAGACACGTTTGAGGTCGTCAATGAGGATGTGATCGCAGACCCGTTAAAGCTCAATCAGGTATTTATCAACCTGCTCAGCAATGCCGTAAAATATACGCCCGCGCAGGGAAGCATCTCCTTCCGGATCCAGCAGAAGACAACGTTCAGACATGGGTATGGGGACTATGTCTTTATCATCAAAGATACCGGTATCGGCATGGCGTCCGATTTCCTGCAGCATGTTTTTGAACCGTTTGAACGGGAATCCACAACGACCCGGACCGGAATAGAAGGCACGGGGCTCGGCATGGCTATTACCAAAAACATTGTCGAGATGATGAACGGAACGATCTCTGTTGAGAGCGAGGTCGGAAAGGGAAGCACCTTTAAGGTATCGCTGAGCTTAAAATTACAGGATGTAGAAAAGAATGCCGCTCAGATCAAACAGCTGTCCGGCCTGCGGGCACTGGTCGTAGATGACGATTTTAACGTGTGCGACAGCGTGAGCAAAATGCTGGGACAGATTGGTATGCGTTCAGAATGGACGACTTCCGGCAGAGAAGCAGCATACCGTGCAAAAAAAGCGTATGAAGAAGGAGATTCTTATCATACATATATCATTGACTGGCAGATGCCGGAAATGAGCGGTGTTGAGACGGCGCGTAAGATTCGCAGTGCAGTGGGGGATGAGGCGCCCATCATTATTTTGACGGCATATGACTGGACAGATATTGAGGAAGAGGCAAAAGAGGCCGGCGTTACTGCTTTTTGTGCAAAACCGCTTTTCATGTCGGACTTGAAATCTGCATTGCTTTCAGCGAATAATCTGATTGAGAAGGACGTGTCGGATATGTCGTGGACTTTGAATGATTTCAGCGGAAAGCGGGTTTTACTTGTAGAAGATATCGAATTGAACCGTGAGATTGCCGAAGTCATTCTGACGGAAGCAGGCTTTGAAGTAGAATCGGCGCCGGACGGTACGGATGCGGTTGAAATGGTGCGCAGATCGGAAGAAAACTACTATGATGTGATACTGATGGATGTGCAGATGCCGATCATGAACGGGTACGAGGCGACCAGAACGATCCGGAATCTGTCAAGAAACGATGTAAGGAATCTTCCCATTATTGCCATGACGGCAAATGCGCTGGAGGAAGACAGGGAAGCGGCCATCAAAAACGGTATGAATGCACATATTGCAAAGCCGCTGGATATCAAAATATTTATGAATGTACTCAGTCAGTATCTTCAGTAATCCTATTTTATAAGATATGTTATCAAAAGAGTCTGCAAGGAATGCAGGCTCTTTTTTTGTATATGGACCAGAAATGCGCTGACAGACTTAAGAGTCTTTTTGTGCTATTCCATAGGCTGTCGGTGTCATGCAGGTTGCTGTGGCGGAAATTGGCACCGATATAACATTTGAAAGCATTGTGCTGTAATGCTATGGAGAGCGGCAAAATTCCACGGACGGAAAAAACGGAGGGATTTTGTCGCTTTTTTGGGCACAATTGCCTGGCAAATCATGGGACAGAGAGGAGACGGCAGATGAGAATTACGACGCAAATGTTGAATGAAACTTCAAGGAAAGCAGGTGTTCCTGTTCACACGACCAGTATGTTAAGTTACGTGTTTAACAAGGATAAAACGAATGCGCTTCCCTTTGAGCGGAATCTGGGAGGCGAAATGGATACCTCACTAAGACAACAAAATTATGAAAAGCAGGAGGATATGGCAAAACACTTAAAAACCATAGCAGAGGAGCTTGCCGCAGACGGAGATAAAAGCATTTATGACAGTGACGGGACAGCCGAAAGCAAAGAAGCACTTGAAAAGAAAGTGCAAGAACTTGTAAAACACTACAATGAGGTCCTGAATACATTTTCTGGAAGCAGCGATCTGTTGAACAACTTTTACAAAGATAGTTTGAAATCATTGGTGGAGGAACATGAAAAACAGTTAGAAGCGATTGGAATCACTGCGGACAAAAACGGGAAACTTATGGTCAATGAACGCAAACTGGCTGCCGCGGAGCAAAGTGCAGTAAGGCAGGCGTTGGCAGGAAAAGACGGATTTGCGGATACACTAGTCTTTTTATCCGGAAAAATTGCAGATTATGCGGCATCGAACCAAAAAAGCGTTGGAAATCTATATCGACAGGATGGGAGTGAATCGTCTGCACTTCAATATACCAAAAGCCGATACAATGCCTGGGGATAGACTGCGTAGGAGAGAAATAAGAATACGGACTTAAAGTGAGGGCGGAGCATGAAACTAGCTGTTTGCGATGACAGTCAGGAGGACAGAGAAAAACTCAAGGGATTGATCGGTGAATATGGAAGATTAAGGGAACAAGATATGGAGCTTAGGGAATTTGAATCGGCGGAATCGCTTTTGGAACCGGATGACTGGATGCGGGAATGCCGTATCGTTTTTCTAAGCATAAGCCCAAAGGCGGCGGACGGCGGTTTAGATGTGGCAAAGCATCTTAAGGACCGCTATCCGGAATTGTATGTCGTTTTGGTGAGCGGTCATATGAGTTATGCAATCGATGGATACCGTGTGAAGGCGGCGCGTTTTCTGATAAAAGACCATCTGGAAAAAATGTTGGTGCAATGTCTCGACGAGATCATCGGAGAATTTGCTGAAAAAGAAAATAAAATGCTTTTTTCTTTTGTGGAAGGCGAGTATACTTTGAAAATATCCGACATTTTTTATGTTGAAACGGATCGGCATAAAAATGTTTTCCATACGGCGTACGACTCCTACCGGATGTACCGGAAATTAGACGAAATCCAGGAGATGCTTGCACCGTACGGGTTTGTGCGTGTCCACAGAAGCTTTCTTGTCAACATGCGCTATATTTACAGAATCAGCAGCTATGTGCTATATTTGACTGGCGGTACGGAAATTTCCGTACCGAAATCCAGATACACATATGTAAAACAGAAATTTGCAGCTTATCAGAAGTCGTGCAGGAAAGGAGAGTGATGATCCGGTTGAATACGATTCATGTAAATTATATGACGAGAACCTTCGGACATTTTGGGGGAAGTGAAAATACGGCGGGACGATCAGGAAAAAACACGGCGCCTGCGGATGGTATAAGAAATGCTGAAGTCCCGGCACATACTGACAGGATGGCAGATGCTATTTTAGAGGCGTCGCGCCGTGCCGAAGGGCAGACACAGACAACGCAGCTAAACACAAATAGTCTGCAGACCGCCGATGCCCGCAGCAGAGAATTGCAGCCGTTTGACCGTTCTGCGGTCGAAGCGATGACATTGGATGA
Organism: Lachnospiraceae bacterium; assembly: GCA_003979345.1. Taxonomy (GTDB): domain Bacteria; phylum Bacillota; class Clostridia; order Lachnospirales; family Lachnospiraceae; genus DLAJ01. Next base: position 59,882 of record RYVZ01000004.1, read on the forward strand.
ATATAAGGAATATATCAGGGAACGGATTCTGACACTTCCGATGCATAGCTCCCATATGCAGGATACGATCTCTGTTTTCATTTCGGACGAAGGTTTTGAAGCGATGAAGAAAGATGCGGATTACGAGGAGTGGGTGCTGAACGATCTGCGTACGGCATGGACAACGGAAAATCCGTGGGCGCGTTTCATGGGAGGCGTATATTCCATCATTCATTATGGCGCAACAAAAGAAGAATGCCATGCTGAAATGTGGAACGCGGGCTTTCGGAACGGTAATGGAAAAAGCATGCTGGAAAACATGTCGGGAGACGAAGATAAGGATGATAAGAAACGGAAATCCGAAATTGTCGTGAGACCGGATGGCACAAGATATTTAGTGATCAGCGAGGTGATTGCCGGCATGAAAGTGACTGTTATGAGCATAAAGCTTTCTAAACCGGAGGAACTGTTCAAAGACGGCACAAAACCGCAAACGGGCACGGATATGCCGCCGCTGCCGCCTGCTCAGGGCGCTGCACCAGTGTAATGAATTAAGAAAAATGCTGCTTGGACTTGATCAAAGGAAGCGGCGTGTGCCTTATGGCACGATCCGGTTCTGACTGACAGAGGAACCGGACTGATGACTTAAAACAGGCGTCTCGCAAACGCCTTTTGAATCAAACATGAGAAGGAGGAAGATATCATGTATATAGATTCGACCGGATCAGTCAATACAAGATGGGGGTATCAGACAGCCTTTCAAAAAGGGGCTTTACACAAGACGGGTTCTCTCGGAAGCACTCAAAATGCATTGCAGACTGCGGGTGCATCCAATACAAAAAGTACGGGATTTACTCTGCATATCGGAAGCGGAAGCGAAGGGGACAGAATGCTCTCTGCCGTTGCCGGTAAAGGAAAGGGCGGTATGACTGTCTTTGAGCCGGCAGATTTTGATCCTGCAAAACCGGTATATAAAGTATGCACATGGGATGAAGAAGGGAATCTGACGGAGCATATGGTGGATGTAACGAAGGTGAATGCCGCAGACAGTGACGAGGTTTCCATGTTTGCGTATTCCTGCTATTTATCGGAAAGCGGGCAATATCCTGAAGCGTCCGATACCTTTTTGAGAACATACGGTTATGCGAAAACCGGGACAGACGGGATCGGAGCAGCGGCATTTGGCATGGATGGGGAATTGTCGGACCAGACAGGCAAAATGTTCGGAATGGTAAAAAGAGACTGGACAAAATTGGCTGCCCGCCTCATGCAGATGCAATATGATGCAGGCAATCTGAAAGGATATCTGGATTACAAAAAATTCTATGATTTCTTTTCCTGACTGTATGCTTCAAACTAAACAGACAAAAAACTAAACAGACAAAAAACAGAATAGACAGAAAGGGCAGAATCGATGCAAATAGGAACGATCAATCCATACATACAAGTACAGAACATACCGTCTGCACAGACGGATCATGCAAAGACAGAAAGCGGTTTTACAGAAAAAGTCATGACCTGCGTATCCGCAGGCAGTCAGAAAGTCATGTTGAGATCGGATGCGCTAATGTCGTACGCCAGTCCCCAGACCGGGGAGTCAGTCAATATTTACCGCTCGGACCGTTATACGAAGGAAAATCCGATTTATCTTCTAAAAGGACTTGATGCGTCGGGGCGCGAATTCTCCTACGAAGTGGACGCGTCCAAAATCAATCCGAACCGATGCAGTTATAATGAACTGATGGTGTTGAATTTGGAAACCGGAGGCAATACGCCGGAAAACTATCTTCATGCGGTTATGATGCGGGATAAGGCCGGGACTTCAAGCTATTTTGAACAGGCGGATTATATGTCCTCCGGGAAAGCGGTACTATCCGATTTCCGCACACTTGGCGCATGGGATTCTTATTTATCGTTTGATAAATGGTTACAGAGCATTCTTGCGTATGCAGGCAGACATGCGGCGGGAGCAGGAAGCGCCGCTTTTTGAAAAACATGATGGGCTGTCTGTGCTATTTCTATTAGGAAATCTGCTTTTTTTGACGATATTAAGATAACGGGTACAATTTGTCTGAATCAGGGAGGATGATGACATGGCGATGGATGTAAGGGGATGGAACTCCGGGTCGTTCACAAAGACCTATCAGAGCGGAAATCGTGAAATCAGGCGCATCACTTATTACGATAAGGAAGGCAGAGTGACGGGAAGCGTTACAACAACGCGTTCCAAAAAGCCGGACAAGACTAAAACAAAGAAGCTTCCTTATAACTTTAAGGAAGTGTCGGCAGTTATTATCAAATCAAAGACCTCGGGCAGCGCAAGACGCGCTGTGGCTCTGGCGCAGAGAAAAGTGATCATGCTGCGCAAAAAGCGCAAAAATGAAGACTATAATGAGCAGGAGCTGGAGGGAGCGATCGCGCATGCGGAAGCAATCGAGCGGGCAGCGAAAAAGCATCTGAAAAATCTGCAAAAAGAAGAACGGACCAAACGCCGGATGCAGAGCGAAGATTTTGAGGAAGATTTTTTTTCGGAAGATTCCGGAGAATCGTATGATGACATCATGAAAGAGATGATGCAGGACGGCGTTACCGGAGATTCTTTGGAGGATGGCATGCAGCGGATGGTACAGGACGCCATGGATCATGGGATGCCGGATACCTTTGAAGAGCAGATCGCATTTGGTGCGGAGCAGTTAGAACGGCTGACCGAACTTGTGTCTCAGGGTGTGCAGGAGACGATGGAAGAACTTCTGTCCGATACGGTTGAGGAAGTTCTGGTTGTGGGAAACGGTCAGTTTGAAATGACAGAGGAATCATTGGAAGTCATACCGCTCAAACCGGAGCCGGAAGAATTTGCCTTAAAAAAGAAAAAGCATCGTTCAGATGTGATGCGCGATATTGTGGAAGCCGATATGAAATATCTGCGGGCATTCTTTGAACGGCTTCAAAAAGAAAAACAGAGCGCGTCAGGCGCCGGTTTTGGCAGTTCGGGAGGGCAGAGCACAGGCTTCTCCAATCTTGGGGCAGGCGTATCATTGGAGCTTAGCGGCGTGTCGGTACCGGTGCAGACACAGCCTCCTGCCATGCCGGAGGGCGGCAGCGTCGATATGTGTGTTTAACAGATATTTTAGTGAAAAAGGACATTCCCTATATATTGGGGAATGTCCTTTTTGTATACACTAAATTATTTCAAACTCTTGACATGATTCTGAAAATTGTTATAATAGCATGTAACATATGAAACAATTTTGTAACATTTAATAATTGCGTAACATTTGTAACAATTTTGCAACAAGCGGGGTCGGTATGAAAAACAAAAATATACATAAAAGCGGAAATCAAAGACTGATGGGTAAGAGAATTTATCCGTGTGTACTTGCATTTTTGGTGATGTTCACATCAAGCGGGATCAATCTTTCCGCTGCGAATTTTGAGGCGGCTGCCGTTATGGGGGTCGACAACGTTGTTGAGAATATTCTTCAGGAAGAAGAGATCGATGAGGCGGATCCGGATGAGTATATTGTAGGAGCCGGCGTCGAGTTGATCATTGGCAGTATTGACAGTATGACGAAACAAGATTTTGAAGATATGATGGAAAATCTTGCAATCGTTGGGGAAGAAGAGCCGAAGGAAAATTGGGGATATGAAAATCTGGGTATTGCGGATGTGTCCGAAAATCTGAATATCCGGAGTGCTGCCGGTACGGATGCGGAGAAGGTCGGGGAATTGCCGGCAGGCGCAGGCTGTGAAGTTTTGGGTATGGCGGACGGATGGGCGCATATCCGGTCTGGTAAGGTTGAAGGATATGTCAGCATGGAGTATCTGGCGACTGGCGGGCATGCAGAAGAGCTGGCGGCACAAAATCAGACGTTGACTGCAACTGTGCTTGCGCAGGCATTAAAAGTCAGAAAGCAGCCCGATACCGAACATGGCACATGGGGGCTTGCTGCCAACGGCAGGGAATTGGAGGTCGTTGAAGTATTGGATAACGGCTGGGTATCGGTCGTATATGGTGACGGTACGGACGCCGCATATGTGAGCGGCGAATATGTCGATGTTGCTTACAGGCTGGATACGGCGCTGACGATGACGGAGGTCCGTTATGGCAAGGGCGTGACCGATGCGGGAATTGACCTTGCAAACCGTGCGATTCAATATGTCGGATGTCCGTATGTTTATGGCGGTAATAGTTTGTCAAACGGAACGGATTGTTCCGGATTTACGATGCTCCTTTATGCGAAATACGGCATCAGCCTGTCTCATTCCGCAAGAGCGCAGGCGCGCTGCGGAAGCGAAGTGTCCATTTCCGAGCTGCGTCCGGGTGATCTTGTCTTTTATTCCCGCGGAGGCGGAATCGATCATGTGGCGATCTATATCGGCGGGGGACAAGTATGCCATGCAAGCAATCCCACCAATGGCATTATCATTACGCGCGTTGACTATCGTACGCCGGTATGCGCGAGAAGACTTCTGTAAACGACGAAAATTCACAACGAAATTTCATGGATCATCGGGGTTTACATCCGGACAAGATTGTGATACAATGTAGCGGTGTGAATTTGCCATACTCGGATACGGGATACTCCAACCTGTTTCTTAGTATCGGCAGTAACAGGCGGTCTGCCTAGTAAAAAGCAGGAGGGAAACAGATGATTTCAAAGGAAAAGAAACAGGCTATCATGAAGGAGTATGCGCGGTCTGAAGGCGATACGGGTTCACCGGAGGTACAGGTTGCAGTTCTTACGGCGAGGATTCAGGAGCTGACAGAGCACTTAAAGACGCATCAGAAGGACCATCATTCAAGAAGAGGTCTTTTGAAGATGGTAGGTCAGAGACGAGGATTACTTGATTATCTGAAGAAAACTGACATTGAAAGATACCGTGCTTTGATCGAAAAACTTGGAATCAGAAAGTAAACAGGTTTCATGGAACAACATGTTCCAAATGATGAGGACGGGTTTGCCGTCCTCATTTTTATGAATAGGACATCAGGTCCTGTTCCGTAACTTGATCATTGGCGTTTCAGGCGGGAGCGGAGCCCGAGACCACTGATATGCACATGAAATGTGCTGATACATGGATGTAGGCTTGTCTGTGAAACAGGCAATGTATAGGAAGATGCATATTCGTATCTATTGCATTTCATATGTATATCAGTAGTTTCGGCTTCTTCTGCCCGAATCGGAACAGAAAGGAGCAATCTATGTACAAAACTTATTCAATGGAGCTTGGCGGACGCACGCTGAGCGTGGACATCAACAGAGTCGGAAAGCAGGCGAACGGCTGTGCATTTATGCATTACGGGGAGACTACCGTTTTGTGTACGGCGACCGCATCTGAGAAACCGAGGGACGGAATTGATTTCTTTCCTTTAAGTGTGGAGTATGAAGAGAAATTATATGCTGCGGGTAAGATTCCGGGCGGCTTTAATAAGAGAGAGGGTAAAGCGTCCGAAAACGCCGTGCTGACAAGCCGCGTGATCGACCGCCCGATGCGCCCGCTGTTTCCCAAGGATTACCGTAACGACGTTACGCTGGACTGTCTCGTCATGTCTGTTGATCCGGAGTGCCGCCCCGAGCTTACCGCAATGCTCGGCGCATCCATCGCGACAAGCATTTCTGATATTCCGTTTGACGGTCCGTGTGCAATGACACAGATCGGTATGGTTGACGGAGAGTTTATCGTAAATCCGTCTCAGGAAGACTGGAAAAACGGCGACTTAAAACTGACGGTCGCTTCCACGGCGCAGAAAGTCATGATGATTGAAGCAGGAGCCAACGAAATTCCCGAGCAGAAGATGATCGAGGCAATCTACAAGGCAGATGCGATCAACAAGCAGATCATTGAGTTTATTAATGGTATTGTTGCAGAAGCTGGTAAGCCGAAGCATACCTATACAAGCTGTGCGATTCCCGAGGAAATGTTTGCAAAGATGAAGGAGCTTGTTCCGGCAGAAGAAATGGAAGAAGCGGTCTTTACCGATGAGAAGCAGGTTCGCGAGGAGAATATTCGTCAGATCACCGCAAAGCTTGAAGAAGCGTTTGCTGATAATGAAGAGTGGCTTGCCATTTTAGGCGAAGCAATTTATCAGTATGAAAAGAAAACAGTCCGCAAGATGATCTTAAAAGATCAGAAGCGTCCGGACGGACGAAAGATCACTGAGATAAGACCACTTGCGGCAGAAGTTGATATCATACCGCGTGTGCATGGCTCCGCAATGTTTACGCGCGGACAGACACAGATTTGTAATGTCTGCACGCTTGCACCGCTCTCCGAGGTACAGAGAGTGGACGGGCTTGACGAAAATACGACGGCAAAACGCTATATGCACCATTATAATTTCCCTTCCTACTCCGTTGGGGAGACGAAGGTCAGCCGTGGACCGGGACGCCGCGAGATCGGTCATGGCGCGCTTGCAGAGCGTGCGCTTCTTCCCGTGCTTCCTTCTGAGGAAGAATTTCCGTATGCGATCCGTACCGTATCCGAGACGTTTGAATCGAACGGTTCGACTTCCATGGCGTCCACCTGTGCTTCCTGTATGTCTTTGATGGCGGCAGGTGTTCCGATCAGAAAAATGGTTGCAGGCATTTCCTGCGGACTTGTGACCGGAGAGACGGACGATGATTTTATACTGTTGACGGATATTCAGGGACTGGAAGATTTCTTCGGTGACATGGATTTCAAGGTAACGGGTACTGATGCCGGAATTACCGCGATCCAGATGGATATTAAGATCCATGGTCTGACAAAGGCGATTGTGGAAGGCGCGATCGCACGCTGCCGCGAGGCACGCATGTATATTATGGAGAATTGCATGAAGCCGGCGATCGCAGAGCCGAGAGAGTCCGTTGGCAAATATGCGCCGAAGATCATTCAGATCAAGATCGATCCGGAGAAGATCGGTGACGTTGTCGGACAGAGAGGAAAGACGATCAATGAGATCATTGCCAGAACCGGTGTGAAGATCGATATCACGGATGACGGCGCGGTCAGCGTATGTGGAACTGAGCAGGAAATGATGGATAAGGCGATCGAAATGATCAAGATGATCGTTACCGATTTCCAGGAAGGTCAGATCTTCAAGGGTAAAGTTGTCAGCATTAAAGAGTTTGGCGCGTTTATTGAGTTTGCACCCGGGAAAGAGGGTATGGTTCATATTTCCAAGATTGCAAAACAGCGCATCGAGCATGTGGAAGATGTGCTGACGCTTGGGGATATGGTGACAGTGGTATGTCTCGGTAAAGATAAGATGGGCAGGATCAGTTTCTCAATGAAGGATGTTGCACAGAAATAAAAAAGAGTTGCGTTCTCCCTGACTTTGTCGGCGATTACATGATTTTATTACAGTAATTTTCTTTGTTTCGGCTTTAGGTACAGTATCTAGTAATCTTCTATAAGATTCAACTAGATACTGTATTTTTTTCCTTTTCTTATTCAAAGGGACATGCTATAATGAGAACGTAGTATGCGCGGACGGTAGATTTTACCAATAAATATCGGATCGGATGGAAAAATATCTGCCGTGCTGTGAATTTCGAAAAAGAGGTACGTTATGGCAGGCGAAGTAAAATATGACGCATCGAGTATCACTGTGCTGGAAGGACTCGAAGCGGTCAGAGTCAGACCGGGTATGTATATCGGCAGCGTTTCAACCAAGGGATTAAATCACTTGATCTATGAAATCGTGGATAACGCGGTGGATGAACACCTTGCCGGTTTTTGTGACCGTATCACGGTCACGCTGAATGCAGATGGTTCGGCAACCGTTTCTGATAATGGGCGGGGAATTCCGGTCGGCATGCATGAAAAAGGCATGAGCGCAGAGCGGCTTGTTTTTACAACGCTGCATGCGGGAGGTAAATTTGACGATTCTGTCTATAAGACGAGCGGCGGTCTTCACGGTGTCGGTTCGTCCGTTGTCAATGCACTTTCTACTTATCTGAACGTTACGGTAAAGCAGGACGGTCATATTTATGAAGATCATTATGAGCGCGGCGTCCCTGTCATGGAGCTTGTAAACGGACTTCTTCCAATCGTCGGAAAGACGAAAGAAACAGGAACCACAATCAATTTTTTGCCGGATGATACCATTTTTGACCGCACACGTTTTAAGGCGGAAGAGGTAAAATCCAGACTACATGAAACGGCATACTTAAATCCTGCGCTGACGATCGTATTTGAAGACAACCGTGAAGACGAGCCGGAGCATATAGAGTATCATGAGCCGGAGGGCATTGTCGGATTTATCAAGGATATGAACCAGTCGCGGGAGACGCTGCATGACGTGATCTATTTTCAAGGCGAGAGCGAAGGAATTTCCGTCGAGGCGGCGCTGCAGTTTGTGAATGAATTTCACGAGAATGTGCTTGGGTTTTGCAATAATATTTATAATGCCGAAGGCGGGACGCATATCACAGGATTCAAGACAATGTTTACAAATGTGATCAATACCTATGCGCGCCAGCTTGGTATTTTGAAAGAAAAAGATGTAAACTTTACGGGAGCTGACGTCAGGAACGGCATGACTGCCGTGATCTCGATCAAACATCCTGCGCCGCGTTTTGAAGGACAGACGAAAACGAAGCTCGACAATCAGGATGCCGCAAGAGCGGTCAGCAAAGTGACCGGAGACGAGATCGTACGCTACTTTGATAAAAATTTAGAAACGCTCAAAAGCGTCATTTCCTGCGCAGAGAAAGCGGCAAAGATCCGTAAAAGCGAAGAAAAAGCCAAGACGAATATGCTGACAAAACAGAAATATTCGTTTGATTCCAACGGCAAGCTTGCCAATTGCGAGAGCCGGGTTCCCGCAGAGTGCGAGATATTCATTGTTGAGGGAGATTCCGCGGGCGGTTCCGCAAAAACCGCGCGCAACCGGATGTATCAGGCGATCCTGCCGATCCGCGGAAAAATCTTAAATGTCGAAAAAGCAAGTATTGATAAGATTTTGGCAAACGCTGAGATCAAGACGATGATCAATGCATTCGGCTGTGGATTTTCTGAAGGATATGGAAATGATTTTGATATCAGCAAGCTTCGCTATGACAAGATCATCATCATGGCGGATGCCGATGTGGACGGCGCGCATATCAGCACGCTGCTCCTGACGCTGTTTTACCGTTTTATGCCGGATCTGATCTATGAGGGACATGTTTATATCGCAATGCCTCCGCTTTATAAGGCAATGCCGAACAAAGGAAAAGAAGAATATCTTTATGACGATAAGGCGCTTGAACGCTATCGGAAATCGCATAAAGGTCCGTTTACACTTCAACGGTATAAAGGTCTTGGAGAGATGGACGCGGAGCAGCTTTGGGAGACAACGCTTGATCCGCAGCAGCGCAGGCTGAAACTTGTTGAGATTGAGGATGCCCGCAGGGCGTCCGAAATGACGGAACTGTTGATGGGCAACGATGTCCCCCCGAGAAAAGCGTTCATTTACAGCCATGCGGCGGACGCGGAACTGGATATATAATGAATTGGCCTGTGGCAGATTCATCGGAGTCTGCCTGCATCATATTCCTTGGGGATCTGAAAAGAAGTATTTTGGGTACTAAAAGAAAATTCCGGTAAACGGATCGTTAGGAGAAAGATATGGAAGACCGTATCATTAAAACCGAATATTCTGAGTTGATGCAGAAATCTTTTATAGATTATGCCATGAGCGTCATCGTTGCGCGTGCGCTGCCCGATGTGCGGGACGGCTTAAAGCCCGTGCAGCGCAGGACGCTTTATGATATGTATGAACTTGGCATCCGTTATGACAGACCGTACCGTAAAAGCGCGCGTATCGTCGGTGATACGATGGGTAAATATCATCCGCATGGGGACAGCTCTATTTATGACGCGCTTGTCGTTATGGCACAGGACTTCAAAAAAGAGCTTCCGCTCGTGGACGGGCACGGCAATTTTGGTAATATAGAGGGTGACGGCGCTGCGGCAATGCGATATACGGAGGCACGCCTGCAGAAAGTGACACAGGAGACTTTCCTTGCCGATCTCGATAAAGACGTGGTGGATTTCGGACCGAATTTTGATGAGACGGAAAAGGAGCCGCTTGTCCTTCCTGTCAAAATACCCAATATTCTGATCAATGGGTCAGAGGGCATTGCAGTCGGCATGGTGACCAGCATACCGCCGCATAATTTTGGGGAAGTCATCGACGCTGCAAAAGCGTATATGATGGATGAGAATATTACGACGCGTGAACTGATGCGTTATTTGAAAGGACCGGATTTTCCGACCGGGGGCATGGTCTGTAATAAGGACGAACTGCTTGAGATCTATGAAACAGGTCAGGGAAAACTGCGGATCCGCGGGAAGATCGAAGTGGAGAAGGCAAAGGGCGGCAAGACCAATGTTGTGATCACTGAGATCCCATATACGATGATAGGCGCCAACATTACAAAATTTTTGCAGGATGTCGCAGCGCTTGCCGAAACGAAGAAAACAAACGATATTGTCGATATCACAAACCAGTCATCCAAAGAGGGCATCCGCATCGTTATCGAGCTGAGACGTGACGCAGATGTGGAGAATTTCAAGAATCTTCTCTTGAAAAAGACAAGGCTGGAAGATACTTTTGGTGTCAATATGCTCGCGATCGCCGGTGGCAAGCCGGAGACAATGGGCTTAAAGACGATCATCCGGCACTATGTGGACTTCCAGTATGAGACGACGACCCGTAAGTATTCCAATCTTCTTCAAAAAGAACTTGAGCGCAAAGAAATACAGGAAGGTCTGATCAAAGCGTGCAATGTCATTGATCTGATCATTGAGGTGCTGCGCGGTTCGAAGGACCGCGCAATGGCAAAGGCATGTCTTGTCGAGGGAAAAACGGACGGTATCCGGTTTAAGTTCAAGGAATCCCGCATTATGGCGCAGCAGCTCCAGTTTACCGAGCCGCAGGCGAATGCGATCCTGGAAATGCGGTTGTACAAATTGATCGGTTTAGAGATCGATGCGCTTATGAAAGAGCATGAGGATACGATCGCCAATATTTACCGCTATGAGGATATTCTGGCGAGGAAGGATTCTATGGCGCAGGTGATCATGAATGAACTTGACGCCTACAAAAAAGAATATGCCCGGCCGAGGCGCACAGTCATTGAAAATACGGGACAGGTCGTATTTGAGGAAAAGAAGCCGGAGGAAATGGATGTCTATTTCCTGATGGACCGCTTTGGCTACAGCAAAACAATCGATACCCCGACCTATGAGCGCAACAAAGAGGCGGTGGAAACTGAAAATTCCTACGTGATCCGGTGTAAAAATACGGGGAAGATCTGCCTGTTTACAAATACCGGGCAGCTTTATACGGTAAAACTTTCGGATATACCGTTTGGAAAATTTCGTGATAAAGGCATCCCGATCGATAATGTGAGCAATTATGATTCCTCCAAAGAGGATATTCTCTGCGTGGCAAGTCAGGCGGACTTAAATCTGTACCGCATTCTTTTTACGACAAAGCAGGCTATGATGAAGGTGGTCAGCGGCGGAGAATTTGATGTGGCAAAGAAAACAGTCGCCGCGACAAAACTGAATGACGGGGATGAAGTAAAAAGCATTGCGTTACTCGTAGAACAGCGCAATATTGTGCTTCAGACGCACGAGGGATATTTCCTGCGCTTTCCCATTGAGGAAGTTCCTGAAAAGAAAAAGGGCGCTGTCGGCGTCCGCGGCATGAAGCTGGGCGTAAATGATTATATTGAAGAAGTATATTATACGCGCAATGCACAGGAACAGACGATCGAATATAAGGGGAAGAGCTTGGAACTAAACAAGTTAAAGTCTGGTTCCAGAGATTCGAAAGGTGTAAAGGTACGGATATGAGAGTCATTGCAGGGACAAGGCGGAGCCTGCGGCTTATTTCACCGGATGGACGGGATACAAGACCGACACAGGACCGCATCAAAGAAACATTGTTTAATATACTGCAGAACGATGTACCCGGAAGCGTGTTTCTTGATCTGTTTGCCGGCAGCGGCGGCATCGGTATTGAGGCGCTGAGCAGGGGAGCAGTCCGTGCTTATTTTGTGGAAAACCAAAGAAAAGCATGCGACTGTATTGCGCAGAATCTTAAGACAACACGTTTTTCTGAAGAAGCAGTACTCTTAAAGCAGGATGTACTGTTTGCTTTGACCGGATCGGTCAAAGAACGCGTGGACATTATTTTTATGGATCCCCCGTATGATCAGAATCTGGAACGACAGGTATTAACCGTTCTTGCCGGAAATGACCATATTGCGGACCGCGATACTTTGATCGTGCTTGAAACCTCACTTCATGCAGAAACAGACTATCTTCCTGCGCTTGGGTATGATATAATCAGACAAAAGCGCTACAAGACGAATCAGCATCTGTTTGTCCGCAAAAATTCTTCAAAAGCATAATTGGTTCAAAGCATCGGCATGTACTGAAAGGTGGTGTGATTCCTTGAAGATTGCAGTTTATCCGGGAAGTTTTGATCCCGTAACGTATGGACATTTAGATATTATTCACAGAGCAGCCCGGATGTTTGACGAGCTGATCGTCAGCGTTTTGAACAATAAAGCGAAAACTCCATTGTTTTCGGTGGAGGAACGTGTTAGAATATTGGAGGAAGCTACCAAAGAGTTTCCAAATGTCAAAGTGGATTCTTTCACCGGACTACTCATTGATTATGCGGCGGCAAAAGATATTCATGTATCAGTCAGGGGGCTTCGCGCCATTACTGATTTTGAATATGAGCTTCAGATCGCACAGACGAACAAAAAGCTTTCGGGTGGAAGTTTGGATACGATTTTTTTGACTACGAGTTTGGAGTATTCTTATCTGAGTTCTTCGAGTGTCAAGGAAATTGCTTATTTCGGCGGAGATATCTCTCAATGTGTTCCGCCGTTTGTGGCAGAACTGATCTTAGAAAAATACAGGCATTAGGATCACTTTTCAGGTCAACGGATGGGAGTGTGCAATGAACAGTAAAATCGAACAACTGATTGAAGAAATTGAGGATTATATCGACAGTTGCAAATTCAAACCCCTCTCAAGTACGATCATTATGGTCAACAAAGAGGAGATGGAAGAGCTTCTTCGTGAACTGAAGATGAAAACGCCTGATGAGATTAAGCGTTACCAGAAGATCATAAGCAATAAAGAAGCCATCTTAAATGATGCAAGACAGAAAGCTGACGCACTGATCAATGAAGCGACGATTCATACAAATGAGCTTGTCAATGAGCATGAGATCATGCAGCAGGCTTATGCGAAGGCTAACGAGATCGTTACGCTTGCGACAAGGCAGGCACAGTCTATTTTAGATGCGGCAACCATGCAGGCAAATGATTTTCGGGCACAGGCGCTTCAATATATGGATGATTCCCTCGGGAGTCTTGAGGATATTGTAACCAATGCAATGAATGATGCGTCTGCGCATTATGAAAACCTGATAAACTCCATGAACAGCTATAAAGAGCTGATTCAGTCGAACCGTGCACAGCTTTATCCTGTTGATGCACTTGAAGAGGCTGCAGGGGAAGAGAACCCTGAGGGGACAGCGCAGATTTAAGAAATGACTGAGCAGTATCAGATTTTGAGTGAAAAGGATGCCCAAAAAGCCGCGCCTTCATCAGGCGGCGGCTTTTTTCAAAAAGTATGGACATACCTTAATAAAGCCATCCACAGTAAAAGCATAAAGAGTAAAACATCCCTGCCATGGCTGCAATCAGCAGGCGCCGGGCAAGATAGACGGCAGGGCTTAATGATACTGTGTGCATAAAGCAGTCGCTCTGACCCGCACAGCAGAGTCCGCCAAAGCTAAGTGCTGTCAGCATGATCAATTGTAGAAATATTCTTTTTTCAGGCATTAAGACCAGATATCCCTGCAGGACACGGATTCCGCCGGAAATCTCAAAAACAGAATGCAGGATTCCGCTTGTAAAACCGTCTGCATGCAAAGCATAGAGCGGCAGCATCAAGACGTTGAACAGGATCATATAACCGCAGAGCCGCAGGATGGATTTCCCGGCATGGGAAATCGATTCATCCATCACAAGAAACAGCGATGGCAAAGTTTCATTACCGGGCAGGGCGGCAGCCGAGGCTTGACGTATAACATTTTTTTTGTGTATACGGGCATGTAATTGGGATGAAAATATGCCATATAAGAGCGGGATACCATACATACCGAATGTGAGAAGCGGTATCGTATGATAGGATGGTCCTGCTAAACCAAGCATCGGCACTGCAAATGAATAGAAATAGACGGGACCGATATTGTTGCAGAACGGAATGAGCCGGGTGGATTCTTCCTTTGAAAGAGCACCCTTTTGATAGAGATCTGCTACACAGAACGCCCCCATCGGAAAGCCGCAGAGAAATCCCATGATGATACAATATGCTCCGTTTTGTGTTGTATGAAACAGACGTCTGAATAATCCACGGAGCGGACGGCAGAGCGGTTCCTGAAGTTTTAAGCCGGTCAGGATCCCGGATAAGATCATAAATGGTAAAAGTGTCGGCACCATATTTTCAAACCAAAGAGTAAGCCCGAGTGAAGCCAGCGCAAGTGCGGTCTTGCTGCTGATGATGAGCAGGGCGAATAACAAAAGGAACACAGGAAGAAGCAGTGCCATATCATCCGGTCTCCGTGACTTTTAATCAATATATGAGAAAGTAAGGAAAGAAATGCTTGAAGCAGGATAAGGAACATATGATCAGACTTGATAAATATCTTTCGGATGCAGGAACCGGTACAAGAAGCACAGTCAGGGACTATTGCAGAAAAGGGCTGATAACGGTGGATGGCGTGGTCTCAAAACATCCGGAACAAAAGATCGATCCCCGGAACATGAAGATCTGCTATTGCGGAAAGCCTGTTTGTTATGAACGGGATGAAAGCATATGCTATATGTTAAATAAACCGGCCGGATACATCAGCGCGACAAGGGATGACAGGGAGCAGACGGTATTTTCTGTCATGCCCGGTGTTGATCCGGATCATTTTTTTCCGGTCGGGAGGCTGGATAAGGACAGTGAAGGACTCCTGCTCATCACAAACGATGGCGCGCTGTCGCACAGATTGACGAGTCCGCGTGCACACGTGCCGAAGACTTATGAAGTCTGGATAAGCGGTATATTGACGGATATAGAGCTGGCTTCCCTGAGGGAAGGAACAGATATCGGAGACGAAACGCGCTGTCTGCCGGCAGAGGTGATGATCCTGCATACGGAAACATCGTACAAACTTACTGAAAAGGAGCGGGAATGTCTGCCGGACTCAACACCGGCTGTCATCACTGCAAGTCATGTGAGGATCACGATCTATGAGGGAAGATATCATCAGGTTAAGCGGATGTTCCATGCAAACAGACATGAAGTGTTCCGCTTGAAACGGGTTTCGATCGGTCTTGTCCCCCTGGATCCGGAACTGCAGCCGGGGGGATTCAGAAAGCTCAAACCGGAGGAATTAGAACAGCTGATGTCAGTGAAGGAAAGGCAAGGTTGAGATTGCATCATAAAATTTATGATTTTATTTTAATTTATGACTATATTTGAAATCTTTGGTTTAGAAAAATATTGTAATGATGTCGTAAACAGGATAAGGAGTACGAAGCGTGGGAGAGAATACAAAGAATAAGCGGATTGCAGTTATTACGGGCGCGAGCAGCGGTATCGGGTATACATTTGCCAAGACACTGGATCGTATCTTGCATACAACGGATGAAATCTGGCTGATCGCCAGAAGCGAGGACCGCCTCAGAGAGCTGTCAGAACAACTGCGGATCAAGTCACGCATCGTTCCAATGGATCTGACGAATGCGGCTGACTTTGATTCGTTTGAACGCCTGCTGAAAAAGGAGCTTCCCAGCATCCGCATTTTGGTGAATGCTGCGGGACTTGGCTTTATGGGGGCATTCATGGATGTGGAACAGCAGTGTCAGGAGGAGATGATACTCTGCAATTGTATCGGTCTTACTAGAATGACACGGATGTGCCTGCCCTATATGGCATGGAATGCGCGGATCATTCAGCTTGCCAGCAGTGCGGCATTCCTTCCGCAGCCGGATTTTGCAGTATATGCGGCAAGCAAGGCGTATGTACTCTCACTGTCGACCGCACTTGGCGAAGAGCTGAGAGGGCGCGGTATTTATGTGACGAGCGTCTGTCCGGGACCGGTATCAACGCCGTTTTTTGATAAAGCAGAAGTATTTGGGAAGACGCTTGCGATCAAAAAGTATGTCATGGTCACGCCTGAGCGTGTTGTTATGAAAGCGCTTCGTGACAGTAAGCGCCGCAAAAGGATGTCCGTCTGTGGTATACCAATGAAAGCTTTTTATGCGCTGACCAGATTTGTACCTAACCGGTTTATTCTTTTTTGCATGCGCATCATGAAGGTTGCACGCTAAAAAAGTTTGTAAATTGCTATGGGACGACTGTATACAAATTTTCATGGAGAAGAATCATGTTTGTAAAAAAAGGGCATTACGGTTATATTCGGAACCGGAAAATATGGACAAGCTTATTTACACTTGCCTGCTTTGGTGTATCGTTATCTATTTTTCTGATCGGCTGGCATGTGATCGGGACAAAGAAGAATCTATGGACGGTCATTGCGGTACTTGGGTGTCTGCCAGGTGCAAAAAGTGCGGTCAATACGATCATGTTCTTAAAAGCAAAGGGATGCCCGGCAAAAACATATGAGCGGATCGCCCCGCATGCCGGCGGTCTCTGTGTGTACTACGATCTGCAGTTTACGTCCTATGAACGAACCTATCAGGTGGATTCGCTTGTCATCGAAGGAAAAACCGTCTGCGGCTATACGGGCAGTGCAAAATGCAGTCCCGAGCTGTGCGAAAAGCATTTGCATACGCAGCTGGACTCATCCGGACACAAGGATTATACGATCAAAATATTTACGTCTTTGGATAAATACATAGACCGTCTGGACAGCATGCAGAAAAGGGAGACTTCTTCCCACACCGGCGAAGAAGTCAGACAGCAGATCCTTGCGCTTGCTTTATAATAAAGAAGCGACCGGAAGACGTTTTATGCTGCGCAAACACTTATGCTATTAGCTGCCAAAAAAGCCGCGGCGTGGAGGCTGACGATGAAGGAAATGATTGTGGACGGAGCCGAGGCCGGTATCCGGCTTGATAAGTTTTTAGAAAAGCTGCTTCCTTATGCAGGGCGGGCTTTCCTTTATAAAATGTTGAGAAAAAAGAATATTACCTTAAACGGTAAAAAGGCTGAGGGCAGTGAACGGCTCCGCGCACAGGACCATATTTATATTTTTTTCTCAGACGAGACTTATGAGCAATTCCGGCATGGACAAAACCGGAGTGGACAAAATCATGCGTCCGAAGATCAACAAAGGCCCGTTATGCGGTCCTTATCGGGTCACGGACGAAGCATGGATAAAGGGAATGCCGCCGGACTGAAGGCAAAAGCCATGCAGGTGCCGATTCTGTATGAGGATGGGGATATGCTGCTTGCTGATAAACCCGCGGGACTTTTGACACAGCGAGCCGCAAAAGATGATAACAGCTTAAACGACTGGCTGTGTGCCTATCTTGCCGAAAGACAGATGAAATCTCCTGATAGGAAAGAAGAGCGGTTGTCATATACGCCGTCTGCCGTAAACCGTCTCGACCGCAATACAAGCGGACTTGTTCTTTGTGCCAGGACGTATCAGGCAGCGCGTGTGTTAAGCCGGATGATCCGCGACCGGGCGATTGGAAAATATTACCTTGTACTGGTCAGGGGAACTGTTGCAAAATCGCAGGAATTAAAAGGTTTTTTGAAAAAAGATATCGCGCATAACAAGGTAAAGATTACTGAGAATGGCGCAGGTGATGAGATCCACACGGCTTACACGCCGCTGTTGTATCTTGACCGGCATGATATGACATTGCTGAGCGTGCAGTTGATCACGGGAAAGTCACATCAGATCCGCGCACATCTGGCAGGCTGTTCCCATCCGGTCTGCGGCGATCCGAAATATGGCGACGCGCGTGTAAACAAGGAGTTGTCCGCAAAATACGGGATCCACAGACAGCTTCTCCATGCATTTGCACTATCATTTCCGGAAAACGCAGCATGGGACGAAGGGCGGCGGATGCCGCTTGCAGGTAAAACAGTTGTTGCGCCGCCGCCCCAGGATTTTAGAAAGCTGCTTCATTCATACCCGACAGGAGAAACAATATGGCAACGTGGAATTCAAGAGGACTTCGCGGTTCCACCCTTGAAGATATGATCAACCGCACAAATGAAAAGTATCTGGAACATCATCTGGCCCTGATTCAAAAGATTCCAACGCCGATCACACCGATGCAGATCGACCACGAACACCATCAGATCACGCTTGCTTATTTTGACCAAAAAAGTACCGTTGATTATATTGGAGCGGTACAGGGGGTTCCGGTCTGCTTTGATGCAAAAGAGTGCGCTGCCAATACCTTTGCGCTGCAAAATATCCACGAGCATCAGGTCGCATTCATGCAGGAGTTTGAACGTCAGGGAGGGATTTCCTTTTTTATCATTTATTACTCTGCGAAAGATCTGTTTTATTATCTGCCGCTTTCACAACTTCTGATCTTCTGGGACCGCGCCCGGACGGGCGGTCGCAAAAGCTTTCGCTTTGATGAACTGGATTTGTCCTATGTCCTGCCTAAAAAGCAGGGGATTCTGGTGCCTTATCTGGATATGCTTCAAAAAGATTTGGCAGAGCGGGGTTGACAGCTATGCAGGAGTCCGCTATACTGGCAATAGTTTATTTGGATGTCGCGATAACACGGCAGCGTGGCGTTGCGGTATCACGTTAATTCGATAAAGTATTGTGAAAAACAGAATCTTCAAAGGAGATTTTTTTGTCATGTATAAACAATTGTTACATACGCCAGTAGGCGTTAGGGATATTTACGGATCAGAATTTGACGCAAAACGAAGGTGTGAGCAGGCGATTCAGGAGACCATGCACAGTTATGGTTTTCAGGATATTCAGACACCGACCTTTGAATTTTTTGATGTGTTTGGAAAGGAGATCGGGACAACGCCGTCAAACGAATTATATAAGTTCTTTGACAAGGAAGGGAACACGCTTGTACTGCGCCCGGATTTTACTCCTTCCATTGCACGTTGTGCGGCGAAATATTATAGTGATACGGACAGGCCCGTGCGATTCTGCTATCATGGGAATACGTTTACGAATAGTTCCGATCTTCGAGGAAAATTAAAGGAAGTCACACAGATGGGGGCAGAACTGATCGGCGACAACAGTATTGCTGCTGATGCTGAGATGATCGCTCTTTGTGTCCGCTCGCTGCTGAGTGCGGGAATTACGGAATTTCAGCTGAGTATCGGAGAGGCGGGCTATATAAAGGGCTTATGTGCGGAAGCCGGTATGGATGAGGATACGGAGGTGCGGTGGAGGGAACTTGTTGCCAACAAGAACTTTTTTGGCGCGCAGGAGCTTTTGACCGGTGCAGATTCCGGTGACCGGTGCAGGGAAGCGCTGCTTCATCTTGGTGACCTTGCCGGAGGCGCGGATGTGCTCAGGACGGCGCGCGGCTATGCATGTAATCAGATTTCCATGCGTGCGGTCGACCGTCTGGAAGCGGTATATCGTGTATTATGTATGTATGGTGTTGAAAAATACATTTCTTTTGATCTTGGCATGGTGAGCAAATACCATTATTACACAGGGATTATTTTCAGGGCTTATACCTACGGCGTTGGTGATGCGATCGTCAGGGGCGGACGGTATGACAAGCTGTTGGAACGGTTCGGCAAACCGGCTCCTGCCATTGGCTTTATGATTGTGGTGGACGATTTGATGACAGCCAAAAAAGCATCGGGAAAAAATGATGCGGTTAAGCAGCCAGTCAAGATGCTCTTATATCGTGAACAGCAGCTTCCGGAAGCGATCGCTTATGTGAACAGGGCGCGCGGAGCGGGAGAAGCTCTCGGCATGATGCCGGTTACGGACGATGCGGATTGTCTGAATGCGGAAGCGTTTGTGAAAGCACAGAATATGATACCCGTAATGTTATCGTAAGGGGTAAAACAATAGAAAGGCATTGATATCGATATGCAGAATGAACAACGTTATTTAACCTTTGCGCTTGGGAAGGGGCGGCTGGCAAATCAGACGCTGGATTTATTGGAGCGCATCGGGATCACCTGCGAAGAAATCAAAGATAAGCAGACACGTAAACTGATCTTTACCAATGAAGAGCTGAAGCTTCGTTTTTTTCTTGCAAAAGGGCCGGATGTTCCAACCTATGTGGAATATGGCGCTGCTGATATCGGCGTTGTAGGCGCGGATACGATTTTGGAGGAACAGCGCCGTGTCTTCGAGGTGCTGGATTTGAAACTTGGAAAGTGCCGCATGTGCGTATGCGGTCCGGCTTCAGCCAAAGAGCTTCTTTTGCACCATGAAATGATACGCGTTGCAAGTAAATATCCGGTCATTGCACGTAATTATTTTTATAATCAAAAGCACCAGACGGTTGATATCATCAAGTTAAACGGTTCTGTCGAATTAGGTCCGATCGTCGGTCTTTCCGACGTGATCGTGGATATCGTGGAAACCGGTTCCACACTCAAAGAGAACGGTCTGGAAGTGCTTGAGGAAATCTGCCCGTTGTCTGCGCGCATGATCGTGAATCAGGTCAGTATGCAGATGGAATCGGAGCGCATCAAGAAGCTGATCTACCGGCTCCGCGAGGTAGTAGGCTGAAAAATCATAGATTTTTCAACCGGCTATTGGCGACACGGATGATAGGCTGACAATATATGCATGGGGATTAGGATGAAAGGAACGATAAACAGGAGGAAAACAGCATGAGGATCGTTGATCTGACACAGGATACCAAACAGGATCTGCTCGGTACACTTTTGAAACGGAGTCCGAATAACTATGGTTCTTATGAAAAAACCGTTGCAGAGATCGTGGGCGATGTTCGCGCGCGCGGGGATGAAGCGCTGTGTGAGTACACGGAGCGTTTTGATCACTGTCATCTGACAAGCGATGCGATGCGTGTGACAAGGGCTGAGATTGAGGAGGCATACACGCAGGTCGATGAAGAATTTATCCGTGTCTTAAAGAACAGCGCCGCCAATATCCGCGCTTATCATGAAAAGCAGCTTCGTACAAGCTGGTTTGACGCAAAACCGGACGGCACGATTCTGGGGCAGCGTATCATGCCGCTTGCTACAGCCGGCATTTATGTACCGGGAGGAAAGGCGGCCTACCCGTCAAGCCTTTTAATGAATGCGGTAACGGCGCGTGTGGCGGGAGTCCCCCGTATTTTGATCTGTACGCCGCCGGGACAGGACGGAAAAATCGTTCCGGTCACACTGGTCGCAGCGGATGTCTGCGGCATTGACGAGATATACAAATGCGGTGGTGCGCAGGCAATTGCTGCCATGGCGTTTGGAACAGAAACAATCCCGAAAGTAGAAAAGATCACGGGACCGGGTAATATTTTTGTGGCGCTTGCCAAAAAAGCTGTTTTTGGTTATGTCAGCATTGATTCTATAGCCGGGCCAAGCGAGATTCTGGTACTGGCGGACGAAAGCGCAAATCCGCGCTATGTGGCGGCGGACTTACTTTCTCAGGCGGAACACGATGAGTTGGCATCCGCCATTCTGATCACAACGAGCAGGGAATTGGCGACTGCTGTATCCGCAGAGGTGGATGCTTTTTTGAATAAGCTTTCCAGAAAAGAGATCATGACAAAGTCTCTTGAAAATTATGGATATATTCTGATCGCTGACAGCATGAAAGATGCTATTGATGCGGCAAACGACATTGCCTCCGAGCATTTGGAGATCCTTACACGCGACCCGTTTGATGTCATGACAAGGATCCGCAATGCCGGAGCGATCTTCCTTGGTGAATACAGCTCGGAACCGCTTGGTGATTATTATGCGGGACCGAACCATATTCTTCCTACAAACGGGACAGCAAAATTTTTCTCTCCCTTAAATGTGGATGATTTTACGAAAAAAACAAGTATTATTTCTTATTCAAGGGAGGCGCTTGAATGCGCACACAAAGAGATTGAGCTGTTTGCCGAGAAAGAGGGTCTTACGGCGCATGCAAATTCGATCAGGGTGCGGTTCGAGGAATCCTGAATATTTGCTTTTCAACCATATAAGACGCATGGGATACGGGATGCAGCCGGACAAATCTGACTGCATCGGGAATGGAGGGTACGATGATAGAAAACAGAATGGCGGAAATCACTCGCGACACAAAGGAGACGCAGATCAGTATGAATCTGCAATTAGACGGCAGCGGCGCCTGCCATATCGATACGGGCATCAGTTTTTTTGATCATATGCTTGAGGGCTTTTCAAGGCATGGTTTTTTTGATCTTGACCTAAAAGTCTCCGGCGACTTAATCGTGGACGGGCATCATACGGTGGAAGATGTCGGGATTGTGCTTGGTTCTGCTGTGAAGGAAGCACTCGGTGACAAGGTTGGGATCAAACGGTATGGTTCCTCGCTGATCCCGATGGACGAGACACTTGCGATGTGCGCAATCGACCTTTGCGGCAGACCGTATTTTTCGTTCGAGGCAGAGTTTCCCCAGGAACACTGCGGTTCCTTTGAGACATGTCTTGTGAGGGAGTTCTTTTATGCAGTCTCTTACAGCGCAGGCATGAATCTTCATATGAAGATGTTATCGGGCGTCAACGCCCACCATATGGCGGAAGCGCTCTTTAAGGCATTTGCGAAGGCACTTGACGAGGCGGTCAGCATCGATCCGCGTATCAAGGATGTGTTAAGCACAAAAGGTACCCTGGGCTGATGGATCCTGACAATAATGCGTTTCTAAAAACACGCAAGAACGGATGATCGTATGATGAAAAAATTATTTATCCCCTGTATTTACTTAAAAAAAGGATTGGCATTAAAGAGCATGACGGACGCGGCGGTCATATCCATGGATCCGGCACAGCTTGCAAAGACATATAGTCAGAACAATGCGGATGAGATTCTGGTATTTGATCTGTCGGACGGTGATGCGGAGCATGAAGAGGCTATCGACGTGATCAAACAGATCTGTAAGGAGAGCGAGGTGCCAGTGATCGGCGCGGGACATATTGTGCGCATGGAAGACGTCAAAAAGTTACTTTATGCAGGCTGCGCAAGGGCATGTCTTGATTATGAAAAGCAATCCAATATCGATCTGACAAAAGAAGTTTCAGAAAAATTCGGAAAAGATAAGATTCTTGCATCGTTTCGGGATCCTTCCGTGATCACGGCAAATCAGCAGCTTTTGGATACGTATGTGTCTGCGGCGCTGCTCACAGAACCGGCTGCGCTCCTTGCGAGCGTTACGGATATCAATATGCCGTTTATTGCGAGTCTTGCCGATATTTCGCTTGACAAGGCGCTTGAATATCTTGGCGTGCATTCCATCTGCGGTATCAGCGGAGAATTTGTGACGCAGAACAGTTCCGATATCAGTTCGCTCAAACACCTGTGCTTTGAGAACGGAATTGAAGTCAATACTTATGAGAATTGTATTCCTTGGGAACGGTTTCGCACGAACAGCGACGGAATGATTCCGGTTATTACGCAGGACTATCAAACAGGCGAAGTGCTCATGCTGGCATATATGACGAAAGAAGCTTACGAGCTGACGTTAAGAACGGGGAAAATGACCTATTACAGCCGCAGCCGTAAGGAACTGTGGATCAAAGGAGAGACAAGCGGGCACTATCAGTATGTGAAGTCTTTAACGGCTGACTGCGATATGGATACGCTGCTTGCGAAAGTGTCCCAGACCGGAGCTGCATGCCATACCGGAAATTATAGCTGCTTCTTCAATGAGATCATGAAAAAAGAGTACGACGATGAGAATCCGCTCACGATATTCAATTCGGTATTCGAAGTGATCTTAGACCGGAAGGCGCATCCAAAGGAAGGGTCTTATACCAATTACCTGTTTGAAAAGGGAATCGATAAAATCCTGAAAAAAGTCGGAGAGGAGGCGACGGAAATCGTTATCGCCGCCAAAAATCCGAATCCGGAAGAAATCAAATATGAGATTTCTGATCTGCTCTATCATCTGATGGTGCTGATGGCGGAAAAAGGCGTTACCTGGGAGGAAATTACCAGAGAGCTTGCCAACAGATAGCATGTTTCACGCGATGGTTTCATATAGTAAACTAAAATATACCACAGCAGGAGCAATGTCTGTATGGAGCTTTCCATTGATGAAAAAATGCGGCTTGTCAGGGAAATGCGGGAGAAAATAGCAAGAGAGGAAGAACAAAACGCCCCCATGTTTCAGCGGACGCCCTACGATGCTGCAAGAAGGGATTCGGAGGATGAGCGCGCTTTGCAGGGTACGCTTGGTCTTCGTATATTTTTAGCGCTCTGTCTGTTTGGCGGATTTCTTTTTTTACAAAAACAGGATATGGCTATTGCAGATAAAAATGCGCAGGACATCGTCGAGCTGATCAGCGAGGATGACAGCCTGTTTCCCATACCTTGAAGAAGCCCGGAGCCTTAAAGAATGTTTGCATATGGAATTTTTAGTGATGGATTACTTTTACAGAGACAGATAGGAGAGACAGAAGAAGATGCGCAGACTTGCACTTCCGGAAGAAATATTACTAACAATCGAAAAACCCGCCAGATATATCGGTGGAGAGGTAAACAGCGTCATGAAAGAGAAATCCGGAATTGATGTTCGTTTCTGCATGTGCTTTCCGGACGTCTATGAAATCGGTATGTCCCATTTGGGAATACAGATTTTATACGATATGTTCAACCAGTGGGATGATGTGTGGTGCGAACGGGTCTATTCGCCGTGGATCGACGCTGACCGCATCCTGCGCGAAAAGGGAATCCCTCTGTTTGCGTTAGAGTCGCAGGACCCGGTAAAGGAATTTGATTTTCTCGGCATCACGCTGCAATACGAAATGTGTTATACCAATATTTTGCAGATTCTTGATCTTTCGGGCATTCCGCTTTTGGCTGAGGAACGCACATGGGAGCATCCGGTCGTGATCGCGGGCGGTCCCTGCGTATATAATCCGGAGCCTGTCGCGCCGTTTTTTGATTTGTTCTATATCGGCGAGGGAGAGACCATGTACCGCCGGCTCCTTGACCTGTATAAGGAGATGCGCGCAAAGGGAGCGGACCGCGTGAGTTTTCTTCGGGAGGCGGGGAAGCTTCCCGGTATTTATGCACCGCAGTTTTATACGCCGTATTATCATGAAGACGGCACGCTGCGCGCATTTACGCCTGACGATGATTCGATGCCCTCTGTGATCAGAAAGGAACTCGTCACGGATGTCAGCAATACCTATTATCCAAAGAAGCCTGTTGTGCCGTTTATCAAATGTACGCAGGACCGCGTTGTGCTGGAGATTCAGCGCGGCTGTATCCGTGGATGCCGGTTCTGTCAGGCGGGGCAGTTATACCGTCCTGTGCGTGAACGGAGCCTTACCATGCTGAAAGAACAGGCGATCCAGATAATTGACTCAACAGGTCACGAGGAAATCTCCTTAAGCTCACTCAGTAGTTCCGACTATTCCATGCTGCCGGAATTGCTCTCTTTTTTGATCGAGGAATGCAAAAAGCGAAAAGTAAATATTTCACTGCCATCACTAAGGATTGATGCTTTTTCCCTTGATGTGATGAGTAAGATACAAGATATCAAAAAAAGCAGTCTGACCTTCGCTCCTGAGGCAGGCACCCAGCGGCTGCGCGATGTCATCAACAAGGGTTTGACCAAGGAAGTCATCTTGAATGGCGCCATTGAAGCTTTTAAGGGCGGATGGACAAGGGTAAAGCTTTACTTTATGCTGGGACTTCCGACAGAAACAGATGCAGATATCCGTGGTATTGCCGAACTTGCCAATGAGATCGCGGCAGCATTTTTTGAAACGGTTCCCAAAGAGCAACGGCGTGAAAAAATCCAGATCGTTGTCAGCACGTCCTTTTTTATTCCGAAACCGTTTACACCGTTCCAATGGGCATCCATGCATCCAAAGGAAACCTATATTGAAAAGGCGTATGCCACAAGAAAAGCAATTTCAGAGCAGTTGAATCAGCGCAGCATTAAGTACAACTGGCATGAGGCGGATGTTTCGGTGATCGAGGGGGTTCTTGCAAGGGGAGACCGCCGCGTTGCAGACGTGATCCGGAGCGCCTATCGGCGCGGATGCTTTTTTGACGCATGGAGCGAATACTATCATCATGACAGATGGCTTGCGGCATTTGGGGAATGCGGACTTTCCACAGACTTTTATACGATGCGTGAGCGCGCGTTGGACGAGCTGTTTCCATGGGATTTCATAGACTGCGGCGTGACAAAACAATTTTTGAGGCAGGAGTGGGAACGCGCAATGGCGGAAGAGATCACACCAAATTGTAAGCAAACATGCAGCGCCTGTGGTGCTGCACGCTATGGATGCGGCGTCTGCTTAGAACCGAAAGGGGGCGCTTAAACATGATGCTTCGTGTCAAGTTTACGAAAAGCGGCTGTTTGAAATTTATCGGACATTTGGATGTCATGCGATACTTTCAAAAAGCAATGCGCCGCGCACATATTGATGTTGCATATTCTACCGGTTTTTCCCCGCATCAGATCATGTCTTTTGCCGCTCCCCTCAGCATTGGTCTGACCAGCGACGGAGAATATTTCGATATGGAGGTCCATTCCGTAACCGGTAGGGAGGATATGAAAGCGCGCCTGAATCATGTGATGGCGGAGGGTATCACCGTAACGGATATCCGTCTGCTTCCGGATCATGCCAAAAACGCCATGGCAAGTGTGGCGGCTGCCGGTTATACGGTCCGTATCAGGGAACAATATGAGCAGGGCGTTCCTCTGAAAGAAGCCATGACTCGTTTTACGGAGTCGGAACATGCTTTTTATGTAAAGAAGACAAAGAAAAATGAGATCACACTGGACTTAAAAGAGGGTGTTCATGAGCTTTCCTATGAAAACGGCACGGTTTCCATGTTAATCGATACCGGGAGCAGCAGTAACCTGAAACCGGAAGTGGTCATGGAAATGTTATATTCCTATTATGGAAAGCAGTGCGGGGAATTTGATTTTATCATCCACCGGACAGAAACATACGGACGGACGGATGACGGCAGGTTTGCACCTCTGATCGAAGCAGGGGAGGTGTTTTAATGTATTCCGGTAATGCGAATATCAGTTACTTTATCACCCATTATGAGAAACGCCTGCTATCAGCGCTTTGCGTGAATGATTTTCCGGTGCAGGCGTCGTTTTCAGCGGCAATTTCCGGAACGAACGGGAAAGCGGATAATGCCTCATCCTTTGCAGTCGGTACGATCCTGATCGGCAGGGTGAACCGGGTCATTCCTAATATTCAGGCAGCTTTTGTGGATATTGCACCCGGTGTACAGGGGTTTCTGCCGTTTCGAAATCTGGCGTTACCGTCCGGGAATCCGTCTCTGCCGTCCGGAAATATTCATCAGGACCATCCGGCACAGAAAAACGGCATCAGGCAGGGGGATCCGATTCTCGTTCAAATTGATAAAGCGGCAGTCAAGACAAAGGATGTCGTTCTCACGACACATCTCACGATTTCCGGACGCTACGCTGTGCTCGACTGTGTGGACAGCGGGATTCATCTGTCACGTAAAGCTTCTCCCAAACAGCAAAAGCGCATTCGTGATTTTTTGACTGCCAATCAGATAACAGAATCTGTATTCGGTCAATATGGCTGTATCGTGCGTACAAACGCATTTGCGCTTGACGATTTGGCGCCGCTGATCACAGAGCTTACTGAACTTCGGGCTTCGTTAGAGCATCTGCTTGATTATGCGCCGGCGAGAACATTGTACAGCGTGCTTTATAAACCGCCGGCTGACTATCTGCTTGCCCTGCGCGATACATACGCGCTGTCGTTTGAACGCATCGTGACAGACATTCCAACGGTTTATGAAGAATTGACCGCTTATTTTACGGAACATGGCGATACGGAGAGCCTTCAGAAGCTTTCTTTTTTTGACAATGGAAAAAGAAGCATGTCCCTTTTGAATTTTTATCGTTTGGGAGAACATATCAAAGAAGCGCTCGCAGGGCATGTATGGTTAAAGAGCGGCGCGTATCTTGTTATCGAGCCAACGGAAAGTCTGACGGCAATTGATGTGAACAGCGGAAAATGTACAGGAAAAAACGGAGTGGAAGAGACGTTTTTTAAGATCAATGCAGAAGCAGCAAAAATGATTGCCCTGCAGCTCCGGCTCCGCAATCTGTCCGGTATGATCCTTGTCGATTTTATCAACATGAAAGAGCAGGAGAATAATGAGCGCCTGCTTGAATTGCTGCGTACTTACACATCGGATGATCCTGTGCATACCAGTGTCATTGATATGACGCCGCTCGGACTCGTCGAGATCACCCGCAAAAAAATAAGAAAGAGCTTAAAGGAGCAATATCATGAAACTGCTTTCCATGAATGAAATTGACGGCGGACATTATCTGCACCGCTATGAACTCGTATATGAAAACCGCGCAGGAAAAGAGAAGCATTATGAGATTGTCAGCCGGCGTGCGATCACGTCAGCGGAAGAGCTTGGCCGCGTATCAAGCGGCATTTCCATGATCGTGACACAGAATGACCGCATGCTGCTATTAAAAGAATTCCGCATGGCGATCAACCGTTCCGTCTATAACCTCTGCGCCGGTATGCTGAACGGGAATGAGACGATCGAAGACTGTGTAAGAAGAGAATTGTTTGAAGAAACAGGGCTGCGGGTGAAAGAGATCAAGAAAATACTTCCTGCCTCTTATTCCGCCGTTGCGATCTCGGATATCATGACAAATATTGTATATGTTGAGGCGGAAGGTGAGATCAGCAGCGAATATGCTTCCGCAAATGAGGAAATCAGCGCCGCATTCTATCGTGCGGACGAAATAGCCGCCATGCTCGAAACAGAAGCTTTCAGCAGCCGCAGCCAGCTTGCCGCATATCAGTTCTGTATGACCCATTTTATATGACACATTCTTTGCGTAACTCATTTTGTATGACTCATTCTTTGCGTAAATGAACGAGTTTGCTCGCCATTCTGCCGCGTTCTTCTTCAATCGCCGCATAATGCCTGCGGGTTGTATTGACATCCTTATGACCGAGCACATCTGCAACCAGGTAAATATCTCCGGATTCCCGGTAAAGATTGGTGCCATAGGTACTTCTTAATTTATGCGGCGTGATCGTCTTCATTGTCGTCACGCGGGACGCATATTTTTTGACAAGATTTTCGACGGCGCGCACGGTGATCCTGCGCCGCTGCATGGAAAGAAACATTGCTTCTTCGTGACCGCTTTCCGCGATGATATGCTTGCGTTTTTCATAGTAGGAGAGCAGTGCTTCCCGAACTTCTTCGCCAAAATAGACATATGCCTCGTAGCCGCCTTTGCGCCGCACTTTTATACGATCATTATCATAATCAATATCGCCGATGTTCAAGCCGACAAACTCCGACACACGGATTCCCGTGCCAAGCAGCAACGTCATGATCGCAAGATCACGTTCCTTTGTGAGTTTATGATAATGAGATTCCGATTTCGTGAGTTTTTCCCCTTCTTCGACCTGATCGAGCAGAATGGCAACTTCATTTGCATCCAGACGCACGATTTCTTTTTCGTGGATCTTCGGCGTTTTTACAAGAGAAGGGGGATTTGTCGTGATCAGTTCGGCCTGATAGAAAAAGTTATAAAAGCTCCTGATCGTTGCCAGTTTTCTTGATTTTGCACGTTCCTGATTCGATAATTCTTTTCCGTCATGTTCATAATACGTACAGTAGGAGAGATAATCCAAAACATCATCACGCTTGACTTTGTCCAACACGTCAATCTTCAATTCCCGCATCGGAACTGTACAGATATCCGGTCTTTTTTCGTACAGCCAGTTAAAAAATACGCGCAGATCATAGGCATAAGCAAGTCTGGTGCGCGTGGAAGTCACTTCCTCAACACCGTGAAAATATTTGGATACAAATGGTGGCAGTTCTTCCAAAATCCCTCTTAAGGTCATTGTATATTTTCGGTTTTGCTGCTCATGGTAATTTTGGTTTTTATCGTTTGCCGCTGCCATGACGTGATTCTCCTTTTTGCTGATATAAGCGACCGTTTATACATACCAGTCGTTTTTCAAGTATTATACATGTTAATCGCTGCCTGCTGATGCCTTGTATAATGAATTGCAGATAGCTGTAAACATGCGTTCTTTGACGCCGGGATTCTCCTGATTTAAGCGCTTCAATAAATCTTCCGCATATTTCCGCTTTGTATATCCATCCGCAGGGCATGCGCTTTTGGCGACCGGAAGTTGATTGTGGTTGACAAAACCGATCACCTCTGCCTCCTGAACATACATCAGCGGACGTATCACGGTCAGATCCATACGGTCCAAATATGTAACCGGGCGGAATGTGTGAAAACGTCCTTCATAGATCAGGGAAAGCAGCATTGTGACGACGATATCATCTTTATGATGCGCATAAGCAACTTTATTACAATTCAGTTCTTTTACTTTGGTGTTAAGCGCGCCTTTACGCATTTTGGCACAGAGTGCACAGGGGTTTTGTTCTTTCCGCTCATCAAAGATGATTTTACCGATATCCGTGTTTACTTTTATATAGGGAACTTTTAATTCATCACACATTTGCGCGATTTGGTCAAAATTCTGGATACCGAATCCCAGATCTACAGTGACCGCAGTAAGCTCAAAGCGGGCGGGGTAGAAGCGCTTAAGACCTGCAAGCGCAGAAAGAAGCGAGAGAGAATCCTTTCCGCCCGAGATTCCGACAGCGATATGGTCTCCCTCATCAATCATATGGTAATCGTCCAATGCACGCCGCACAGGACTCATTAGCTGCTGAAGTGTCATCACAGATCTCCTTAAAAAGGATTCTAGTTCTATATAACCACATTATAGTCGAATTTTAAGTGCGAGACAATAAAAAGTGTACGCAAAAAGTATAGATTTTTTCGTCAGTCTGTTATAAGATAAAAGAGTCGGAGAGAGGACCGAAGAAAGAGAGCGTATCTGTATGAAGTATCGTGGTGATCGAAAATATCTGCATTGGGGCTTAACGGCTATCTGCGTTGTATGTGCGGGTATCGCGTTCTATTATATCCTGTTTCACGGAACAAGGCTTGGAGCAATACTGAATAAATTTCTGGGCATCTGTTTTCCAATCATAGTAGGGTTTGTTCTGGCATATTTATTTACTCCGATCGTCAATACGATCGAGTATCGAATGCTCATTCCGATCTATCGCCGTATTATCAAAAAAAAGAATAAAGGGGCAGCTGACGAGATAGAGATGCCAAAGACAGAAATACCCAAAATGAAGCGGCGGCATAAAAGCATGATTCGTGCCATTGCAATCTGTCTGACAGATCTTTTAGTCTTTTTATGCTTCTATGGACTGTTTGCCATGATCATTCCAGAAATCGGAAAGAGTATATACAGTATATCCGATCAGTTTCCGCGGGCGTTTAACAAATATTATGAAATGGCAGTTGATTATTTGGAGAAGAATACGGTTATTTCCAATTTCCTGCGCAATAATCTGTCTCTTGATCTGTCAAATATCAATTCACAGGAGATCATTGACTGGCTGCTGCAGAACATCCAAAATATTGGTTCCTTCCTTTCAACACTGTCGGCAACCATTTATGGAACATTGAAAACATCGCTTAATATCATTATCGGTTTTATTATTTCTGTTTATTTGGTATTCGGCAAGGAAACTTATGCGGCACAGGCAAAAAAAATCTGTTATTCTTTGTTTGAGATGCATAATGCCAACCGCCTGATCAAAGATTGTCGGTTTATTCATAAAACGTTTATCGGATTTATTTCCGGAAAGATCTTTGATTCTATCATCATCGGCTTTCTGTGTTTTATTGGAACAACGCTGATCGGACTTCATTATCCGGTACTTATCAGTGTGATCGTCGGTGTGACGAATGTGATACCGTTTTTTGGACCATATCTTGGGGCTATTCCGTGCGCATTATTGCTGTTGCTGATCGCGCCTATCGAAGCGGTTTATTTTCTGATTTTTGTGTTGGTTCTGCAGCAGATTGACGGGAATATCATAGGACCTCGTATTTTGGGTGATTCCACGGGTATTTCCGGTTTCTGGGTTATATTTGCCATCACGTTTTTCGGGGGCATTTACGGTATTATGGGAATGATCATCGGCGTTCCGGTCTTTGCCGTGATCTATGCTTTCACCAAACGTTTTGTCAACAGAAGACTGGCAAATAAATCGCTTCCTTCCGATACGTCGCTATATCGTGATGCTTATGAGATCAAAAACGGAGAGTTTGTTACAAAAGAACATTTGTTTACAGAGATCAAGAATCCGAAAGGAAGCAGTCAGACGAAAAACTCTGGGGAAGATAGCGAAAAATATCATTTATTCCGTACACTTTTTGGCCGCGGACATAATTCGGGTTCCACAGATGATATGGCAGACAAAGAGAAGAATGATAATAATGATGCGGGTGCAGATCAGGAAAACGTGCCCAAACATAAAGAAAAAAACTAAAGGAATTAAACTAAAGCAATTGCAGAACCATAATATTATTGTAAAAAGCGGTTTCTTCGGTAATAACACTATAAAGAAAGGTCATCAGTTATCATGCGTTTTTTAGTACAACGAGTATCGGAGGCTTCTGTCAAAGTTGATCAAGAGATTATCGGTCAAATAAAAAACGGGCTTCTTGTCTTTGTCGGTGTCAGTAATGATGATACAACAGATATTGCCGACCGCATGATCGGGAAACTCTTAAATCTGCGCATATTTGAAGATACTGCCGGAAAAACGAATTGTTCACTTTCGGATGTAGGCGGTGAGGTTCTTGTCGTGTCACAATTTACGCTTTATGCAGACTGCAAAAAGGGTAACCGGCCGTCTTTTACCAATGCAGGGTCTGCTGAGTTTGCAAATTCTCTTTATGAATACATATTACAACAGATTACGGCAAAAGGCCTTTCTGTACAGCATGGTGTTTTCGGTGAACTTATGGAGGTGTCGCTGATCAACCATGGTCCTTTTACAATTTGGATGGATTCTAAAGAACTGTTTCATGAAAATTGAGTAGTGTAAAAGATACGTCTCCAAGTATTCGTTAAACGACAGTTTAACGAATACTTGGAGGTAGTAAATTGGCCGTTTGCTTATTATTTAAGAATATCTGTCTGCTTATTGGATATGTTTTATAGGATATGCAGGGTTCATGCTTATTGCAAATGCTCTGATGAATAATAAGGAATCAGCAAAACGCTGCCTGCACGAATCTCATCTATGTTGTCTATATGGTTCATTCTTTTTACTTCATCAATATAATCTGAAATTCCATCATAATGAGAATCCGCATAGAAAGATGCAATTTCCCAAAGTGTTTCATTGTAGCTGACTGTATATGTTGTAAAATATTTATATTCCTGAGGCTGGCTGGTGATCGCTTTTGCACTTGACATAAAACTGCCAAAAACAGATCCTAATGTCATGATCAGTATAATGGATATGGTAACAAAAAATAATTTACGCTTAGTTTCCTGCAAATGTTTCTTTTGTAGATTTCTTTTTCTGCGTAGTTCGTCACGGTTATATGTAACACAAGACCAATGATTCCTATATACAATTGTACTCATATTCATTACCTCCTTTACGCACAGCTTTTAGCGTTTCTTGATCATGTGATCCGCAGTATTGGTTATATCATCAAGATTCCAGGAAACATATTGTGCGTATCTCTTATTTGCAAAGAACATCCGTTCCGAATGTTTGTTCTCTTTTTTAATATAATATCGAACATACATTTGATTGTCAAGCCATTTACTCAAAAAATCGAACAAGTTTTCGGAATATATGTTTGCTTTTCATGATTTCATATGCTATAATGAAAAAAGATTGGAGGTATTTTTTATGGCAAATGGAAAGCTTTCCGCTAAGCAGGCAGAAATATTGGAATATATAAAAGAACAGATCTTACAGCGCGGATATCCTCCTGCTGTACGTGAGATTTGTGATGCAGTACATTTGAAATCAACCTCATCCGTCCACTCGCATCTTGAGACTTTAGAGAAAAACGGCTATATCCGGCGTGACCCGACGAAACCGCGCGCAATTGAGATCTGTGACGATTCTTTTCAACTTGTTCGCCATGAGATGGCAAGTATTCCTATTGTCGGCACGGTCGCTGCAGGGCTTCCGCTTCTTGCACAGGAAAATATTGAAGGATATTTCCCGATACCGGTTGAGCTTTTGCCGAATGCGGAGACCTTTATCTTAAAAGTTAAGGGTGACAGCATGATCAATGCAGGAATCTTTCATGGAGATCAGATTTTTGTGGAGCGCTGTTTTTCTGCCCAAAATGGAGATACTGTTGTAGCTCTTGTAGAAGATTCTGCAACAGTGAAGACTTTTTATAAGGAAAACGGGCATATTCGTCTTCAGCCTGAAAACGATGAAATGGACCCAATCATTGTTGATGATTGTACAATTTTGGGTAAGGTATTTGGCGTATTTCGCTTGTATCGTTAATCATATAAAAGACCTATACTACAAAAGACGCGCTGTCTGCTTTGATGATATTCTTTCACACGAATAGAATCAGGAACAGACAGCGCTTTTTATTTTACATAATGATGACAGAGTAACCCAACTTGCTTTATGAAAATTCTGTGAGTGAAACTTCTTTTCCGTCCCGCCAGATGCGTTCAAGATCATAAAACAGACGGTTTTCTTTATCGAAAATATGCACGATGATATCATTATAATCCATTAAGATCCAGTTTGCCGTATCGTAGCCCTCACTTTGCCGTTTGAAATATCCGGCTCTCCCAAGAGTCTCTTCCACTGCGTCACACAAGGTCTGAATCTGGCTTCGGTTATTACCGCTTGCAATCAGAAAATAATCCGCGATCGTAGAAACCTCATGGATATCGATCACTTTGATATCCTCTGCCTTTTTTTCTTCCATTGCAGCAATTGCAAGTTTTGTCATTTCATATGCTGTATTTGCAGCTTTCATACTTCTCTCCATTTCTGCGCTGATTTTTCGCATAAACGAGTTTATGACAAGCCATAAATGTCTTTAACATTTATGGCTTTGACGTCTATGGCGTTGCAGCGCTCAGACACAAATCTTGTGATTGAAAATTTTTAATTTTATGGAAAATTTCAATTTTCAATCTTTACTCCTCTTCTAAAATTGTTGCCATATAATAATCATAAGTATCCTGGGTTGTCGGGTCTACGGACTTTTTTTCACTCAGATAAAAGAGCGTATCATGCAGGATACGCCGCAGGCCGTCATCCAGATTTTGAAAACAGATGCCTCGAACTTCATCTAAATGAGGCTGTTTTTTTCGGTTTGGCTCAATATAGTCTGCAATATATATGATTTTTTCAAGTAACGTCATTCCTGCATGTCCGGTCGTATGCCAGCGTATTGCAGACAAAATTCCTTCGTCTGTAACGCCGTACTCATCTTTCGCCAAAAAGCTGCCAACCTTTGCATGAAGCAGCACGGGATTTTCTTTTTCAAAATCGGTAACCGGTATCGCATGCTTTTCACAGAGTGACATCATTTTCTTATGATCTATATTTTTAGACTTGGCGCAATCATGCAGCAGCCCTGCAAGAAATGCATGCTCCATATTTTCCCCGTAACGCATGGCAAGACACGCCGCCGTATATGCGACGCCGAGCGTATGAATATAACGACTATCTTCTAATTCCTTTTTTAATTCCTTCTGCAATTTTTCCATAGCATTCATAGGTAATCCATAACCCTTCGAAACATATTGATGAAAAAAATCATAGCAATCGCTTACTTAGGAAGGATGATCTTCGGGTTATCCTTAAACGGCTTATACAGAACGATCTTTTTTCCGATTACCTGTACGACCTGAGAATGCGTCCGCTCCGCCACGGTCTGGGCGAGTTCCTTCGGATCATCCATACAATTTTTCAAAACGTTCAGCTTGATCAATTCTCTTGTATGGAATGCTTCGCCAACTGCTTCTGTCACCTCAGGCGTCAGACTTGACTTTCCAATCTGAAAAACCGGTTCAAGTGTGCCTGCAAGTGATTTCAAATATGCTCTTTGTTTGCTTGTCATGTTTATGATCACGCTCCTCTGGTTTTTTATCAACATTGTGTATTTATTTGTAATAATCAAATGCCAGTCCGTACATCCTGACTGTGTCCCCATCCTGTATTCCTAACGCCTCTAATTCCTTTAGAATGCCATTCTTTTTTAGAAATTCCTGAAAAAAGCGAAATCCTTTTTCGGATTCTAAATTTGTATAACCAAGCATTTTCTCAATACGCGGTCCCTCAACAACATATGCCTGTTCTTTTTCATCAAAGGAAACGGTATACGGGTCCTCTGCATATCCGTTTTCAAATTCGGGAAAGTATTCCTGTTCAAAAACAACCGGCGTATCCTTCGTATCTTTCAGGCACTGGTAGGCATAGGACAGAAGCTCCTTTACCCCTTTCCCGGTCACGGCAGAAATCGGAAAAACCTGAATACCCTGCGGATCAAACCGGCTGTGCAGACTGTTCATGACCTCATCCAGTGCGTCCTGATCTAACACATCGGTTTTGTTCGCCGCGATGATCTGTGGACGGCTGCTCAAACCTTCCTGATACGCTTCAAGCTCGGCGTTTATCGCATCAATATCCGCGAGCGGATCACGTCCCTCTGTTCCTGCCGCGTCCACCACATGAATGAATAGTCTTGTACGCTCAATATGACGCAAAAACTCATGTCCAAGACCGACGCCCTCGGATGCCCCTTCGATCAGCCCCGGAATATCTGCCAAAACAAACGAACTGCCATCGCCAAGATCCACAACGCCAAGATTGGGGCGCAGCGTCGTAAAATGATAGTTGGCGATTTTCGGACGCGCATTTGTCGTCCTTGAAAGAAAGGTCGATTTTCCTACATTTGGAAATCCGATCAGACCAACATCCGCAATAACTTTCAATTCCAATATCAGAGACAGCTCCTTTGCGGGCTGGCCGGGTTGTGCGTATTTGGGAGCCTGCATCGTGCTTGTGGCATAATGCTGGTTCCCGCAGCCTCCCCTTCCGCCTGTCAGAATCGTATAGCGAAGCTGGCTGCCTGACATATCCGTGATCACGCGTCCGGTCGTTTCCTCACGAATAACGGTTCCCTTTGGCAGCTTGATCACGATATCCGCTCCGTCTTTTCCGCGGCAGTTTTTCTTCCCGCCTTCTTCTCCGTCGCCCGCAGCATATTTACGCGTATGCCGAAAGTCAATAAGGGTATTTAAGCCTTCGTCAACCTCAAAGATGACGTCGCCGCCACGCCCGCCGTCGCCGCCGTCAGGACCGCCGTCAGGCACATATTTTTCTCTTCTGAAAGAAACATGTCCGTCACCGCCTTTACCGCTTCTGACATAGATTTTTGCTCTGTCTGCAAACATCGTTCCAAACCCTTTCTTTATCCAAACCGAAACAGAGCTCCAAACATTCGTTTGAAGCTCTGTCAGATCGTTTTATTTCTCTACCGGATATACACAAGCCTGTTTCTTATCTCTGCCTTTTCTCTCAAAACGCAGAACTCCGTCAACTAACGCAAACAGCGTATCGTCGCCGCCGATACCGACATTCACGCCCGGATGAATCTTCGTACCGCGCTGTCTGTATAAGATATTGCCTGCTTTCACAAACTGTCCGTCAGCCCGCTTCGCACCTAATCTTTTTGACTCGGAATCTCTGCCGTTCTTTGTGGAACCGACTCCCTTCTTATGAGCAAAAAATTGAAGGTTCATATGAAACATGATCTACACCTCCTCAATGTTTACTTGCAAATATTTGCTGCCATACTGCTTTACAATGCCCTGTAGTCCGAGAATCATGGAATCCATGAGCAGGCTTCCCTTATCTGAAATGCCGCTTACGAATTCACATCGAAGAAATCCTTCCGCCTGATTCTGCGTGATCTTCAGCTTCTCCGATGCAAGCGTTTCCAGTGAATTTACTGTATTGATCACTAATACGGATACCGCCGCACAAATCATGTCTTTTTCAAAAAAGAAATGCTTGCTTCCGGCATGTCCCATACAGTAAAACTCCTGATATACCCCCGAACCCGAACGTTTGACTGTAATAGTTGTCATAAACGATTCCCACTGACTTTAACGCACAAGAATGCATTATGCGTTGATCTTATTGATCTTCACTTCAGTGTATGCTTGTCTGTGACCATTCTTCTTGTGGTAACCGGTCTTTCTCTTGTATTTGTAAACGACTACTTTTTTTGCCTTGCCCTGCTTTTCAACAGTTGCCTCAACGGTTGCATTTGCTGCATCAGCACCAACCTTAAGCTCCTTATCGCTTACTGCAATGACCTTGTCAAATGTAACGGTAGCTCCGGCTTCTGCGTCAAGCTTTTCAACTCTGACAACATCGCCCTCGGATACCTTATACTGCTTACCACCTGTTGCAATGATTGCGTACATAGGGACTCTCCTCCTATATCTAACCGTTTCCGGTTTTACTCGCTAGCTTCGGCGCCATTCCTGATGGAATGAACTTTTGCCACGCTATGCGGCATACTCATATATGATACCAATCGTTTTCTGGTTTGTCAACCGATTTCATTGCTTTTTCCTATTTTTTTATCCGCATGCAGGATATGATTGATCAGCCATTCCGTTAAAAAATGCATGAGTTCTTCCAAGGTATCCTGCTGATGTGTATCGATCTGTTCCAAATCCATATTCTCAATTTTGGCAATGAACGCGTCGTGCGCACGTTTTTGTGCCGGAAGTCCTTCATATTGAATGCTTTCCATATATTTTTCTTCATCAGCGAAATGAAAGATCGTATATCGCTTCATTTCATCAAGTAAATAAACGATCTCATCATATTTATCGGGAATAAATTCATCTTTGATCACACGAGATACTTCGCCAATAATGCGGAACAGTTCTCTATGCTCCTGATCGATCAGGGCTACTCCTGTTACATACTCGTCTGTAAACCTTATGGGTTCTGCTGTTTTTTCAGCAGACTTTATCTTACCGATCATGAGATCGGAACCGATGATATGCCTGTATAACCATGTTATTAAATATTTTAGCAGATCATCTAAAAATTCCTGCTGTTTATCGTTTCCCGAGGGCATCCTGATATCCGCTTCGTGTATTTTTTCCCGGAATGCAGCATGCTGCTTTTTCTGTAGTTCCAGTTCCGGATGGCAGAGCTGCTCCATATATGCTTCTTCATGCTCAAAATGTTCCTCTGCATACTGCTTTAATTTCTCCAAATGTCCGTGGATATAGTCGTACTTGTCTGTAATGATATCATTATCAAGAAGTTCATGGATCTCGTTGATCATTCGGAAAAGTTCTCTGTGCTCCTGATCGATCATTTCTACGCCAATCAAACAATCATCCGTAAAATAGTACATTTCTTTCCCTCCCTGCCGTGCGCCTCATGCATAAAAAGCTAAAAGATCTGTCAGACAGATTGCCCGCTTTAGCAGCATACTTCCGTGCATGGGACTGCGCATAATAAGAGAACGCCTCGTCTGTATCTGACAGGGCGTTCTCTGTTTTCTTATTTACCATTAAAAATGATCGTATCTTTTATTACTGCTTATTTCCCATTACCTTCGGTAATACAAGAATTGCGACAACCTCAACAATGGAAAGGATCACAACAAGCCAGAAAAATATGTTCAGGTTATAGCTTGCCATGCTGGAATCTGCACCTATGGAAGCTAACTGCTTTTTGCCGTCAGCTAATTCCTGAATCGCCTTAAAGATACAGAAAACGGCATTGACTGCTGCAGGTGCCACTGCGGAGTTGGACTTCTTCAAAAACAGACAGATTGCAGTAACGGCAAAGAGTACCAGCATAAAGATACCATACTTCACTTCGCTCAGAATGGAAAATGTCTGCTTTTGTGTTACACCAAATACGGATACTTTCAAAACAGTCTTTGACAGGAATACACAGACAAAACCCACAACCGCTATGATCAATGCGATAAAATTGATGCTGGTATCTGTCTGCTGCATGAACGGAACCTTGGCAGCCGGCGTTCCAAACGGAACCTGCGTGCCTCCGTTAACAGGTGTTCCACAATTCGGGCAGGTTGCGGAATTGTCAGGAATCTGGTTACCACATTTGTTACATAACATACTTCTTCCCTCTCTTTTCTTATTTTTTATTATATAAAAAATGATGAATCATTTTTTACCATATCTTATATCTGTACCTTAGCTCTTTTTCACTTTGCCCCATACAAACGGTGCGATCACCATTGCGATCGTTGCAAACAGATAAAAGTAAAAACCGGCACTAAGATGTCCGCCAAAGCTCTTAAAAGCCGAGCCAAGCGTCCACATATGTACGAATACGAGAAGATTCAAAACCGAAACAAGAAATGCCAGCATCTCCAACCTGAGCACATATAATACGACTGCCCCGATACTCAGCACGATCACCATCCATGTAGAATTCACATCAGCCTCTGACAATTTCACCATGCTGACCGATTCTCCGTAAGCGGATATAAACGGAAGAAATACGCTGATAAAAGCAACCAATGCACCGATAATACCGATCAGATCCATGGTTGTGATCTTAGAAAGAAGCGCTTTCACAGAGAAAATTCCTTTTAGCGGGAACGGTTCTCCCGGATGTGACGCAGTCAAAAAAGCAAGCGGATTTGCCTTTGGCTGCACTGGCTGTCCATATCCCTGAACCGGCATACCATTATTATACATCTGTCCGTTTGGCTGCTGCATCTGCATGCCCTGCTGACCATATCCATATCCTGTACCGCCCATGCCCATTCCTGCATTCGGCTGCGGATTCTGACCTGCATTTACAGTTTGCAC
This sequence comes from Lachnospiraceae bacterium, assembly GCA_003979345.1. GTDB lineage: Bacteria > Bacillota > Clostridia > Lachnospirales > Lachnospiraceae > DLAJ01. Next base: position 100,763 of record RYVZ01000004.1, read on the forward strand.
CGGCTGCTGCGGTACCTGAACGGATGAAAGATTCTGTCCTACATTTGCTCCGCAGTTCGGACAGACCGAAGCATTATCCGGCACCTGCATGCCGCATTGATTACAAAACATATTTTAATCCTCACTTATAACTTTATAATTTTTTTATTATGTTTTATCCTGCATTTCATTCTGTCTCTGTCGCCGCAGCGCCGGTATCTTCAAAGGTTACATGACTGCCGAGCAATACTTCCCCAATATAGTTAACATAAGTAATAGCCTGTTCATAATAGGTATTTGCTGTCTCTAACGCCATATCGTCAAGGGGTTCTGCCTCAAAAGCAGTATGATAGTAAAGAACCGCCTGCGTCATGTACTTGCTTGCCCTTTCTGCCAGAATTTCCGCATCCGAGTATTCTTCCGGAATATTCATCTCGGTCAGTGAAAAAAACGCGGCATCCATTTCATCATAATAAGAGAGCAGATCACTGACAGCAGAATCTGAATCCGCATCGATCTGGTTTATGTGATTTCCGATATCTATGATCTTATTTGTGAAATCCGTCATGTCGTTTTGGTAAATACTGGTTTCCTGAGATGGGATATTGCCACAGGATGTTAACACAGGCAGCAGCACGGAGATAAGCATGATAAAAAAATAGCAAGATATGACAAAACATAGTAAAAAACAGTAAAACATAACAAAACATGAAAAAACAAAACATGATTAAAAAGAACAAAGTATAAAAGGCTTTCGTTGAAGCGAAGGCCTTTTATACTTTGTTCTTGAACCTTGATGATGTACTTTTTAGATATTATCCACGGCTTTCTTGATTTCGTCCGTCTTTCCCTGAATGTTCAGCGATTGTGCGGAAATCTCCTCCGAATTTGCAGCAATGGTGGCTACGCGCTGTGTCATATTGTTCATATCTCCGATCAGCTGCCTGATCACATTCATACTCGCGTCGATCTTTGGTATTGTTTCTTCCGCACGCCTGGTATTACCAACGATCAGTTCTTGTGTGGAGGACGCCAGATTACGGATCTCACTTGCAACGACTGCAAAGCCCTTGCCTTGTTCACCGGCTCTTGCCGCCTCGATCGATGCATTCAGGCTAAGTAAATTCGTCTGATTGGCAATTTCTGAAATATCGCCGTTCGTCTTTTGGTAAATCCCCACAAAATCAGACATTGTAGCTAGTGATGTATCCAGCTCTGTACATAATGAGGATATTTCCTGTATATACCGGGCAAGTTCCGTTGCCTCGTTTGCCGATGCTTCATTTGCCGCACTTAATTCACGGATGGCGACGGTTAATTCCGTAAACTGCTGTATAATCTGCCCTAAACGTTCATCCCGGTCTTTTTGTGCTTCCTGCTGTGCCGCATATACTTCCTGTACTTTCGCACGTTCATTCTCGGCCAGTTCTTTAACATAATGGATACAATTCTCACGGACATTAACACCGTTATAAATCGCTCTTGCCATATCTGTACAAGACTGATAACCGCAGGCGCTGCAGTTGATCGTTCTGCTTGCTTCATCCGTCTTGTTCATATCGTTAAAAATCGCATTCAGTTCCGAACTTGCCGGTTCTTTGATCGTAACCTTCTTGTTTGTATAGCTTCGCATGAAATCCTGAATATTCAAGCCGCTGAAAGCTTCCATAAAGTTTTGCAGCCGTTCTTCATGGGAAATATCGCTTGTCCATGGACTCTTGTTTTTACTTGTAAACGGCGAAGTTTTGCGCATATCTTTTTTATTCATACTGCGCATGGCAGAAAGCGTCAACAGCACATCATCCGTATTTCGTGAAAGCTCGGTCGCCGTCCCGTAAATACAGCCCTTACTGCAATTCAAAATATCGACCATGAACGGAAGCTGTTGTTTGTTTCCGATACGCTTCACATATTCCTGCAGATAATGATATGCTTCCGATTCCCCTTCGACCTGTCGTACGACCCGCTCTTTGCCAAGAAAATGTTCCACGTTCTCACGAAGTCCTCCCGGCATGGGATAAAGAGAACCGAGTCCGTATTCCAATTCGTCAAGATACTCAGGCGCTGTCTGAAAGCCGTCTCCGATATGTTCCATCAGCTTACGGAAAGTTACGTTATAGGATACATAACCGCCGCAGTTTTCATCCGTAATCTCTAATTTTTTGGCAATACACGGACTCAAAAAGGCAAGTTTGTCGTCATTGCGCAGATACTTTCTGGCATAAACAGCCATACACATCATCGGACTGTGAATGGGAACGAGCCGTGGGATCAGTTCGGGAACATATTTCTCCACATAGCTGACGATCGCCGGACAGGGCTGGGAAATACCGCCCCAAAATTGGTGCTCGGTTATGTATTTCAAATACCCCCATGTTGTGATATCTGCGCCAAACGAAACACTGTAAATATGCCGGACACCTTTTTGTTTCAGATAACCGAGCACGCTCTTGTATTCCCTCGGATAATTTGCAAGAAATGCAGGTGCCACGATGACCGAAATCGGCTTGCCTGCCGCCAGATCATCAAAAAAGACTTTTGTATCGTCATAATAATCTCTTGCGTTGTGTGCACATGCATCAAAGCAGGCACCGCAGGCAATACAATGTTCGGGATCGACCGACACTTTTCCCTGGACGGTCGCAATATTTGATATCAGCACCGGACATGCACGTACACATTTATTGCAGCCGCTGCACTGATCATTTGTATAAACAAGTTCCATAAATGGTTCCTCCTTTACATCGAAGAAATCAAACAAGAAATGTTACTTTGATCAATGGAAAAAGCTGATGGATTTCTTTAGTCCTTCTGCAAGTTCGAGCATATCCTGTGAAACTCTGCCGATCTGCTTCATATCTTCGTTAACAAGATTTGCGGAAGCCGTCGTCTCCTCAGAAGCCGCCGCATTTTCTTCCGAAATGGAGGAAAGGCTCTCAATCGTCTCACCGATTCCGTTCTTCACGGCATCAATGCTTTCAACCTCGGTACGGATTCGGTCCGTCCCCTCGGAAATCTCGCTGATCGCATGCAATACTTTGTCAAACATCTCTCTAGTATCCTGAATCTTTCCGAGCTGCTTCGTTGCACTCTCATTCAGAACATCCGAGAGGGAGCTTGTCTTCTGAATATCTTCGACAAGACTGACGATGATATCCTGAATCTCTCTCGCCGCGGAAGCACTGCTTTCTGCAAGGGAGCCGATCTCTTTTGCGACAACCGCAAATCCACGGCCTGCTTCTCCCGCTCTGGCCGCTTCGATCGATGCATTCAAGCTGAGCAGATTCGTCTGTGAGCTGATCTCCTCGATCGTTTTCAAGATCACATTGATCTTGTTGACCGCTTCCACATTTTTCTCGGACTGATCGACAATATTATCAATGTCTGATTTGGTCTGCGTATTGATGTGGATCAGTTCCGCCATTGTCTCTTTTGCCTGCGTGGATACATTCATGGTCTCATCGGACATCTTCGAAAGCGTCACGACCTTATCGGTTATAATATCCAGCGTTGCGTTTAATTCCTGTATATTGGCCATTGCTCCGGCTGTATCCTGAGCCTGTGTCGTAGAGCCTTCCGCAACCTCCTCGATTGCTTTTGTTACCTGATCGATTGCAGATACCGTTGTATCGACCGAACCGGACAATTGTATGGAGCAATCGTTAAGTGTTTCTGCATCTTTCCGGATCCCGCCTATGATATCGCGCAGATTGACAACCAAACTGTTGACATTATCCGCCAATGCGCCGATCTCATTGCGGGCATTAAGTGAATCGACATGAAGTTCCACGTTCAAATCACCGCCGCGAAGTTTCGTTACCGCGCCGGACAGATTTGTCATGGCCCGCACGATTATACGGACAAGAATAATGACGACAACCAAAATGATCGCCAAAACAACGGCATACCCCACAATCAAGGAAATAATGGCACTGTTGACTGCCTTTTGCGCGAGCGTTCTCGGATATCCGACAAAAACCATACCCGCTACGGAACCGTCTATATTGCGGAGCGGCTCGTATGCGACATAGCTTGCCATGCCGTTTACTGTTAGATTTTCATTATAGTACGAGTTCCCGGCCAGTACCTGCGCTGAGACCTTTTCATCCGCCTGAGTACCCACGATATAATCGCCGTTTGCATCTTTTAAGGTCGTAATAACGCGCGTGTCACCATAAAACAATGTAACATGCAGCTTTCTCTCCTCCTGAAACTGATTTAACAGATCCTGCGTATGTCCGACATAGTTTGCGCCTTTATACAACTCTCCGCTGATCAGACGCCAATCCCCCTCATACATCGTGTTATACGCTTCCCTTAAAGAAAAGCAGACGGATTCAACCGCTTGCTTATTGCTTTCCTCTAATGAATTTTTCAGCTTGCTTACGCTCAATACAAAGCTGACGGCGGCAAGTAATACCATCGGCAGCATCGTCAGCATGACAAGCAGTACAGAAAACGGAAGCTTCAATCTCTTTTTTTGCATAACAGAATTACCCCTTCCTTCCCCCTGCCTTTTCAGGCCAGATTGATAAAGTTTTAACTAGGTTATTATATAATAGCTGACACATAATGTCAATATATGTCAGCCAGCCTTTTACAAAAACATAAACATAATGCACAATAATACCATCGGTAACGACGCTTGTTTTGTATACTATTTTGCTTTTTGCTTCTTATTGTATCGACGGTGTGGTTGTTTTTCGTCATTAGCACTAAATACGAGAGGCCCACGGATTTTTGTCCGTTGGCCCCTCTTATACCTGTCCATATATAGGATCGTGAGATTTCGAATTGGAGTTAGAAACGATTTGCGTTTGCTGCTTCTTCTACGGAAACTGCAACTGCAACGGTAGCTCCTACCATCGGGTTATTGCCCATACCGATCAGTCCCATCATTTCCACATGTGCCGGCACGGAAGACGATCCCGCGAACTGCGCATCGGAATGCATACGTCCAAGGGTATCCGTAAATCCGTAGGAAGCCGGACCTGCAGCCATGTTATCGGGATGAAGCGTACGTCCCGTACCGCCTCCGGAAGCAACCGAGAAATACTTTTTGCCCGCTTCGGTGCGCTCTTTCTTATATGTACCTGCCACCGGATGCTGGAATCTGGTCGGATTTGTGGAGTTACCGGTAATGGATACGTCCACATTCTCCTTCCACATGATCGCCACGCCTTCGGGAACGGAATTCGCACCGTAACAATTTACCTTGGAACGAAGGCCGTCGGAGTATGAAATACGCTCCAACTCTTTTACTTCATTCTTATACGGGTCATATTCGGTCTCCACGAATGTAAAACCGTTGATACGGGAAATGATCTTAGCCGCGTCTTTTCCAAGACCGTTTAAGATGACGCGAAGCGGTTTCTTGCGGACTTTGTTCGCTTTTTCAGCAATACCGATCGCACCTTCCGCCGCCGCAAAGGACTCATGTCCTGCAAGGAAGCAGAAACAGTCGGTATCTTCCTCAAGAAGCATCTTGCCGAGGTTTCCGTGTCCAAGACCTACTTTACGCGTATCTGCAACGGAACCCGGAATGCAGAATGCCTGTAAACCCTCTCCGATCGCGGCTGCCGCTTCGGAAGCTTTTCTGCAGTTTTTCTTGATTGCGATCGCTGCGCCCACCGTATATGCCCAGCATGCGTTCTCAAAACAGATCGGCTGAATCTTTTTGACCTGTTCATACACGTCAAGGCCCGCATCTTTGGTAATCTTTTCCGCTTCCTCAAGTGAAGCGATCCCATAGCTGTTCAATACGGAATTGATCGTGTCAATTCTTCTTTCATATGATTCAAATAAAGCCATTGATTTGTCCTCCTCCTGATTTATTCTTTGCGCGGGTCAATGATTTTTACTGCGTCATCGACACGGCCGTACTGTCCGCTTGCTTTCTCGTAAGCAGTGTTCGGATCGTCGCCTTTTTTGATGAAATCAGTCATCTTTCCAAGGCTTACGAACTTGTAGCCGATGATCTGATCGTCCTTGTCAAGCGCGATACCGGTTACATAGCCCTCTGCCATTTCCAGATAACGGGGACCTTTCTTTAATGTGCCGTACATGGTGCCGACCTGGCTTCTAAGACCCTTGCCAAGATCTTCGAGACCTGCCCCGATCGGTAATCCCTCCTCGGAGAATGCACTCTGCGTACGTCCGTAGACGATCTGTAAAAACAGCTCTCTCATAGCAGTATTGATCGCATCGCACACAAGGTCGGTGTTCAGCGCCTCCATGACGGTCAGACCCGGAAGGATCTCCGCCGCCATCGCTGCGGAATGCGTCATACCGGAGCAGCCGATCGTCTCCACAAGCGCCTCCTGAATGATTCCTTCTTTGACATTCAGCGTCAACTTGCATGCTCCCTGCTGAGGCGCACACCAGCCCACACCGTGTGTCAGACCGGAAATATCTTCAACCTTTTTCGCCTGTACCCACTTGGCTTCTTCCGGAATAGGAGCACAGCCGTGATGTACGCCCTGTGCTACGGTACACATTTCTTCAACTTCCTTTGAATAGATCATGTGAAATCTCCTTTCGATTTATGGTGTCCTTACTGGCGCGCGGCAAATTCTTACCTTGTCGCGCCACTGCTACAATTTTCTCACAATCTGACAAAAAAATCCAGTATTTTTCGTACACTATTTTACTTTCTTTTGATGAATCCGGAAACCAGCAGAAAAACAGAACCGATGATCATCAGGTAATAGCCGATGCCTTTCGTGTACACATCGCCGAATTCATGATGCCAGAACGACACGATCTCAATACAGCTCAATACGCATGCCGCCAGTCCCGCAATAATAACAGGTATGTTCTTCTTTACTAACGCGCCGACCACGCCAAGCGTTGCGGCAATCAGAAAGAAAATGCCGTCTCCGTCGATCAGGGACGCGCTGGCGCCCCAAAACGATACATACGGCAGAAACATGGCGACTGCGAGCACACCGGATGCAACAAGTGCAAAAATATTGATCTTTCCCGCAGATTTTTGACCCTGATAAGGCATTCCCGCACCATTTGGATCATAGCCGTACGGCGTGTTGTTCTGATTTGGCACGTTGTTTTGATACTGCATCTGATTCTGGTACTGCGTGCCGACATTCTGCCCGCTCCCGCTTTGCCCGTTTCCTGATACGGCGCATCCGCAGTGTTTACAGAACAGCGCGTTCTCATCGATTTGCATTCCACAATTCTGACAGTACATTTTTAATTCCTCCCCCTGTGTTTTTCATTCATGTTATTGCAGTTCCTTTTTTACGATATGCTGTGCATCCTTAAAAATATGCTGTGCCGGTATCACGCCACGCACGCTGGATAGCGGATAAACATTAGAATTTCTTCCGATGACCGTGCCGGGGTTTAAGACCGAATTACAGCCGACTTCCACATAGTCGCCAAGCATGGCGCCGAACTTCTTCAATCCGGTTTCGATCGTTTCTCCTGACAGGACATCTTTCACCGTTACAAGCGTCTTATCGCTCTTGACATTGGAAGTGATCGATCCGGCACCCATATGGGCGCGGCAGCCTAAGATACTGTCGCCGACATAGTTATAATGCGGCACCTGAACATGATCAAACAGGATCACATTTTTTAGCTCCGTGGAATTACCGACGACCGCGCCCTTGCCGACGATCGCATTCCCGCGGATGAATGCGCACTGTCTGACCTCCGCATTTTCGTCAATGATACACGGCGCGCCTAGATACGCGCTTTCAAACACCCTGGCGTTTTTTGCGACCCAGACATGTTCGGCACGCTCCTCGTACACGGATGTGTCTAATGTTTCACCAAGAGAAACAATAAATTCCCCGATTTGCGAAAGCAGTTCCCACGGATAGGTTTTCCCCTTGAACAGCTCCGCCGCTATGGTCTTGTCAAGATCATATAAATTTGCTATTTTTGCCGATTCCATACATTTCCTCCATTCTGACTTTTCAGACTTTTATTACTATTCTGTCCGTACGCAAATTGCATACAGATCCGCATAAATTCTCAGCCGCATCCATTGACTGTCCGGGTCGATCAACGATAAAATCCGGCAGCTTCATCAAATTTGCGATAAAGATGGCTCTGGTCCGTAATCTGTTTGACATATTCCGTGCGGCGCGTCACGAAACTGTTTAGTTTCTCTAAGTATTCCGTCTCCGTAATACTGCCGTCCGCAACACCGGAGAGTCCTTTTTCCCAACTTGCCGTCAATGCCGGATCAAGAAGCGCCTTCATGGAACTGTCCACTACGTCGTAAATCATCTCGCCGAGCAGCGTCGGTGTGATCATCTGTGTTTTTTTATTGAGCTTCAGGTATTTGATATGCACCAGTTTCTTTAGAATTTCGGCGCGTGTCGCGCTTGTACCGATTCCGCTTCCTTTTATTTGCGCACGCAGTTCCTCATCTTCGATAAACTGTCCGGCATTTTCCATCGTCAGGATCATGGAACCGGAATTATAGCGTTTTGGCGGCGTCGTTTCCCCCTCCTTGACCGAATATCCTTCTGACTTAAGTACGTCCCCCTTTTTTACGTTTTCAAGAATCGCCAAAAACGCTTCATCGCATTTTATTTCGTCCCCGGAACCCTCGTTCTCCTTTTCTTTTTTGAAAAAGGAAGGACGTGCAACAGTCAGGTATCCTTCTTTTTTCAGGACTTTGAAATTTGATGCGAACCTCTCTGTATCTACTTTACTTACAAGCGAGACCTTTTCATAGACAGCCGCAGGAAAAAAGATGCTCAAAAAACGTCTGGCAGCCAGTTCGTAAATCTGTACGGCGGTCTGCGGCAGTTTTTCCAGTTCCCGAAGTCCCTGGCCGGTCGGAATGATCGCATAGTGGTCGGTGATCTGTTTATCGTTGACATAGCGGCTTTTTCCAACACCGCGGTATGCATTTTTCTCAATCAGCAGCGACGCATAAGCGCCAACCGGTCCATATTGTATGAGTCCGCGGATATTTTTATCGATTTCTTTTGCAACAGCGCTCGAGAGCACGCGCGCGTCCGTACGCGGATAAGTCAGAAGCTTTTTTTCGTACATATCCTGTACATAGGCAAGCGTCTCGTCCGGACTGATCTTAAAATATTTAGAGCAGTCATTCTGCAGCTCTGCAAGATTATATAAGAGCGGCGGGTTTTTGTTTTCTTTTTTACGTTCTATTTTCTCGACGGCCGCCGGCTTTCCTTCCACATGCCGGATCAATGCGAGCGCGTCTTTTTCCTGCAAAAATCCGTTTTCTTTATACAGAGCGGGAGATTTCTCATAAACGGAACCTTCTCCGACACGCCATTCGCCGTCGAATGTTTTTTCGGAGAGCGAAAAACTGCCGGTCACACGATAGAACGGTGTCTTAACAAACGCGCGGATCTCGCGTTCCCGTTTGACGACCATCCCGAGCACACAGGTCATCACGCGGCCCACGGAGACGGAGGCGCGGTCAGCCTTCAGGTAATTTTTGATCGGGCCGCCGTATTTTAATGTAAGGACGCGTGAGAAATTGATTCCCATCAGATAATCTTCCTTCGCGCGCAGATAGGCAGCCGCGCAAAGATTGTCATACTCGGAAAGATCTTTTGCCTCGCGTACGCCGCGCAGAATCTCCTCCTCTGTCTGGGAATCGATCCATACGCGTTTTCTGATCTTATTCTTGACCTGAGCCTGCATTTCCACAAGACGGTAGATATACTCTCCCTCACGCCCCGAATCCGTGCATACATAAATCGTCGCAACATCCCCCCTGGTCAGCAGACCGCTGACAATGCGGAACTGTTTTGCCACATTGTCTATGACTTCATACTTATATTCTGTCGGAATAAATGGGAGCGTGTTCAGACTCCAGCGTTTTAATCGTTCATCGTAGGCGTCCGGATAGCTCATCGTGATGAGATGTCCGACACACCATGTCACGATCGTGTCTTCTGACTCGATATAACCGTCTTTATTGGAGCCGTTCACTTTCAGCGCTTTCGCAAATTCCCTTGCAACACTCGGCTTCTCGGCAATAAATAATCGTTTTTCCATTGTTATCCAATCTTTTTACTGAAAAGTGAAAAAAGTGGCATGACATGCGCATAGTCGTCTACCGCCCCGTCATGAATGCCTTCCGTAAAGATCAGCATATTTTTGGAGGATAATCGCGCCTTCTTACAGCTGAACGCATACCATTCCGTGTCCTGTGTAACAAGAGGCTTGGTTTCGCAATAAACAAAGATCGGAATCGCATCACCCTGCTGTGTAATGGCTACAACGGGGATCTCTCCGGATTTTCCGTACCATTCTTCGCAGCGCACGATATGTCCGGGACGAAAGATTCTGCCCTCTGTCAGCGCCTGTGCCGCCACACGCGCATAAGCGCGTTCCATAAACGCCGGGAGATTTGGCGCGATCATGCGGTCATAAAACGCTTCGGGATCTTCATTTGACAACATGCTTTGATCCGCATACAGAAAACGATACCAGAAATCAACTGCAGGATAACTGATACGATACAGCCCTTTTTGAGAATCGTCGCGCGGTCCCGCACCGTAAGAATATACTTTTTCGATCAGGTCAAGCTCCATCAGGTTTTTGAGATACACGCTGATCTTTGCCCTTGAAAAGCCGGTTGCAAGGTGAATCTCATTCAGCTTGCCTTTTCCGCAGGCAATGGTATACAGAATCGTTGCATAAACACCGAATTCACGCAGCTCGCCGGCAAGCGCGGCAAATCCGTAATCATGCAGCATACCTGTCCGGTCCAAAAACAATCCGCAGATGAGCTGTTTTGCAGTATGATATGCCTGCGCCGCGGAAAGCAGATGCGGATTTCCCCCGAGAAGCGCATAAGCTAAGAAGTTTTCTTCCACCGTTCTTCCTTCTAAGTACACGCAGGTCTGTGCAAAGGATAACGCACGAAGTTTATGGATCCCGCTGATCATTGCCGCACATCCGCCCAAACGTTTTCCAAGTGAGTTTGCAACAAAACTCAGCGAAGAACAGGACAGCAGAACAACAAAATCCGTATCCGAATACCCGTGATTTAGGAGGATGCGAAGCGCGGACGTAAACTGTTCTCCCGCTTTCAGAATGTGTTCCGCCTCATCGATCATAAACAGGATTTTCGGCTGCTTATACTGCTCCGTGAGCGCGGTAAAGACCGTATGATAGACCGCTCCCGCATCGGGTTGTCTGCGAGGCTCCCCCAACCTGCGCAGAAACAGTCCGGCCTGCTGGAATTCAGAAGCCGGAACCGCATGATAATAGATGCTTTCATATCTGTTTGCAAGCTGTAAGAGAAGCTTCGTTTTTCCCAGTCCCTTCTCCCCGTAAAGAACAAGGATCCTTCCTCCTTGCATAAGAAAGCATTGTTCAATTTGTTCTATGATATCCGTTCTCCCAGAAAAGTCCATTCCGACAACATGACCTCCTGAAAACTAGATTTGAGACGTAAGAATCTGTTCTACTTCATCTTTCGGCATCGGCTTTCCAAGGTAAAAACCCTGAATATTGTCGCAGTGAATATCGCGCAGATATTCGTACTGTGCTTCCGTTTCCACGCCTTCCGCCACGGTTTCAAAGCCTAATTTTTTTACCATTGACACAATGGATTCTGTAATGATGCGTGTAGAATCGTCCGTGATGACCGTATCAATAAAGCTCTTATCGATCTTTAAGGTGTCGATCGGCAATCCTTTCAGATAGGAAAGGGAAGAAAAGCCTGTTCCGAAATCGTCGAGCGACACGCGGATCCCGTATTCCCGAAGCAGATTCATTTTTTCGATCACCTCGGCAAAGTCATCGATCAGCACGCTTTCCGTGATCTCGAACTCGATTTCCTTGGACTCGATCTCATATTTCTCCATCAGGGAGATCACATTGGATACAAAGTCTTTTCGTTTATATTGTATGGCCGAAATATTGATGGACATGATCAGATGAACGCCAAACTTATCGCGCCATTCGGCATAAGTGCGCAGCGCTTCCTCCACGACCCATGCGCCAATGCTGACGATGCTGCCGTTTTTCTCGGCAATCGGGATAAATTCGGCCGGACTGATCAGCTTTCCGTTTTCGTCCTTCCAGCGGATCAGCGCTTCCACGCCGCGCAGCCTTCCGCTCTCCACATCATACTGCGGCTGGTAAAAAAGCGAAAACTGCTTTTGGGACATTGCGCCTTTTAACATGTTTTCAATCTGGATATGATGCAGAAAATCATGGATGATCGGTGCATCAAAATACTGAATCTCATTGCCGCCAGTGCTTTTTGCCTTAAATAAGACGATCTCCGCATTATTGATCAGCTCGATCGCATTAGATGCAGACTCCGGGAACTCTGCCACGCCGACACAAACCGTGATCTCAATCTCCTGATGACCGGTCATTACGAACGGACTGCGGATGCGATCCTGGATCGCACGGTATATAGTATCCACATTACGTGTTCCGCAAGGGTCATAAATAGCAATGCAATAGGTATCGCTGTTAAAATGAGATACCATCACATGCTCGGAACGGAATTCACCAAGGAACTGACCGAACATCTGTACAAGCTCGTCCCCCATCAACATGCCGAGACCGTCGTTGACTTTGCGGAAATTGTCAATATCTATGAACATGACGGATACAACGGATCTTTCTTTTTTGGCCTTCTCGATCCATTCCGAAAGTCTTCCCACAAAATAATTCCGGTTATAAAGACCTGTCAGCATATCGTAATATGCCATATACGTCAGCTCATCGTTCTGTTGCTTAAAGCGTGAAATGTCGCGAAACTTGATCACTTTGCTGCCCGGCTTTCCATCGGTGTCAAGACCGATGACAGTCTCGCACTCCAGCCACTGCTTTTTGCCGCGCAGTTTGCATTCACAACTGACTTTTTCTGTTGACGGTGTTTCCCTGTGCAGGACTGTCCCGAGTTTCTCCGCGTCGTCTTCTTCCACATAGTCAAAGATCCGCTCCACATCCTGGATATGCCTGATATCTAACGGAAAAAACGTCTGCCAGTCTCCAAGCAGCGTGATTTCCCCATCTTTATAGTTGTAATAGAGATAAGCACAGGATGACATATCGCACACCATCCGGTACATTTTTTCACTGTCTGACAGCCTCTTATTCATCGCCGTAAGGTAATCCACCTGATAGCGCAAATCATTCATTCCGGCCCATCTCCTCTCATTATCAGGGTACCCTGACGCGATATCCCGCATCATAAAAGGGCGCCCGTCTTTTCTCTGTTCCTGTTTTTCGTCAGTCTTTTTTTGCGATATATCCCTGTGCTTTTAAGAGCTCCGCACAGAGGACAGCGCCGCCTGCAGCGCCGCGCACCGTATTATGGGAAAGTCCGACGAACTTCCAGTCATAGACCGTATCTTCACGCAGTCTGCCAACCGAAATGCCCATGCCGTTCTCGTAATTCACGTCAAGCGCAACCTGCGGCCGGTTATCTTCCTCCAAATACCGGATAAACTGTTTTGGCGCGCTCGGAAGGTTCAGTTCCTGCGGCATGCCGCTGAAAGAAACAAGCTTTTCAATCAGTTGCTCTTTGGTCGGTTTTTTCTTAAATTTTACGAAAACCGCAGCCGTATGACCGTTTAGCACGGGCACGCGGATACACTGGCATGTGATGACCGGAGAAGACGCCGGCTCGATCACACCGTCTTTGATCTGTCCCCAGATACGAAGCGGCTCTTTCTCGCTCTTTTCTTCCTCGCCGCCGATATATGGAATGATATTTCCGTTCATTTCAGGCCAGTCCGCAAATGTCTTGCCTGCACCGGAAATAGCCTGATAGGTCGTTGCGACAACCTCATATGGCTCAAATTCCTTCCATGCGGTCAGTACCGGCGCATAACTCTGAATCGAGCAGTTCGGTTTTACGGCAACAAAGCCCCTCGTCGTCCCAAGGCGCTTTTTCTGAAATTCAATGACATTCATATGCTCCGGATTGATCTCGGGTACGACCATCGGAACATCCGGCGTCCAGCGGTGCGCACTGTTATTGGATACGACCGGCGTTTCCGTCTTTGCATAAGCCTCCTCGATCGCCCTGATCTCCTCTTTCGTCATATCAACTGCGGAAAAAACAAAATCGACCTGACCAGCAACCGCATCCACCTCATTCACATTCATAACAACGGTTTTTTTGACCGCCTCCGGCATCGGCGTATCCATTTTCCAACGTCCGCCGACCGCCTCCTCGTACGTTTTTCCGGCCGAACGCGGACTTGCCGCAATTGTCGTCACCTCAAACCACGGATGATGTTCGAGCAGGGAAATGAATCTCTGTCCGACCATTCCCGTTCCGCCTAAAATTCCCACGCGCAATTTTTCATTCATAATTGTTTCTGACTCCTTTCGCCCTTAACCGGGTTTCTTTATAATGGATGTATGATTTCTTTTTATCGGGTTCTGTCTGCCTGTCGGCAATGACCTTCCAATTTTATTTGAAGTCCGCGTTCAGATACGCTTCGTTATCGGCAATCACCTGTCTCATAGCTTCCGTTCCCGGCGCGCCAAGCGTTAACCGCTTTTCCACGCAAGTCTTTAAGCTGACCGCATCGTAGATATCCTGTTCAAATACCGGACTGAGCTCTTTGAACTGCTCAAGCGTCAGATCTTCGATACTGCACTGCTTTTCGATACAGGTCAGTACAAGCTTTCCGACGATGCCGTGCGCATCACGGAACGGAACACCTTTTCCGACCAAATAATCAGCCGCATCCGTTGCATTCGTAAATCCGCCCAATGCGCTTTTTGCCATCACTTCCCTGCGGAATCCGGCCGTATCCAGCATGCCTGTAAACAGTTCCAGACAGTTTTTGACTGTATCGACCGCATCAAATGTCAGCTCTTTATCTTCCTGCATATCTTTATTATAGGCGAGTGGCAGTCCCTTCATCGTCGTCAAAATGCTGACGAGCGCCCCATATACCCTTCCGGTCTTACCGCGGACAAGTTCTGCAATGTCGGGATTTTTTTTCTGCGGCATAATGCTGCTTCCGGTCGAATAAGCGTCATCCAGTTCAATAAACCGGTATTCATTGCTGTTCCAGATAATGATCTCTTCGGAAAAACGGCTTAAATGCATCATGATCGTGGACGCCGCAGATAAAAATTCAATGACATAATCCCGGTCCGAAACCGAATCCATACTGTTTAAGGTCGGTCCTTCAAATCCGAGCATGGAAGCCGTATAGCTGCGGTCCAGCGGATATGTTGTCCCTGCCAGCGCTCCCGCTCCGAGCGGGCAATAGTTCATCCGCATAAAAATATCATGCATTCTGCTCCGGTCCCGCTTAAACATTTCAAAATAGGCACCCATATGATGCGCGAGCGTAACCGGCTGCGCCTTCTGCAAATGGGTAAATCCCGGCATATAAGTATTCAGATGCTCTTTTTGGATGCGCAAAAGCACACAGAGCAGTTCCTTTAAGAGCCCGTCCACGGCAAGGATCTCCTTCCGGATATACAGGCGCAGATCCAGCGCCACCTGATCGTTGCGGCTTCTGCCGGTATGCATCTTCTTGCCTGCTTCGCCGATCCGCTCAATCAGCTTTGCCTCGACAAAGCTGTGTACGTCCTCGTATTCTTCCGTGATCGCAAGACGCCCTTCAAGCACTTCTCTGCGGATATCGCCAAGTCCTTTCACAATGCTGTCTTTTTCCTCATTTGTCAGGATCCCCTGCTTGGCCAGCATGACGACATGCGCAATGCTGCCTTCAATATCTTCCTCAAAAAAACGCTGATCAAATGAGATCGATGCATTAAAATGATAGACCAGATCATCCGTCTGCTTTGTAAATCTGCCGCCCCACAACTGAGCCATAATTTGTCCCTTTCCATTCTAAACGACGGTCATCCGCCTCTTATGCGCATGTCCCCGGCTTGCGGGCACAATGCGCTATGATGCATATTGTAGCATGCCTGCCGCTATTTTTCAACAAAATGGTAGGAACTTTTTATCGTTGTCTCATACTATAAACTATAATCAATATGAGGTCAGCTATGAATACGCTTCTTTCGTTTCAGGATGTTCAATATCATTATCATACTATTTCAGGTGAGACGCAGGCGTTAAAAAATATTTCTTTCTCTGTTCGGGAAGGGGAGTTTCTTTCCATCGTCGGTCCTTCCGGCTGCGGTAAAACAACATTATTATCCATGATCGCAGGTCTGATCAAACCAGAAGCCGGCGAGCTTTACTTTGCGGATACGCTGAAAAACAACCCTTCCAGCATCGGTTACATGCTGCAGCATGATCATCTGTTTGAATGGCGCACAATCTATAAAAATGTTCTTTTGGGTCTCGAACTGCGTCACAAAAACACAAAAGAGAGGCGCGGAGCGGCGCTTGACCTTCTCAGTCAATATGGGCTTTCCCAGTTTCGCGATAGTTATCCGGACGAATTATCCGGAGGGATGCGCCAGCGTGCCGCACTTATCCGGACGCTTGTCTGCGAACCGGAACTTCTTTTATTGGATGAACCGTTTTCGGCACTTGACTATCAGACAAGACTTACCGTATCGTCTGATATCGCGGATATTATCAAAAAAGAAAAGAAGACAGCCGTGCTCGTCACGCACGATCTGTCGGAGGCTGTTGCACTCTCGGACCGGATTCTGGTTCTCTCTGCCCGTCCTGCCAGTGTACTGCGCATGATGGATATCCATCTTACAAAACAAGGCACGGGAGCAGTTGCTGCCCGCAAAGCCCCCGAATTTTCAAAATATTTTAACGAATTATGGGAGGAACTCCATGGAGAAGAACAAACAATGCTCACCCCAGCAGATTCTATATGAAAAGAAGTGGCGCCGAAACCGGATCATTAACAGAAGCGTTCAGATTCTGGTGTTTTTTGTGTTTTTTATACAATGGGAG
Organism: Lachnospiraceae bacterium; assembly: GCA_003979345.1. Taxonomy (GTDB): domain Bacteria; phylum Bacillota; class Clostridia; order Lachnospirales; family Lachnospiraceae; genus DLAJ01. The sequence continues at coordinate 117,591 of RYVZ01000004.1, forward strand.
GTTACAACGGCATGCGGCATCGTAGACTCATTTTTTTTCAGTTCACCGTCCCTGATCATCAAAAGCCTGAGGACCCTGACCCTGAACAACGATCTCCTGACGCATATCCGTGTCACTCTGCTGGAAGTTCTGTTAAGCTTTGCTCTTGTAGTAATTATCAGTCTCATCATTGCTATACTGTTTTGGTACTTTGACCGGTTGTCTACAATATTTGAACCCTATCTTGTGATCTTAAACAGCCTGCCAAAGTCCGCTCTTGCTCCGCTCTTCATTGTGTGGCTCGGCACTGGCATGAAAACGATCATCGTGGCAGGTATGAGCGTTGCGATCTTTGGCTCGATCATTAGTCTCTATACAGGGTTCCGTCAGGCGGACGGCGGAAAAATTCATCTTGTTTATGCACTCGGTGGGACAAAACGCGACGTACTGAAGAAAGTCATCTTACCTGGCAGTATTCCGCTGATCGTCAGCACCATGAAAGTGAATATCGGACTGTCGCTCGTCGGCGTCGTCATTGGAGAATTTCTTGCTGCAAGACAAGGGCTTGGTTATTTGATCATTTATGGTACACAGACGTTCAAAATGAGTATGGTCATTACCTCACTCGTCCTGCTCTGCCTGATCGCTGTGCTGCTCTTTGTTATGATCGATCTGTTTGACCGATTGATCAACCGTCAAAAAAAGAGCTGCGCTTAGGCGCGGCTCTTTTCATTCAACAAAAAATCCGCTTAAGCAGCGGATTTTGAAAGCTCCCGGCCGGACTCGAACCGGCGACCTACGCATTACGAATGCGTCGCTCTACCAACTGAGCCACGGAAGCCTGTCACAACGAATATTATTATATAAGCTTTCTCTTCATTTGGCAAGATGTAAATTGCATTTTTTTCAACTTTATAAAAATAAATTTAGATGAAAAAGATAAGAACATTCCTCCGTATGACGGTGGAATGTTCTCTTTTGCAGGACACTCTTTTTAAGAGAAAAAGCTTTGTTTCGAAGATTCATGTGCGCTGCAGAGTGCAGCCGCGAAGCATGCTTTGATAAGTTTTTGCTTGTTAATGACGCAAGAAAAACAAATGTCGCTGCGCGTCGCTTGTTTTTCTTTTACGTTCATTATATCACATGCTTAATATAGTTACAATTGTCCTGCATTGGATAGAACCTTCGATTCCTCATCATCAGGTTAAATAGAGCTTATAGTTCCTATTCGTAGACTGTCCACTTCCGTTTGTTCCATATGACACCTTTTATGACAAGCACTAAAAGAATATCAAGGATAAGCTGCACCGCGATCCATCCGATCTCTGAGGACAGAAACGTCTCACTTTCAGATACAATCCTGAGCAGCTTTACGATCGGCGGAAAGACCCAGAACAGACATTTTAACACAGGAACCCTTATCAGTGACTGACGCATAAAAATCCCAATGATCGTTATGAAAAACAGCATCAATGCCAATCGCCGTTTTCTAATCATTTTCGATTGAAACAAACTGCTGAGTTCATATCCAAGCAATGCCACAAGCAAATGCAGAGAACAGAGCACCGCCAGTTCCGCAGGCACCGGTTTTGATAAAACGATCTCTCCAAACAGGAACGCCGCTGCCGAATACAGCAGGATCAGCAGCATATAAATAAGGGCAAACAGACTCAGAAACACTTCTTTTGAAAGATAATATTTTATAGCACTGCCCGATTTCAGTATTAACACAGCATCCATATCATCAGAGTCTGCCCTGTGCAAAAAGAAGCCGTCAGCCAGACAGACCGTAAAAAGGATGGCTAAAGAGTACACAAAACAACTAGATACCAGAACTGAAAAAAACAAACATAAAAGAATACTATAGATCAAAACAGGCAGAAAGGGAGACATAAAGTGAAAACCTGACATATACATATCAATGTGATATTTCAGCAAAGCCTTCATCTAATATCTGTCCCCTTTAATCTCACCGTGTTCAATATGCCAAATTTTATCGACAAATGCCGTCTGCCATTCATCAGCCTCTCTTTCTGATGGCAGAGAGGTAAAAAGAATCGCCGTATTTTGCTGCTTCATTTTTACCATATCCGCATAAAATATTTTCTGTTTGTCATGATCAATACCGGTAAAGGGAGCGTCAAGAGCCAAAAGCCCGCATGGCCGCAGCATAGTCTGCGCAAGCATCATTGTTCGCAAGATCCCGTCAGAAAGCCGGTTTATGGCAATCTGTTCCATTCCCGAAAGCTGATAATGGACAAACAGCTCTTTACAAAGTTTTTTTGCCTCTGCGTTTGAGAAGCCATCCACCATCGTCAAAAGTACCAGATATCGAAATGCGGACATTCCGGTATTAAGGATATACTTTGGCGGGACATATTGTACCGATAACTTCTTCTGCAGCCGGACAGTTCCTGTCGTAGGCAATGTTGTACCGGTAAGCAGCCGCAGAAGAGTTGTTTTACCGCTACCGTTGTTTCCGGTTATCAACACGCACTCTCCTGCATGCAGCTTAAACGTAGCGTTCCTTATCACAGGACGCCCCCGATATATTTTGTATGCTTGATTCACTTCCAGTATCTTTTTACTCTGATCCATCGTTTTATTCTTGTGTGGTTATCATAGTTACGTAGCCATTTTCGTCGATGACATAGAGCACGCCGTCCGCTTCCATCTGCTGGTTAACGACCAGACGACCCTCTGCATCAAACAGATAGATCTGCTCTCCGATCTGCTTCATGCCAACATACATTTGTCCCGATACAGGATCAAAGCAGTACATAGATCCACCGATAGCAGCCCATCCCTTCGCCATTGCACCTGTTTCCGGATTAAAATAGTACATAGAAACGCCGTCACTGACAAATCCAACCTGGCGCTTTCCTTCTGTATTGAAGAAATACGTTTCATTGCCGATCTGCTGCATACCGATCTGCATCCTGCCGTCCGTGCCCATATAATATACGTCATTTCCGACAACGATCAAACCTGTCTGCATCTGTCCGTTTTCATTTGTGTAGAAGATCCCGGTACCGTCATTCACGAAACCGAATGCCATCTTCGCATCAGCAGGATTGAAGTAATAAAGCTGTCCGCCGATATTCTGCCAGCCGACCTGCAAAATTCCATTTTCGTTAAAGTAGTACAGATCTGAAGCAATCTTGGATAAGCCGATTGCCATATGACCGTCTTCATAGAAATAGAACAGATTGTCTGCAGCAAGCCATCCGGTATACATACAACCGTTCGCATCGAACAGGTAGACCGAATCTCCGATCTGCTGCATGCCGACTGCCATCTTTCCTTCCGTACCAAAGTAATAAATATTGCCCGCCAGCGACTGCCAACCAAACTGCATCAGACCGTTTTCGTCAAAGAAGTAAATGCCGTCTGCGACCTGTGCAAAACCGGAAACACGCCGTCCAAGCTCATCCACATAATAAATGCCTCCATTGTATTGAACAAACGTATTGGCTTTCATCTTATAGTTCTCGTAAAAATAGTAAAATCCTTTACGAAATGCAAAACCATTTCCTACAATACTTGTTGACAGATCCTTGTACTGATAATTGATATCTACATCTCCGTTGATCCCCGGAATCCTGCCGGTGCTGGATGCCTGCCAAAAAGCTGCATCCTCGATATCACAGTTGGTATGATACTGCGCGACCCATTTGTCATACGCGATCGGTCCGATGTAGTTCTGATACCAATATTTGCTTCCGTATACGACCGGATAATAGCCGGCGTTTTCGATGATTGCGCAGAAGGTATTGGCGATCTCCGCAATCTGCGCAGGTGAAAGCGTGCGTTGTACCGAATCTTCAATGTCGATCGCCACCGGCATGCTGACCGTATAGTTCGAGATTGCCTGCAGTACGAAGACCGCTTCCATCGCCGCTTCCTGCGGTGTTGTCGCATAGGAATAAATATATACTCCCGTTTTGACCCCGTTTGCTGCCGCCTGCCTCATATTCTGATCAAACTTGACATCCAGACCGTATTTTACTGATCCGACCCTGACGAATGCATACTGTACGCCGCTTGCAGCAACTGCCGCCCAGTTTATATCCCCCTGCCATCTTGATACGTCGATACCAATGCTGATCGCTGTACCTGCGTTCTTTGCCTCTGCCTGTATATTTCCGGTCGTAAGCATGCAGACACAGCAGAGCAATGCAACAAGACGCTTTTTTATTTTTTTCATCCTTTATGTACACTCTCCATTCCGTTATCTGTTATTGTTTCTGTAAGTTTTCAAACTCCTCAATATAGCGGATCAAAAGTTCTACCGAACCCTTGATTCCAAGTTTTGCGCTATTAAATGTCAGGTCATAGCTGTCAGCTCTGCCCCATTTCTTAGAAGAATAGTAATTATAATAGCTCTGACGCTGCTTATCCTTCTTGACCATCATATCTTTTGCTTTCGCAGCACTGATCTGATGACTCTCCATGATATTTTTCAGTTTGAAATCTTCATCTGCACTGATAAATACATGAACACAGTTCTTGTAATCGGCAAGTGCATAATCGGCACATCTTCCAACGATCACACACGGGCCTTCATTTGCAATCTTCTTAATGGTATCAAACTGCGCCAGAAACACCTTCTGGCTGATCGGCATGTCCACAAAAGAAGATGCATTATAGCCGAACGAATAGGTATCCATGACCAGGTTATATAAAAATGAATTGGTCGGACGCTCATCGTTACTCTTGATCATCTCTTCGCAAAAACCGCTTTCCTTTGCCGCGCGCGTCAGCAATTCTTTATCATAATATGCGATTCCGTAATGCTCTGCCAGTTCTCTTCCGATCTCATGTCCATAAGAACCGTACTGCCTTCCGATTGTTACGATTGTTTCCATAAATATACACCTCATTTCTTTTATGTATCAGGATAATGATCCTGTAGCAATAGTATATGCGATATAAAGCATTGTTTCAACCGAAATGCAAAACTTACATAAATTACCGCTCATAATATGGTCAGCAGATGCTTAAAATAATCCGGCAGCGGCGCATCGGTTTCGATGTACTCCCCGCTTCGCGGGTGTTCAAAACCCAGCAGCTTTGCATGCAGTGTCTGACCTTCTAAGCGAAACGGACATTTTTTATTCCCATATACCCCATCCCCCAAAAGAGGATGTCCGATACTTGCCATATGTACCCTGATCTGATGTGTCCGTCCCGTTTCCAACCGGCATTCCACATAAGTATAACCCTTTAATTGTTTCAGCACCCGGTAATGTGTAATGGCACGCTTTCCATTCTGAGACAGAACGGACATCTTTTTACGGTCGCCCGGATCCCTGCCGATCATGGTATCGATCACGCCCGACTCCTGCCTGAGCGTTCCGCAGCAGATCGCATGATACGCTCTCGTCACCCGGTGCTCTTTTAACTGTTCCGCAAGAGACAGATGCGCCGTATCGTTTTTGCAGACGATCACGGAGCCGGTCGTATCCTTATCGATACGATGCACAATACCGGGGCGAAGGACCCCGTTGATTCCTGAAAGAGAATCGCCGCAATGATACATGACCGCATTTACGAGCGTACCGCTGTAATGTCCTGCGGCAGGATGAACCACCATCCCTTTCGGCTTATTTACTACAAGTACGTCCTCGTCTTCATATAAAATATTAAGCGGGATCGGCTCTGGTTTTAAGTCCGGTTGTACACAGTCAGGAACACATATGACGATTTCGTCCCCCTCTGTCACACGGGCGCCGGGCTTCACGAATACAGATCCGATCTTAACGCCGCCCGCCCTGATCTGTTTCTGAATATACGAGCGGGATGCAAAATCCATCAGTTTTGTCAGCGCTTTATCCACCCGCTCTCCCTCAAGCTCTTCGGACACGGAAAAGCAATATTCTTTCATTCCGGATGATCCTCTTTTACAGCTTTCTTAACCGATTCTTCTTTGACTTCACGATATTTTTTCGGTCGGACACTCAAAAAACGAAGTTCTTCATCCTTGTATACAAATAAAAGAAAAATCGCAAGCAATATGGTAGCACAGGTTACATAAATATCCGCTACGTTAAAGATTGGAAAGTGTATCAATACAAAATACAGGAAATCTACTACATAGTCATAGCGAAAACGGTCGATCATATTGCCGACTGCCCCGGCAGCGATCAGAACGCAGAACAGATTCATGCTCCGGTATCTCTTCCGGTCAGGCATACGAAACAGTACATAACAGATTGCTGCAAGGATGACCACTGCTATAAAAATGAAAAAAAATTTCTGGTTTTGCAGCATGCCAAACGCCGCCCCGCGGTTTTCCAGATAATGCAGTTCAAATACGCCGTTTATGACCGGCACCGGTGCCCGATCCTTTAAGTTCAGGACCGCAAGATATTTTGTTCCCTGATCAATAAATACCAGCAGGATAAATAAAACAAAATCAAATACCAGCCGGATGATTTTCTTTTTACTCATGCACGTTCATCCTCTTCATCAAAATAAATTTCCCGGACCGCGTCGAGCATTTCCTGCTCTGTGACACTTGTGTCGATCAGGGCTTTTCCAATCTTCTTCAAAAGGATGAAACGGATCGTTCCGTGTTCCATTTTCTTATCAGACTTGGTAAGCGCTACGATCTTTTCCGGTTCAATATGGTCAATGCTGATCGGCAGATTAAACGGTACAAGCATATCGCGAATCTCATAATACTCTTCCATGGACAGCAGTTCGCGCTTCCATGAGATATATGCTGCCGCAACAAAGCCGAGAGAGATACTCTCGCCATGCGACAATTCAAAATCCTTATATTTTTCAATAGCATGCCCAATCGTATGACCAAAATTCAGGAGCGCACGATCCCCTTTTTCCAACGGATCTTTCTCGACAACCAGCTTCTTTATGGCACAGCTCCTCATGACCATCTCTTTGAGCGTCTCTGTATCCCTGTCATGGATCTCATACATATGATCAAGAAGCCACTCATAAAACAATGCATCCTTGATCAGTCCATGCTTCATGACTTCTGCAAATCCCGAGTAAAACTGTCTTTCATCAAGTGTTTTTAACGTTTCGATATTCATATAGACTAAACGCGGCATATAAAATGCGCCAACCATATTTTTGTATCCGTCAAAGTCTACACCCGTTTTACCGCCGATGGAACTGTCGGACTGTGCGATCAAGGTCGTCGGTATCTGGACAAAATCAATGCCGCGCAGAAATGTCGCTGCCGCATAACCCGTAATATCACCCACAACTCCGCCGCCAAGCGCGATCAACATATCGGCCCTGTCATAATGCTGCATGATCAAAAAAGTATACAAATCGCGTACCGTATCTAATGTCTTATACTTCTCCCCTTCCGGAAATGAGAACACATCCACCTGTTTTGCATGCGGGCAAAGCAGATTTTCAAGCGTATCGGCATATAATTCCCTGACATGAGAATCCGTAATGATACAGAGTCTGCGTGAAGAGATCCCCATACCCGCAAGTTCTTCGGGAAGTGCCGCAAAATCTGTTGCATAAACAATGTCATACGCGGGTTTTTTATTCATCATAACTGTAACCCGTTGTTCCATATCTGTGTTCATCCTTATACTCCTTTGTACGCCCAAGCGCATATCAATCTATATCGGAAGCTTGTTAGATACTATTTATATCAATTTTTGATTTTCTGCATACTTTTACTATCTGTTTGAATACATTTGATTCAAAAAACTTCCCGCTTCCGATGTACGTCTTCGGGAAGTTTTTATTTTCGTGTTCAGTTTCATTTTCTAATACGTCTCACAAGACCGTTACTTATTTCTGATCGGTACGTCGAAAGAGCCACTCAATATCTCTTGAAAATCCCCTGATATATCCACGCTCGCCGGCGTGATGATAAATATATAGTGTGATATTTTCTGAAGGTTGCCCTTGATCGCATAAGTCGATCCCGATGTAAAATCGATAATGCGCTGGGCAACATCAACATCTAACCCTTCTAAATTCAATACGACTGTTCTGTTTGATAAAAGCGTATCGGTGATCTCCCGCGCTTCCTCTACGGTAGTCGGCTTAATGACGCACACTTCCATCCCGTTTCCCTGAGAGCGTCTTGTCTGTTTCATCGGTGTTACCTTTGACACAGGCTTTTTCGGTGGTTTTTCCTCATAATCACTCTCGTCATAATCGCGTTCCCGCTCACGTTCCCGATAACTGTTCCTCTGCGGTTTCTCCTCTACAGGTTCGTCGCTCTCGTAATCATCATAGTAATCGTCCTCATCTTCCGGATTGAGCTTCATCGCGTTAATAAACTTGTCCATAACACCCATATCAGTACCTGTGCCTTTCCATCACTAATTTCATTATCATTGTTTTTTGTCTCTCTGTCAACATATAAAATAAATATTTAATGAGTAAAGTCATCTTCTAGCACTGCAGACGCGTCTAATACAATATGATCATACACGCATAAGCCGTAAGTTGTGTTGGATTTTACGATCGCATAATCCTCGTTTTGATAAAGAATACTGATCTGCCTGAAATCGGCATAGCCCTTGTTGATATTGTATACGCCACGCAATGTTGCTTTTGTACCGACCGTAAACGTCTCCTCCGAGTCTTCCTTTTGCAGCACGTCTCCGCCGCGCAGCAGATCTTCTCCAATATACAGATTTCCTTCGCTTTCGTTGTAAACGGTAACAGGAACGCTCTCCCAGCTCAGCCCGCCGTCCTCTGTATAGATCTGTCTAGAGACAAATCGTGATTTTCCGCTATCCGCTGTATATACATATTCGGCGGGAATCAGATAAAACTCCCGTTCTACAATGGATGATACCGGTATCTTTAGTCCTTTCTCTTCCTCCATGATTAATTCTATTTCGATAAAACGCTCCATGCAATAAGTCAGCATGGACGTATGAAAACCAAGTACGCCATAAACGCCATCCGGAAGATGCAGGATCTCAAGCGAAGCCCACGACTGCGTCTGATCCTTTAAGAATTTGACCTGTACATAGCTCTCATCGGCAAGAGCCCGCTCCTGCTCCTCATCAAGAGGTATGACGATCGACCAGTTTTCCGAGGTACAAAGCTTATATGCCTCATCTCCCTGCGAAAGAAGTTCATTATTTGCAAGTCCTTTTTTTTCATACAGGTTCTGATCAAACCGTTCTTTTGTGATTTCCGTTGGTGTTAAGTTCTCATATCCGTCTACGGAGTAAATGACGGCTCCGGGTTCCGGCGCATAGTAAAGATGCACGGAACCTGCAATACCTGTATCGTTGATATTGCCGATATTCTCAAGCGTATTTGCCGTTGCAAGCCGCATGACGGCGCCGTTCATCACATGCTTAAAATCATAAGCCGAATAAAACGAGCGGTCATGAAAACTGCCGGCAAACGATATGCATTCCTGTCGTAGCTGCAATAATTCCGCGTCGTTTAAGGTGTTTTCCTCTCTTTCCGGAGACATCAGCTCTGCAAGCCGTCCGCTGCCGTCAATCGTGTAAACAAGCTGATTTGCACCTATTTTCTCTCCCTCTCCCGCAAAGTAATTCACATATCCGTCACCGGCAGAATAAATAACCTGTTCTTCCCTGATCGCAATTCCCGTATAGAGATTGCTAGTTGAAAGAGAACCCATCGTGACTTCATAGCCTGCAATGTGTTCTGTTCGGAAATAGGTGATGATACAGACGATGATATAGATAAAAATAAACCCAAATATGATCATCCCAATATTCAGATTCACAGGTTTTCGATATCTTACTACTTTTCCGGATTTCGCCATTATTTCCCCAATCCTCATTTATTTACACAAGTCGTGTTACTGACCGTATATTTCTTTTAAAAGAGCATTCATCTTTTCATAAAGGGCAGCGCGTTCCCTTGCACGCATGATCACCGCTATATACTGGTTGCCGGAAGTATCTTTTACAAGAAGAATCAGGCAGTTTCCCGCCGCGTTCGTGGTACCTGTCTTTCCGCCAAGTATCGTAATATTACCGGGCACCGGATAATTGCCTGTCTGATACTGAATCGTCGATCTGACTGTGGCTTCGCAGGGCGTTCCCTCCGCATTCGTATACACGGTCGTATAGGAGTCCATGGCGATGATCTGCTTAAATTCCTCATACTGCAACGTCTCCTGAAAAATCAAATACATGTCGTAAGCAGTTGTGTAATGTTCTTCGTCATGCAGACCATGCGGATTTGTAAAATGGGAATTGGTCGCACCAATGCGTACCGCCTCCGTGTTCATAAGCTCCGCAAAGCCCTCCACACTTCCGGCAATGTGCTCGGCGATCATAATGCCGATATCGTTTGCAGATTTGATCAGCAAAATATGCAGCGCCTGATCCAGCGTCATCCGGTCCCCTGCCTGAATTCCAAATGTCTGTACCCCGTATTCATCGATCACTGCATTTTCCGAAGCCACCAGCATATCGTCCAGATTGCCATATTTCAGTGCGACAAGCGCAGTCATCACCTTCGTCATACTTGCAGGATACAGTTTGCCGTGGATGTTGTTTGCATAGATCACACGGGACTGGTTCAGATCAAACAAGCCCGCTGATCCGATATCGTCAGGAACAAACGTCGTATTCTCTGTCACACTCCCCGCAGTCACACATAATCCGGCGGCAAACGATTCGGCGACCGCATAGCGGTCATTCGTCACAACACGAAAACTGCTGACCGGATAATCAGGATCATACACCATGTCATATGGCAGCTCCCCGCATCCCGTCAGCAAGATCAGCAGGCATAAAGCAACTGCGAGCATACTTCTTTTTTTATTTGTATATTTCACGCCACTCAAGGTCTCCTCTGTCTAATGACTTGATCAACAGCTCCGCTGTCGCTAAGTTCGTCGCCAACGGTATGTTGTAAGTATCGCACAGCTTGACAACATTATTGACGTCAGGCTCATGAGGTTTTGCAGAAAGCGGATCCCTAAGGAAAATCGCCAGATCGATCTGATTATGTTCGATCTGTGCCCCGATCTGCTGCTCACCGCCTAAATGCCCTGCAAGATATTTGTGAATGCTTAAATTAGTAGCCTCTGCGATCAAACGTCCAGTCGTTCCGGTCGCATACAGCTCATGCTTACTTAAAATCCCGCGATACGCAATGCAGAAATTCTGCATCAGCTTTTTTTTCGCATCATGTGCAATCAATGCAATATTCATCTGTCCCACACACACCTTCTCTTAGTATTTTTTTTCGCATTGCAGTCTTACATTTAAGACAAAACCGATCCCCATATACAAACAAAGAAGTGAAGTCAGACCGTTGCTGACAAACGGCAACGGAATTCCCGTATTGGGAAATAAGCCCGTCGCTACGGAAATATTCGTAAAGCTTTGAAAACCAATGATGATACCGACGCCCGCACAGATCAGGCTCCCCGCCATATCTTTCGCTTTTCTGCCCGTATTAAAACACATCAGGGAAATCCCGAATAACAAAAGAACTGTGGAGGTACTGCCGACAAATCCAAGTTCTTCCCCGACAACGGCAAAAATGAAATCGGTTTCCGTCTTCGAAATAAAATTTCCGCTTTTTACGGATCCAATGGATGTACTGTTCAGACCCTTTCCCATCAACTGCCCCGAACCGATTGCCATGATCGAATTCTGCTGCTGATAGCCTTCTGCATTCTCGTATTCATCCGGATACAGCCATGCAAGGATCCGCGTCTGTTGAAAATCACGGATCAGTTTCTGGTCAGGCTGCAGAATCAACATAAAAAGGATCACGAACGTCGGGATCACGACCGCCGCCACGCCCGCAATGATCTTCCAGCTCAATCCCCCAACAAAGAGCAGGACGACAAAAACCACGACAATGACAATGCTTGTTGACATGTCTGGCTGCAAATAGACAAGCGCAAGAGGCGGTATGAACAGCAGGATCATCGTAACAAGCGTTTTTAGTCTGTTCAACTTCTCCTTATGTATCATGATATACTGTGCATAAAATAAAATCAATAAAATTTTCGCAAGTTCAGACGGTTGAAATTGAATTCCCAGGATCGTCACCCATCTCTGTGCGCCGCCGGCGTCACTGCCGATCAGACGCACAAGCAGCAGAAATACAAGATTCAATCCGTAAATCACCCAATAAAATTTCAAAAAGAATCCATAATCAAACAGAGAGATGACAAGCATGATAAAAAAACCCAAGATAACCCCCATCATCTGCTTGTTCTGCAGGGATTCCTTCGCACTTCCGATTGCCAGTACGCCGATAATGGATACGGCGACCACAAATATGACAAGCAAAAAATTGTAATCCCTTACGCGGTACTTCTTTTTCATGCATTTCCTCTCCGATCATCCTATGATCATGATATTCCGTGCTTTCCGATCTCCAAAATCGGCATATTGATATAAAGCACGGGCTTTCTTTCTGAACGGCGTCCGTTTCCGTCCGTCTGTCCAATCTGTACTTCCATCTGTTGTTCATCGATCTTCATATACTTAGAGATCACCTTAGAGATATCATTTTTTAGTAATTCCATCATTTGAGGAGAACAATTTACGCGGTCTGAGATCAACAGGATCTTCAAACGTCCTTTTGCGATCGTACGTGTTTTTTTGTGGCGAAACAGTATCCTCATAGCTTCGCCCCCTGACTTTTTCGAAATACGCCGCTAAGCTTTGATAAGACATGGCGCCCGCTGTCAAAGTTTAGAAGCGGCACATCCTCTCCGACAAGTCTTGCACAGATATTGCGGTACGCACGCCCCGCCATGGTTGCAGTCCCGACAAGCGGCTCTCCCTGATTCGTCGCGATCACGACATTTTCATCATCCGGAACAGCACCCAAAAGAGGAAGTGCAAGAATGTCGATGACGTCGTCAACACTCATCATATTCCCGCGGCGCACCATTTCCGGGCGGACGCGGTTTACGATACATTCCATCTTTGCGATCTCATGAGCCTCCAAAAGCCCGATCACTCTGTCTGCATCCCTGATGGCGGATACTTCGGGCGTTGTGACGATCACCGCATGATCTGCAGCTGCGATCGCGTTCTGGAATCCCTGCTCGATTCCTGCCGGACAGTCCAATATAATAAAATCAAACTGATCTCTCAGAAATGAGATCATTTTTATCATCTGTCCGGGCGTTACTGCCGTCTTATCCCTCGTCTGTGCCGACGGCATCAAAAACAATCCCGGATACCGCTTGTCCTTGATGAGTGCCTGCTTGATACGGCAGGTTCCTTCTATGACATCTACCAGATTATATACGATACGGTTTTCAAGTCCCATCACAACATCCAGATTGCGCAATCCGATATCGGTATCGATCAGGACGACCTTTTTACCAAGCGCTGCAAGACCGGTTCCAATGTTTGCTGATGTTGTGGTCTTTCCAACACCGCCTTTTCCTGACGTAATGACAATTACTTCGCTCATACTATATCCTCCGTTTTGATTGAAATAGTTGTCCCCTAAATGTGTCAGGCGTTAAAACAGTTCCAAGCCGGAATCATTTAGTAATTCTTTTGTAAGCAGTTCCCTGACTACTTCGTGGTTTTTTACAACCGCGATCTGCGGCTGCTTTTTGGGCCGCGAAAACCATTTACCCTTTTGTCCTTCCGTCCTTTCACTCTTGCAGCCGGCAATTGTGATCTGTTCTGTCTCCATGATCAGTGCCGCAACATAATGATTTTCATTTGTATCTGTTCCTGCATATGCCTCTCCGTACAATCCTCCCAGCACAATGATATTTCTTGCTGAGATCACACGACAGTCCTCTCCGACGTCTCCGATCACGAGAATTGTCTTTTTGTTATTTTCCAACACCTCCCCGTCAGTCAGGCTGCCCCTATGTATGAGATAGGGTTCCTCTGCAGCACGCGGTTCCGCTTTCTGCAGAGCGCGCACATAAAATTCGTCTCCCCGGCCATTTCTCTCAACGACACAGACAATGGCCGGTCCCCCATGCAGTGCCAGCGCCTGGATCAGCTGACGCTCCTCCTGCGGGGTGACTCTTCTGTCCTCAATGGATAACGCAAGTCTCGCCCCCTGAAAGAATCCGGAGGCATCCTTCAACTTCTCTTCAAGTTCCTCAAGAATATCCGTAAACGGCGCATCGGCATCTAAATGCAATGCGATGCCGTGCGGGTAACTTTTAATCATGACTAAAGGATTATTCAATCTGTTTTCACACTCCTCTCTGCACAAGCCGAAAATTGACTCCTCTCATCAGAACACATAGCATCCAAAAAAATCGCTTCTGCGCCGATGCCTAGATATCATTCGCCATTCCCGTAACAAGCTCCTCTCTGGGTGCGAGCTCAAAATAATATTTGATCACATCCCGCGTCATTTCTGCCGCATAAGAGGAAGCATAACCGTACTCAATGCGCGCTGCGATCGCAATTTCAGGGCTGTCATACGGTGCATAGCAGACGAAAAGAGCATGGGGCGGTCTTGTCCTGCTCTCCTGCGCCGTCCCTGTCTTTCCTGCGACCGGAACTTCCATTTCTGAATAATAGCGCATATTTTCGACCACCTGACGCATCCCCGTATGAATAGAATCCCATGTTGAATCTGCGAAATCAAGTGTATTCCGGATTTCTGCATGATTCTCACGCAAAACGGTTCCCTCCGCATCCTCAATGCGGTCTATCAATGTTAAATTATAACACGTTCCGCTGTTCGCGACTGTTGTAACGTATCGCGCAAGCTGAGCTGTGGAATAGTTTGCATTTCCCTGTCCGATCACAGTAATAACCGGATATTCGTCCGATATTTTAGGTGCGGACTCATCTATTTCCACGCCTGATTTATCCCCTAATCCGTAAAGCTCCGCATATTTTGTCAGTTCGTCGATTCCCAAATTCTCGTTATAGACACCGTCCTCCAAACTCATGCGATATGCCGCTTCATAAAAATAGCAGTTACAGGAATGGCGGATGGCTCCTGTTACATTTAAGGAGCCATGTACACCGGTACAGCGGTTTACCGCGTCAAGACGGTCAAACACACCATGACAGACGATCCGGTCCTGCGTCGTCAGATATCCGTCTTCAAGAACGGCAGATGCCGATACCATCTTAAATGTAGAGCCGGGAGCCGTTCTGCGCTGTGTTGTATAATTTAACATCGGATAAGACAGATCCGTATTGATCTGATTCCAGTAAGCCGCATCCGACACGCGATTGGTATCATACCCCGGATAAGAGACCATCGCAAGCACATCCCCTGTATTGACATCCGTAATGACCATATCTCCGGTACACGGATCCAATGCAAGCTGCGCCGGTGTAATATCCAGATTCTTAATCCGGTTTCGCATAAACTGATAGGGGCTTACCGCATTATTGACAAATGCGGCGAGTTCATCATCGGTCAGATGTACGATCTCCCTGTCGACCAAAAGCTGACATACCTGTTTCCCGGTCAGTCTGTCCCCCAAAATCATATACTTGATCATGCGTTTGCCAAAATCCGTATTCTCATTCAGGTAAGAGATAATGAAATCAACAAGAACCGTATAGACTTCCTCCGAATCCGCATACTGGTTTTCAAGAGGAAGCCTTGCCGTATCGATCCAGTTCATGGAAATGGCATGCTTCAGAAATTCCTGCAGACTGATCGTCTCGTCGTTTCTCCATGCCTTATAAATTTCATCCGACGTATCGATCAATTCCGTCTGCAGAATTCCTACATTATCTGACTGAAGCATCGATACGATATAACTCTCATAGACCGCATATTCCGTGTCCAGATCGCTGTAGACCGTTCCCGTCTCCAACAGCTCCTGCCGGAGTCTGGCTAACACGATATCCTTATTGTCCAGATAGTTTGCGTAGACAATGCTCTCCGTCTCAGACGCATCTTCATGGTCAAAATCTTTCATTTTCAGGATATTGTTATCGAACAGTGCAAAATACACATCGTAAATCGGGATCTGGATCTGGCTCTCTGTCGCGTGCTCTGCCGGGATGTACTCTTTGATGTTCTTGATCTTTTCAAGCAGTATGCCTGCGATCTTCTGCTCCAATATGTGATATGCCGTCTCCTGCAATTCCATATCGATCGTTAAATAAATATCATTTCCGGCAACCGGTTCTGTGCGTTCAGCCGTTTCGATCACTCTGCCAAGGTTATCCACATACACGATCTCAGAGCCTTTTATTCCCTGAAGCTCCAGTTCCATACTCTGCTCAATACCGGTCTTTCCCACAATGTCATTGCTTGCGTAATCATCACTTTGTGCCTGATAGCTCACAAGCTCCTCTGACGAGATCTTTCCCGTGTAGCCGACAACATTACTGAAATAGACGGAATCCACGTATTTACGCATGGTATCTTCAAAAATAGATACGCCCGAAAGCACATCGCTATTTTCCATGACGGCAACAATGGTCTCCTCGGAGACATTTGTTGCGACCGTTGTCGGAATATATTTCTGATAGCTGTTTAAGCTCATGGCATACCGGATCGTCACGATCTTCAGCAGTTCCTCTTTTGTATACCCCTCACCAACAATAAACTGTCTGTTTCCGGACTCGTCAAGAAGATAGCCGCCGTCTTCGTCATACAGATATTTTCCGACACCGAACCGTCTTCTGCCCCCCAGATATTCCATAACCTCGTCGGGAGTCGCCGTCTTTTCCGCATATGTCAAATCCTGAATACTGCTGTGCCCGTAAATATCTGCCAGAAAACGCAGCAGTACATTTCCCGTTACTGTATAGGAAAACTTACCGTCCTCATCGATCACGATTGAAAAATCATTGATTATGGAATCCCCGTTATCTTCTATCATATGGATCAGACGGTAAATGGTCGTATTCAACTCTTCATTTTTGGTCGAACCCGAATCATAGACATCTTCAATGATCACGGAGTAGGCAAGCTCATTATAGGCAATGATATTTCCGTTGCGATCAAAAATCTGACCGCGGGTGCTTGCGATCGACCGCTCTTTTCTGATGCGAAGCCTGAAGTTTTCCATGTAAGATTCTCCGCGGACGATCTGCAGATCAAAAAGACGGTAGACAAGCACCGCGCACAGACCGGTCACGAGCAGTGAAAGAATGAAAAAACGGGAAGTGACAAACCGGATCAGCCAGTCCTTAAAATTGCTAAACAAACTTCTTTTCGCTCCTTTTCTCTATCTCATCAAACTTCTGATTGATTTTCAGGTTCATTGGATAAAACAATACCGTTAATACGATGGTATATACCGTTTCCGGCACGATGACATGCAAAAAATAAAAAGGCAGTTCAAACCGCCCTCTCAGCAGATATAGCAGAACATAAACCGCAAAACCATACGCAAGATCGCTGACGGTGATCAAAAACAGCGGCAGCTTGATATCCTCCGGGAAAAACACACGGTGGAACATTCCGTTTGCATAGCCGATATACATATAAATAATCGCATAAAATCCAATGACCTGTCCAAAAAAGATATCCGTCAGCAAGCCGCAGAAAAATCCGACCAGCAGACCATTCTTTTTTCCCCTCATAAAGCCATAAGCGGACGTGATAATGATCAACAGATTTGGTGCGACCCTGCCAAGTGAGATCCATTGCATAAGCGTCCCCTGCAGCACAAAACAAAACATCACCATCAGTGCTATCACGATTTTTCTCATATTATGGTCATGCTCCTTCTATAGTCCCCAGGCTCTGTACAATGTTAAAGAGCGCTCCATGCCAAACAAACCCTGTCCGGTCTTAAGATTCCCCGATCGTCTGTTTCTTTTCAAGAATGACCAATACGACCTCTAAATGCTCAAAATCGACCGCGGGCGCTAAATACCCTGACTTTGACAAATTGTTTGCATCTGTATCGATCTGCGTTATGTAACCGATCACGATGCCGGGAAGATATTTATCTGAAATATTGGAGGTTACGATCTTATCGCCGATCATGACTTCATTGTCCGAATCGATCAGCTGGGAAAATGAAATCTTTCCAACCGACATCAGCTCCAGACTGCCCGATACGATCACATTATCAGCCGTTGACAGTACCATACCGCTGACATTGATATTATCTGCAATGATAGATTCTACACGCGCCCAGTTAGGTCCGATCACCGTAATGCGCCCTACCAGACCGCCGTCTGCAATGACATTCATATCGACGGCAAGCCCGTCATCCGTTCCCTTGTCGATGATAAATGACGAAAACCAGTTGCCTGTATCTTTTGCGATAATACGGGCTCCGACTTTCGTATACCCTTCATAAGACTGATCCAGCTCGTATAATTCACGAAGCTGGTAGAGTTCAAAGCGATCCTGCTGCAACATTGTATTCTGCAGGGTCAGCTCGTCGAGCTGACGTTTTAAGTCCTCGTTCTCCATGAGCAGGTCGCGGATCTCTACCAGTTCATCCACACGTTTTGACAGATAGCTGCCCACCTCGCTGATCCCTGCCTGAAAGGGTGCGATCACGGTACCTGCGATTCCGTTTAACGGTCCTTTTGTAAAATCCGTCGTCAGCGTGATCAGCATCATACCGATGCAAAGAACAGTCAGGATCAGGAGAAGATATTTACTTGGAAGGTGAAAATGCTCTCCCTTTTTTTTTATGACAGGACTCATAGTTATTTGCTCATTCCCTCAATCGCGTAGGCAACAGATTTATAGTTATCTTCTTTGATGATTTTCGCAAGTCCGAGTGCAACACTCTTCATCGGCGCATCGATCGAATTGATCTTTAATCCGGTTCCCTTTGCAATCAATTCCGCGAGATGCATGACCTGTGACGCTCCTCCCGTTAAATAGACTCCATGGCGATAAATATCCGCCGCAAGCTCCGGCGGCGTCCGCTCCAGGATCACCTTGATATTATCAATAATTGTTGCAAAATGCTCCTTCAGACATTCGTCCACAAGTGCTGTCGGTATCTCACGTTCGACCGGAAGTCCTGTTACGATATCACGCCCGTATACGACTGCATTCGCTCCGTTTTCCTCCAGTTCGCATAACAAGATCTTGACTTTTTCCGCTGTTTTCCCGCCGATCAGCAGACTGTATTCTCTTCTGATCGCATTGCGGATCGCTTCGTCAAATTTCTGCCCGCCCACTTTGATCATTTTGCTTAAAACGATTCCGCCG
The DNA here is from genome assembly GCA_003979345.1 of Lachnospiraceae bacterium. Lineage (GTDB taxonomy): Bacteria > Bacillota > Clostridia > Lachnospirales > Lachnospiraceae > DLAJ01. The sequence continues at coordinate 136,635 of RYVZ01000004.1, forward strand.
AGCGATAAGATTGAAATCTCCGTGGTATCATAACCTACGTTTACAACCAAAACCCCCTGTGAATTCTTCACATCTATATCCAGTCCGAGCCCGTCTGCAACCGCCTTCTCAACCACCATGATCTTGCGAGCCTTTACGCCCGCGTCCTTGACCAGATCATAAAAGGCTCTCTTTTCCACTTCCGTCACATCCGTCGGCACGGCAATGTAATAGTCTGCGGGACGAATGGTTCCTTTGCAGATGTCGCTGACGAAATATTTTACGAGAAGCTGCATATTTTGAATATCTGCGATCACACCGTTACAGAGCGGATAGGAAATATGAATATTGGACGGCGCTTTCTCGAACATCTCATACGCCGAGTTGCCATAAGCAAACAACGTATTCTTATTCTCGATCGCGATCATATTTTTTTCCACAAGAATCGCATCTTCGTTCCTGCTGTAAATTTTGATATTACTCGTTCCAAGGTCGATGCCGAATATATTATTTCCCAACCTCATGTACCCCTTTCTAACCGTAACGCTCTTCGTCTTCTTACAGAAGTTTTTCCTCAAGAAAGCTCATATACCTGCCGTCACCGATGATAATATGATCCAGCAGCGGAATCTGAAGGAATGACCCCGCGGCCTTGATTCTTGCCGTCATCGTAAAATCTTCTCCGCTTGGCTTCGGATCTCCGCCCGGATGATTATGCAGGAGCATAATATACACCGCCCTGTACTCGAGCGCCCTGATAAACATGTCGCGCGGCGAAAGAACAGAAAAATTCACCGTTCCGGTTGACAGCACCGTGTCAATGATCAGGCGGCACCGGTTATCAAGCAGTAGCATGCGCACCTGTTCATTTTCAAGATGACGCATCTGCTCCATGTAATAAGCGGCGACCATCTCCGGTCTGCTGAAATCCAGACGCTCATGCATGCGAGACGCTGCGATCCTGTTTGACAGCTCGGCAACACATTTGATCCGCACCGCCTTCACTTCGCCAATTCCCTTGACAGACTTCAACTGCTCCAGATGGATATGCTGCAACTGTAACAGTCCGCTCTGATTCGCATTCATGCTCAAAATCTTTTTCGCCAGACTAAGCGCATCTTCTCCCTTCGTCCCCGTCCGTATAATAATGGCAAGAAGTTCTGCATCTGTAAGATTCTGCGCGCCATATGCAAGAAATTTTTCATATGGCAGATCTGTTTGATTTTTCATAAGTATACCCTCGTTCGCATCAAAATACTCTCCGGGTACATCTTACGCGTTATGAGGGTACCCACAATTGATACTATTCTAACACAAAACCCAATTCATGTATACCTCTTTTTCGATGCTCTTTGCCTATAGCCTGGAAAGCGCCGAAGGGGAGATCAGTCCCTCATCTACAAAGCGCTGAAATGTCTTTAAGATGCCGAATCCGGCATGCTCCCAGGTAAGTCCTCCCTGAAAAAAGACGTTGTAAGGCGGCTTCATCGGACCGTCCGCCGAAAGCTCGATCGACGAACCGGAAACAAATGCGCCCGCCGCCATGATGACCGGACTGTCATAGCCAGGCATATCCCACGGTTCCGGCACAACATGACTGTCAACGCCTGCCGCAGCCTGTACGGCCTGGCAGAATGCGCGCACACCCTCAGGCCTTTCAAAGCGGATCGCCTGAATAATATCAAAACGTTCTTCCGACGCATCCGGCGTACAGACAAAACCGCACGGTTCATAAAGATTTGCGGCGAAAACGGCGGCTTTTAAGGCGCTTGCCGTAACCGTAGGCGCCAGAAACAGCCCCTGATAAAAAGAAGTCAGCACACCGAGCGACGCGCCGACTTCCTTTCCAAGCCCCGGAGAAGTCAACCGATACGCGGCGTTTTCCACACATTCTTTTCTTCCGGCAATATAGCCGCCGATCGGGGCGAGCCCTCCCCCCGGATTTTTGATCAGTGAACCGACTGCCATATCCGCACCAACATCTGTCGGCTCGATCCTCTCTACAAACTCTCCATAGCAGTTATCGACCATGCAGATGATATCCGGTCTGATGCTCTTTACAAAAGAGATCAGTTCGCCGATCTTTGCTACAGACAGGGTTGGACGCGCTAAATACCCCTTGGAACGCTGGATCGTGACAAGCTTTGTCTTTTGACTGATCGCCGCCCTGATCCCGTCATAGTCAAATGAGCCGTCCTTTGCCAGTTCGACCTGCCTGTATGTGACCCCGTATTCGGCAAGCGATCCCCTGGACGGGCGGATACCGATCACTTCCTCTAAGGTATCATAAGGCTTTCCAACCGGGGATAAGATTTCGTCTCCCGGTCTTACATTGCTCATAAGCGCAAGTGCAAGTGCGTGTGTACCGCATGTGATCTGCGGGCGTACAAGCGCATCTTCCGCATGAAACAACTTTGCATAAACCTGCTCCAGTGTATCCCTGCCGACATCACCATAACCATAGCCTGTCGTGCCAAGCAGACACGCCTCTGAAACACGCGCATCTTGCATGGCCTTCAGCACCTTGAGCTGATTATACTGCGCTGTCTCATCTATTTTCATAAACCGCCCGCGCAAGCGTTCCTGCACACGTCCGCCTGCCTCATAAACTTCACGGGAAATTCCCATGCTCTCATACATTGCCTCTAATGTGGTATCTGCCATTCCTGTTTTGCCTCCGGTATTGTATATTATTTATATATTTTGCAGGCGTTTGAAAACGCCCTTGAGCCAGTCCTTAACCGCATTTGCGTATTTATTGGATGATACCCTTCTCTTGCAGATATGCGCACATTCTTGCAAGAATTTCATCTTCCGAGGCAAATGCCCCGCGTTCCAGCCAAATGACGTCCCGCTCCCGCTTAAACCATGTGATCTGACGCTTTGCAAAATGCCTCGTGTCCCGCTTTATGCGGTAGACTGCCTCTTCCAGGCTGATCTGTCCGTCCAGAAAATCAAACAGTTCTTTATAACCCAGCCCCTGCATGGAAACCATGTTGCGTGTACAGCCTGACGCCCGTAAGCTTTGAACCTCCTTAAGCAGCCCTTCATCCATCATCCGGTCCACGCGTTCATCAATACGCGTATACAGTTTTTCACGTTCATCATTCAACACAAAGTAGCAGAATGCATACGGTGACTGCCTTTTTCGCTGACTCTCATTATGTGCGGAGATCGGCGCATGATTTTCCTCATAAAACTCGATTGCCCGTATCACACGCTTTACATTGTTTTTGTGTATGCATTTTGCCGATTCAGGATCGATCACCAAAAGCCGGTCATAGAGCGCCGCCGCTCCCTCCGGCGTTTTCGCCTGTTCCTCTAATTTCCTCCTATAAGGGCTTTCCTCATGATGTTCCAAAAAATCAACATCGTAGAGCACGGACTGGATATAGAAACCAGTTCCGCCGACTAAAACAGGAATATGCCCTCTCCCATAAATATCATGCATTTCATTCTTTGTCATTGACTGAAAACGTACGATATCAAACGGCTCATCCGGTTCCAGTACATCGATCAAATGATGTGAAATGCCTTGTGTTTCTTCTTGTTTAATCTTGGCCGTGCCAATATCCATCCGGCGGTAAACCTGCATGGAATCGGCGGAGATGATTTCTCCGCCGATTGTTTTTGCCAGTGAGATGGAAAGTGCTGTCTTTCCAACTGCAGTCGGCCCCGTAAGAATGACGAGTGGTTTCCTGCTCATCCGCCCCGCTCCCCTCTCTGCTTCAAAGTCTTTTTTAGATGATCCGCTTAAATTTCTTCTCCAGTTCATATTTAGACATTGCAACGATCGTCGGTCTGCCGTGCGGACAATGATAGGGATTGTCTAAGTAAAGAAGCTCACTGATCAATACCTCCGCCTCGGCTGCCGTCATAGACATGTTTCCCTTAACGGCAGATTTACATGCCATAGAAGCCAGCTTCTCATATATCACATCAGGCGTTCCACGGACAGGACCGTCAACAAGCTCATCCAGCATATTCATCAAAAGTTCACGCTCATTGCAGCCGTACAGATCCATCGGTACCGTGCGGACAGCCACCTCATTCCCGCCAAAATCCTCGATCTCAAATCCGAGTTTCAAAAAGTGTCCGCGGTATTCCGACAATACCTGATACTCCCTTGCGTTCAGGTGAAGGATCATCGGCGGTGTGAGCATCTGTCCCGGCATGTCCTTTTCTTTCAAATGCTTCATCAAACGTTCAAATTTGACTTTTTCATGCGCGGCATGCTGATCAATGATAAACAGCTTGTCTTCATACTGCACCAGCCAGTAAGTATCAAATATCTGCCCCAAAATCTTGTGTCCCGGCTTTGCCGCTTCGCTTAATAATTTATCGTTAAACAGTTCCATCTGGTGTGGTTTTCCGTTAATCAGACTATCGCTTGTATCGATAGGATTTGCATGAATATCGTCGTTTTCCGCGATGCCCGCAGCATTTGGTTCCTCAATCAATCTTGTTTGGCGGTTCGTTTGAAAGAAATCTTGCAAATCCGGTGTTTTTTCCCCATAAACCGTCTCCTCCCGCAAGACGGGAACCGGACGCCTGTTTGTCTCAAACGGCTCCGGAGCACCTTCGCTTAACGATTTTTTCTCCGCCACAATATCTTGTAGATGCTCCTTTTCGTCTAAAATAACCTGCGGAATAAATTCATTTCCTTTCAGCGCTTCAGACACAGCCTGATAAACGATATCGAAAAATTCCTGTTGTCTGATAAAGCGGATCTCCATCTTCGACGGATGAACGTTCACATCGATTTCATCCGCCGGAACCCCGACCGCCAGCATACAGACCGGGTATTTATGCTTCATAAGATAGGACTGATACGCCTCCTCAACCGCTCTTGCTATGATGTCGCTCTTAATATAGCGGCTGTTGACAAAGTAGTTTTCCATATTCCTGTTTGCGCGGTTCATCTCGGGCTTACCGATATAGCCGCTGATATGGATGCCATCCCGCTCATAGTCGACCGGAATCAGGCATTCTGACACGTCCCGCCCAAAAATACGATAGATCACTTCGCGCAGATCACCGTTTCCGCTCGTATGAAAACGTGTATCCCTGTTCATGACAAATTTGAACGAAACCTCAGGTCTTGACATTGCAAGATGTTCCATCAGATCAGCAATATAGCTGCCTTCTGTTGCAAACGATTTTAGAAACTTCCTTCGCACTGGTATATTATAGAACAGATTTCTTACCATGATCGTTGTACCGTCCGGCGCACCCACCTCGGACAGTTCCTCCTCTGCGCCGCCAGAAATCAGGTAACGTACCCCTGCATAATCGTCAGCCGTCTTGCTGATGATCTCCACTTTGGAAACTGCCGCGATGCTGGACAGTGCTTCGCCGCGAAAACCAAGTGAACGAATGGAAAGCAGATCTTCCACAGAATGGATCTTGCTCGTCGCATGTCTTAAAAATGCCGTCCGGATCTGATCCTTCGGAATACCGCTTCCATTGTCCGTTACACGGATGAAACTTGTGCCGCCCTCCGTGATCTCAACAGTAACGGCATCTGCCCCCGCGTCCATCGCATTCTCCACAAGCTCTTTCACCACGCTGACCGGACGCTCCACAACCTCGCCCGCCGCGATCTTGTCTATCGTCTCAGAATCAAGTACTGCGATCTGCGCCATGCCGCACCTCCTTTTTACCAGCGGTTATTCAGCTTATTTTGCAGCCGATATAAGGTATTCAACGCATCCAACGGTGTCAGATTGCTAATGTCGATCTCTTTTAATTCTTTCACGACGTCTTCGTCCTTCACTGCATCAAACAGAGACATCTGCCCTCTGTCCACCTCGTCACAGATCACGGGTTTACGCTTTACATTTCCTCCGGCAGGCGACGAAATACTCTGAATCTTGTCCGTTATATCGTTATCAGACAGCTGCTCTGCAATTTCTTTTGCCCGCCCGATCACGATATCAGGAACGCCCGCCAGCTTAGCCACCTGAATACCATAGCTGCGGTCTGCGCCGCCCTTCATGATCTTTCGCAGAAAAACAATGTCGTCCCCCTTCTCCTTTACGGCTATGCAGTAATTATTCACATTATCCATTTTTCCCTCAAGCTCGGTCAGCTCGTGATAATGCGTTGCAAATAATGTTTTTGCACCCAGGACATTCCGGTTGCTGATATGTTCGATGACCGCCCATGCGATTGAAAGCCCGTCAAACGTAGATGTACCTCGCCCGATCTCGTCTAGGACAAGCAGGGACTTAGACGTCGCATTACGCAGAATATTGGCAACCTCATTCATTTCGACCATGAACGTACTCTGCCCCGAAGCAAGATCATCCGAAGCTCCGACACGCGTAAAAATCCGGTCCACCAGACCGATATCGGCAGTTTTTGCCGGAACGAACGAACCGATCTGCGCCATGAGCACGATCAGCGCCGTCTGGCGCATGTAAGTCGATTTCCCCGCCATGTTCGGTCCCGTGATCACGGCAATACAATGCTTCCCGTTATCCAGATGCGTATCGTTCGAAACAAACATATCATGTTCGATCATCTTCTCTACGACCGGATGTCTGCCATCTTTAATGTCAATGATGCCTTTTTCGTTAATCGCCGGCCGCACATAGTGATTCCGTTCCGCCACAAGAGAAAGCGATGCGAATACGTCAAGCGCAGCAACGGCTTTTGCCGTGCGCTGGATCCGGTCAAGCTCCGCAGCGATCCGGTCACGCACGCTGCAGAATACATCGTATTCCAATGCAGTCAGCTTATCCTCCGCATTTAGTATCGTATCCTCCAGCTCCTTTAGGCGCGGCGTCGTATACCTCTCTGCATTCGTCAGTGTCTGCTTCCGGACGTAGTCGTCCGGCACCATGTTCTTAAACGAATTCGTGACCTCAAAATAGTATCCGAATACCTTGTTATATTTAATGCGAAGATTTTTGATGCCGGTGCGCTCCCTGTCCTCACTCTCCAATCTGGCAAGCCAGTCCTTTCCCTCGGTCTTTGCCTTGCGCAGTGTATCGATATTCTGGTCATAACCGTCCCTGATGATACCACCCTCCCTGATCGTGACGGGCGGCTCCTCATCATCAATGGCTTCTCCGATCAGCGCACATACATCCTCCAGCGAATCGATCTCCTGATCAATACCAGAAAGCAGCTTTGATGAGAAGCCGCCAAGAACCAGTTTGATCGCGGGCAGCATGGCAAGCGAATTGCGGAACGCGATCAGATCACGCGGATTTGCGCTCATGTAGCTGACCCTGCCAAGCAGCCGCTCCAGATCGTAAATCGGTCCCAAATACTCCCTGATCTCATCCCGCGCAGTCGGATCAGCGCAAAGCTCCGAAACCGCCTCCAGACGTTCCACGATCGCATCTTTCTCAACAAGCGGCTGCTCGATAAAACTGCGCAGTGTCCGTGCTCCCATCGCCGTCTTCGTTTTATCCAGTACCCATAAAAGACTTCCACGCTTTGTTTTTTCCCGCAGAGTCTCCGTCAGCTCCAGATTACGCCTTGTTGCGCTGTCCAAAAGCATATATTTGCTTGTCAGATACGGACATAAATGGGTGATATGGGACAGTGATATTTTCTGCGTTTCGTTTAAGTAGAGCATGACCGCGCCTGCCGCGACAAGCCCGTTCGGAAAATCTTCGACGCCGAGCCCGGTCAGGACCTGTACATGAAACTGCCTCATCAGCGCTTTTTTGCAGGCATCCTCGTCAAAATACCAAGGTTCCAGCCGGTTGACGCAGATATGTAATCTGCTGCGAAGATCCTCCAGATCAACGCCGCAGAGCGTAAACGCATCGTTACAGATGATCTCGGACGGCAGATATCTATTGATTTCGTCAAGCAGGCGTTTCGTATCCTCCACCTCAGTCAAAAAGTAATCTCCGGTGGAAACATCTACAATAGAGATCCCGATCCGGTTTTCAATATAGACGACCGCCATCAGATAATTATTTTTTCCCTCATCGATAAACTGATTATCGACATTTGTACCGGGCGTGACGATGCGGATCACTTCGCGTTTCACCATGCCCTTCGCAAGCTTCGGATCCTCCACCTGCTCGCAGATCGCAACTTTATACCCTTTTGTAACCAAACGATTTATGTAGCTTTCTGCCGCATGAAACGGCACCCCGCACATCGGTGCACGCTCCTCCATTCCGCACGCTTTCCCCGTCAGCGTCAGTTCCAGTTCCTTTGATACAATTTTGGCATCATCAAAAAACATCTCATAGAAGTCGCCAAGCCGGTAAAAAAGAATACAGTCTTTATGTTTTTCCTTGGTATCCAAATAATGCTGCATCATCGGTGTGATCTCAGCCATGTTCCATTTCCCCCATATAATAAAAGCCCCGGCATTCCGTAAGTCTGACCGTTCTGATCGTACCAATCATTTCAGGAGTTCCTTTTAGATGGACGATCATATTATTGGAAAGCCTGCCGATCACAAGAGACGCGTCTTTTTCATTCACTTCCTCGATCAGCGCCGGCAGTGATCGTCCTTCAATGAGCATCGCACGCTCCCGCGCAGTCTCCTGTACCGCGCTAAGAACACGGTCAAACTGCCTTGTAACCTCTGCCTGTGGAACCTGTTCCATCGCTGCCGCCGGTGTTCCGGTGCGTCTGCTGTACTGAAATGTAAATGCATTATCAAACGCCACTTTGCGGATCACATCGATCGTATCGTCCACATCCTCTTTTGTCTCTCCCGGAAAACCGACAATAATATCTGTAGAGATCGCCATGTCCGGTATCTCATTCCGTATTTTAAGTGCAAGAGCCAGATAATGATCCTTGTCATAACGGCGGTTCATTGCCGCCAAAATCCTGCTTGAACCGGACTGTAACGGCAGATGTAAGTGACGGCAGATCTTCCCCGACTCTTTCATAACACCGATCAACTCATCCGAAAGGTCCTTCGGGTGGGATGTCATAAAACGAATGCGCTCGATCCCATCCACTTTCTCCACTTCCCGCAGCAATCCTGCAAAAGAAATTTCATCTGAAAGTCCCCTGCCATAAGAATTGACATTCTGTCCAAGCAGCATGATCTCTTTAACTCCGTCCGCTGCAAGCGACTCGATCTCCCGAAGGATCTCGCGTGCATCCCGGCTGCGCTCCCTGCCTCTGACATACGGCACGATACAGTAGCTGCAGAAATTATTGCAGCCGAACATAATATTGACACCTGACTTATAAGAATATTTCGGTCTGACCGGAAGCTGTTCGACGATCGTGTTTGTATCTTTCCAAATATCGATCAGCATGCCTTCCGATTCATACATGGCACAGAGCAGCTCTGCAAATTTATAGAGATTATGGGTACCAAATACCAGATCCACAAAAGAATAGCTCTTTTTTAATGTTTCTATGACATTCTGTTCCTGCATCATGCACCCGCAGAGCGCGATCTTCTTGTGCGGATTTCTTTTCTTCATTGCGTTAAGATGTCCGAGCCTGCCATAAACGCGCTGATTCGCGTTATCCCTCACGGTACAGGTATTATAGATCACAAAATCCGCGTCCTCCGAGTCCGTAACCGCATAACCGGCTTTCACCAAAATACCGAGCAGCTTTTCGGAATCGCGCGCATTCATCTGACAGCCAAAAGTAATGACTGAACAAGTCAATGAACGGTCGAGACGTTCGTTTTCCTCCTTCACGATCTGCCTGCACTTCGCCATAAAGTAATATTGACGCTGTGGTTCAAAATCAGGAGGACTGCAATGAACATTGACCCTGTCCAAATCTATATGCTTTAATTCTTCTGTCGTAATATTTTCTAAATCAATATAAGAATCCATCTTTCATCCTTATGCGTATGTTTTTACTTTCTTAATCCCAATTTATTACAGCTCCCTGATCTGCCCGTTTCCCACGATCTGATACTTATAAGAGGTCAGTTCCCTTAATCCCATCGGTCCGCGTGCATGCAATTTTTGCGTGGAGATCCCGATTTCCGCGCCAAATCCAAACTCAAAACCGTCCGTAAACCTTGTTGATGCATTGACATACACACATGCAGAATCTACTGCGTCTAAAAAGCGCTTTGCCGTCTCTTTATTTTCGGTAAGGATCGCGTCGGAATGTCCCGTATGATAATGATTGATATGCGTGATCGCTTCCTCAATATCACTTACGGTTTTAATTGAAATGATATAATCCAAATATTCTTTTGCAAAATCTTCTTCCGTCGCTTCCATGCAGTCTCCGATCACCCTGGCTGCCTGCTCATCTGCGCGCATTTCCACATGATACCTGCGCAGTTCCTCTGCAAGCTTTGGCAAAAAAGCATCCTTAATCTTTTCATGAATGACCAGCGATTCACAGGCGTTACAGACGCCGATGCGCTGGGTTTTGGCATTAATGATGATCGGGACCGCTTTCTCAAGATCCGCATCTGCATCCACGTAAATGTGACAGTTTCCTGTCCCAGTCTCAATGACAGGTATACTTGCACTTTCGACGACAGCGCGGATCAATCCCGCCCCGCCGCGCGGAATGAGAACATCCACATATTGATTCATTTTCATAAACTGCGCCGTGACGGCTCTGTCCGTATCCGTGATAAGCTGTACGGCATCCGCACTGATACCAACATCCGTAAGACTGTTTCTGATACTTTCCGTAATAGCCGTGTTGGAGCACACCGCATCGGAGCCCCCTTTCAGGATCACGGCATTTCCTGTCTTAAAACATAAACCAAACGCATCCGCGGTCACATTGGGGCGTGACTCATAGATGATACCGATGACTCCGAGAGGTACACGCACCTGCGATATTTCCATACCGTTTGGATGGGTGAAACGCTCTATCACTGTCCCAACCGGATCGCTTAACCCGGCGACCTGACAAAGTCCCTCCGCCATCGCCAGGATCCGCGCATCGGTCAGCTTTAAACGGTCCAGCAGTCCCTCATGCATGCCTCGTTCTTTTCCTTTTCGCATATCCTGTTCATTCGCCTTTAGAATCGTCTGCGCATCCGCTTTCAGCCCTTCCGCCACGCGAAGCAGCGCGCTGTTCTTTTGCTTTGTTGTAAGCGACTGAAGCTCATATTTGACCTGTACGGCACGCATGCCAATCTCTTTCAGCCTTTCTGACTGTTCCCTGTTTATCCCATCCATACGATATTTCCCTGTTACCTTTCCAAATCTTCTCTGAAGAATTATTGCTTACTTATCGTAACTCATTTCCACGTTTTATGCGCTGTGTTGATACAAGAAAATTCTTTATTGATCGCCCTCACGTCGTCCGCCAGCCATTCTCAGTCAATATCAGATCCGGTCTCATGTCATGCAATTCTGCCCGAATCCCTGTATCGCTATGCTGACACTCAAAAAACAACGCGATCGTCCGCATCGGATTTTCTGACAAAAAACAGTCATAAAATCCGCCGCCGTAGCCGATCCGGTTTCCGTGATCGTCAAATGCACATCCCGGCATCAGCATCAGGCTTCTTTCCGGCTCATACGCATAATGCGCACACATATCCGCATCAGGCTCGGGTATTCCAAGAGCGCTTTTTTTCATGGCAGCTAGTCCTATGCGCATGATCTCTCCGACAAGATGACCCTCCAACATGCAGAATACCATTTTGCGCTTTCCGGTCACGACCGGACAACAGACCTTCTTCCCGTCCCTGAATGCCTGACAAATAATCTCCTGCGTCGAAACTTCGCTTTTGCAGGAAGCATAGACAAGTAAAAATGCCGCCTCACGATACCATGGATGCATCAGCAGCTGCTCCCCGATCCGGGCACTCTTTTTCGCCCGTTCTGATTCCGTCAGCTGATTCCTCCGAAAAAGCGCTTCTTTTCTAATCGCACGCTTCAAAGTACCGGCTTCCTGAATCCCGGCTGTCTCAATTCGCACTGTTTCCATGTTCTTTTCCCAGATCAGTGATACTCCCATCCTCATTCTGAATCCGGATGGAGCTTAACTGCCCGCGCAGATTCGCACGCACATTCTCAATATACTCCTGACGCAGACGCGCCTGTTCCTCTTTTTCTTCTTCGGTCAGACCCTCTGCTTTGGATTTGTGATACAGCTCGTTGATCCGCGCCGTCAGTTCTTCTACTTTCATAGGCATACTCCATTTCTGTTCCTGTCTGCATTTAAGAATCCATGCATTTTCAGCATAAGCTGCAAAAAACCGATCCTTCCCTGCTCAGTCGTCATGCATCTTCTTCACAAAATCAGTCAGATAAAAATCATCATCTTTATGCGCCGTAAACAGCGTCCCATATTCCCTGCCGTCCATGATCCGGTGAATGATCCTCACATCCGCACTGTTCGCGATGATCATATCCGCACCCGACGCCGTCGCGATCTTCGCTGCCGCAAGCTTTGTGTCCATACCACCCGTACCGACACTGCTTCCCGTCTCGTGTTTGCCCATCCGCAGGATATTTTCATCGATCTGATGCACGACCGGGATAAACCGGGCATCCGGATTATTCCTCGGATTATCCGTGTACAGCCCGTTGATATCCGACAACAGCAGGAGCAGATCGGCGCCGATCAGCGCCGCAACGATCGCAGAAAGAGTATCGTTATCGCCAATTTCAATCTCATAAGTCGCAACCGTATCGTTTTCATTGACGATTGGGATGACGCCAAGCTTTAAGAGTTCCGTAAACGTGTTGACCGCGTTAAACCGATTCAGATTATCCACGATCGTATTTTTCGTCATTAAGATCTGAGCGGCCACCTGATTATATTCCGCAAATATTTTTTGATAGGTCATCATGAGCCGTGCCTGACCGATCGCCGCACATGCCTGCTTAACCGCGATCGGGTTATCGCCGTCTTTGATCTGCACTGCTTTCCTGCCGCAGGCAATTGCCCCGGACGTCACAAGCACAACATCCTTTCCCTGATTGCGCAGATTACAAAGCTCACGGACAAGCACCTCCATTTTTATATAGTCCAGATCCCCTGTTTCCGGATGCTGCAGGGAAGATGATCCTATTTTGACTACAATTCTTTTCTTGTTTCGAATTGCCTCCCTTATCTGGTGTTCCATATGAATCCTCATTCCTTCCAAAGTCCGCAGATTTAAGGAAACGCTGATGAAAGCGTTTCCCGCGCCGGATTTGAGCTGCAAATCCGTACACATCAGCCGAAAGCTTAAGTGAAACGCTGATTTAGTCAGTGCTTCCTTAGACATAAGCCATCATTCTGCCACTACCCACCTTATCACATTCCGGAAAAAAAGTCTATCTTTCTTGCGACTGCCTCCGCCACGCGCACACCGTCCATTGCCGCCGACACGATCCCTCCGGCGTAACCCGCTCCCTCTCCGCAAGGAAACAGATTAACCGCCGCAGGGCAGGCAAGCGTCTCATCCCTCAGGATTCTGACAGGAGAGGACGTTCTGCTCTCCACGCCTTCTACCAGCGTCCGGTCATCGTTATAGCCTGGGATCTTTTCGCCGAATGCCTCCATTCCCTCCACAAATGCTTCTGCCAGCTCTTTCGGAAGGATTTCAGATACCTTCGCATAGGTATAGCTTCCCTTGATACATGGTTCCCATTCGCCGCCTGCGGAATCCTCGACCAGATCAGCGCAGTACTCTTTCCCCCGCACATCTCCGTCTTCTCCGGTATCCCTGTTTCTGCCGCACACCTCCGCTTTATAATCCCCATAGCGTTCAATCGGGATGCTTCCGTTTCCGATTTTATATGCTTTGTGTTCCAGATCACGCTGAAATACAATTCCAGAAAGCGGGCTGCCGTCTCCATAATCCTTTGGGTCCACTGTAACAATGACGGCACTGTTTGCGTTTTTTCCGTCCCGCCCCGAATAGCTCATTCCGTTTACGGCAAGCATACCGGATTCTGATGATGCATTGACAACATAACCGCCCGGACACATGCAGAAAGTATACACACCCCTGCCGCTCTTCGTCCGTGCTGTCAATTTATATGCAGCCGCTCCAAGCATACCTTCCTTTGCCGTCCCATACTGACTTTTATTGATCAGCGCCTGCGGATGTTCCACACGCAGCCCGACCGCAAACGCCTTTGCCTCCATCGGGATATCCGCCTCATAAAGCATCTGCAGCGTGTCCCGTGCGCTGTGTCCGACAGCCAGCACGACAGCACCGCAGGGCATGCTGCGCTCTTTCCCGTCACTGACAACGGAAATATCCGTCACTTTTCCGTCTGTCATATGCAGTCCGTTCAGTTTTGTCCCAAAATGAATCTCTCCGCCATGTTCAAGGATCGCATTCCTCATATTTCGCACGATCGATACGAGCGCATCCGTGCCGATATGGGGCTTATGATCGTAACAGATTTCCCTGTCTGCCCCATGCATGCAGAAAATCCGAAGAACTTCCGCACATCTGCCGTCCTTGTCCTTGATCAGGGTATTCAGCTTTCCATCAGAAAACGTGCCCGCGCCTCCCTCACCAAACTGCACATTAGAATCAGGTTTCAGGATGCCTTCTTCCCAAAAACGCAATACATCTTCCGTCCGCTCTTCCACGGCCTTCCCACGCTCAAGCAGAACCGGACGATACCCGTGCAGCGCAAGTTCATATGCACAGAACAAACCAGCCGGTCCCATACCGGCAATCACAGGACGGGACTGCATGCTCTGTCCGCATTTTCCCATATAGGGAAATTCGTAACTGACCCAAGGACTTTGCCGGCAATTGGCATTCCGGTTTTTCTTTAGAATCTGCGCTTCATGTTCTTCGGTTACGACAATGTCCACACTAAATATGTAAAAAATCTGCGGCTTCTTTCTCGCATCTATGGAGCGCCGTCTGATAAAAAGCGCCCTGACCTCATTCGGTTGAATTCGAAGGAGCGCGGCAGTCTTTTGAATCAGCAGCGCTTCATTCATACTGCCGTCCGGCATTGTCACCTGCTCCGGCACACATTTGATCTGATCAACCCGGATCATACCGTTTTCCTCCCGTCACTTCCCGCAGCCGCTTTCCCAGCCGCATATCCACTCGACCACGCCCATTGCAGATTATATCCGCCGCAGATACCATCTACATCAAGTATCTCTCCCGCAAAAAACAACCCGCTGCACAGCCGCGATTCCAGATGTCCGTCCACTTCGTCAAGCAGAACGCCGCCGCTTGTGACCTGCGCATGATCCAATTTCCCATGCCCGGTTATCACGATCCTGCTGGAAAATAAAAGACGCGTCACCTGCTCAGCCAGACAATCTTCCCTTGTCTTATGCAGTATAAAATCTATGACCTTATCATTAACTATTCCGGTCAATCTTTTCTTTATGCAAATTTCTTCTTGTAAATCCCCGTTTTTGCCAGCGTCTCCCCGCGCAAGCATGCGCTCCACCAACTCACGGATCGTTTCCTGTTTCCTTTCGTTCAAAAAACAGATTTCGGCTTCCACGCACTTTCCGTCAGCCAGGCTATGTACGGCGGTCCGGCTCAGTTCGAATACCGGTATTCCTGAAATCCCCTGTGCCGTAAACTGCAGTTCCCCGCACGCTTCACCCGATAACATGCCTTCCACGAAAAGACGAAGCCGCGCTTTTGCGCGCACTCCGGAGAGCATCTGCCATTCCGGCTCACTTGTATAAAGAGGAACAAGTCCCGGAAGCGGCGTGGCAATTTGGTGCCCGAACCGCTTGGCAATCTCATATCCGCTTCCGTCCGAACCGGTCTGACGCTCGGATTTTCCACCGCATGCAAGGATCAGGCAGTCATACCTTTGACTTCCAATGACAAAATATCCCATATCCTTCTGATACTCCAGCAGCGGATAAACATCCGTGTCGTAATGGATCGATACGCCCGCGATCAGGCATTCCCGCACAAGGACATCCCGCACAGTGACCGCCTGCTCTGACTGTGGATAAACATATCCGTCCCGTTCATAGGTCAGCAGACCGATCTCATGAAAAAACGCGAGCGTCTGCATTTCGTCAAATCCCGCAAGCACGGAACGGATCATATTTTCTCCGTCCTTACAGCCGCTGTGATAATACCGTGCGTCCATGCGTCTGTTTGTGAGATTACATTTCCCGTTACCGGTCATTAACAATTTTCTGCCTGCCTCACCGCGATGTTCATATACGGTGACCGATGCGCCCGCGCGAGCCGCCGTGATTGCCGCCATCATGCCTGCCGCACCGGCTCCGATGACCGCAATATTTTTTCTTTTCATTCTTTTCACACTAATCACCATGCATATCGCAAGCAAAGCCTGCGATACTGCTTAATATAGAAAATTGAAAAATCTTTGATTTATAGAATTAAAAATTTTTAATTTTTCAATTTTCTATTAGCTGCTGTATGATTCCAGAAAACCGTACAGCTCCTCCTCTGTCTCTATCATCTTGATCTGCCGGATCTCCCGCTGCAGACGTGCAGGCAGATCATCTATCTCAATTCCTGTCTCGCAGAACAGCGTTCCCATATTGCGGTAATAGACCACAACAAATCCCTGTTCTTCCGTCAGATAATAGCAGTCCTTTTCAGGTTCAATATAAAAGCTCTTTCGTACCATGACCCGCTCGGATGAAAAACTCACAAGCCGCATATCTGTAAGACCGCGCTCTACATCCTTTAGGGACGGCGACTCTAAATACAGGGCAATGGCAGCCTCCAGCTCCTGTCTGTTCATTCCAATATATTGTGCCGGGACACGTTCCGTCACGACAGAGACCTTCTGCGTATGACGGTCATATTCCTCAATTTCATAAACAGTCGTTTTCGTGACCACATGTTCCGATGCCTCTGTATGAACTGCCTGAACATTCCCGTCTTCCACCGCCTGTATGCTCTCTGTCTGATCCATAAAAAGATTCTGATCCCCGGATATTTGAGGCGTCGGCAGTGCATAAGCCCGCGTAGATTGATTTGCCTCAAGCTCCTCCTGATTTTCATATACCTGCGGCAGCCTGTCCCCGATATCCTTCACATTCAGCACAAATCGGTCAAATAAGTAAACAGCGAGCAATCCCGTTATGATGCATACGGTCACAAAAATGCCGATCCTATACAAATTCTTCATAAGAAACTCCTTTTTGCATAGTATCGGCAGTTCTTTTTTTCTTATTCCTGTTTTAATACAGCATTCTCATAATGAATTCACCGCCCGGGATCCTTGAAATTTCCTTTCTCGTAAGTCCGCGCAAAAAAATGATCAGCACCAGATATACGATCATAAATAACACACCTCCGATCAGCAGCGTCATCAGACTTCCCAGGGAACTGCCGGCCAGCCTCACAACAAGAAAACCAACAAGCCCGCCTCCTGCCGCACTGACAAGCGGTTTTGAGATGTTCAGAATATGGTACCTGTAATTAAGCTGCATGGAAACGACAAATCCATATGCAGCCGCCATGACAAGCGAAGAAGCCAGCCATGCAATTCCGAGTCCCATATAATGAGCATCACCGGATTT
This sequence comes from Lachnospiraceae bacterium, assembly GCA_003979345.1. Taxonomy (GTDB): domain Bacteria; phylum Bacillota; class Clostridia; order Lachnospirales; family Lachnospiraceae; genus DLAJ01. Next base: position 153,999 of record RYVZ01000004.1, read on the forward strand.
TACAAAAATTTCTAACGCGATCAGATGTGTCAGAAAGCCCGCCGCATGAATCGCAAGGATATAGAGCTGTTTTTCCAGTCCAAGAAGGACCTGCATCAGTACAAATCCAAAGCCAAAGAAAAAAATGGAAAAAGCTCCCGCACTGAGTGCTCCCGCGCAGAGCCTGCCTTGTTCACCATAGACAAAGCCAAGCAGAGGCTCAGAAAACACCAATACAAATACAGCCATCGGAAAACATACCAGACAAAACCGCCGCATCTTTGCCTGTATGGTATCGCGTACAAACTTTCTCTCATCTCTTGCAAGCGCGCGTTTATAGCTGTACCATGTCCCCCTCACATACAGGCAGATCGCGGCAGCCGGCAATGCCAAAAACGGAAGCGCTGCGCCTGCGTAGATACTCCATATCCCGGCAATGGTGTTTTCCGGCACCGCAGCCGCTTTCATTTTGCTCACTAAAACACGTTCCCCCAATAGCAGGCAGAGCGGCAAAAGCATGCTGTTCAAATAGTGCAGCGTGGAGGAAATATACAGATACCGGGTATAAACCGCGTCCGGCTCATATCTGCTCTGCGTGTCTTTGATCAGGATTCTCTTCATAGATACCTTCATCTGCAGATAAAGAAAGAAATAGATCAGCATGCACAAAAACGTGGCAACACTGACCGCGAGTGCACAGCCCTGCGCTCCATAAATTCCGGCGAAAGCATCCTGTTTTAAGAGTGCTCCGACTGACTGCCCCTTTCGATACAAAAATCCGGACATGACAATACACAAAAGCGTGACAAGCAGTTCGGTACCAAGACGGACGATCGAATCGTTGATATGCTCACCCATCCCTTTCAGGTACGAGGAAAACGAAGCCGAAACCGTCGCAAAGCAAAATGCCGGAGCCAGATAGCGCAGCACCTTCTCTGCCTGAGTAAACCCAAGCAGTTTCCCTGCAAGTACCGGAGCCAGCAAAAAGACGATCAGCGCTGCAAGCAGTCCCGCAGCCAACGATAAAAACATTGCAATATCAAACGCCTGCTCTGCATCCTGATACTGTTCACGTTTGACTTTGGCATTCATCAGTTTGGTAAGATTTCCGGAAAAGATTTCCCGTACAAAATAGTCATAAAGAAAAAACAGCAAATACCCTGCCGCAAACATCCCTGCGCCCAGATCGCCGATCGCATGATGGATTGGAACCAGTCGAAACAGGATCACGACATAGGTAACCGTCAGCATAAAATTTACGCTTCTCTTTTGTTTTTTCAGATCCATCATGCGCTACTTTTCCTCTTCTCTTGTGATGTGAAGCGCATTAAGCGCCTGTTCCTGTTTCTGCTCCATAACGCCTGCTTCCTCCTGCTCCATATGATCATAACCGCATAAGTGAAGCATGGAATGCGCGATCAGGAATGCAAATTCCCGTTTTACGCTATGTCCGTATTCCCGTGCCTGCGAAAAGACATGTTCGCCTGAAATAACAATATCCCCCAGATTCAGCACACCCGTATCCGGCTCAAAATGGTCCGCAAACAATTCCTCGACGTTCGAAAAGTCGCCCGGCGCATCAAAGCTGATGTTCGGAAAGGATAATACATCCGTCGGTCTGTCTATATGGCGGAATTTCCGGTTCATTTCATGAATTCCGGCATCATCCGTAATGAGCAGGCTGACCGAAGCTTCATAGGGGCACCCTTCGCTTTCTAATATGTAAGCCGCAGTCTGTTCTCCGATTTCCTCTGCCGAAAACGGAAAATCATATACCGCATCCTGATCAACGTAAAAAATCATAATACAGATTTTCCTCCACCAGTATCTTTTTCATCAATGTCATATCTTCCATTGTAATATCGCACTCCCAAAAGCGTCCCCTTGCCATCTGTTTATGAAAGAGATTCTCGATCAGCTCCTTATAATTGACCTTTGCCTTTGGATCCTCCGCAAACAGTTCCATCAGCGTATCTACGACCAACGCCGACATAAACAGTACCGCGGTCTCTTTATGCCTGAATCTGCCGTTTTTCTTATATTCAATCAAAATCTCACAGACTTCCGGCGGAAATTTGTACTCCACGCGCAGGACTGCCATCAGGTTTTCTTTGGTATTCTCTCCCAAAAGAACTCCGGCTTCATGGTAAAATCCTGCGGCACGCACGATATCCGTATTGACCTGCGTCCGCGATGCGATCTTATTGCACAGATACGCAGTGTGGATCGCATGATAATAATACTGCATGCCTTTCTCTTTGATGCGCGTCATCAGATCGTATTCCGGATCATTGATCTCGACATAACGGTTTTTTTCCCGCGTCACGACTCTCGTATTGATATACCATAAAAGCATCAGCATCAGCACAACGTTCAGGAAGAGGCTGATAATGGGAATGACAAACATTTCAAAAGAAAGATTGCTGTTGCGGACAATAATCGTATTCGCACACATGCTTGTCACATATACCAGACATGACAGAATGATCGGTATCTCCACGCGAAAACTGTCATCCAGCACAGAAAACAAGGTGACTACACAGAGTCCGCAGACAAAATACATGACAAAAACAGGTACGGGAGCAGCACCAAGCAGGCAGGATGCAGTAAGAAGCGTTGTAAATGACACCATACCGATCATGGCATTGCTAAACAACGTCAATGCGACCGCAACACTCAAAAACGGCCATCCCATCTGCGTAAACATCGGAAACAGGCAGGACAACCCAAACAATGGCAGAAATACTACCGTAAAACGGTTCGGATGCATGTCATTATCATAGAGGTAATCTTTGACGATGCGGCTTCTTGCCTTAACAAACTGGATCAGCAGCAAAAGCAATCCCATCAGAACGCCTGTCCTGATCTGTTCTGCAGTCTCCAGTTTATACAGGATCACGCCTGCCGCGGTCATTCCGCCAGGAAAAATGACTTCAGCGGCGCCGCGCAGCAGAGCCGCGGCCTTTTTCCCCGTATGCTTTTCCTTTTGTCCGATGCTGTTCTTTTTCTTCATAGGTTTCATAAGCCTTTACGATTTTCTGTACAAGCGGGTGTCTGACAACATCCTTGCTCGTCAGTTTACAAAATGCGATCTCATCCACGCCGCGCAGGACACTCACTGCGACATCCAGACCTGATTCTGCTCCCGGCGATAGATCCTTCTGCGACTGGTCGCCCGTAATGACGACCTTTGACCCGAATCCGATCCTCGTCAAAAACATTTTCATCTGCGCCGGCGTCGTATTCTGCGCCTCATCCAGTATGATATAGGCATTATCCAGCGTTCTGCCGCGCATATAGGCAAGCGGCGCGACTTCGATCAGACCTTTTTCCGTATTTTTCACGAAACTTTCCGCTCCCATGATCTGATACAGCGCATCATAGAGCGGGCGCAGATACGGATCGACCTTGCTCTGCAGATCGCCCGGAAGAAATCCAAGTTTCTCTCCTGCTTCGATCGCGGGTCTGGTTAAGATGATCCGTCCGACCTCCTCATTCTTAAACGCTGTGATCGCCATTGCCATCGCAAGATAGGTCTTCCCTGTTCCTGCCGGTCCCGTTCCGAATACAATCATGTGATCGCGGATCGCATCAACATACCGCTTCTGTCCAAGCGTTTTGGGTTTGACGGGTTTTCCGTTTACAGTGTGGCAGATACGGTCGGAATCAATTTCCAGTATTCCGTCGTCCTCCCCGTCCCTGCTCATATCGAGCGCATAGTTTACATTTTGTTCTTCTATCATATTTCCCCTTCTTGAAAGCTCCATCAGGCGCTCCAAAATGCCGCGTGCTTTCACTGCCTGTTTTTCCTCTCCGGTAACCCGTACGACGCCGTCGCGGCAGATGATATCGACTGAAAGCTCCCGCTCCAGCTTTCTTACATAAGAATCATTCATGCCGAATACATTCTGCATATCGTGCGCGTCCGCACTTAAGTCAATCGTTGTTTTCTCCATCCTGTGTCAACTCCACCGTTGTCGGGCAGCTTATGCCGATCAGTCTCCTCATCGTAATATCTGCCATAATCTCCATACTCATTCCATTCTTTATTATTTTAACATCTTTCGCAATAATTTGTACCCCTTTTTCTGATAATTCGCTTAAATATTTTTCAAGACCGGACATCAGCAGCGTCTGGGCCTCCTGTTTTGTATAATAGGAAAGCTCCCATTCATAGGCACTCTGCTTTGTGATCTGTGCAAAAAAAGGCAGCTGCAGGTATCGGAATAAACGAAGCTGATAGCTTTTGGACTGGCTCTCGACGCCCTGCGCAGAGATTCCGTCTCCAAATACAAATCGCGTATCAAACGCGCCGAGACTTATGATCGTTGCCTCCTGCCCCGTATATACTTTTTTTTCATAGGAAAGCGGAAGCGTATCTGTATAGTGCTGCATCGTCTCCACAAGAATATCCGCCTGAGCGTGATAGTATTGATATCCGCTGACCAACTGGTTCTCGTCGTAAACAGGAACCGCACCGCAGACTAAAATATCCCCCACATTGACCGTATCCCCTATTTTCACATAGGGAACCCCCTCTTTCACGACCATGGATACGATCACACCTTCCACATCTGACACAATATCGGTGCGGTCGTCATAGCGCTGTGACACTTCCGTGTATTCACGTTCCCTGATCCGTATGATCAGCGTCGTTCCTCTTTGCAAAACGCTCGCCCATGTGATTTCCGGAAATTGCTCCCGAAGTCCCTGCTCTAATGCCTCATAATCAAGCTCCTTCGTCTTTGTGCCGATCGTGACCCCCTGACTCTCCAGATAATCCACGATCTGTTCATCCGTGATCCGTTTGTTCCCCTCGAACTGGAACGCCCAGACCGAACGCATCATAAAAAATATAAATATAAACCCGAGCAGCGCTCCAATCACAAATACCTTGCGCCTTCTTATTTTTTTCAACAAAAAAGGCAGCCCGTTCTTTGCTTTCACGGCCACCTTAACGCCGGTCTTCCGGATGGCGCTCTTACTCTCCAAAAAATCCTCTCTGTTCATGCACATGGTGATGACGTCGTTCTCTTTATCCGACTGAACATCCCAGACCGGAAAATGCCTGGCCCGGCACATGTTCAGATAACGTTCCTTCGCGTCGCCTTTGACATCGATGCGCACTGTTGCCCTCATCCGCTCCAAACCGTTCATAGATTTTTACATTCGCCAAGAAACTGCAGTCCGCTGATCCTGCCTTTGATCTTAATCTCATCCTCCCTATAATAGAGAATTTCAAGCCGGCTTCCCTGTACCAAAAGGCGGTCATGCTTTAAGGCGATCACAATGCAGGTTTCCTCAAACAGGCAGATACTCCGATAGTTCTCGATCGTCAGCTCGGTGTTCCCCGTCATCGTGATCAGACATTCCCCATACACAAGGTCTTTCGGCAGGGAAAGCCGCTCTGTCAGCTTAAGAAACCGCCGCTCATCACGGCGTTCATTCTCTTTTTCCATTGCCGCAGCTTCCACGCATCTTTCTTTTTCTATCAGTGTATGCGTTGATACAGAGCAAAAGAACAGTCATGACTCACTACGCCTGTGTGATCACCTGCCTGATCAACGGCGTTTTCGCCACAGGCTCTGCACTGATCGTAACCGCGCGTGACAGCCTTTCTTTCGCCGCGGCAAGCTTTGCTTTGTCATTTGCATGGAGCGTTGCGACCGCTTCACCCTTTCGCACCGCATCCCCCTTTTTCTTATGAAATACAATGCCGACCGACAGATCGATCACATCCTCCTTCGTCTCTCTGCCGCCGCCGAGCATCAGCGAGCAGATCCCCGCCTCGTCACAGACGATGCCCTCTATATATCCGTCATTTTCTGCCGGAATGCTTTCTTTGAGTGCCGCCTCAGGCAGACGTTCCGGATGATAGACCATATCGGCATCCCCGCCCTGCGCCGCGACAAACTCCGCAAGCTTCTCACGCGCAGAACCATCCGCGATCACACCTAAAAGCTTCTCTCTTGCCTGTTCCGTACGATCCGCCTTTCCTGCCGCGAGCAGCATATGGCTGCCGAGCGTCAGGCACAGTTCCAAAAAGTCTTTGGGGCCGCTTCCGGAAAGCGTATCGATCGCCTCGCGTACTTCCAGTGCATTCCCGACCGCATACCCCAAGGGCTGATCCATATCCGTAATGACTGCGGTCGTCTTTCTTCCGGCGCCGTTTCCGATCCGCACCATTTCCCGCGCAAGCGCTGCGGCGTCCGCCTCTTTTTTCATGAATGCACCGCTTCCGGTCTTTACATCCAGCACGATTGCATCCGCGCCCGCCGCAAGTTTTTTGCTCATGATCGAGCTTGCAATCAGCGACATCTGATCGACAGTCGCCGTCACGTCCCTGAGCGCGTACAGTTTTTTATCCGCGGGAGCCAAATCCGCGGTCTGTCCCATGATGGCGATCCCGATCCGGTTGACCTGTGAAAGAAACTGTTCCGTCGTAATATCGGTATGGAAGCCCGTAAAACTTTCCAGTTTGTCAATCGTTCCGCCCGTATGGCCGAGCCCGCGTCCGCTCATTTTGGCAACCTTAACGCCGCAGGCGGCGACCATCGGCGTCAAAGCAAGCGAAGTCTTATCTCCGACGCCGCCCGTACTGTGCTTATCGACCTTCACGCCCTGAATCGCACTTAAATCAAGAAGATCACCGCTATGCGCCATCTCCATTGTAAGGGTAAGCGTTTCTGCCTCATTTAAGCCCTGATAATACATTGCCATCATCATCGCAGACATCTGATAGTCAGGAATTCTTCCGTCCGTATAGCCCTGTATCATATACGCGATCTCATCCTCCGTCAGTACCCCGCCATCCCTCTTTTTTTTAATCAGATCATACATTCTCATATGCAGTGTCCCTCCCCCTTATGTTGTCTGCTCTCCCAACCATACTACTTCGCCTTAAAGGAATATCGCCCTTATCATTTCACGGTTTTTCCGTCATTCAGATCTTTGCCTTTCCACATAACTTTCCACATTATAAAGAAACTCTACCGCCCAAAACGTCAGATCACAGAGCAGCGCATTTTTATTATGATAATCCGCCTCTAAACGCACATCCGTATAGGGACCGGTATCCTTGATATTTTTTGGCGAATAGCGCTTATTATGCGGCGCCGAAAAGTCCATGCGCAGAATGCCGTCCCCGTCGATAGCTTCGCGGATATTCCGAACAGATTCTCTGATGATGTCCACGCGTTCACCGACCCCAAGCATCGCAATCTCGCTTAGCACACGCCGGTACAGGATCGTATCGATCAGGTCGCTCCGAAAGGCCCTGAGCGGTCGTATCAGCGCAAAGCAGGGCGCATAATATCTGCCGCCAATTCTGACATGCATGTCGTTGTCAGGCTTCATAATCCTATTTACATGATTCAGGGCATCCGCCATCATGCTGATGCTCTCGCTGTTTCGCCAAGAATCTGTATATGCGAGCATTGCCAATGTATAAGAGTCGGGGAAATACTCGTCCGATTCAATATACGGATAATTATACTTGCGTTTTGCACCGGCATTATATTTTGTGATTTCATCTAAAGAGCCGATCTCCAGTACACGCCGGAATCCTTTTAAGCAGATCTGCTGAAATTCCCGGACATCCGCATAGTCATCGCCGTAACCGAGCATCGCCTGCATCGTGTTGACCAGCGCCATTAAGCAGTTACCGTTGTTGATCCCCACAAAGCGGTTCTCAAACCGCGTGCGCTCAGGTGATATCCGTGAAAATTCTTCACACAGAGTTTCCTCATTGCGCATTGCCCTCACAAAATCTGCCACAAGCGGGTGATCCTTCGGTATCCGGTAATAAGAAAGGAGGCGCGCGGCATGTTCCCCGTCCTGAAGCGGTATTTCCTGTAAGACCTGCCCGCGCCAGTTGCTCAAGCTGTGCATCCCGTTTCCGATATACCCGTTTGGCATCGCATAGTTTTTTACAAGCTGATAATCGGGCAATGCATAGATCTGACCCAGCAGCCGTTCCTCTTCTTCTGCGGAAATCTCTTTTAAGATCTCTTTACGAAGCCGGTACTGAATGACCGGACCTGCGTGCTCCATCAAAAAATCGATTGATTTTGACATCCTTTCAGTTTCCTGTATCATACAAACACCATATCCTTTTCTGTGATGTTCCGGACTGACAAAGATTCTTCCTAGCGGTATAATGTCTAACGACATCATACCATGTGCTCCGCACATGCTTACGCTCCGCGATGCACACTCGCTCCGCTCGGCGCGGTATCATATCTGTCGATATTGTACCATGTGCTCCGCACATGCCTGCTCTTCGCGATGCACACTCGCTTCGCT
>RYVZ01000024.1 GCA_003979345.1 Lachnospiraceae bacterium
AGATGTGTATAAGAGACAGGGTTTATACCCATGTTTTTGATAAAAATCAAGTGCCCAGCAGGCATTCTTTAGCACTTTAATAATGACATAACTCCCTTTATCAATCTGACTTTCTACAAAAACAAGCAATTCATGACCTATCTTCATCTTTTGATAATCTCTTTTTACATAAAGAGAAGTAATCTCATAATAATCAATAACTCTACGATAAGAAACAAAACCACAAATATTATTTTCACTTAAATAAACAAAATTATTATCTTCTAGCAATTGCCTATAAAATATCTCTTCACCAGCTTCAGATCTGGCATCTGGTGGAAATAACGTATTGGCACTATTATAAATCGTTGCAAATATACTGGAATATTTACAGTCATCCACAGGCTTTATCATTATTATCTTTCCTCATATCAAGTATTTTATCTTCATCTAAATTTAATTATTATTTTCAATACTTCAAAAAACGCTTTAACCGCAAGCAATAATGAAATGAGAGGCAAATGCCTCTCATTTCATTATTGCTTGATGATATTGATTGTTCAATAATGTGATACCCATATGATTCAATTATCCGGCTAAATTTCTTATTCAAATTTTATTCCTATGTAATACCAATAACAACAGCTTCTATTTAATTTATAGTGCTAATCAATTTCAACATCTATTCACAAACTCCTGAATATCTTCAAATCATATATGTTATATATGGCGTTTTAACATATTTAATACAAAAAGTTGATTTACCAACATAACTTAGTAAACTCTTTCTCAGAAATTTGTCATGTCATCATTAATCTGTACTAATATCATATCTTATAATAACGCAAAAGTAAACTAAATTTTTCATATTACATACAGAAAAGCTTCCAATCTCACTCCCGCTCCCCGATCAGCGCGATCACCTGATCGATCGCTTCCAGATAGCCGGGCAGACCTTTCCCGTAAATCTGCTTATCACAGGCAGGCGCGGTCACGGACACTTTTCGAAATTCCTCTCTCGCCGTAATATCGGAAATATGGATCTCTATTTTGGGCATCGCCACGCTTTTCAATGCATCGTGGATCGCATAGCTGTAGTGGGTGTAAGCGCCCGGATTGATCACAATTCCCTGCGTGCCGTCAAAATAGGCGTCCTGTATCCGGTCAATGATCGCGCCTTCATGATTTGACTGGAATACCTCGATCTTTGTTCCGGTCTCTTTTGCTTTTTCGGCGATCATCGAAAGCAGGGCGTCATAATCCTGCGTGCCGTAAACCTGTTTTTCGCGGATACCCAGAAAATTTAAGTTTGGTCCATTGATCACTAATAACTGCATTGCCGTCTCCTCTCCATTCCTGCTGCGATCTGCACCGAATCGTTATCCGGCCGCCCCGTTCTGTTCTCAGACGATTCCGCGCTTTCCTGCCTCGCGCACGATCTCTGTCAGAATCTGCTCTATATTCCGCTCGTCCGTATCGATCACCACATCCGCCGCCTCTTCATAGATGCCCCCGCGCTGTGCCATGAGTTCACGGATGCGCGTAAGCGGATCGTCGCACTGAAGAAGCGGGCGGGAAGTATCGTTTTTGACACGGGCATAGATCGTCTCCGGCTTTGCGCGCAGATAAACGACCATACCGAGCCGCTTTAAGATTTCCCTGTTCTGTTCCCGCATCGGCACGCCGCCGCCGAGCGAGATGATCTGGCTGTAATTCTGCTCCGCCAGCCTGCCGATGCAATCGGTCTCCATCTGCCGGAATGCCTCTTCGCCTTCCTCTGAAAAAATATCGGATATGGTCTTATGCTGTTCCCGCTCGATCAGCTTATCCGTATCTACGACCGTCATTGCCATTTTATAGGATAAACGGATACCGACGGTCGATTTGCCGCTCCCCATAAATCCTTCTAATACGATATGCTTACTCATGAATCCCCATCGCTTCTTTCATTCTTTGGTACACCGCCTTCGCCTGCTCATCCGTCACTTCCACGCCGTTCCACAGCTCATACGCCAAAATTCCCTGATAAAGCAGCATTTTTAAGCCGTTCATCGTCCGCGCTCCCGCCCCGGCAGCGTATTTCATAAACATCGTTTCAGCCGGATTAAAGATCAGATCGACGCCCACGCCCACATATTCATAAAAATCCTTCTCTTTTATGACCGCGTCCTCCACGTGCGGATGCATCCCGACGCTCGTTGCCTGAATCACAATGTATTTTTTCTTGGGGAGCAGCCGGTACCCGTCAAGCGCCATTGCCGTCACACAATCCCGTCCTGCTGCCGCGTTCACTTCATCCGCGACCTCTTTTGCTTTCGAGATCGTCCGGTTTAGCAGATACACGTCAGACGCACCGTTCACGGCGCACATCATCGCGACCGCACGCCCAACGCCTCCCGCGCCCAGAATAAGCACCGTTTCTCCCTCAAGCGCCACGCCCTCACTGACAAGCGCCCTGTACAGTCCCGGCATATCCGTATTATAGCCCTTATAGCCGCCCTCACACGCGACAAGCGTGTTGACCGCCCCGATCTTTTCCGCAAGCGGATCGATCGCGCAAAGATAAGGAATCACGGCGCTCTTATGCGGCACCGTCACATTCAGCCCTCTGATATGGAGCGCATGCGCGCCGCGCACGGCTTCCCCGACCGCTTCGTTTTCGACCAGAAACGGTACATAGGCAAGATCCTCTCCCGTTAATTCGGACAGCGTGTTATGTATGAGCGGTGAAAGCGTATGCTCCACCGGATTTCCAATCAGCCCGCAGACGGCGGTCGTCCCCTTGATTTCTTTCATACCCTGCCCTCTTTTTTCTTTTTTCTACGGTAAAAAAATAAGACGACCGCTTCCAGCCTGCGCTTTAAGACGATCTGAATCTCTTCCTTCGGATGAATCGGTTTTACAAGAATCGTATGAATCCCGGCGCGCTTTGCGCCCCACACATCAGTGAAAAGCTGATCGCCGATAAACAGCGTCTGTGATTCGTCAAGTTCCATCTGCCGCATCGCTTTTCTGTAATTCTTCGGATTCGGCTTTCCAGCCTTGTAAATATAACTGCCGTAACCGACGCCGTCACGGAACATTTTGACACGCGGCTCCTTATTATTGGATAAAAAAACGACCTGCATGCCAAGCTTCTTTAATTCGGCAAACAGCCTCTTTGCCCGCTCATCCGCAGGCGCGCCATGGGGCACGAGCGTATTGTCCACATCAAACACAACACCCAAAATCCCCTGCTCTCTTCTCTTATGAAAATCAATCGTATAAACGCTGTCCACATCCTCATCCGGATAAAAGCGGTCCAATATCATTGTGTGTTCCCCGGTTTTCTTTTTATCATTTATTATAGTCAAATCTGCGAATGATTTCAATGATCTGAACACTCATTTTTCCCCGTATGCCTGTATTCCCGCCGCGTCTAAAAGCTGCTTCGTATACGGATGCTGCGGCCGGAAATAAATATCGTCGGATCTTCCCATCTCCACGATCCTTCCGCCCTGCATGATCATGACGCGGTCGCAGAGCTGATAGACCACGCGCAGATCATGGGAAATAAACAGAATGGACAATCCGAAATCCTGTTTCAGTGAAAAAAGCAGTTTTAGGACCTGTGCCTGAATCGTCACATCAAGCGCGCTGACCGGTTCGTCCGCAATGAGCAGCTTCGGCCGGAGCATGAGCGCCGCCGCGATACAGACTCTCTGCCGCTGACCGCCCGAAAGCTCCCCTGGAAATCGTTCCAAAAATTTCTCGTCAAGACCGACATGTGACAGCATTTCCGCGGCATTTCTGCGCCTTTCCTCTTTCGGCATCCGGCTTCTGTTTTTCAGCGGCTCCTCCAAAATCCATCCAATCGTTTTTGCAGGATTCAGGGAACCGTACGGGTCCTGAAATACCATCTGAGGATACGCATCCTCACAGCCGATCGTCCCGCTTTTGTCCGGTACCATGTTCAAAACCGCCTTTGCAAGCGTGGATTTTCCGCTGCCGCTCTCGCCGACAAGTCCCAAGATCTCCCCCTGCTCCATTGTGAACGAAACATCATGCAGAATCTGCACACGCTTTCTGCGCATACTGCCCGGACTTTCTTTTTTATAAAAACAATTCAGATCCTTCACACTCAAAATACTGCTCATCAGGCATTTCCCCCCGCAAAACGAAGCCCCCTGCCGCGCTCACATACCGGAATGGAAGAGATAAGGAGTTTAGTATACTCTTTTTCAGGATGGTCAAACACCTGCTGCGTCTCTCCCTCTTCGATGATCCTGCCCTGCTGCATGACGATCACGCGCCCGCAAAGCATACGGACCAGACTCAAATCATGGGAAATAAACAAAACCGCCATTCCTTCCTTATCGCTTAGGCGCTTGATCAGCGCAAGAATCTGCGCCTGGATCGTCACGTCAAGCGCCGTTGTCGGTTCGTCAGCGATCAGGATCTTGGGTCTGCATATCATTGCCGATGCGATCATAACGCGCTGGCGCATCCCGCCCGAAAGCTCATGCGGATATTGTTCATAGACAAGCTCCGGATCCTCTAATTCCACTTCCTTCAGCATCGCAAGCACACGCGTTTTGATCTCTTCCTTTGACAGCTCCGTATGGATCCGCAGGCTTTCCCCGACCTGCCAGCCAATCTTTTTGACCGGATTTAAGGACGTCATCGGTTCCTGAAAAATCATGCCGATCTCATTTCCCTGTATGGCGCGCAGTTCCCCGCGCGGGCAGGTCAACAGCTCTTTTCCCTCAAATAAGATCTCTCCTGTCTTTTTCATATCATGCCGGCTGAGCAGACCGGCGATCGCTAATGCCGTCATACTCTTTCCTGAGCCGGATTCCCCGACAAGCCCGAGGATCTCTCCTTCATGAATCAAAAAGCTGACATCGTCAACAACGCTTTCAGGCAGGATATGATCGTGAAATTCGATATTTAAGTTTTTGACTTCCAGCAGCATATCATACCCTCTTTCTTCGTTGAAATTTCCCAAAATTCCCATGTTGCAAAGCCGATTCTCAAATCTCTTGTGTCCAAATCTTTTGTGTCCAAATTATAACGGTCTGCATTTTAATCGGACTTATGACACCCAAATCCTTCCATGGCTCTTCATGCCTTCGCTATCCGGCATTTTATTCCCTCCGCCGCCTAACGTTTCATTCCTTCCGCCATCAGCGAAAAGCCTAAAATCAGGAGCACCATCGTAATCCCTGGTCCCAATGCATACCACGGCGCGGAAAACAGGTAGGTCTGCGCATTGGACAGCATTTCCCCGAGACTTGCATCAGGCGGCTGCACGCCAATGCTAAGATAGGTCAGTCCCGCTTCCGCAAGCACGGCATTATTAAATCCGATCATAATGGACGACAGGAGTACGGTATAAATATTAGGGAGAATATGCACAAACATAATACGCAGATGTGAAGCGCCTGCAAGGCGCGCGCTTTTTACGTAATCCAGATTGCGGCAGCGCAGATACTCGCTGCGCACGATCCTCGAAAAGCTCGGAATAAACGCAATGCCGAGCGCAAGGATCACCTGATAGGTCCCGCTGCCGAACAAACTGACAAATACGAGCGCCAGCAGCAGGCTTGGAAATGCAAAAAGCGCATCCATGACACGCATGAGCCCCTCATCCAAAAGCCCGCCGAAATAGCCGGTAAACGCACCGATCAGGACACCGAACACCGTTCCGATCAAAACCGTTCCCCCCGCGACGATGAGCGTTGTCTGAGCGCCCTTTAATACACGGCTGAAAATATCCCTGCCGAAATTATCACATCCCATAATATGTCTTGGCGAGATCCCAGCAAGCTTATCCGCCGCGCTCATTGCCTCCGGGTCATACGGCGTATAAAAAAATCCGATCACGGTCAGCGTAAGCATAATACCCGTGATCACACAACCCGCGATAAAGCCTGCGTTTCTTTTTTTTCTTTTTTCCATGCTCATTCCACCTGATTTCAGATCTATACTTCCCTTCGTATCCGCGGGTCTAAAACGCGGCAGAGTAAGTCAGCCGCAAAATTGGCAAGTACGACAATAAGGGCAAGGAGTATGATGATGGCTTCCACAACCGGATAGTCCCGGCTTGAGATTGACGAGATCAGCAGCCGCCCCATCCCCGCGACTGAAAATACCTGTTCCATGATCACGCTTCCCGCAATCATATCGGTAAAGGTCATCGCAAGAAACGTGATCACCGGAATCATGGCGTTTTTTAATACGTGGCGATACAATACACCGTTTGTCCGGTTTCCCTTACTGTACGCCGTGCGCACATAATCCTTTTTTGCCTCCTGAAGCAGAGAGCTTCGAAGAAGCTTCACAGTCATGGCAGCCTTCGGGATCGCGATCGCTACAGCCGGAAACAGCAAATAATGGAAAAAGCGTCCCACACTCACCGTGTAGCTGACAAAACTGCCGGGCTGAAACCATTTTAAGATCAGCCCGAACAGATAAGTGATCATGATACCGGAGAAGAAGGGCGGAATTGCCATAATGACCTGATTGACAACCATAATGATGCGGTCGAGCATCCCCCCTTCATGTTTTGCGGTATAAATGCCAAGCGGAATCGCACAGACCAGCATGATCAAAAACGAAAGCAGGGTCAGCGCAAATGTGATGGGAAGCTTTTGCGCGATCAGCGCTGAAACAGAATCCCCATAGCTGTAAGATTTTCCAAAATCGCCCCTAAGCGCCGAGAACAGCCAGTCTCCATAGCGTACGAAAAAAGGACGGTCCAGCCCCATCTCGGCGCGCAGCGCGGCAATCCGCTCCGGCGTCGCCTGCGTGCCAAGCTTAGACACTGCGGCATCGCCCGGTATCACGGCAAATGCAAAAAAAACAAGAAAGGAGACGATAAGCAGCGTAACAAGCATGCTGACCAATTTTTTTCCCGCATATTTCATGTGAAGTCCCCTTTCCTATTATGATTTGACAACTGTGAAAACCCAAATAAAGTGTTGGGATTGTACAAAGGGTGTTTCGCTTACTAATGATCATTTCAGATACAGCTTTGCAAAGTCCTGCACGTACATCGGATAAAATACATAGCCGCCGTAACGGTTATTCAGGGCTACAAGGGATGCCATATCCTGGATATATACGTTGGCAGCCTCATCGCTCAGGATCTGCTCGCAAGTCTTGTAATAACCGGTCTGCTCAGCATCATCTGTGGAAACGAGCGCTGCCCCGTATGCCTCGTCGTAAGCCGCACTGTTAAAGTTTATGAAATTCTTGCTGTTATCGGAATTGAAACGTTCCAAAAGCGCACGTGCGGACAGCGTGGAAGCATCTACGCCGACAACCGTTGCCTCAAACTGTCTTCCAACATAGGCATCATTGACCCATGTCTCCCACTCTACCAGATTGATCGAAGCGTCCACATTGATCTCTTTTAACTGCTCCACAATGACCTGTGCGGTATCCACATGCTGCTGATAATTTGACGGTACCGTGATCGCAAAAGAAAAACCATCCGCATATCCTGCTTCTGCAAGCAGCGCTTTTGCTTTTTCCACATCATGCGCATAAGCGCCGGAAAGTTCCGGCATATAATATTTCCCGAATGCCGGGAACATCGAACTGCCGATGATCGTTCCTTTCCCGTCAAACGCAAGATCTAAGATTGCCTGCGGATCGACTGCATAGCAAAGCGCCTGACGCACCCGCACATCCGAAAACGGCTCAAACGCGTTATTTAAGTACATCGCCTGCACCAGATTCATCGTTCCCTCATACACGTCAAAATCCGTTCCTGCAAGCTCATTTGCCTGATCGGTTGAGATCCGGCAGAACATGTCGATCGCACCACTCTTTAAGTTCGTGACAATCATATCAGAATCTGCAATCACCTTTAATGTCACGTTCGTAATATTCGCAGGCGTTCCCCAATATTCTTCAAATTTCTGAAGCTGCATGGAGTCCTGCACCACGCGGGACACATAGCGATACGGGCCCGTTCCGATCGGATTTCCTGCCGGATCTTCGTTCCACGCAGGAATGACTGCGCTGGTCAACTCCGACAAAAAGTCCGTATCCGCATTGTTCAGATGAATGGAAACGGTCTTCTCATCTACGATCTCAACGCTCTCAATATTAGAAAACGCCGACACCAGAAGGGTCCCCTCCCCGCTGGTATCGGCGCATCGCTCGATCGAATACTTGATGTCCTCTACCGTTACGGGCGTTCCATCGTGGAACTTAATTCCCTCGCGAAGATAGAAGGTATACGTTTTTCCCTCATCTTCAATCTTGTAATCGCTTGCTACGGCGGGCACCAGATTACCATCACTGTCAGGCTTTACCAGCCCTTCAAAGATATTGAACAGGATTTCTTCCGTCCCTGCCGCCACCGCTTTATGGGGGTCAAGGCTGTCTTCGATATCCTGCGGAATACCGATGGTAATGGAGGATTCATCCAATTTGGATGAGTCATCTGCCTTATCACCCGAGCAGGCACTCAGTGCAATAGTCAGTGTCAGTAACACAGACAAAAAAATGGTTTTTTTCATGTGTTTCCTCTCCTCTTTTTCTTATTCAGTTGTCAACCGCAGACCGGATACACTGCACTATGGCATTTACTGCGTCAAGACCGTTATTCTTGTCCTGGTCACCGCCCGTGCTTCTGCTCCCTTCTGCGCACCATTGTCATTATAACTGATTTTTCCAAAAAAGCAATGCCGGCCCATCTTTTTTTATGATTGTATCAAAAAGAAAACATCCGGTAGTGAGGGGGCTAACATCACTCTTTGCAAATTACTTTTCATTTACATTGTCCCGCAGGAGCGCACGGACTTCTGAAAGTCCGATCCCGCGTTCCCTCGCAATGCGCGCTAAGTCCTCGTACTCATACTTCTCACGCGCAGTTCCGTAACCGCTTACTGATTTGACCCGCACATCACCATACGGCGTCTGCAGCGTTTTGATCTCCCTCTCCAGTACATAGCGGCGCGTCACTGTCTCTCTGATGCCGATCGTACTTGTATGACAAAACATTGCTTCTATGAGACTCTGTTTTTGAGTCTCTTCACAGACGACGCGCAGCAAAGTGCCCGGACGGTTCTTTTTCATGCCAACCGGAATCGTATAAACTTCAAGCGCACCCTTTTCATAAAAACGTTCCATGGCGAAACCGATATCCTCCGCTGTCATATCGTCCACATTGCAGGAAAGTTCCGATACCATCTCTGATAATATGTTTGTTTCACCCAAAACCGCACCTTCACTTGCGGATGATGCATTCTCTTTTTTTCCCATATTTCTAACCATTCTCCCCTGCTGACACGCCGCTTACGGCGGCACAAAATCCGTTGAAGCCGAGCCAAACGCATATTTTTCTCAGCGTTCGCTTTCTTTCTCCTGCAAAACGCTGTGCAGGATCTCCAAGAGTACCTGAGGCATAAAAGGTTTCACGAGATACCCTTCGGCATCAAGCTCGTTAAGCTGCTCGATCGTCCTGCCGGACTTGTCCGATGTCAAAAAAATGATCGGTACGTCTGAATTCATCCGCTCTCTGATCTCACGGTAAACATCAAGCCCATTCATGCCGGGCATCTGTCTGTCTAATAACACCAAATCCATCGCAGTCTCTTTCATCCGTATCAACGCAGATTCTCCAGACTTCTCCTCGTAAACCATATAGTTCTGTTCATCCTTTAATGCATCCGCGACCTGATCTAAGCTTTCCTGCTCGTCATCTACTACCAGAATGTTCATCCTCGGTCCTGCCTGATGCTTCATCTCATACTCCGTGTCCTCGTCCATCATCTGAAGCATGACGTCCGCTATCTCCGCATCAAATTGGGATCCTCTTCCCTTTGCAATTTCTGCACGCACTTTTTCCTGCGGCATGACCTGACGGTAACTCCTGTTGGATGTCATCGCGTCATAGGCATCCGCTACACCAATGATCCTCGCCACTTCCGGAATATCTTTTCCCACCAGACCATTCGGATATCCATTTCCGTCAATACGCTCATGATGCCACTTTGCCCCCTGCGCGATCATATCATTACCCTGAATATCCCTCAATATGTAAAATCCGGATACCGGATGCAGCTTGATATAAGCAAATTCCTCATCGGTCAGCCGTGTAGGTTTATTGATGATCGCATCCGGAATATGAATCTTACCGATATCGTGCAGCAGTCCTGCGTGATAGATCTTTTCCTGATAATCCCGATCTTTTCCCATTCTCCCCGCGATCTCTGCCGCATATTTTGCCACACGCTGTGAATGTCCTTTTGTATAGGGATCTTTCGCATCGATCGCACGCGCCAGCGTCCGGAGAATGGTCTCGTTTGTCCTTTCTAAATTTTTGCGGCTTTCTTCTTCATTCCGCATATGGATGCGGATACGTCTAAACGCCAATGTACAGAAATACAAAATCAGCCCGAAAACACCGATACAGACAAGCGCATTTCGAATCATGATATGCCGTATCGACTCATAAAGCTTCGTATTGCTTACGATCATGACAACATACCAGTCATCCATGACATTCTCTGTAAAGACCGTACAGTCCTCCTCATAAATTTCCGCCTTAAACGTTTCTCCCTGCCGCTCATACACTTCTATCAGAAGCGTATTCATCTCGCTGTCCCTGAGATAATTCTTACCCCGTTCCGAAGAATCCGTATGTGCGACGACCAGTCCGGCCCTGTCAATAATAAAACCGTATCCCATATCATTCAGCTTGACATCCTGTGTAATAATCTGTATCTGATCAAGTACAATATCAAAAGAAATGACACTCTCATTATCATAAAGCATCTGGCTGACAGACATCATGACCGTATTTGTCTGTGCGTCCAAATAAGGAGATACAACCGTCGGCGCACCTCCTGCATCCATCGCTTCCAGATACCACACACGTTCCTGCGGTACGTAATCCGCATCCGGCACCCATCCTATGCCGTCAATATAGTCCCCGCGGAATACACCGTAGATTCCTGTAAAGTTGGAGTCTATCTCCTGTTTATAGCGTTCGGACTCCTCCACAAGAAATGCTTCGATCTCTTCCGTATCCGCTCCGCCCTGCATCATATACTCCACTGCGATCGCCGTCACCTGCAGGACATCCATCCCCTTTGTCAGATACCCCTTTAGCTGCTCCGATTCCTGGGATAGTGAACTCTCTCCTACTGCGATCATATCGGAAACCGCATTGGAATAAAAAGTGACAAAATTATAGACCACCATTCCCGCCAGCGCGATCAGTGTGAAAAGAATCGTCAAAAAATATTGACTCTTCTCCTTCCTTTTTTTCTTCTTAGGTTCCTTCCCTGTCTTCCCCATTTACTCCCCCGTTAACAGCATTCCTGCTGACATACAGCCTGTTACGATCAAATACCCCGCAGGAATAAAAAGACTCCCGCTGACACGGAAGTCTTTCCTATGCTTCTAATTACTGCAATACCTTTTTCAGCTCGTCCATAAAGGTATTTACATCCTTAAACTCCCGGTATACGGATGCAAAACGGACATAAGCGACCGCATCGAGATCTTTCAGCTTCTCCATAACGATCTCTCCGATCACTGCACTCGGGATCTCACGATCCTCTCTTCCGGAAATCTCAGTCTCGACCGCATCAACCAACTCGCTGATCTGGCGGGCACTGACCGGGCGCTTGTGGCATGCGCGCAACACTCCACCTTCAATTTTGGCACGGTCATAAGTCTCCCTGTTATTATCTTTCTTAATGATAATAAGCGGTATCGTCTCGACCTTCTCATATGTCGTAAACCGCTTGTCACACTCATCACAGACGCGGCGTCTTCTGATAGAATTATTATCCTCCGCCGGACGCGAATCAATCACTCTGGTATTTTCATGACCACAAAAAGGACACTTCATTCTTGGCTCTCCTTATCCTCAAAGTATCTCTCATTTAGTATATCTTGCGGTTCCACTTATGTCAATTGCTTTCCATTTCTTAATATCAGCTTCGTAAACGCCTGCCCTGCCCGTCAGCCCGACTAAATATCAACTAAAATGACCTCCGGTCCAATCTGACGGATATCTTTATAACAGATGGCAATGGAATCCTCACAGTTCATCAGGCTCAGCCATTTATTGCAGCCGGGTACCATGATCTTATGAATTTTTCCGGTACACTCATCCAGCTCAAGATCACAAATACGCCCAAGCTTTCTGCAATCCCGCATATTGATAACTTCTTTTTTTTTCAACTCGCAATAGGTCATACCGCACCCCAAAGCGTTCTGTTATCATTAAGATATTCAGCCGGACCGGTTAGTTTCCGTGACTTGTTAGCTTCTTTGCAATTTCTTCGTAAGATGCCCCCACCGGAATGATATGGTTTCCAACCGCAAGCTTTTTATCATAGCCGTTTGCACACAGATAACGGTCGAAATCTGCTGCGTCTGCAACCAGACCTGCCTGCGCCGCCTTCCGGCTTACAGTACCGGAGCCTTCCCCGCTGTTGATCGTGATCGTAACGGTCTCCTGCACTGCCTGCGTCGGCGTCGGTGTTGCCGTTGGTGTCGCGGTCGGCTTCGCTGTCGGCGTCGGTGTTGCCGTTGGTGCCGCAGTCGGCTTTGCCGTCGGCGTCGGTGTTGACGTTGGTGCCGCGGTCGGCTTCGCTGTCGGCGTCGGTGTTGCCGTTGGTGCCGCGGTTGGCTTCGCTGTCGGCGTCGGTGTTGCCGTTGGCGCCGCGGTCGGCTTCGCTGTCGGCGTCGGTGTTGCCGTTGGTACCACGGTCGGCTTTGCCGTCGGTGTCGCTGTTGGCGTCGGTGTCGGTATTGCCGTTGGTACCGCGGTCGGCTTTGCCGTCGGTGTCGCTGTCGGCGATGACATCGGCGTCTCTGTTATCGCTGCAGTCGGCGTTGGTACCCCGCTTGCTGCCTCTCCCTGCGCCGGCTGTTCTGTCGTCTGCCCTGCTGCATGGGATACTGCAATGTCATCCGTCTGTGTCGGAGTTACAATGTTAGTCCACCCCTGTCCGTCCGCAGCAGCTCCCGCCGTCGGTGTCGGCGTCTGGTTCGGTGCAAGCACTGTGTCCTCGATCATGCCAAGCTCTGCGGCACGCGCCTTAATTTCTTCATCAGACATTTCCTGTTTATTGGAAAACGCGATATTCATAATAATTGCTGTCACAATAATACCGACGCCCAATCCCCTTAAATAATATCGTAACTTCATCTTTGCTCCCTTATTCCTCTGCTACATCCGGAACAGATCGATCACAAGCTTGACTTCTCCCACGCCGATCCCCAGCTCTCTGGCAATGGCGATATTGGACTTTCCTTCCTGATGCATCGCCAATATTTTTTCATTATTATTTCGTTCCGGTCCTGCGTCTGCTCTGCCGCCTGCCGAAACCTCTTTCGGCAGCTCACTCTCTTCACGAACTCCGTTTAAGTCGGACACTTTTTTGCTCCTGCGTCTGCCTGTTGATGACACGGAACGCGTTCTTGTGAGCCGCGGTGCCTCTATTTCAGTCTCTTCTGCCACTGGTTCTCCCAAAACCTTCACCCGTGGTATTACAAACGGCCGGAAACCTTCTGTCTCACCCGGCGTCGTCTTCTGCCGGATATCCACCAAAGAGATTCCTGCATCTTCCTGTGGTTTGACTTTCTCAGTCATCGTCGGCTGCGGCACTGTCGGAACACGCTTTTCCGATTCCTGCGTCGTCACAACGCGTTCCGGCTCTGCTTTTTCGCCCGGCTCCTTCTGCAATGCGGTCTGAGGCTGGTGTTCTCCTCCCTCCGGCTCCTGCGTGGAGTTCAAAGTCGTTTTTTCCGCCTCTTTTTCTTTTAACAGATTTTCCGCTTCATTCTGCGCTTCCCGTATTCCCTGCATACGCGCAAGTCCACTTAGATTCTGTTCGTTACCGGCTGTACGCTGACGCACCGTTGGCACACTCTTCACTCCGCTCACTTTTTGAACTTCTTTTGCGCCTTTCATTGCATCTTCGGCGGCCTGTCTTGCCGTATCCGCAGACAGGATTGCTTCATTGGCTGTCTGTGCTGCCGCACCCGCCGTCTGTCTTGCAGAATCTGCCCTGAGAGCCGCATCCTCCGCAGCCCTCAGCGCCGTATCTGCCTTCGCTGCCGCATCCGATGCACGACGCAAAGCCTCATCCGCGCCATTGATCGCCTCGTCAATGCTCTGTGTTGCTTCCTGTGCGATCTGAGATGCCTCATCCGCATTGTCCGCTGCCTGCGCTGCACTTTCTGCAGCTTCCTCTGAATTGTCCGCTGCTTCCTTTGCCGCTGCAGCTGCAGAAGCTGCCGATTCTTTTGCTTCCTTTGCAAGCACCGCAGCAGCTTTTGCAGTTTTTTCTATTTCTGTAACCGCATTTTTCAATGCGGTCTGTTTATCATTGAGCATGTCGTATAAAAAGACTACTTCTTCATGATTTTTATGGATATCAGTCAATACCGTATCCGCATACTCACTGACTCCCATGATTTTTTCATTTGATACACGCTCCAATGAGCGCTCTGTCTTTTCGACCGCATACGAAACCGCGTCGTCCACGGCATGATCAAGTCTGGCTGCTGCGTCCTGCATCTGCTTGTCAACACGCGCTTTAATCTCTTCATCCGTGCGTTTACGCTCCTCATGGCTCAGCTGTTCCCCGGAAGCCCGGACAAAAAAGCTTGCCACAAATGCAGCAATACCAATGATCAATAAGATGATTTCTACCAACGTCATTTCTTTTGTCTCCTCATTCAAATCTTCATATCAAAAGATTGTGTCCGCTTTAAGATGACTTTCCCGTCTGTTTTTCCGGCCTCCGTCTTCTTTCTGCCTCGTCCTCCATCCCCGGAGTACTCATTACTCCCTTTTTCTTTGGCATCAAACTTTTTCTCATTGAACTGTGCATTGTCAGCGCTTCTCACCTGATTGAGTCTTTCATCCGCCTGTTTTTCCGCCTTTACCTGAATATTAGCCTGCTCAACGGCTCCTCTGGTATCCTCCTGCTGTTTCAATATGGAATAGTCCTGAGTCCTTCCGATTGTACCAAACTGCTCTAACGGCGTAATAGCCATATCCACACACTCCTTCCAAGCCTCTCACCGCACAAACCGCGCCCTGCTTTCGGCTCTGTGCTTCTTATTTTTATACCGGTTCGCTTTTTACCTCTCCCTTGATGCGCTTGAATTTACAATATCGGTATTCTTTATTTAGGGTCAACGGAATATCGGAAATAATGATCCTTGTTCCCGGATACGCAACACCTGAGACGACCACGCATGCTTCTGAGGTCGCGTCAAACTGTTCGCCCAGTTCATCCATCTCTTTTATGTTTTCTTCTATCTTCTTTCGGTGCGCGGCGCTTGTTGCGGAGAGTGTCTGCACATATTTTACCTGTTCCGGCGTCAGCTTCACTCCCTGCTTCAGCTTCATCATGGACGACTGTATCACTGGTTCGATCTGCTTTAGACCCGCCTGTAGATCCGCCGTTTCTTTTTGAAGCTGTGTGTAGCGCTGCCTGAGTTCGGGATTCACCCCAACCTCTAACGTCGTTGCCGCCGCCATCTGCGAACCAAGCACTTTTGCCGTAATCCGGTTTGCCGCCGCAACGCTGCCCCCGGTAATAAAGGCCCTCTTTCCCGTTACGATGACCTCGTCTCCCGCCGTGATCCTGCTGTGCATGATACATTCGGCCTCGACATACCCCGATGCCGTCACAGTCGTATTTTCCAAGAATTTAGCAACAATATTTCCTTTTGCCTTTAAGACGCCTTTATCCATGCCGTTCATGCCTCGGCTGATAATGATATCACCGTCGGCCTCTACATAAGCGCCTTCCACCACACCTCCGACAAATACATTCCCGCTTGATCTTACTTTATAATTTTCACAGATATTGCCCTTGATATGCACATCGCCCTCATATTGGATGTTTCCCGTAGAAGTATCTACATTGTCCACCGCAAAAATATCCGAGACGCAGACGTGACCATCCTCTAATGTCACATGACCGTCCTTCGCCGCTGTCAGCACTGTCTTATCATCGCTAAGCAGAACATTCTTGCCAAATTTCAATACCTTCTTCTCAAAGGCAGGCGGCGCAAGATTCTCCCCATATACGGTCGTACCCGGCTCACCGTGCAGTTCAGGATGCAGTCTTGCCAGTACGTCCCCTTTCTTACAATGGCAGATCGTACTAAGATTAAAAAAATCAACGCTCCCATCCTCTTTCAGCTTCGGCTTTGCCTGCGTATCCGTTGAAAACAGATACTCTATCTGTGAATCCTTTCCCGATTTCGGCATTATGCCGGCTGCCAGCTCATAATCCCTGCAGTACTCCCTTTCTTTCAAAAAAGCATCCAGATTTTCCTGAATCACGCCGTATTGGATCTTATTGCAGGCAATTTCGTCCATGATCTCACTTCTATCCATGACAGTGCCATTATCGGACGGTGCATAAAAGCGGATCACTGCATGCATCCTGTCATCGCTCACCGTGATCAGACACATCTCCTGCTCGGGCGCACGACTCTGTGCATCAAGCGGGATCACCGTATCCTCGTGCTTCTTCAATCCCTCATCCAAAAGTCTGGGTTGAAAAGGTATTTTCAGATATTTCAAGTAGTTTGCAACTTCATTGATCCGAAGCGCTTCCCCTCCGTCCTTCTCCGGTATTAGCCGGATCGCTGTAGTACCCCCGCTCGTAATCAGTTGAAAATATCCGTTTTTTTTCATATTCAGCCTCCTTACCGCGCGCAAACCAATACCTTTTCTGTCTTTTGCCAAAAAAAGAGTTTCCACGGGAAACTCTTCTAAAGCACATGCAATATTCCCATATATTTGCCTAGCCGCTCTTTCATCTTCTGCAGCGAACGCGTGTGCAGCTGTGAGATTCTCGACTCGGAAACCTCAAGAACGCGGCTGATCTCCTTTAAGGAAAGTTCCTCGTAGTAATATAGTTCCACGACTCTGCGTTCTTTTTCCGTTAACAAATCCATTGCCTCGATGATCATGCCCTTTAATTCCGACTGCATCGCCACGTCTTCCGGCACATCAAACTGACTGGAGGCAGCCGGGTCGTTCGGAACTTCACTGCCGCCCTGATCGAGATAATCATTCAGCGACACTAAGTTCGTCACTTTCATTTGACTTTGCCAGTCAATATACTCATCATTGGAAATGCCAAGTTTAACGGCAATCTCCGCATCCGATGCGCCTCTTCCCGTCTCCGTCTCGATTTCACGAATCGCAGCATCAATCTGCTTTTGTTTCTGCCTGACCGTCCTTGGGATCCAGTCCATCTTTCTGATCTGATCGAGGATCGCCCCGCGGATGCGAAGACTCGCGTACGTCTCAAACTTCACATCCTTGCCGCAGTCAAACTTATCAATGGCATCGATCAGTCCAAAAATTCCATAACTGACAAGATCTTCATATTCCACATTGTAACCGAGATACATGCTGAGTCGTCCGGCGACAACTTTCACAAGGGGTGCATACTCAATAATAATCTTTTCCCGTGTCTCTGCCGTCTTTGTTTTGTTATATTCTTCCCACAGTCTCTTTCTCAGAGTATCGTCCATGCCGTCCTCCGCCTGCCTCTAAAGTTCCGCCTTACACTATCTCTATTTCTTATTGCTTTTACTTTTTTCGTTTTTTTCTTCCGGCTCTTTTTCGATCACTTCGCCCTCTTCCGCTACACCTTCTTCATTCTCGGTCTGGCGTTTGATGCGAAACGAATCAAAAATGCGTTTCAATATAAGCCCCAGGATATAAAAACCGATCAGGCTGATCAATACGATCACAAGCATATCCTTCAACGAAAAATCACGCGTATACGTGACAAGAGCCGCAACAGCACCACCCAAAAGCATGATCATGGCGGGCAGCTGTTTGGTTTTCAGGCGGTCAAACTCCTCCTGCTGCTCTTTTGCCTGCTCTTCCTCTAAATTTTCATCCTGCCCGTTCTGATTATTGTTTTGATTCTCAGATTGTTTTTTCATCTTTCCCTACCGCACGTATAATAAAGTCTCCCGTTTCAGGGTAAAAAATCACCGTTCGCCCGTAATTTAAGCCTGTATCCTGCGCTAAAATCGGGATCCTGAGCTCGGCAAGCTTCTTTTTGGTCGCCTCCACATTACGCTCCCCGACGCGCACCAGTTCGTTTTTGTTCTGAAATCCGAACATCTGTGCGCCGCCCGCTATTTTTGCCACGAGTCTTGCCCTGTTCGCGCCTGCCTTTACAACCAGATCGACAAGCATCGCAATCCCCGTATCCGCAAATTTGGGTTTGTTAGAATTATTCGCTATTACGGTGCTGTCCGGCAGCATAATGTGTGCCAAACCACCAATTTTGGTAAGGGGGTCTCTGATTGCAATTCCCACACACGACCCTAAGCCGAGCGTCGTGATTCCGTTCGGACTTTTACAAATATTGAGGTCCGCCATACCAACTTTAATAATCTCACTCATAGCTTATCATACTTCTTTCCCTATCCATGTTTATCCGCGTTCACCCGCGTTCTGTCATACGTTCATTCTACCGTACTTAAGGCTTGCCTCCCGCCGCCGCGTTTCACCGCAGTCCAAGAGAAGTCAGTATCTTTTCATAGGATTCCAGATCCGGTACAAGTATAAAATATCCGGCAATCTCCTGATCATCACTGAACTGTGTCTCAATCATCAGAATATTGTCTCCGATCAGCCCAAACTCAATTGCCGGCACGCTTAATATAGCGCCAGCCATGTCAATACTCAATGCCGGTATTGACGGGATAATTTTCAATCCGGTCATGGCTGAAAGGGAATTCAGATAGGAACCGGTAATGATATTCCCAATCTCCTGCAGCGCAGATATTTCCATTTCTGAAAATGTGCCGTCTTCGGACGTCGGCATACCCATCAGTTTTCCAACAAGATGCATCGCGGAATCTTTTTCCAGAAGAAACATAATGCTCCCGGTAATATCCCCGTCTACCGCTAAATAAATCCCCGCCATGATCTGTTCTTCGCCGCCCATCGCTGTGCCTACCTCTGAAAACTCTAACAGCCTGACGCGCGGTACTTTCATATCTACTTTACATTGCAGCATCTGCGCCAGTGCAGTCATCGCATTACCGGCACCAATATTGCCTAATTCCATCAGGACATCCACATACTGATCCGACATGGCCTGAAGGTCTATTTTGTCTGACATAAGATTTCTCCATTCCTTTCGTTTATGCCCCGCCCCACACACTCTGCATCATGATCACAATGCACCGACAGTTTGCATATCCGTTGATCGGATATTCTCATCCCCTGTCCATGCAGTTTATACTACCTGTTCCGCAAGCACCGCATGCAGATCCAACAACGAGATCAAATCTTCATCACACTTACCGACAGCAGTAACAAATGCACTCTTTTCTTCTTTGGAATCATACGCCATCCGGTCAATCTGCGATTCTTCCAAAGTAACGACTTCCTTGACCTCATCTACGATGATGCCGATTTTCTCTACGCCATCCGCTTTCAAAATGATGATCCTCGTCTCCTTCGTCTCCTCGACGTCCTCTAATCCCATTTTCACCCGGACACTCATGACCGGAACGACCTCTCCGCGCAAATTGATGACTCCCCTAAAATAGGGCGCTACCTTCGGTACACGTGTAATC
This sequence comes from Lachnospiraceae bacterium, assembly GCA_003979345.1. Lineage (GTDB taxonomy): Bacteria > Bacillota > Clostridia > Lachnospirales > Lachnospiraceae > DLAJ01. The sequence goes on from RYVZ01000024.1 coordinate 19,582, forward strand.
TGCTGCATGCGCAGGATATTATCGACATAGCGGATATCAATCCCGTATTTTTCATCGCCAAGCCGGATGACGATGTATTGCGCCGCAATAAACGCTTCTTTATCTCTTAATTCCTCCATCACTACCGCCTCCATTCCGCTTACAGCATCGCATTCGTATCAAGGATTAGCGCAACTTCTCCGTCTCCTAAGATTGTCGCACCGCTGATAATCTTGCACTTATTGATATATTTTCCGAGAGATTTAATAACGATCTCCTGTTGACCGATCAGGTCGTCCACGACTAATCCTGCCAGCTTATCACCCTTCTTCACGATCACGACCATCAGATTATCATCCGGTCCCTTGGAGGATTCGATATCCAGCATTTCATTTACGCGGATCAGCGGAATGACGTTCTCCCGCAGATTAATGACTTCTTTCGATTGTACAAGCTTGATATCGGAAACCGGAATATCCTCTAATGTCTGGATCGAGCCAAGAGAAATCGCATACTTCTCACCGCCGACAACCACCATCAATGCCTGAATGATCGCAAGGGTGAGCGGCAGACGGATAATAAAGGTGCTCCCCTCTCCGAGTTTTGTCTTTACTTCCACTTCTCCGCTCAGGGACTCGATCTTGGATTTTACAACATCCAGTCCGACACCTCTGCCCGATACGTCGGACACTACCTTTGCAGTGGAAAAGCCCGCATTGAACAACAGATCGACGATATCTTTCTCCGCCATGTTCTCTGCCTGCTCAGGCGTAATGACACCGCGCTCGATCGCCTTTAGTTTAACCGCTTCGGTATCAATTCCGTTACCGTCGTCTCCAACCTCGATCACGACATTATTGCCGTCCTGATAAGCGTTCAGGAAGATGGAGCCTGTCTCACTCTTTCCTCTCTGTCTGCGGATCTCTGCCGATTCCAGTCCGTGATCCGCAGAGTTGCGCAATAAATGCATCAACGGATCGCCGATCTCATCGACCACGGTGCGGTCTAACTCTGTCTCCTCACCGGTCATATACAGCTCCATTTTTTTATCCAGCTTCTTTGACAGATCACGGATCATACGCGGAAATTTGTTAACAACGCTCTCAATCGGCACCATGCGCACCTTCATGACCGACTCATGAAGGTTTGTGGTAACACTTTCCAAATATTCGATCTGCTCGTTAAATCCGGTCCCCTTACTGCCTTCCGTTCCCGATGCGGATACAAGAGAATTTTTGGCTATGATCAGCTCGCTGACCAGATTCATCAGCACGTCCAGCTTCTCAATATCAACGCGCACGGTCCGGTTGACAACCGGCTTTGACACAGCAGTCTGCTTTTTCTCTTTTGTCTTAGTTGTCTCCGTTTTCAGCTGCTCTGTCATCTCCGTCGAACTGCTCTCCGAGACGGCAGTCTCCTGCTTTTTCGTTTCTTCCGGTATATACTCGGATACATCCATCGCCTCGCCAAATGCATTTTCGATTTCAGAAACGTTTTTGATCGCGACTAAAATCTCATCAACTTCCCCTTTTGATGCAACGATCAGACTGAATTCAAGATCAAATTTTTCGTCCTCGATATCCTGCGCACTCGGACTTGATACAATGATCTCCCCATATTTTTCAATCGCCTTAAAGACAAGAAAAGCGCGTGCCGCTTTTAAGAGGCAGCTCTCCTGTACAAGAACATCAACACCATAAATATGCTGCCCCTGCGCTGCTGCCCTGCCCAGCACGGATTTCTGGGAATCATCCAGTTTGATGTCCAGCCATTTCTTTGCCTCGGCAGGTATCTGCGACGGCTCCTCGGCTGCTTTCTTTTCTTTTGGAACGGCAGCACTCTTTCCCTTGGTCCCCATCTGTTCATTCAGCGCCTTGATCAGGGCTTCGTTCTCGTTCGTCCCCTCATCCGCACTCTGCTGAATATTGGTAAGATATTCATCAAGTGCGTCCAGACACTGGAATAAAATATCGATCATCTCGCTATTCACTTTGATCGAACCGTTACGCACCTCGGAAAATACGTTCTCCATATCGTGCGTCAGCGTCTGCATCCGCTTGTAGCCCATCGTTCCCGCCATACCTTTCAGGGAATGCGCGGCACGAAATATCTCGTTCACGGTATTTTCATTTTCCGGATCCTGCTCTAATTCCAATATCTGTGTGTTCAGATTTTGGAGATGTTCTTTGGTCTCGTCAATGAAGATCTCAAGATACTGGCTTACATCCATCTCATTTTACCCCCACGTTCATAATAATCTCACGGGCAATGTCCTCAAGCGGAACGATCTGATCCGTGAGTCCCGTATTCACAATACTCTTTGGCATGCCATATACCGCGCAGGTAGATTCTTCCTGTGCGATCACATGAATCTTCTTTTCTTCATGTAATGAAACGATACCCTTGGTCCCATCCGCCCCCATTCCGGTCATGACCACGCAGGTAATCCTCTCGTAACTGCATTTTCTCAAGGATTCATACATATAGTTCGCACACGGCCGGACTCCCTCTCTCGGCGGCTCGCTCGTATAATGTACGCGGCAGATGCCATTCTGTTCGACAACGTTTAAGTGAACACCGCCCCGCGCAATATAAACGCAGCCTTCTTCGACCAGGTCACCCTCCTCCGCTTCCTTGACACGAAGCTCGCTCAAATGATCAAGCCGCTCCGCCAAAGACTTTGTAAATCCGGGAGGCATGTGCTGTACCAAAATAACCGGTGCCCTTAATCTGCCCGGCAGATGCGGAATCACACTCTGCAGTGCCTTCGGCCCGCCAGTGGAGCTTGCGATCGCAACGATCTGCCTGCCGCTTATTTTGGATGCATGCTTTTCGACAAGTTTCACAACTTCTTTGGTTTCCCGTATTTCCCGTATCCCCATCGTGCTCTTGGCATAAGAGGGAAGTGCGGACTGGGACACGGCAAAAAGCGTATCCAAAAACTGTCTGCGAAAATCGGCATCCCGCGCATCTGAAGCTTTATCCGGCTTATGAATAAAGTCAAGTGCACCGAGCTCCAAACAGTCCAACGTGATCTGCGCGCCGTCACGGGTATCCGTACTTGCCATCATGATCCGCGCTGCAATTTTGCGTCTGAAAAGCTCCCGCAAAAGTTCCACACCTGTCATTTTGGGCATATTCACATCAAGTACGACCGCATCATATTGCTTTCTTGATAAAAGCTCCAGCGCATCCACACCGTTGATCGCTCTGTCTACCACACGGAATCGTTCATCAGAGTTAATTATATCACAAAGGACACTTCTCATGAGTGCAGAGTCATCAACAACCAATATATTTTTCTTTACGATTTCCATTTTGACATCCACCATCCATTCATGACAATAGAAAATCCCCAGAATCTATCAAATTCATTTTTGTTCGCGCTTTAAGTTTTTACGCTCTTCTTCAAAAATGTAGCGTATGATCTCTTCACGCTCCGTCGAATCAATATTGATATACTGTACGCGGTGTTCGAACGTTCCTTTTTGTTTTTCTACCTCACTGACATGCAGGATCTTACCGACTAAATTGTATTCTTTATTCACACCATTCACTGTAAGATAATAGTTACAGTAAATCAGTGACCCCTCCTCATATTTCTGATTTGCGACAAAGCGGAGTCCGCCGCCGCTGATATCCACGATAATGCTGTGCTTTAGCGGAAGTCCGGGAACAAGATAGTTACGCCTCTCATCAAGTGCTTCAATCTCCTCCTCTTCCAAAATGCGGGCGCTCATATCAAGCGCGCAGCTGAAGCGATAGTATTCCCTCCTCTGATATTTGCGCAGATTACTTACAAGTTCCAAAACCAATATGTATACATTACTGCTTTTATAGCGGTCTATAATACGGCAGATACACTGGTAGAGTCCTCCCGGTGTATAAAAAAACACCTCGTATTCTCCGTCGACCGGTAAAAGGATCAGCTTCGTCTGCTCCATCGGCATCGTTACTTCGATCCGGTCATCGGAAAGCACCTCATGAACACAACTCAGATAGATCTTCTCTTTATCCTTCACATCTCTGTTGTCCACTGTTGCATGCAGTTCTATCTTTTGTCCCGGTATGATATAGCTTGATAACATGGTAAGTCTCCTTATTCCTCATTTTTGCATCGTCTTAATTTTTTCTCCCTGCAAGAATATGAGAAAAAAATGTTGCCATTCCCCTTTTAGGTACACTTTTACTGACTTCTTTATCCATCAGTTTCATCGCGATCTCTTCAAACGCTTTCGCCGACTTCGCGTTCGGGTTCTGCATGGAGATCGGGCTTTGCTGCATGACCGCCTTGGAAAGCTGCTCGTCGCGCGGAACTGATCCGAGATATGTGATCGGTATTTTCAGGTATTTCGTGACGACCGCTTTCAGCTTTAAGAACAGATCCGTCCCTTCCTCCTCATTGTCCACGCGGTTCGCAAGTACTTTTACCTGAGTACTGTCCATTTTGAATCTGGAATGGCGGTTCAACGCCTTTAATAATGAATAGGAATCCGTGATCGACGTCGGTTCCGGCGTCGTTACAAGCAGGATCTCACCGCTGGAAACAAGAAACTCCAAAACAGCGTCCGAAATGCCGGCTCCCGTATCCACAATGATGACGTCCGTCAGTGTGTCCAGTTCCGAAAGATTCTGTATAATATAATTCAGATACTCGCGATTTAAGTTTGACATACCGGCGATTCCCGAACCGCCTGAAATGAATCCCACATCCATGGGACCCCAAGTAATGATATCTTTGATACTTTTTCCCTGATAGATCAAGTCATACAGATTATATTTCGGAACAGCCCCAAACATGATTTCAATATTTGCCAAACCAAAATCAGCATCCAAAATGACCACACGTTTCTCCATCCGCCGAAACTGAATCGCCAAATTGATTGCTGTATTGGACTTCCCGACACCGCCCTTACCGCTTGTCACCGCAATCACCCGTGCAAGCGGACGGTTGATCTGATTTGCTTTTATAATGCTTCGCAACTTTTCAGCCTGATCCATTTTTTACCCCTTTATTTCCTGTCTTCTTCCCCCAAGAAGCTGCTTTACTACACCCTGCGGGTTAAATGGCTCGATATCCTCCGGTACATTCTGTCCTGTCGTCACATAGGACATCTCCGCATTTGTACGCATACGCAGGTTAAATAAATTGCCAAGTGCTGTCGTCTCATCCAGCTTTGTAAAGATAAGCTTATACTCCGTTACTTCGGAATAAGCATCCGCAATGCTGATCATGTCACGATACTTTGTCGTTGCACTCATTACAAGGTATACTTCCTTTTCTACCTTATCGTCCGCAGCATGGATAAACTGCCCGATCGCCTGTCTCTGCTCCTCATTATAGTGAGAATGCCCCGCCGTATCCACTAAGATGTAATCATAATCCCGAAAATCAGAAAACGCATGTTCTATTTCCTCGATCGAATAGATCACGCGGATCGGAACCTCCAAAATGTCCGCATATGTTTTAAGCTGCTCCGCCGCTACGATCCGATAAGTATCCGTTGTTAAAAGAGCAATTTTCTTTTTCTGCTCAACCGTAAAACGTGAAGCGATCTTCGCGATCGTCGTTGTTTTTCCAACTCCGGTCGGACCTATAAAATATACGGCCTTCGGACGTTTTTTTGCTTCGGTGATTCTCGTCGTCTTTCCGAACTTCAGGATCATTTTCTGATAGATGCTTGCCAGATAATAGTCGATCGGTGTCTCCTGTGTATCTTTGACATCCAACGTATCAATGATCTGATTGGCATAATGCTCATCCACTTCATTGTCCACCATCGTATTATATAACAGCCGCAAAAAGTTCTCCGCCTCCGACGGCTCCTCGTTTACATTGGATACAGCGACAGTTTTATCATCCGTTTTTACAAGAGTCTCCTCCAAAAGGCTCTGTAGGGAATCCAGTTTATTTTCCAGCACGTTACTCTCGGATACTGCCTGCTCTAAAACATTACGATCATGTGTGATTTCTTTTGATGAGGCCTTTCCATATGTAATTTCTGCTGCCCTTGCTCCCCCCGACGCCTGTGCGCCGGCTGCCGGCTGCTGTTTCAAAGCATAAGCGGCCCGCGGCGCGTCTGCACCCTGACCATTTACATCCCTTCCATCGTCTGTTCCCCATTTATCCTGTTGTGCGTTCTGCTCCGAAACAACACGGGCAATATCCTTGACAGCGGACGAAAAGCGCTCTGAGTCTTCTTCAAGTGCAACTGTGACCTCTTTCATAGGGTTTTTGAACAAGCGCATGATTCCCTTATGCTTTACGCTGCGCACATTCATAACCACAACGCCCGGCCCCAGTTCCTTTTTTGCCGCATCGACTGCCTCTGCTTCCGTATCCGCAAGATATTTTTTGATTATCATCTTATGCTGTCACCATCCCCACTGACTGTAATTCCACATTCGATTCCACTTCATTATATGAGACAACGATCAGATCCCTGAAATAGTCTTCAGTCAGGCGCTTAAAATAGGTCCTCACGATCGGTGACGTGATCACGATCGGATTCTTTCCGAGATTCTCAAGCTTGCCGGTCTCTTTTTCTACCGACGCCATGATCTGCTTCGTCTTTTCCGGATCAAGATTTAAGTATGCACCCTGCTCCGTCTGTTTTACGCTTCCCATGATCTCCTGTTCAAGCTTCGGATCAAGCGTAACAACACTCGTCGTCTCATTTGCAGGGAAGAACCGGCTCGAAATCGCCCGCTTCAATGCCTGACGCACATACTCTGTCAAAATATCCGTATCCCGCGTCGACGTCGCATAATCGGCCAGCGTTTCGAAGATCGTCAAAAGATCACGGATCGATACACCCTCTCTCAAGAGATTCTGCAGTACTTTCTGAACCTCACCCAGACCCAAAAGTTTCGGTACAAGCTCCTCGACAACGGACGGATTCGTCTCCTTTAAGTTGTTGATCAGATTCTGAACGTCCTGTCTTGTCAACAATTCTGAAATATGACGTCTGATCAGCTCCGTCAAATGCGTCGCGATAATAGAAGGCGGGTCAACGACCGTATAGCCAAGGCTCTCCGCCCGTTCGCGCTGGTTCTCGGTGATCCAGATCGCCGGCAGATGGAAGGATGGTTCAAACGTCGGGATACCCGAGATCTCCTCTTTCACGAATCCGGGATTCATCGCCATATAATGGTCAAACAGGATCTCACCCTCGGATATCTGAATCCCCTTGATCTTCACAATATATTGGTTCGGATTAAGCTGGATATTATCGCGCAGACGGATGATCGGCACAATCGTACCAAGCTCCATCGCAATCTGCCTTCGGATCATAACAACACGGTCTAACAGATCACCGCCCTGATTAACATCGGCAAGCGGTATGATGCCATAGCCAAACTCCAGCTCGATCGGATCGACAGACAGCAGGGAATTTACATTTTCGGGCTGCCTGATCTCCTCTGCCTCCTGTTCATCCATATCAACGCTCGCCTCTATTTCCGCTGTTTTGAGCGTACGGTTCATGATCGCTGCTCCTCCAATAAAGATACCGCCGATGACGACGAACAGAACCGTATTTAACGGCGTGATCACACCAAGCAGACACATGACCGAACCAACGATATAAAGCACACGCGGCAGACTGAACAGCTCATGAATGATCTCGTTTCCAAACTCCGCTTCCTTTGATCCTTTCGTGACAAGAATACCTGTGGAAAGCGAGATCAAAAGCGAGGGGATCTGGCTTACAAGACCGTCACCGATCGTCAGGATCAGGTACTTATCAATTGCCTCGTTAAAGGTCAGACCCATTCTCAGAACGCCCATTGCAATTCCGCCAATGATATTGACCGCCGTGATCAACAGACCTGCCGTGGCATCTCCCTTCACATATTTGACGGCACCGTCCATATTACCGAAGAATGTGGATTCCGCCTGGATCTTATCTCTTCTGCGCTTCGCTTCTGCGTCGTCGATCGCGCCCGTATTTAAGTCGGCGTCGATCGCCATCTGCTTACCGGGCATCGCGTCAAGCGTAAATCTCGCGGTAACCTCAGCGACACGCTCCGAACCTTTGTTGATGACCATGAACTGAACAATAATCAGGATCATAAACACGATCACACCGATGACCAGATCACCGCCGCCGACAAATTGTCCGAACGTATCGATAACATTACCGGCATCCCCCCCCGACAAGATCAGACGCGTGGAAGATACATTCAATGCAATACGAAAAACGGTCGTAAACAAAAGGATGGTCGGATAAAATGCCATATCCAACACTTCCTTTGTCAGCATGCACGAAAACATGATCGTAAATGCGAGTGACATATCGAGTGCGAGAAGCACATCCAAAAGCGGTATCGGCAGCGGTACGATCAGCATGATAAATGCTGCTAATACATATATGGCAATAAAGATATCTCCCGACAGCCGTTTGATCAACGCCTTCATGAATGTTACTCCTCCTTTCCGACATATTTTATAAAAACGAAATGAAAAGAAATGCTAAAACATCCCTTTATGAATAATCGCAAAGCGATCCTTCGAAAGACTTTCGCTCCGGCGAAAGTCTTTTTAGACTGCAGCCTGCTGATTTTCTTTCGGCAGCTTTCCCTGTATATTATATACGAATGCGAGCACCTCGGCAACTGCCTGAAATAATTCTGGCGGAATTGGTTCGCCAACTTCTACATTATGATACAGCATTCTTGCAAGCGGTTTGTTTTCCACAATCTGGACATTGTTCTCGCGGGCGATCTCTTTGATCTTCTGTGCAAGATAATCTTCACCCTTAGCAACAATGTAGGGAGCGTCTATCTTCTCCGGTTCATATTTCAACGCCACGGCATAATGTGTCGGATTGGTAATGACGACATCCGCACGCGGAACTGCCTGCATCATACGTCGCCTTGACGCTTCCATCATTTTCTGACGGATCTTGCTTTTTATCTGCGGGTCTCCTTCAGCGTTCTTGTACTCATCCTTGACCTCCTGCTTTGTCATCTTCATGTCTTCGTGGAATTTATGCTTCTGATAAGCATAGTCAAGCGCCGCGATGACCACATAAAAAGCAGAAATCTTTAAGCCCAGATTGATCGTAACATCACCAACCACGCGGATTCCCTGCATAAGCGGCATCGAATAAAAACGAAAAATATATCCCGCGCTTCCGACTAACGACGAATATACAATGTAGGAAATCATCCCTATTTCCAAGACTGACTTCAACAATTCTACAAGCGACTGCTTGGAAAACAGACGTTTCACTCCCTTTACCGGGTTCATCTTGCTGAATTTGGGCTGGAGCGGCTTTTTCGTCGGCTTCCATTTCACCTGTACCAGATCCGTGACAAACATAAGGAACACCGCGATCAGAAATACCGGGAGCATGATAAGCAGATACTGCTGCAGTGTCTGCTTTAACAGCATCCAGATACCAACGCCTTCTTCACCCGTAGGCATATCCGCAGATATCTCCGGAATTTTATTATAAACGGCATGAAACAACTCAAGCAGACCGTTTCCTAAAGTACCTACCCATACTTTCAAAATAATAAACAGCGCGAAAAGCATGACGCAGTTGCTGATCTCCTTGCTTTTCGCTACCTGACCATCCTTACGCGCATCACTTAAACGCTTATTGGTAGGTTCTTCCGTCTTTTCGCCGCCAGGCCCGTCTTTGGCAAAAAATTGAAGTTGATATTCGAGAATCACATCATTGCCTCCACCATAGAAACGATCATTCTTTTCATTTGTGTAAACATACGATCCGCCGCCATCGGCACAAGCCACATGGACAAGTACAGAACAGTGAGTCCGACAAGAATCTTTAACTGCATACCGACTGCAAACAGATTCATCTGCGGCGCAACCTTCGCTAAAATACCGAGCACGGCATTCATAACCGTAATCACCGCAAACACCGGCATGGCGATCTGAAAACCGATCAGAAAATACTGACCTACAAACGAAATCAAAGAACTCAAGATTTTATCCAAAGCAAAATGAACATTACCAACCGGAATCAGATCATACGTCTGGACAAACGCCTTAATAATATACTGATACATCCCTGATGTAATGAGCAGCAACGTAAACGCATAACGGTAAATGAGTCCGCTGACCGTCACATTATCACGATAAGTCGGATCCATCGTACTCGCTGCGGACAGACCGATCTCCATATCGATCAGACGCCCCGCCATGGATGCGATCTGCATACACACCGTTGAGACAAGCCCGATCAATAGACCGACTGACGCCTCCATGACCACGAGCGCCGCATACTCCACGACCGTATCATACTGCAGCTGTGTGTGCGGTGTGATCAAAAAAACAATATACGAAAGCGCAAGGCTTAAGCCTACCTTAAACCGCGACGGGACACTGCTGTCCCCATAAAACGGGGCAAGATGCATAAAGCTCACGATCCGTATGAACACGAGCAGAAAATATTCTAAATCGGATGTTGAGAATGAATAATCTATCATTGTATTATCTGATATATACCGCGAAGTCAGACCAAAGCTTTGTCATAAATGTCGTCATATTATTTAGCATCCAGTGTCCAAACAGCATCAATGCCAAAAACACGCATAAAATCTTAGGTATCATGGTAAGCGTCTGCTCCTGAATCGAGGTTACCGTCTGGAAAATGCTGACGATCAAGCCGACAGCAAGGGAAACCACAAGCGGTACTGCCGCCGTTTTCACAACAACGAACAGCCCCTCTCTGATTATGGATACTACCTCCTCTGCAGTCATTCCTATCACCACTCTCCTCTCGAACAGATCAAAACCGGAGCGGTCTCAATCTCTCTCCTTTTTCCAAGCTAAAAAAACGATTTTACCACACCGCCGATGATCAGGTTCCAGCCATCCGCCAATACAAAAAGCAGAATCTTAAACGGCATGGAGATCGTCGTCGGCGGCAGCATCATCATACCCATTCCCATTAAGGTAGACGCGACTACCATGTCTATGACAAGAAACGGAATATAGATCAAAAAGCCTATGATAAACGCCGTGCGCAGTTCGCTTACCAAAAAGCTCGGGATCAACACATAGGTTGGTATATCCTCGTTCTGCATTTCGGCATCCCAGGGAATGTTCGCGATCTCCATGAACATCCGGATATCCTTGCGCTTTGTCTGTGGATACATAAATTCCCTGACCGCATCCACTGCAATATCAATTGCCTCTCCCTGCTCGATCTCGCCCGCATCATAAGGCTTATACGCATCATTGTATACCGTATTGATCGTCGGACTCATGATGAAAAAGGTCAGAAACAAAGTTAACCCAATCAACACCTGATTAGGAGGCGCCGTTTGGGTGTTCAGTGCTGTCCTTGTGAAGTGCATAACGATCAGGATCCGCGTAAAGGATGTCAGACAAATGATCAGCATCGGCGCAACCGCGATTGCCGTCAAAGTCAATAAAATCCTGAGTGTCCCCGAAAGAGAACCGTTGTCCGTCGTGAACCAGATATTAAAGCCGTTCGCGATATTCAAGTCTTCCAAATCTTCACCGGTCTCAGCGTCTCCGGGCGATGTCGCCGTCGTCGAGTTGTCCGTCTCTCCGGTCAGCGGCGTATCCTCTATCCCCAGCCCAGAGCCTAATGCATGTACAGTCATGCCGTTTCCGATAAACAATATGCCTACCGTAAACAGCAGGCATACATACCGGAGTATTCTTTTTCCGGAATTCAAATCATTCTTCATTTTATTTCTTGTCTTTCATGTGTTTTGCCTTATCAAGAAGCTCTTTGAAACTGAGCGTACCCTTCCCCTCCGTCTCAGCGGGCAGCGTAAGCTCATCCTCGGAAAGTTCTGCCAATACATGGATCTCCTCTTTTCCGATCCCGACTACCAAATATTTCTTTCCTGCACGCACAATTTGAAGATACTTATTAGAGGTGACCCGATAGCTTTCAAGCACCTCAAGATTGCGCCCGACAGATCTGCCCTTCTGATAGCCTGCAATAAACCGCGTTGTAAAATAAGTCAATACCATGACCACTACAAAAATAAACAGCACGGTCAACAGATCGAAAACGGAATCAAACGTACTACTTAACAGCATATTACCCGACTACTTTCTTGACTGCTTCCAATACACGGTCAGCCTGGAACGGTTTTACGATAAAATCTTTCGCTCCTGCCTGAATGGACTCTATAACCATTGCCTGCTGTCCCATCGCGGAACACATAATGACCGTTGCGGAAGAATCCATCTCCTTGATCTTCTTAAGAGCCTGAATACCGTCGAGTTCCGGCATCGTAATATCCATCAGTACAAGATCGGGCTTTAACTCATTATATTTCTCCACACCCTTTGCGCCGTTCTCAGCCTCTCCGACAACGTTATAGCCATTCTTCGTCAGAATGTCCTTGATCATCATTCTCATGAATGCCGCGTCATCACAAATTAAAATATTCTTTGCCATATTCTTTCTCCTATTCCTTTATTTGATAATTTCCGTTACACGAACACCAAAGCTTTCCTCAATGACTACCACTTCACCTCTCGCAACAAACTTGCCGTTGACAAGCACGTCGATCGGCTCTCCTGCAATTTTATCAAGCTCTATGATCGTACCTGGCGCAAATTCAAGTATCTCGGCAATGGATTTGCTTGTACGTCCAAGTTCCACCGTTACCTCAAGCGGAACATCCCGGATCAGTCCGATATTTTCCTGATTCTCTATACCGGGAACATCCCTGTTGAAACTCTGGAACTGTGCAGGCTGTACATTCACATTCTGCATAGGCTGACCCATCATCTGATTCATGCCCATCATCATCGGGTTCATACCCATCTGCATCTGATTCATGCCCATCATCATTGGATTCATACCCATCTGCATCTGCATGGCATTCATATCCATCGTGCCCATTCCCTGTCCGGACATACCCTGCCCTGACATTTGCGGCTGAGGCTGCGGCTGCGGCTGGGGTGCCGGCTGTGGCGCCGGAGCCGGTTGGGGTGCCGATGCTTCCGCCGAACCGCCGGACTGCACATTCATGACCGTTTCATAGATGGATTTCGCAAAATCAATCGGATAAAGCTGCATGATCGTGCTGTCTACCAAATCGTCTATCTGCATCCTAAATGCAACTTTGACAAATGTTCCGGATAAAAAGCCCGATAACTGACCACCGTCACGAAGCTCCATCAAATCAACCAGTGTTGCGTCAGGCGGACTGATGTCGATTTTCTTACCAAGCATGGAGGAAAGCGACGTCGCCGAGGAACCCATCATCTGGTTCATGGCCTCGGAAATAGCACTCAGGTGAAGTTCGCCAAGCTCACCATCCGTGTTGGTACCGTCCCCCCCCATCATCAAATCTGTAATGACTTTTACATCATGTTCTTTTAATACCAGAATATTACTTCCGTCAAGTCCCTCCGTGTATTTGATATAAATAAATACACAGGGCTTCGGATAATCTTGGATCACCGTATCAAGGTTGGCAAGCGTTACAACCGGAGTTGTAATATCAACTTTGCGGTTTACCAATGAATACAGGGTCGTCGCTGACGTTCCCATACTGATATTGGCAACCTCTCCGACCGCATCCCTTTCAATATCTGTCAGAAGACTCTCATCAATCGCCGATGATCCCGGAGCCGCTGCCGTTTCGGATGTAGTGGCATCCGCCGCGTCCGAATTATCCAGGCCGGTGCCGCTCAATAATGCATTGATCTCGTCCTGAGATAACATTCCATCCATCTGGCTACTCCTCCTCTCTTATAATAGACGTTACCCGCACGGCAAAATGTTCATCATCCGACCCGGGCATTGCCTTAAATTTTTTAATATTACCGACGAAAACATCCAGTTCGCTGTCTACCTTTGTATCCAATCGTATGACGTCTCCGGGCTGCAGATTCATAAAATCTCCCGCTGCAACTTTGGTACGCCCTAAGATTGCCTTAACAGGCACATCCACCCTGCGGATCATGGTCTCGAGCTGATCATTGTAATCCTCATCGGAGTGTTCCTGCATATTTGCATACCAGAACTTCGTGTTCAGACGGTCCATGATACTTTCCAGCGTAAAGAACGGAAGACAAATATTCATGAAACCTTCTACATCCCCGATTTTAAGATTCAATGTGATAATCGCGATCATATCCGTCGGAGATATAACCTGCGCGAACTGCGGATTTGTCTCGATCCTCTCCAAAAGAGGATTGATTTCTGCCACGTTTTTCCATGGTTCCCTTAACAACTGGATACAGATCACCATGATCTTTTCAACAATGCTCATCTCAATCTCTGAAAATTCCCTGTTCTTGGGAAGCGGTTCTCCTGAACCGCCGAGCATTCGGTCTATAATCGTGAAGGCAAGCGTTGCTGCCAGTTCTACGATCACTGTGCCGCCAAGCGGCTGAAAATTTACTATACCGAGCGCGACCGGATTAGCAAGCGCATTCGTAAACTCTGAAAATGTAACTGTTTCCGAGCTTGCAACCGTAACCTGAACCGCTTTCCTCAAATACACGGGAAGCGTTGTCGATACCAGTCTGCCATAGTGCTCGAAAATGATTTCAAGCGTCCGCAAATGCTCTTTGGAGAATTTTGCCGGTCTCTTAAAGTCATAATTCTTGACCTGCTTATCATTATTCTCCTTGGCATCATCTATATCCAGTTCGCCGGTACTTAACGCGTTGAGAAGACTGTCTATCTCGCTTTGGGATAAGACCTCACCCACAACGGCTCACCTCCCATCATGAATATAGATAGTCACTGAAATTTACATTAAAGATAAAGGTGGAATCATATAAGGTTTGAATACGCTCCAATACTTCTTCGCGTATCAGTTCCTGATTTGCTTTGAACTGATCCATTGTATAACTGCCAATGACCGACTGGATCTCCGTCTTGATCAGACTTTCCCGCGCCTGCAGATCCTCTGCAGTACCGTACGCCTTATAATCCTCATGCTTTTTATTCATGGACAGGGACACGGTAACGACAAAATAATGATCCTTGCCATCTCCCCCGTCAGCCTCGCTCACCTGCATGAAGGGAATCGTCATACGGTCCGTAATAACATAGACATCTGTGTCATCGATCGAAACAGTCTCCTCTTCCGCACTGTCCTCTCCCGAACCGGTCTCTATACTGAGTACAGCCGCGATGTCTCCAACAAGCTTCGCATTTTTATTTGAGACATTGATCACCGAGAACATCATAATTGCGGTCATGACCAGATTGACGACCAATAAAGCCAAAATAATAATTGATAATAAATTCTTTTTCAAAGCAAACACCTCTCTGCTCCCACGGATTTCATCAACGCTCCGTGCTTAATGTATTATAAATCTTTATTTCAACGCGCCTGTTATGCGCACGCCCTTCCTCCGTTGAATTATCCGCCACCGGAATATATTCTCCCCTTCCGGAATGCTTCAGATTGACGGGATCCAAATTCGTTGTTTCCATAAAATAATGAAATACAGCCAGCGCCCTCGCACTAGAAAGCTCATCGTTATTTGCAAATGCCGCATTATGGATCGGCACATTATCCGTATGTCCTTCAATTTCGATCAAACTGTCCGCATACATCATCAGAACGAGTCCCAGTCTGTCCAGTGTGGGATGAATTTCAGGCTTTAATTCTGCATGACCAGAGTCAAACAAGATCGCGCCTTTCATCGTAAGGAGTACATACTGGGAATTAAAATCCACATCGATCTCCTTATCCAGATTCAGTTCTGACAGCGCCTCTTCAATCTGTTCCGCCATTTCCTCAGATTCGGCAAGACCTTCCCGCTCCATCTCATTATATAGCGTATCATCCGGTTCGTCTACCTCTTCTGCCTGCCCGCTGCTGTTGATATATTGTGACAGTTCATTGAGCTGGCTGACGCCGTTACTGATCAGAACGCCGTCGCCGATCGCCTCCGCACCTCCGTCAAATACACTGATCGTATTTTGGAAAGATGCCACGACTGCAAGCCATTTATCTTCTTCAATCTTAGACATGGAAAAGAGCAACACGAAAAAGCAGAGCAGAAGATTCATCAAATCCGCAAAGGTTGACTGCCATGCGGGGGCACCTTTTGGTGGTTCGTCTTCCTTCCGCTTAGCCATTCTCCTCACCACCTTCATTCGATGACTCTCGATCCTTCGGTGCAAGGAACGACTTTAACTTTTCCTCAATGACACGCGGGTTCTCACCTGCCTGAATAGAAAGCAGCCCTTCGATCATGATCTCTTTCATCATAATCTCAGCCTCATTATTGACTTTCAATTTACTTGCAACCGGCGCACAGATCCAGTTTGCGATCATGGAACCATATAATGTCGTCAAAAGAGCAACCGACATCGCAGGTCCGATAGAACTAGGGTCAGACATATTCTGAAGCATGTTAACCAGCCCGACAAGCGTACCGATCATACCCCATGCCGGACCCATGGAACCGATATCCTCCCAAACTTTAATGACTTTCTTATGACGTCCCTCAATGCTGATCAGCTCTGTTTCCATAATAGAACGAACCAAATCAGGATCGGTACCGTCCACGATCAGCAGAATGCCCTTTTTCATAAAATCATCATCTAATTCGGAAGCTGCCTCTTCCAACTGAAGAAGTCCTTCCTTCCGGGCTGTATTGGAAAGCTCTATGATCTTCTTAATGCTCTCCGTCATGTTAATAACCTGTGCTTTGAAAATCCGTACAAAACATTTCAGACCATTTATGTAATCCTTCATCGTGTTCATTGCCATAACACTCAGGAAGGAGCCGCCGAATGTAATACAGATCGACTGAAACTCAATAAACGCCTTCGCAGCAGCCCCAGGCCCGCCGGCACCGCTGATGATCGCCCATAAAACAAGCACAATACATACAACCAGTCCAATCAAAGATGCTAAATCCACGAAACTCACCACTCTCTGCTTTATTCAGCAAAAATTTCTTTCCTATAAGATTTTACTAGATTTTTTACTTCTTGTCTACTTTCTTTTACAATAATTTTCCGTCCTGTTGTCAAAGCGACAACCGTATCTGGTGTTTCTTCCACATATTCAATCAGGTCGGGATTGATCAAAATCTTGATATCATTGAGTTTTGTTACCTCGATCATGAAGTTCCTCCTTCCCAAATACGCCGATCGATACCATAAAATACCAGCCCTGAATCAACTTATATACGAATCCCATGCTATCGCAAGTCTTGCCTGCAATGCCGCTTAAAATAGTATCTGTCATCCAAAATCCAACACCCTTCAAACACACGGAAAGGGAACTGCCCTCTCGCGCAGTTCCCTGTTTCCGGCAGAAAAAACGGGCATAAGCACATGTTTCTGCTGTAATCACCTATTCTGATACTTATGATCACGCCGCTTTTATGCTCCCAGCACTTATCATTATCTCTTCAGGTTAACCAGTTCCTCTAACAGACTGTCCGAAGTCGTAATAATACGGGAATTTGCCTGGAATCCTCTCTGAGTCGTGATCATTTCCGTAAACTCCGTGGAAAGATCAACATTACTCATCTCAAGCTGACCGCTGTTCATCGCGCCGCCGTTCACTTTGATGTCCACGCCAATGCCATCGAAATCACCGGAGTTCAATGTCGGTCTGTAAAGATTATCTCCGACCTTCTCTAAGCCTGATGCATTCGCAAACTCTGCAACCGCAATTTGTCCGAGCAGTCTCGACATACCGTTATCATATGCTGCCCAGATCTCGCCGTTATCGGAGATCGTAATACCGGACATCTCGCCAAGCTTCCGTCCTGCGCCTAATCCCTGAAGATCGCCGTTGTCTGCAGACAACGCCGCAGAACCGCCGTTATCACTGCTCTTCATCCTTGTTAAGTCAAGTTCAATATCATGGAAGTTTCTAAGGCTCGTCACAGTCCCGCCACTCGTAAACTGGTCTGCAAAATCGATCGTTAATCCGGTCGGATTGCCGTTTGCGGAAATGAACACGCCCGTATCGGTATTGAAACGGATCAGTCCGCCCTGTACGTTCTTGCCGGTAACTGTCAGAGCCCCCGTCAGCGGATCGACCGTTGCGGTTCTGGTCCCCTGATCAATGCTATCGCCAAAAATCGCCTGCAATACCGCAAGATTATTCTGTATTGTCGTCGTGTCAAGTTCCCTCGGTGCTGTCGCATCCGCGCCCGCTCCCGTCGGGGCAGGTGCAAAGCTCGTCATCTGCACGGTATAAGTTCCATCCGCGCCCGCTCCGCCAAGCGCGTCAACATCAACGCCTGCAGCCCGGATCGCATCCAAATATCCTGCATGGGTCGCATCCGTAATGATCGCACCCTTGTCATCCGTAAACGACACCTTATAGGTTCCATCCGCCTGATTATAGCTTACCGTACGCGTAACCGGACGTTCCACGTTCGTATTGGTCGCTGCATCCAGCACGGTGATCTTAAATGTATCCGTAAGAGGATTATATGCTTCCTCCGTCGTCACATCCGTTGCCGCGCCAAGCTTTGCAATATCGCTGATCGGCACTTTATAGTACTCGCTGATGGACTTTCCGTCAGAATCTAAAATATCGTCCATCTCCATATAGAACTCGCCATCATTCGACGCCTTATGCAGACTCAGCTTGGCGGTATAGCTGTATCCCAAATTATCAAAGAACTGGAAGTTGATCGTTTTACCGGAAGGAGAGTTGATGTCCGTATCCTTCTTATCCACGATACCGCTGATATTTCCGTTCGTCGTATACTCAGCGTCGTAAGTCATATTCTCCTGACTCATGATACGCAGTGCGGTCACGGTATCCTGCTTTACCTTACCCGTCTGTTCGTCTACCTGCCATCCCATCACGTTAAAGCCTGTAGAAGTCATCGCAAGATTTCCTGCCGCATCAACAAAGAACGAACCGTCGCGCGTCATTAAATTCTCGCTGCCGTTGCTGACAATGAAAAATGCATCGCCCGTGATACGCACATCAAACGGATTATTCGTCGTCTGTGCCGAACCGGGCTGTGTGATCGCCGTGCTGATCGCACCTGATACAACACCGAGACCGATCTGCTTCGGGTTCTTACCCGCCGTGCCGGTCGTGGCATTCGGCCCGGACGCCGCCGCAGAAGTCTGGTACATCAATTCAGAAAAGTTAATTGACATCGACTTATAAGATGTCGTGTTGACGTTTGCAATGTTGTTACCGATTACATCCATCTTGGTCTGGTGTACCTTTAATCCGGAAACACCAGAAAACAATGATCTCATCATAGTGAAATGCCCTCCTTATTAAGAGCCGCCCTGTTCCTTCCATCAATCGGGAACAATAACCTCCTGTCAGGTCCGGTTACATGATAACGGCTCCGTCAATGTTTGTAAAAACCTGCTCATCCGTCCGATGATTATCCATTGCCGTGATGACCGTGTTACTTGATACATTCACGATAAATGCCAGTTCATCGACCATGATCAGCGAATCTTTGATTCCTTTCCTGTCTGCCTTCATCGTACCTTCATTCAAACGATCGAGCTGATCATCTGTCAGCCTGATATTCCGCTCCGCCAAACGATTCATTGCATGTTTGGAAAATCGAAGCATGCCTTCCGCGGTACCGGCGGTCTTTCCCTCCAGGATCTCCTGAAAGGAAAAGCCGTCCCGCGTACGCGCCGTCTCCGGCTTCTTGGTTTGATTTAAGTACTGATCTTTCAGCTGTTCGATGGAAAGGAATTGGTTCTGATTTACCTGCATTGTCATTCCTCCTCCTTGAGTAGTACACGCGTTTTCATTCCATCTTTTCAACCTTTTACGCTTCCGCCATCATGCATCCGCGTCTTCGTGCAATTCCCATGCATATCGCAAGCCCTGCTTGCGATACTGCTTAAATAAAAGCTTGAAAAACCGCACCGGACTAGGCCTCGCCGGATTCGTCATCAGGGACCTTATCCGTATTTTCTTCCACGTCGTCCTTATCTTCCGGGCTCTGTACCCCCGCCCCCAAGATCTTATCCAGGACTTGTGTGATCTTGTCTTTATTATCCGTCAGCCCTCCAAGCGCCCCGATCAGCTGGTCGAGCTTTTCTACAGCAAGCTTATCATAATCCACTTCCTCTTTTCTCGGACTTAATACTTCCGCCCTCGGTCCGAGGCTGTCTAAAAATTCAATCGCCTCTTTTGCGATAAAGGACTTGCCATATTCGCTCATATTCTCGTAAGCGTCTTCCAGCTCATGTACGATCTCTGCGTCTTTCTTTGTCAGGTTCTCGACAGTCGGCAGTCTGTAAAGCTTCGAAATAAAGTTCGACGCTTCCGTATACGCCGTTAAGTACTCTCCGTCAATAACCTGATAAAGATCCTCCATCGAATACAGTGACCCTGCCACGGACATCTTTGCTTTTCCGTCCTCATACTGTAAGTAATCCACCTGTCCGGTCGTCTGCTTGCCGTCCACTTCCAAAACGACCGTCTTGCCCACAAGCGCCTGCATGCGCTGCTGCTCCGATATCTCCTGCAGATTCTGCATGCTCTCAAGCTCTGAAAACGTGGCAAGCTGGGAAATGTACTCCGTGCTGTTGTTCGATGCCGCCAGCGGATCCTGATATTTCATCTGTGCTACAAGTAATTGTAAAAAAGCGTCTTTGCCAAGTGAGCCGCCGCCAGTGGTTTTTTTCGGTTCGCTGCTTGCCTCTTTCTCAGCCGCGCTCACACCGTTATTGACGATCTTGCCGTCCACTACCTGTGCTACTAATGCCATATGATGCTTCCTCCTCTCTGATGTCATGGTACCTGTTCAACAAAATTTCATTGAACTTCGCTCAACCGCATTAACGTTTGTTATAGGAAACTCTGTTTATGCTTTGTCAAGCGAGATAGTCAAGCCGGTTGCCGTGAATCCTCATCATATCACGCGCAATCTGCTCCGCATCATCAAGCTCTTCCGCATCTCCTTCGCCGGGCATATCGAGATTCAACCTTCTTGTTGTCCGTCTCTTCGCCTGCGCCTCACCCCGCTCATCCGCGTCCTGATCGGCATTCTGCTCCAGATTGCGTTCAAACTCATGACTTGAAACCGTAACTTCAATCGCTTCCACCTTCACGCCCTGTTCGTCCAGACGGCTTCGAAGCTCCGTCACCTGACTCTCTAAAACAGCTCTCACTGCTTCGTCCTGCGCCGTGAACTGCGCCGTTACGATTCCGTTCTTGGCTGTGATCGCGATATTCAGCGTGCCAAGACTTGCAGGATGTAATTGTAATTCCACCGAGGATCCCTGCGCGTTTACATGCGTTCTGATAAAGTCCGTGATCTGCTTCATAATCTGTTCCGCATCCGCGTATGTACCCGGCATATCCTGCCCCTGTGTCAGTATTTCCGTAAATTCATTCGTCCGGTTCATCAAATGTTCGGCAAACCCCTGTCCGCCATCCATCAGCGAATCGCCGTTCTCTCCTGTCTGAGCGGAATCTCCGCCCTCCTGCCGTCCCGCAGTCATCTGCGCTTCGGTCTGCTGCATACCATTCTTTGTACTGTCGGTCATGGCGCTTATATCTGTCTGCTGTGTCAGATTCGTCTGCTCCCTCATCTCTCCTGACGTCAAACCGGACGCTCTCTCATCCGTATTGTCAGGCGAAACAAGATCTGCTCCCTTCTGCATGCCGGAAAGCATGTCATCTGCTTCTTCCCCGGCTTTCTGCGCCTCAGCAATCTGCTCTAACATCGCCTTTAAGTCCTCCGGTGTCAGGGAAAGCTCTTTCATCAGCTCATCGCCTGCATCCTTCGACAGCGCTGTCAGTTCCTGCATTGTGTTATAAAGCGCCTCATTGGTCAGAAGTGACGTCTGGTCTTCTCCTGTAAACATCATCAGCAGCTCTGTCATCCGGTCCGGATCCAACAGATCTGTCAACTCCATACCAAGCTCCTTCATCATTTCTGTCACGTCTTCAACGGATACAGAAAGATTCTCCGCAGCCTGCGTAAGCACTTGCTCTGCCTTTTCCATGAACAGTCTTGCTGCTTCCGAAGCGGCAGCTTCTTCGCCTGCCTCGTTCACGTCATTCTCCGCATTGACAGTTTTATCTGTCTGCTGTGCCTGTTCACTGTTCACCGCATCAGGCTTTTCCTGTTGTGTACGATCTGTTCCGCGGGTTTCTTCCGCTTTCAGATGTTCTCTTCCATCAGGACTTGCCTTATCATCTGCTTTGGCGGTACCTCTCTTACCTGCCGCAGATTCCGATGCATCCGCGCTTTTATTCGCGCTCACAGCTTTGTCCATGACCTGTGTGAATCCCGTGTCCGATGTGCCGGGCTTTGCCGGTGCTGCCTGAACCGCAAGGTTCATGATCGTTCCACGTTCTGTTACTGCACTGGTCATTCTTTTTTCCTCCTTTCTCGATTATTCAAATACATAATGATTATCGGTTTCCCGGTCATTATTTTGAAGAGTTTCCAATGTAAAAAATTACATGATCACCCAAGAATCGCAAAGCAATCCTTAGGCATCCGGATCCATAATACGCGTCAGTCTTGCCGCAAACTCAGGCGTCATAGCCCCCAAAATCTCACCGCGCTGCTCTACGCTCATCTGTTTTAAGATTTTTGCAACCAGTTCGATATCATCCATCTCCTCAAAGATCGCCGCAGCCTGTTTGGGCTTCATGGAGGAATAGGCGCCTGCATATGTGCTCATTTCCAGATCCTGCGCCTGCTCCGCGATCACACGGGCATAAATCGCCTCCGCCGTTGTCGGGTCCATGGACTCGTAGTATTTTACATAAGCATCTGCCCCCGGACCATTCGCCGCATACACAACTTCCTGATAGAATTCGTTTTTAATTCTCTCAAATTCAAGCTGACTTTCTTCAAAGCTCTGCAGACGTGCATTCTCCGCACGCAGTCGCTCTATCTCTTCTGCGTCCGCGTTGTTCACGGTCTGCAGCTGCTCTAGCTGCTGCTCCAACACCAAAATCTGATCGACCGCATCACGCAGACTCGTATAACCGCCATATGCTTCCTCGTCCGTCGTTTCTGTCTCATGATCCTCCGGTAAGATCCACGAAAGCACCGGAACATCCTTTAAGATCGGACGTAAGACATTGGAACCGAAACCGCCCACATCAAGTTTGATCAGCAGTCCTAAAATCGCGATCCATATTATAATGATAAATAATGTGACCAAAATCGCAGATCCGGTGCCGTTGTCCGAATCATCGTCATCCAATTCCGATTCCTGTTTGGAAATTTCCTTTGCACGGGCTTTCGCCTCTTTTTTCTGTGCCCGGCTCTCAGCCTTAAGCTTTTTACGTTCTTCTTTTAATTTCTTTTTTTCTGCGGTAACATCCACTACCGGTATTTCATTAGGTGCCTGTGCTCTCGCCATGTCCCGTCTCCCTTAGTCTCTGTCCATAGGTATAGCTGACCAGCTCGTCGATTTCTTTGCCTTCATGCTGCTTCTCCTCAAGCAGGAATTCGTCAAATGCCTTCTCACGCAGCCTTTCATGCGTCTTGCGCTCCTGCATGACTTCTGTCATTTTAAGGCGTGCCTTCTCAACTTCCCTCACTGCAAGCTGCACGACCCTGCGCTGCTCCGTAATAAAGCCGTCCATACGCTTGATCGCCTCATTGTTCTGCGATATATCCCTCACGTTCAAGCTGTCCTTAAGCAGCTCCCTTGCAGTCTGCTCATATTCATATTTTCGCCTGAGCAGAACGTTCAGTTTCCCTTCCTCTTCCCTCAGCCTCGCATTCGCTTCCGCGTACTGCTGCTTTGCCTGACGCTCCATGCTGAGCTTGATATTCAGCACATTCTGCATCCGGTATCGAAATTTTGCCACGGACCGTACCCTCTTTTATCCCTGCATCACGTTTTTGATCATCCCGAATTTCGTTTTGGAAAACCCGCAGCGCAGATTTATACAAACAGCGCTTCTAACGCCTTAACAGTCTCCTCGAATGTTGTTTTTTCGTCTGTCTCCTGCATCAGAAATTCATTGACTGCCTTATTCTTTTCGATCGCATAGTCAATCTCAGCATTGCTGCCCTTTTTGTAAGCGCCGATATTGATCAGGTCTTCCGCATCCTTATAGGTTGCGAGCACATTCTTAAGCTTGCCCGCCGCCTGTTTATGCTCCCTGGAATCAATCGCACTCATGCATCTCGAAATACTCTGCAGCACATCAATGGCAGGATAGTGGTTTTTATGTGCTAACTTCCGGTCTAAGATAATATGTCCGTCCAGAATGCTCCGCGCAGTATCTGTGATCGGCTCGTTAAAGTCGTCGCCATCCACAAGCACTGTGTATAGTCCCGTGATTGATCCTCTCTCCGAACAGCCCGCCCGCTCTAAAAGCTTGGGCATCTCGGAATATACACTGGGAGGATACCCTCTTGTCACAGGCGGTTCGCCGCTCGCAAGCCCGATTTCGCGCTGTGCCATCGAAAAACGCGTCAAAGAATCCATCATCAAAAGAACATCCCTGCCCTGATCTCTGAAATATTCAGCGATCGACGTCGCAGCCATCGCCGCTTTTTTACGCTCCAAAGCCGGTTTATCCGATGTCGCCACAACAACGACCGATCGCGCCATTCCTTCCTGTCCAAGGTCGTGCTCTATAAACTCCCGCACTTCCCTGCCTCGCTCGCCGATCAATGCGATCACATTGATATCCGCCTGTGTATTGCGCGCAAACATGCCCATCAGCGTTGATTTTCCAACGCCCGAACCCGCAAAGATGCCGATACGCTGTCCTTTTCCAAGTGTCATGAGTCCGTCCACCGCACGCACGCCAAGCGGCAGCACCTCATCAATGATCTTTCTTGCCATCGGGTCAGGCGGCGCCGCTTCTACGGGATAGCGTTTGCTTTCCTTTGGAATCCCGTTCATATCGATCGGTTCTCCAAGGCCGTTCAGCGTCTTGCCAAGCAAGTAATCCCCGACTGCAACACTTAGGGGATAACCCTGATTCTCTACGATACACCCCAGGCCAACGCCCTCCGTCGTCTCATAGGGCATCAGAAGCGTCTTTTTATCCTTAAAGCCTACAACTTCGGCGCGGATCGGCCTGCTGTCTCCCCCGGGATAAATGCAGCAAAGATCCCCGAGCTTCGCGTCCGGTCCCGCAGACTCGATCGTCAGCCCGACGATATTTACGACCTTTCCCATCTTTTTATAATATGTCTGATTTTCCAGTGAATTGTATTTTGCAAAATTGATCGTGTTCATGACAGCCCTATTCTCCCGAATACGCCAACAATAAAAGCTGCTTTTTGAGCTCCGCAAGCTGCGTTCCCAAACCGCAGTCAAAAATACCACCGTCTGTTTCTATCATGCACTCTCCCTCAGAAAGCGTCGTGTCCTGCACGACTTCCACTGACGTATTCGAACCTGCGGCTGCCGCTTCAAGCTGCTTTTTCTGCATATTGACAGCCGCATAGTCTTCTTTTGACACATGCACAAAAAATTCCCTGTTTCCCTCTGCATTGCGGATGACATTTTCCGCAAGATATAAAAGCACCTGCTTATCAGATGTCATACTGACCTTAAAGATATGCTCATAAATGCCTGTGAGCTTTTCAATAAAAAGAGGCTCAAGCTCATCAAGCTTCTGCTCATACTCCGCTGCCAGACGCTGCTGTGATCCTGCCAGTTCTTCCTTCATCTGCTCAACCTGATTCATGCCCTCACGATATCCCGCGTCATAACCTTCGCGTTTTGCCTCGGCAAGTGCCGCCTCCCGCTGCTGCTCAATCTGGCGCACCGCATCCTGCTGCATCCTGGCAATCTCTTCACGTGCCTCCGCCAACAGTTCTTCAGGCGTCGGACCGCTGTCTTCCCCCAGCAATTCTATCGGCTCCGCCGGTATCCCCGGCGTAAAACCCGATGCGCCGTCCGCCCCAGTTTCCCCAAACAGTTCGCCGAGTCCGTCGTCTTCTGCTTCCACGGCCCCGGAACCGGTATGCGTTTCTGACGCTCTTGACGGGTTAACTGCATTGCCGGTAAGCGCACCCAGCCTCTGCGCAATAAGCGCATTCGTATCGATCACTACTTTTTCTTCTTCTTGTAACACTGTCAGATTTGATTTGATCAGACTCTTATACAATGATCTCGTCACCTCCACCTCTGGAGATTACAATTTCAGCAGAATCCTCAAGCTTTCTGATAATGTTGACGATCTTCTGCTGGGCCTCTTCCACATCCTTCATCCGGACAGGACCCATAAATTCCATATCCTCCTTAATCATCGCAGCCAGACGTTTGGACAGATTGTTAAAGATCGCATTCTGCACTTCCTCATTGGCGCCCTTTAGCGCAATGGCAAGGTCACTGTTCTCTACTTCACGCAGTACACGCTGGATTGCACGGTCATCAAGCAGCAGCACATCCTCGAATACGAACATCTTCTTCCTGATCTCGTCCGCCAGTTCCGGATCTTCGATCTCCAAAGTCTCCATGATGTGTTTTTCTGTTCCACGATCCACCGTATTCAGGATCTCTACGACCGCATCGACACCACCAATGATCGTGTAGTCCTGATTTACCAAACTTGCCAGTTTTGACTCAAGCACTTTTTCCACTTCCTTGATCACATCAGGACTCGTTCTGTCCATCATGGCAATACGTTTTGCAACATCGGATTGCCTGTCAGGCGGCAGTGCCGATACGATCAATGCTGCCTGCTGCGCCGACAAATAGGACAAGATCAACGCAATGGTCTGCGGATGCTCGTCCTGAATAAAGTTCAACAATTGAGAAGCATCTGTTTTTCGTACAAACTCAAACGGCTTAACCTGCAGGGAGGCAGTCAGTTTTCCAATGACATCCATTGCCTTGTCTGCGCCAAGCGCTTTCTCCAGCAGTTCCTTCGCATAGTTGATACCACCCTCCGCAATATACTGCTGTGCCAGACACAGATCATAGAATTCAGTGACAACTTCCTCTTTGACCTGCGGCGTGATGCTTCTTGTATTTGCAATCTCTAATGTCAGTTCCTCAATTTCTTCTTCTTTCAGATGCTTAAAAATATTAGCCGATTTTTCCGGTCCTAACGCAATCAGCAGAATCGCTGCCTTTTGCAGCCCGGTTATCGAATCTTTCGTTGCCACAAAGGTTTACCCCCAGTCCTCATTGAGCCAGTTTCTCAAAAGGTTCGCTGCCGCTTCCGGATTGTCATCGACAAATTTGTCGATGAGTTTTCGAACCTCGGATTTTTCCTCAACCTCAATGTCTTCAAGTTCTTCCACCGGAGTCGACTGCAGAAGGCTCTCTACTGACAGTTCCTCCTCATCTGCCTGCTTCTTCTCTCCGCGCATACTCCGCAGTACAACAAAAGCAAGCAGTGCAAGAATCACAATGATCAAAAGTACTTGAAGTACATCCGATGCACGAACAGAGGAATCCTCTGCATCAATGAACATATTCTCGCTATATGCAACAAATGTAATATTATCTGTCGGAATGCCCGAAGCATTTGACGCCAGCGCAATCCAATCCGTATCTACGTCAAGCTTTGTGCGTCCGGAATTCTGGTTTTTATATTCCGCCCATGTGATTCCGTCCAAAAGTCCCTGCGCGCGCGCATCCTCTTCGCGAATCACATTGTACCTTGTCGTTGCGATTCCCATCGCAGAGCTGTCATACTGGATCATCCCAGGCGGAATCGTCTGCCTACGAATCTCTTCATCCAATGCATGATGCCGGTCATATTCCGATGTCTCCTCCGTGCTGGTCCCATCCGCGTTAATATCGTATGTTGTGGTCTCATCATTGGAGGTCGTTCCCGGAACGCCGCCCACGCCGCTTGTTACCGTACTATTATAGGTCCTGTCATCCGTCAGATACCCCTGAGTCATCCCGTCAGGAACGCCGAAGGTATGACTGGTAAGCTCGGAACTGGAAAAATCAAGATTGAGACTTGGCGATACAGAGATCATATTAAACTCTCCGGTCCCGTTCAGGACATTGCGCACCTGAGCCATCACGGCATTCTCTGTCTGCTGCTTGATCGTAAGCTGGTTATTGGCAGTACCGATCGCCGAGGTGTCTTCTCCACCCACGAAATAGGTATTGCCCTCACTGTCCATGATGACCACATTGTCCGTTGTAGCATTGCCAAGCGAAGTTGCGACAAAGCGTGCTAAGCCCTGCGCCATATCGATCGTCATCTCGTCTTTCAATTCCAGATAAACTGCGGCGGATTTCTCTGCCCCGTTAGAGATCAGGGTTCCATCGTCAGTCGGGACATTGATCTTGACTGTCGCCCTCTTGACGAAATCATAGCCCTCCAGAGCTTCTTCCAAGTCATCTTCCATGAAATACACATAACGTTTATCCTTATCGGATTCCGTCGTGCTCAGACCCCCGCTGAGCGCCTCATCCAATGTATACCTTGTACTTGGTATGCCATTTTGTCCGAGCAGAAGCCTCGCATCGGAAAGCTGGCTTTTCAAAATATCAATTCTTAGCGCATTATCATCCACCTGAAAATTCAAACCGGCATCCGTCAGCAACGTCGTTACCTCCGACGCCTGCTTCGTCGTCTCACAGGTGGTCAGTTCCACATACTTCGGCTTATTCAGCATCACGCTAAGTACGATCAGGATCGTCAATACACTGACAACAGCCCCCATGATGATAAAGCGCTGCTTTACCGTAAACTTATTCCACCACTCTAAAAAGCGCTTTGGAAATTGTTTTATCGTCTCAATCATGTTATGTATCTCCCCTTAGAAATTACACGTTGATCTGCATAATTTCCTTGTATGCGTCAAGGAAACGGTCTCTGACTGCAACCGTATATTGCAGCGCAGAAGATGCCTTTGCCAATGCAATTGTCAGATCATGTGTATTTTTCGTTTCACCAAGCGCAAGCTTGATTTTTTCGTTTTCCGCATCGGAAAGATAACCATTCGTCACATTAATGCTGTTGATCGCAGAATTGAGTATATTTCGGAACAGCTCATTTGCTTCCGTTTTCTCTTCCCCAAGGATGCTCAGCTCTCCCGTTTCGTCTAATTCTTTGACCATATGGGTGTTCTGCCGGGATAATACCCTTGTATCCCCAACATTATATAATGATTGTACGTCCATGCTTATGACTCCCTTTTATGTAAGTCTTTGACTATCTGTCTTATTGTCCGCCGATTTCAAGCGCTTTCATCGCCATGCTCTTGCTCGCCTGAAATGCCGTCGCATTCGCCTCATAGGAACGGCTGGCATCAATTAAATCCGTCATTTCCTGAACAGTCTTCACATTCGGATAAGTGACATACCCATTCTCGTCCGCATCGGGATGGGAAGGGTCATACGCCATGACCATTTCCGACCATGTATCCTCATATACTCCGTCCACGCGCACACCAAGCCCGACGTAATTGCGCGATGCCCTGCTCAGCGCATGACCGAATGAAGTTCCCTGCGAGCCGCCGCGTTCTTCAAACGTCACAACTTTCCTGCGGTATGGCGTGCCATCCTGCGTTCTTGTTGTATCCACATTCGCTAAATTCTCCGCAATGATGTCCATGCGATAGCGCTGTGCCGTCAAACCGGAGCCGCTGATCGCAAATGCGTCAAACATTCCCATTTTCTACCCCTCCTATTTCATCACGGTTTTTAAGTCGCTAAATTCGGCTTTAATACTTGTCATCAGTGCATTATATGTAATCTGGTTCTCTGCAAGATAAGTATTCTCGGCGTCAATATCCACATTATTCCCATCATAGCGGTAAGAATAGTTCCTTCCGTCCGTATAAATACGTCCTTCCAGTTCACCGGAACGTAAGTTTCTCACCTTATCATCCATTGTCTGGTAACGTGAATGCGTAAGTGCCCGCTGCAGCTCACTCTCAAAATTGATATCCTGCCTCTTGTACCCCGGCGTATCGTCATTTGCGATATTCTGCGAAATCAGTTCCTGCCTCGTCCATGAAGCATCCGCCGCCCTGTCCAATACATTGATATAATCGAATACATCACTC
>RYVZ01000025.1:0-875 GCA_003979345.1 Lachnospiraceae bacterium
AACGATTGATTTTTTGATAGGCTGTGTTACAGAACGATTCAGATGATAAAAGGATAATCCGCTCATACCAGACTTATCAGTCAGGGATAACTTAAAACTATGGTATCGCGGAACCGGCGAGCAGTTTCACCGGGAGCTTTCAGAAGGTTTTCTTCATTTACTCGGTATTTCCGATTTTCTGCATATGCCTGCCGCAAAACTGTCCGGCGGCATGAAAAAGCGCGTCAGTATTGGCATGGCACTCCAGAATCATCCGGGAATCCTGATTTTGGATGAGCCTTCCGCTGCGCTCGACCTTCCGTGTAAGGCGGATATCCGCTCCTATTTATCCGTCTATCTGCAAAACGGAGGAACCGTCCTCATTACAACTCATGAAGAAACAGAGCTTGTATTGTGTAACCGTCTGTATCTGCTGTATGACGGACAGCTTCATCAAACTGATACAACACTGCGCGGGGAACAGCTCCTTGCGTTGATCCAGCAAACTGCGAACCAAATGGAGGGAAAACCATGAATCCAGAAGAAGAAAAAACAATACCCGTACAGGCTGCGGACACAGTCTCCGGTCAGACAGAACCTGAATCTGCCGGAAGCACGGACACAACCGGCACGGATACCACATCTGATATACCGGCGGCTGACATGTCTGCAGCCCAGGCAGCATCCGGCTCACTGCAAACGGCCGGTCAGGGATATCAGCAGAATCCTGGCGCTCAACTTAACGGCTATCAGGGATATCAGCAGAACCCGAACGCCCAGTTTAACAATGCTCAGGGGTATCAGCAGAACCCGAACGCCCAGTTTAACAACGCTCAGGGGTATCAGCAGAACCCGAACGCTCAGTTTAACAATGCTCAGGGATATCAGCAGAACCC
>RYVZ01000025.1:885-47947 GCA_003979345.1 Lachnospiraceae bacterium
ATCAGCAGAACCCGAACGCTCAGTTTAACAATGCTCAGGGATATCAGCAGAACCCAAACGCCCAGTTTAACAACGCTCAAGGATATCAGCAGAACCCGAACGCTCAGTTTAACAACGCTCAGGGGTATCAGCAGAACCCGAACGCTCAGTTTAACAATGCTCAGGGATATCAGCAGAACCCGAACGCTCAGTTTAACAACGCTCAGGGATATCAGCAGAACCCGAACGCCCAGTTTAACAATGCTCAGGGATATCAGCAGAACCCAAACGCTCAGTTTAACAATGCTCAGGGATATCAGCAGAACCCGAACGCCCAGTTTGGCGGCGCCCAGTCCTTTACGCAGGGCTTTCAGAATATGACCGGGGGTAACGGAAATACCGCATATGGAGCAGGCACAAATCAGCCAAACTCCCAATATTATAATGGTCAGAATTACCAGCAGAATCCTTATTATGTAAACTCGGCTTCCATTCCGCCTGCAGCCGCCCCGAAGAAAAAATCAAAAAAGATGATATGGATTCCAATCGTCAGTGTCGTACTTGTCGCTGCCATTGCAGTCGGGATCTATTTCCTTGTGTCTAAAAAAACGCATGATCCACAGGAAGTCATTTCGACCGCCATGGCAAACACTTTCGCTGCAGAACGTACAGAAACTGCCACCGGCTGGCTGCAGTCACAGAATCTGTCCACCCTTGCACAGGGCGACTCCTATCAGGTCAATTCGGATATCACGATCGACAAGCTGAGCGGCTCGCTCGCTGATGATATCAGTATGTTGGAAGGGATCGGTATTACTTCTTCTGCTGCGCTTGATATGAATGCCGCGCGCTATGCAGGAAGCGGAAGCATCCTGTATAACGGAACATCCTATATTGATTATGAAATTTATGCCTATGACGATTATATGGCGATTGCCTGCCCCAGTCTGTTCGAAGGTTATTTGGAATTTAAGACAAGCAGCTTTGGTATGGATTTCAATAATTCTCCGCTCGCTGAAGCATTAGATACACAGCTTGATCCCACACTCGCATTTCAGTTTTTTGAATTGTTCAGCACGGCTCAGGAAGCAGAAACGGAAGTTCCCCGGGAATTCCAGGAATTTTTTGATTCTATCCGCTATGAAGAGGGCGACAAAAAAGATCTGCAGGTAAACGGAAAAAATCAGACCTGTCAGGGATACCGGATCGTCGTTCCGCATGAATCATTAGAAGATCTTCTTCATTACTTCTGTGAATATATGGGCGAGCTCGGCACACCGGTTGATTATGCGGAAATTGCCCCAATCCTTCCCCGTGAAGATTTTGTGATGAATGTCTATGTTGATAACAAGGGACGCATGGCACGTTTTTCTTTCAGTCTTCCCATTGAAGCAGCCCAGACAGAATTAAACTGCCAGATCGATTTTACCGGACTCGGCGACAATCCGGCTGATCATGTGACCGGCAGTTTCACGCTGAACGTGGATGGTTATTCTTATGGTCTCAGCTTTGAGAGCACCACAAATACCTCCGATGCAGTCACGACACAGAACACGACAATATCCGTTGACGTCTCCGGCATTTCCGTTGCGAACGCAACGTATGTCTCCACGTTTGATACACAGACGAAAACGGCTCATGCGGATCTGTCGGTTTCTGCAATGTATACGTCTATTCTCTCAATGAACATGGACTATTCTTATACGGATATTGTTCCAGGAGAGCGCTTTACGCTCAATATTGACGATATGACCTTTGATATCGCAGGCGAGCTTACCGTCGGTCTGTCCGGTTCTACTACGATTTCTAAGCTGAGCGGTCCCGTTTCAGAGCCATCCGGCACAAAGTATGATCTCTTCACAATGACGGAAGATGATTTCACCACTCTCACGTCAGAAATCTACCATAATATCATTGAGGGGCCGATTGGGAGTCTGATCATGGAATATTATCAGCTTGACGATTATCTGCCGTACGGGGAAACCGACTGGTAATAGCAGGAAAATTATGAAACAGCATGGCATCTATCTTTTTTATCAACTGAAAAGGGCTCTGCGGCACGGACCGCAGATGTTACTTGGAGCAATTGTACTGGCGGTCTTTGCCGGTACAATTGCTTTTTGTGCCATAAAAGAAATAGAATCCACGGAACACCCTGTTTCCGTTCCTGTCGCCGTCGTGGTCGAGGACCAGTCGGACATCATGAATCTCCTGCTCTCTTTTCTCGCCGACATGCAGAGCACCGGACATTTTATATTCCGTGTGATGACGGAGCAAAATGCATACAATGCTCTGGAGGACGGTTCTGCTGCTGCCGTCATGCTCGTTCCAAAAAATTTAATCGAAGGCATCATGGACGGAACAAATCTTCATGTCCAGGTCCTTCTGTCCGAAAAAAACGCGCTCGCCGCGATTCTTCTTCAGGAGCTTTCCGCAGCAGGAGCAAAAATGCTTTCTGCTGCGCAGGCAGGCACTTATACAATGACAACGCTCTATCGTATCGCAGACAGAACAGATGCACTTTCCGAAGCTTATATGGAGCTTGATCTGCGAAACCTGAACTATGCACTTTCAAGAGGTGATCTGTTCCATGTCGTTCGCGCTAACGCAACCGGTGAGGAATCTGTTCTGACTTATTATCTTTCCTCTGGCATTCTGTTGTTTCTTTTGTTATTTGGCATCTGTTATCTCTCTTTTTACGGAAAAAGCAACGCTGCCTGCCATGCAAAGGAACGCGCCTGCGGCATCGGCTATCCGACTGTACTGCTCGGGCGTTTTGGCGGCATTCTGATCTATCAGCTTTTTCTGCTCTTCATTTTTGTCGCTTTTATGCCTTATCTTGCGCATACATTTTTGATTTCGTTCCGGCAATGCCTGTTCATGCTTTGGTTATCTGCTCTGCTTTTATTCGGGATCAGTGCGTTTTTCTTTTTTCTTTATGAATTGATCCCCTCTCCGGGACATGCCATGTTACTGTTATTTTTGGTATCTATTGTCATGATGCTTATAAGCGGCTGTTTTGTACCAAATGCATTTCTGCCTGTATGGTGCAGGAATATCGCCGCCGTTTTGCCTGTGCGCCATTGGATGCAGGCGCTGTTTTCCATTTTGGACATTCCTGCGCACGCCGCTTCGGATCATGACGTTATAAACCGTAACATATTACTGATTTTTGCTTATGCCGCTCTCTTTCTTTCCGGCGGCTGTCTTGCACACATACTCCATGCCAAAAAGCATGGCTGAATGAAAAAGCATAACCATGCAATCGCGAAACACCTAAAAAGCAAAAGTGATGAAAGGAGTCCCACATGCGCTGTCTTCTTTATATGTTCCTTAACTTCAAGCGCTGCTTGAAACGTCCTGCAATGCTTGTACTCCTCCTCCTTTTTCCGCTTTTCTCCCTGATATACCAGCGGCTTGGCACGGATCGTGAGCAGGGACTCCTGGTTTATGTCTATGCCGGAAGTGAGGACTCGTTCTGCACCAGTCTTACCCAGAAACTCACACAGCGCACAGGCGTCGTCACCTTTGCGCAGGCAGACTCGGAAGAAGCACTCTATCATGCCGTTATGACAGGAGAGGCAGAATGCGGTTATGTATTCCATTCAGGACTTGTAGATGCGTTAAACGCCGGAAACAAGCAGAATCTGATCGATCTTGTTATTTCTTCCGAAACCACGCTTGCAGATGTGACTAACGAAATCGTTTACGCCGAATTATTTGAAGAATATTCGCTTGCGATCCTGACGGATTATCTGCTCGCCGACGGCGTGTTGGAAAACCCTTCTCTAAGCGAAATTGAATCTCTCTATCGTGAAAATATGGTCAACGGTTCCACCTTTGCATTTGATTATACCGGCTCCTACTCGACCTATCACGGCATCCGCAGCGGCTTGAGCAGTCAGGTCTTAAAGGGACTCTGCAGTATCCTGGTCCTGCTTAGCGGTTTTTTAGGACTGCTCAATTACTCCGGCAATGCAGACGCACAGATCTATTGTGCTGT
The DNA here is from genome assembly GCA_003979345.1 of Lachnospiraceae bacterium. Lineage (GTDB taxonomy): Bacteria > Bacillota > Clostridia > Lachnospirales > Lachnospiraceae > DLAJ01. Next base: position 4,868 of record RYVZ01000025.1, read on the forward strand.
TACAAAAACCGGACGAAAATTTCTGCTTTTTGCAGAATTATTTCCTCCGGTCCTGCTCACGACACTTGCCGCCATATTCAGTCTGTTTTTTTCGGGTATCTCAAGCGGCGGGGCTGCTCTGTTACGCCTGATTGGATACGCGCTGCTCGTGATCCTGTTTTGTTCCCTGCTCTATGTGATCCTGCGCAAAAAAGCGATCATTCTGTTTCTGATTCCGTTTTATCTGCTCGGATGTCTGATCTTTACACCCGTATTTATTGATATTGCCACTTTTGTTCCGGCGCTCAGGCCGGTCTGCTTCATCTTTCTGCCCTACTATTTTTTGGTTTCTTAATGTTTCGGCTGCATCAGATTCCTCATGGCATCGTTTAAGCCCTTCACCGTCAATTTATACATTGGCAGAAGTCCCTTGATCGCAGTCTCCGCCTCCCGCCACGGCGCATTGCCCGGCGCCATCTTCGGATTCATCCAAACGATCTTCTTATAATGACGCTTCATTAACTGCAGCCATTCCCAGCCGGACAACCCGCCATTCGGTCCGCGGTAATTCCCGTCTTTCGCGTACAGTTCCTCAGGCGCCATCGCCGCATCGCCCACGATCAGCACTTTATAATCGCTGTCCAGATTTCGGAACATCCATTCGGTGTCGATCCAGTCTCCGTTCTCGCATTCCGGCGTACGGTATACCTTGCTGTATATGCAATTATGGAAAAAATAGCATTTCATATCCTTAAAATGATTGGATTTATTGACAGATTGAAAAAGTTCGTTCAACAGCGAACTATACGGGATCATCGTACCGCCCGAATCCATTAAAAGAAGAAGCTTGACCGCATTTTTTCTGGGTTTCTGCATAACGATCTGCAGACATCCCCCGTTATTGCAGGTCTTGTCGACCGTACTGTCAATATCGAGCTCGCTCTCCGGTATGTCAAGTCTGGTCGAAAACTGACGCAGCCGCTTAAATGCAAGCTGGAACTGCCTGTTCGTCAGCACTCTGTCATCCCTGAAATCGCGATATTTGCGCTCTCCGACCACCTCGAATGCCGACTGATACCCTGTCTTTCCTCCGACGCGGATACCGCCCATATTTCCGCCCGTATTTCCGAACTGCGTCTTGCCCATCGTACCAATCCAAAAACTTCCGCCGTTATGTTCGGAATCCTGATCTTTTAAGCGATCCTTGAACGTATCCTCAACATCCTCTTTGTCTACATGCATCGCTTCGCCCTCGATCTGATTCATATAATCCCTGTTCATCTCATGAAACAGATCGTTCATATCCTCTTTATTCAGCCATGAGAGCATCGTCTCTGTAATTCCCGGCGTCAGCTTTCTTGTCTTAAAGCATTCTTCGAATGTCATGTCAAATTTATCATAGTCCGTCTCGCTCTTAACGAGGATCATCCTGGCAAGATAGTAAAACCCGGTCATACTTGACTCATGCAGGCCTTTCGTAAGAGCCTCCTGAAGCGTCAGCCATTCTCCGAGAGAAACTTCCAGTCCGTTCTTTCTAAGCTGATAAAAAAATTCACTGAACATCGCACTCTCCGTTTTTTTGATTTACCCGTGAAACCGGTTACAGCTTCGCCTTCTCCTGATTTACAGTCTCCAAGTCCTCATCCTTTTTGACAATGACGCCGATAAACGGCAGTTCTTTCCGGATACGGTCCGCCGTGATCCCGCCGATCTGGAGCGCATTAATCCAGTCGATCAGCTCCGAGGTACTTGGCTTCTTACGAATATCGCGCATCGTACGGATCTGATAGAACACATTCATTGCCTGCTCAAGCAGATTCCCCTCCACATCAGGATAATGCGTGCGTACGATCTGTTCCATCAGTTCTTTATCCGGAAAGTCGATATAATGAAAAATGCAGCGTCTGAGGAATGCGTCAGGCAGTTCTTTCTCCGCATTAGATGTAATGATCACGATCGGACGATGCTTTGCCTTTACGGTGCGCCGCGTCTCATGAATATAAAATTCCATTTGATCTAATTCCCACAAAAGATCGTTCGGAAATTCCAGATCCGCCTTATCGATCTCGTCGATCAGCAGAATGACCTGCTCCTCGCTCTCAAATGCCTCTCCAAGCTTTCCAAGCTTGATATAGCGTGCAATATCACTCACACCCTCTTCGCCGAACTGACCGTCGTAAAGCCGCTGGATCGTATCATAGACATATAATCCCTCCTGCGCCTTCGTCGTCGATTTGATATTCCATATATAAAGCTTTTTGCCGAGCGCGTTGGCAACCGCCTGTGCCAGCATGGTCTTGCCCGTCCCGGGTTCTCCTTTGATCAGCAGGGGTTTCTGCAATGCGATCGCCACATTCACACTCGCCATTAACTGTTCACTCGCTACATATTCGTTTGTACCCTTAAAATTCTGTTCCATGATTCCCTGCCTTCCATTTCTAATATTCTGTTTTGGTGTAATGACTCAGGCAGCCCGCCCCGTGAAGCCGGAATTGTATCTCTATACAGCCTGACATGCAGGGCGCGCTTGAATTTATCCTGATTTCATGTTACGATATTCAAGTATGAAATTCAAGAAAAAGTTCTATTTTGGAGGCTATTATGATTGCTGATTTGTTAAATAACAAGAAAAAAACGCTCTCTTTTGAGGTATTTCCCCCGAAAAAAGACGAAGAATTTGACAACGCATTTGAAGTAATGGACAAGCTCAGCGCTCTTCATCCCGATTTCATCAGCGTGACCTATGGTGCGGGGGGCAGCCGCTCTAAAAAGACACTTGATATTGCGGGCTATATCCAAAATACGCTCCATACCGATGCGCTTGCACATATGACCTGTGTTGGTTCCACCATTGCTTCGATCGACGAAAACATCCGCGAAATGAAGATTCGCGGCGTACGCAACATTCTTGCCCTTCGCGGTGACCGCCCTGATTCAATGACGGATGAGCAATACAATTCCCGCGAATTTGAACACGCTTCCGACTTGATGGAGCATCTGTGCAAAAGCCTGGAACTGACACTGGCAGCTGCGTGCTATCCCGAAAAGCATTTTGAGGCTCCTGATCTTGCCACTGATCTCTCTTACATGAAGCAAAAGGAAGAAACCGGCGCGAGACTGTTTATTTCCCAGCTCTTTTTTGACAATAGCTGCTTTTATAAATTTGTCGATGCTGCGCGCAGCATTGGTGTAACCGCGCCGATCCTGCCCGGCATTATGCCGATCACCAGCATCAATCAGATCACGCGCACCGTCTCTTTGTCCGGCTCCTCCATTCCGAAAGCGCTCTCGGATATGATTGCCAATTATAGTGATAAACCCGATGACCTCAGGAAAGCAGGAATCGAATTTGCCGTCTCCCAGATCCGTGATCTGAAGGCACATGGTGCCGACGGTATTCATCTATACACAATGAACCGCCCGAAAACAACAAAAGAAATCGTGGATGCCATTTAAGGGCTCCACGATTTCTTTTGCTCTCATTCTCCGGCATCTTCGTCCTGCGTATAAGAACGCTCTTCAACAACCGTCAGATACAGGACGCGCTGCCCCTCATCCACCTCAACCTCATACAGATAGAAGCAGTCTGTCTTTAACAAAAGCAGCCTGCAGTGATCCCCTTTCCCCCGAAAACAGTAAAAGAAAGAGATCTCCTCCCCCGTCTCTTTTCCCAGCGCATCGAACTGGTCAGACTCTCTTCCAAGCCCTTCCGCCAGAAGTTCCACCTTCGCCATAGAGTTTTGGTTCGTATATACAACGTCCCATACCCCCGTCATCGTATCTGAGGTCGCGCCGAGCAGATCAAGTGTCATATGCTGCCCGCTGTCCGAAAGTTCATAACGGCAGATCACATATGCCTGTGATTCCTCCTCATACAGTGAGATCAAAAAATCCGACAGTTTGCGATACGGATAGGCGCCAAGCAGCTCCCCGTCATGGTAGATCCGAAATTCTTCCGGATCGATCTCTGCGGTATCTTCCTCAATATAGCTGCCATATTGATAAAAAGATAATAAAAACGTCTCATAATTTGAAACGGTGATCGTCTCCACCGCGTCTTCTTCTTTTTTTCCGCAGCCTGCCGCGGCAAGCAGTATGAGCAATGTGCAAAGTGCTGCCGCACACCATTTCTTTTTATCGGCGCGGCTGTCCATATCTGCATACCTCCTTCCGACTCTATGTACCCTTTCGCTGCCTTTCAAAGAAGAACATCCCTCTGTAAATGTCTTACCAGAATTCACTAGAAAAGCACTTGCAGGAACGCGAAAATAATAGAGGAAATAACATTGATGATAATAACGATCATGATCACTTTGCCTGCCGTACTCATCCCCTGATTGCGTTTTGGCGGTCCGCCGCTGGCGCCCTGCATCTGATAAGCGCCGTTGTTGGGAACACTGCCCGGTCCCTGCGTCTGATATGTCATGCCGCCTGAAACGGTACCCTGTCCCTGCATCTGATACATTCTGTTTCCGGTGACTCCGCCCGAATTTTGCGCAGGACTCGGCTGATTCATTCTGTAAGCAGGCTGACCGTTCTGCATCTGTGCCTGACCGACACGATTCGCGCCTGCATTCCGCGCACTATTTTGTGCCGTCGCGGGATTCGGCTGGTTAGGATGTCTGTAATTGTTATCATATTGACGGTGATACTGTGCATGCTGCTTCTCAGGCTGGTGCGCCGGTGCAGAATCATACATCTGATGCAGCCGTGCATGGGATGCATCTATCCCGCGGGAATCATCCATACTTCCGTAATGAGCGGATATATCTTTCTCTACATCATAGTCGTAGGGCGTCTGCCCCTGCGGACGGTTGTACGCCGCGCATTTCGGGCAGATTCCATTATGCTTTTCATAGTCAAAACTCTTACCACATCTGCAGCAATTCATCCCTGCTACCGTACCTTTCGCAATTTTTGACAGCTCATACTTCGTCTTCAAACGGAAGACGCGTGTTCTCTACTTTTTTGTCACGAAGCATCAGTTCTTTTACCGCTTCGTCTGCAGGCTTATGTTCAAAAAGAATCGCATTAACCTGCTCTATGATCGGCAGCTGCACCTGATATTTCTGTGCGAGTCCCATCGCCGCCTTTGCCGAGTAAACACCCTCAACCACCATTTTCACTTCATCCATGGCCTCTTCCATTGTATGCCCCTGACCGATCAAAATACCGGCGCGGCGGTTCCTCGAATGCATGGACGCGCAGGTAACGATCAGATCTCCGATGCCTGAGAGCCCGCTAAACGTCTCAAGTTTACCGCCCATTGCCATGCCCAGCCTTGCAATTTCCGCTATACCGCGCGTGATAAGCGCAGCCTTGGTATTATCGCCGTATCCCAAACCATCCGCTATACCCGCCGCAAGTGCAACCACATTCTTCAATGCGGCGCCGAGCTCGATTCCTAAGACATCCGGACTGATATAGACGCGGAATACCTGACTCATAAAAATATTTTGAATTGTCTCTGCGACCGCCCTTTTCTTTGACCCAACAACTATTGTCGTTGGAATCCCTCTTCCGACTTCCTCCGCATGGGAAGGACCCGATAATACGGCAACAATTGCCTGCGGAATTTCTTGTTCGATCACTTCGGAAAGCGTCATCAGTGTTTTTTCCTCAATGCCCTTAGCCACATTGACGATGATCTGTCCCTCACTCACAAGTTCCCTCATGCTGTGCGCCGTCGCACGCGTAAACGCCGAAGGCACCGCAAGGACAAGCAGTTCTTTTCCCTGTACTGCCTGAGCCAATTCTATTGTAAAATGCAAGTCCATCGGCAGCATGACGCCGGGCAATTTGTCTCTGTACTCATGCTCTTTTTCCAACAGATCGATTTCATCCGGAAGCGCCGACCAAATTGTCACGTCATGCCCATTCTTGTTTAGCAGTACCGCCAACGCGATTCCCCAGCTTCCCGCTCCGATCATTCCAATTTTTGCCATATTCCCGTTTTCCCTCTTTTCTTCAAAATTCTGTCTATACGACCGGCTTTTTCAGCCGTTTCCTTCACACTTACCTTTTCCTTTGTCCCTCGTCTTATGTCTCTCTTCTTACTGCTGTCTCAGAAGGCTTCTCCTCCTCCGCCTGCTCTTTTTTCTTCTTGGAGAGAAACGTTTTTCTCTCCTCCCCATGAAGCAGGCGCACGATATTCTGCCTGTGCTTGACAAACGCCATCACCGTCAACAGGATACCCAGCAGATACATCTCATTCAGATATGCCTGCGGCATGGCAAATACACCGGTCTGTCCCATGATTACCAGCATGATCATAAACGCGAGATAGACGAGCAATGAACCGAGCGATACATAGTGCGTGAGAAAAAATGTGCCGAAAAATACAACGACCTCGACCGGAATCATATACCAGTGAAAGGAAAGGATCATTCCGGCTGTCGCTGCGATCCCCTTACCGCCCTTAAAATGCAGATAAAATGGAAAATTATGACCAAGGATCGCACCCGCTGCCGCATACATCTTTAGCAGATAAATCATATCAGGATGGGAAGCATCAAATATTACACCTGTAAGCACCACCGCAAGGATACATTTCGCTATATCACCAAACAATACAATGATTCCCGCTTTCCTGCCAAGCACACGCAGTGTATTCGTCGTTCCTGCATTTCCACTCCCGTACTCTCTGATGTCGATCCCGTGCAGTTTTCCATAGATATATGCCGTCTGGAACAGTCCAAACGCATAGCCGATCAAAATACAATAAACCCGAACCATCTCTATTCTTTATCCTTTCGCTCCCTAATGAAAAATTTTAGCGGCGTTCCCCGAAATCCAAACGCCTCCCTGATTTGATTTTCCAGATACCGCGTATAGGAAAAATGCATTAGTTCCTTATCATTGACAAAAATCACAAAGGTCGGCGGCTTGACCGAAACCTGTGTGATATAAAACAGCTTCAGACGTTTCCCTTTATCCGTGGGAGGCTGCTGCATGGCTGCCGCCTCCGTCATGATTTCATTCAGGACACCGGTCTGCACGCGCATGGCATGATTTTCTACCACTGCGTCGATCGTCTCATACAGCTTGTGTAAACGCTGTCCCGTCTTCGCCGATATAAAGAGCAGCTCGGCATACGGCATAAATGCCAGTGTCTGACGAATCTTTTCCGTAAACTTGTAAATGGTTTTGTCATCCTTTTCTATGGCATCCCACTTATTTACTGCAATGATCATTCCCTTGCCGCGCTCATGCGCAATTCCGGCAATCTTGGCATCCTGTTCCGTCACGCCCTCTTCCGCGTCGATCACGAGGCATACCACGTCCGCACGCTCCACCGCTCCCACCGTGCGGATGATCATATATTTTTCCAGTTCTTCTTTTATTTTATTTTTCCGCCGCAGTCCCGCTGTATCGATAAAGACATACTCCCCTCCCTGATACGTCACTACAGTGTCGACCGCATCCCTCGTCGTGCCCGCAATATCGGACACGATCAGACGGTTTTCCCCGACAAGCTTATTGATGATCGACGATTTTCCGACATTAGGTTTGCCAACAATCGCAATCTTCGGCCGATCGTCTTCCTCCTCCCCAAAGCACTCATCATCGATGTAGGACAGCACCGTGTCTAGCATATCGCCGATCCCAAGCCTGTTCGCCGCCGAAATCGGAATCGGTTCACCGATCCCGAGATTATAGAACTCATAAACATCCATCATCATCTTTTCGAAGCTGTCTACTTTATTGACTACAAGCACGACCGGCTTATGGGAACGCCTGAGCATATCCGCCACTTTTGCATCCGCATCGACAAGCCCCTGCCTGACATCCACCAAAAAAATGATCACATCCGCCGTATCCATCGCGATCTGCGCCTGTTCACGCATCTGTGAAAGGATCACGTCGCTGCTGTCAGGCTCAATACCGCCCGTATCGATCAGCGTAAGCTGCCTGTCCAGCCATGTGATATCCGCATAAATACGATCCCTCGTAATGCCCGGCGTATCTTTAACGATCGATATCATCTCTCCTGCCAGTGCATTAAATAATGTTGATTTTCCGACATTCGGTCTTCCGACTACCGCCACAATAGGCTTTCTATTCTTACTCATCACTACCTCTTTATCCACTTTACGATTGCATCCACGAAATCCTGCCCGCTTGATTTTACAATATCGACAGGAACTTGTAAAGCGCTTTCCATCTGCTGACGTGTCACATCATCCAAAAATACGTCTTCACCGCTGCGCAGCACATTCTGCGGCAGGAGCAGAACGCTGCCAAGATCCTGACCGTTTAACTGTGCCATAATGTCCGCCCCTGTCAAAAGACCTGATACCGTGATCATTTCCCCAAAAAAGTCATTGCGGATCGCAAACACCTGAATCGTAAGCCCCATAAACAGCTGTTCCATACGATCCGCCATCTGCCGGATATATGGAAATGCCAGTTTCCCCGTCGCCATCGACAGTTTGACTTTTCCGGTCAATCGACATCCCCCGCGCGATGCTTCCTCAGAGAGCCATGCAAACGCTTCCTCAAACTCCGTCAAAAGCAGACGCACCATTCCGACACCGTTTTCTAACTGCAGATATCCGTCGTAACGCTCTTCCTGCGGCAGTTCTTCCTCTGCCAGAATATACCATTCGTCAGACGCATGAATAAAATGCGTTCCATGCTCTTCGTAAATGCGCTCCTGCCATCCGTGAATGAGCCGCAGGACTTCCCCTGCATCCTCTTTCGTAAATGGTTCCAGCGGGTATAGTCCTTCCCGATATTTCGATAATCCGACCGGCACAACGGATACACTTTCCATCTGAGGAAGATATTTTGTCAGACTTCGGATGCTGTATTCCAACTCTGCCCCGTCATTGACACCCTTGCAAAGCACGATCTGCCCATTCATGCGGATACCGCCCTCATAAAGTCTGTCAAGCTTTTGCAGCGCTTCCCCTGCAAAACGATTATGCAGCATCGTGCACCTTAGCTCAGGGTTCATCGTCTGAACAGAAATGTTGATCGGTGACAAATGATAGCGGATAATACGCTCAATGTCATGATCGGACATATTCGTCAGCGTCACATAATTTCCCTGCAAAAATGATAGTCTCGAATCATCATCCTTAAAATATAATGTCTCCCTCATGCCCTCCGGCATCTGGTCAATGAAGCAGAAGATACATTTGTTGCGGCAGGAACGGTACTCGTCCATCAGTCCGTTCTCAAATTCAATACCAAGATCCTCACTATATTCTTTGTCAATTTCTAACAGCCATTCTTCTCCGCCCGCTTTACGGACCGTTGCCTCGATATATTCTTCCTGGATCAGATACTGGTAGTCAAAAATATCTTCGATCTGCTGCCCGCCGACTGATAACAGGACATCGCCTGATTCAATTCCCATTTCTTCTGCAATGCTGCCCGGTCTTACGCTCTTTATGACATGTTCCGCCGCCATATCGGTCAAACTCCTTTTTTCAAATTAAGAAGAGCTTTTCATATCATTGTCCGTATTTATTTTACTAGAAATTTCTTGACGTGTCACTAGCAGAATGATATAAAAATAAGTGAAAAAGATACTGTAATAGTAAATTTTTACCGTAAGGAGAAAATGATCATGCCCAATCTGTCGGAACTGGAACATGCTCTTCCCGTCGCTCCGCTAAAACTCGTTTCCATGAACGGAACGGAAATGCTCGGAAACCGTGTTAACAGTTATCTTGTCGATTACCGGAAAAGTGTTAATAATGTATCCAAAAAAGATCCTGCCTTCCACGGCTATACCGAAAACTCCTATCTTCTATCCGTTTCCTGTCCCCGCTTTGGCAGCGGCGAGGGAAAAGCTGTCATCGAAGAATCCGTGCGTGGCAAAGATCTGTTCATCCTGTGTGATGTGACCAATTACTCTATTACCTATTCGTTAAACGGATTTCCAAACCATATGTCACCGGATGATCACTATCAGGACTTAAAACGCATTATTGCGGCGGCAAACGGCAAAGCGCACCGCATCAATGTCATCATGCCCTATCTCTATGAAGGACGCCAGCATAAACGCAGCGGGCGGGAATCTTTGGACTGTGCTTATGCGCTTGAAGAGCTTGCCGAAATGGGGATCTCGAATTTTATTACGTTCGACGCGCATGATCCGCGTGTCATGAATGCAACGCCTCTTCACGGCTTTGACAATTTTACGCCGCACTATCAATTTGCGCGTGCGCTGCTTAACAGTGAGCGCGATATGATCATCAACAAAGAGCACACCGTCGTGATCAGCCCCGACGAGGGCGCGTTAAACCGTGCCATTTACTTAGCTTCCGTACTCGGCGTCGATACCGGCATGTTTTATAAACGCCGCGACTATTCCACACTTATAAACGGTAAAAACCCGATCGTCGCCCATGAATTTCTCGGTGATAATATCGACGGTAAGGACGTCATCATCATTGACGATATGATCAGTTCCGGAGAAAGCATGCTTGATACGGCAAGGCAGCTCAAAGAACGCAACGCAAAGCGCGTATACATTTGCTGCACCTACGGGCTTTTTACAAGCGGAATGGATGCGTTCGATCAGGCATATGAAAAAATGTATTTTGATAAGGTCATCACGACCAACTTAAGTTACCGACGTCCTGAACTGTTGGAACGCCCTTATTACATAGAGGCGGATATGAGTAAATTTGTGGCGTCGATCATTGATTTCATGAATCATGATATCTCCATGACGAACGTAATGACGCCAACCGAGAAAATACAAAAAATCCTTGCACTTTATAATGACCGCAAGGATATTGATATTTGAAGCGGCTCTTAAAAATCCCCCAAAAGGCTTTACAGCCTTTCGGGGGATTTTTTGTCTGTCTCATCCTCTTCTATCATTCCGGAAGCAACTACCCCGCCGAAATTCTCTCACTTAACAAATATAGCATTTGGGGTTACAAGATCAACATGGCGTCCCCAAAACTGAAAAAACGGTAACGCTCCTTTACGGCTTCCCGATATGCGGCAAGCACCTGCTCCCTGCCCGCGAGCGCGCTCACGAGCATGATCAGCGTCGATTCCGGCAGATGAAAATTGGTGATCAGGGCGTCTAATACCTTAAAACGGTATCCCGGGTAAATAAAAATTTCCGTATCACCGCTGCACGCCTTGATCTGTCCGTTTTCGTCCGCCGCGCTCTCGATCGTACGGCAGCTTGTCGTTCCGACGCAGACGACCCGGTTTCCGCTCTGTTTAGCACAGTTGATCTTCTGTGCTGCTTCCTCCGTGATCTCATAAAATTCAGAATGCATATGATGGTCGAGCAGATTTTCTTCTTTGACCGGACGGAACGTTCCAAGTCCCACATGCAGTGTGACATATGCCAGTTCAATCCCTGCCTCTTCTAATTCGGCAAGCAAGTCTTTCGTAAAATGCAATCCCGCCGTCGGCGCCGCCGCGGAACCCTCATACTTTGCATATACGGTCTGATAGCGGTTCTTGTCCTCCAATTTATGCGTAATATAGGGTGGGAGCGGCATCTCGCCGAGACGGTCCAGTGCCTCCTCCCAGACTCCCTCGTAGGTAAAACGGATCAGACGGTTTCCCTCTTCGACGATTTCTGTCACCGTTCCCGTGATCAGACCGTCCCCAAACGAAATGACCGTGCCCGGACGCGCTTTTTTCCCCGGCTTCACAAGCGTTTCCCAGACATCATCTGACCGCCTCTTTAATAAAAGCACCTCGATCACGGCGCCGGTATCCGCCTTCACCCCCATCAGTCTTGCCGGAATGACCTTTGTATTATTTAATACAAGGCAGTCCCCCGGATGCAGATATTCTTTGATATCTCGAAACGTCCGATGCTCATACTCTCCCGTCTGCTTATGTAAAACGAGCAGACGCGATGAAGACCTGTCGGATAAGGGTGTCTGTGCGATCAGCTCCTTAGGCAGTTCAAAATCATAATCTGATCTTCGCAATTGTTCCATGTTTCCTCTCATTCCAGCAGAAAATTCTTTTCATGTTCCTGCCATGCAGCCTCTTCGCAGACAGCACGTTGCTTTTTACAATTCGGCATTCTCAAGAAATGCCACATATCCGCGCTTCATTTCATATAAATCGGCTTTGCTCGTCACTTCCCAAGGCGCGTGCATGTTCAGCACAGGCACACCGCAGTCAATGACATTCATGCCGTATAGTGCCAGAATATAGGCAATGGTTCCGCCGCCGCCGAGATCAACCTTACCGAGCTCCGCCGTCTGCAGATTGACCTTTTCCCGCTCAAAAATATCCCTGATATGTGCAATATATTCCGCATTGGCATCATTCGAACCGGATTTCCCTCTGGCACCCGTAAATTTGTTAAACACCATACCGTCCCCGAGAAACGCAACATTCTTTTTATCGAAGCTGCCCGCATAACTCGGATCATACGCGCTTGAAACGTCGGAGGAAAGCATGTCACAATGCGCAAGACACCGGCGGAGTGCAAGCTCTGAATACGTTCCGCAGAGCGCCATGAGCTCTGCGACGGAATTTTCAAAAAACTTAGACTGCATGCCCGTCGCACCAACGCTGCCAATCTCTTCTTTATCGACCAGAATACAGCATGCCGTGCGTTTTACATTGGAAAGCTCTAGCATCGCACGGTAAGATGCAAACGCGCATACGCGGTCATCCTGACCATATGCCATGACCATGCTGCGGTCAATGCCCGCTTCACGTGCTTTTCCCGCCGGAACGATTTCCAATTCCGCAGAAATGAAATCTTCCTCCTCCATGCCGTAATATTCTTTCAGAAGTGCCAGAATACTTTTCTTTACAGCATCCTTTTCCTGAGCATCTTCCTTTTCTGTGTCCTTATCTTTTTCCTTCTTATCAGCATCTTTATTCTTATCCGTGTCTTCCAGATACGGGCGGTTTCCGATGATCAGGTCAAGCGCCTCGCCCTCTATCACTTTCGCCGCTTTCTTCTCAAGCTGCTCCTGGGAAAGATGCACAAGCAGATCAGAGATAAAAAGAACCGGATCATCCTCTTTGTCCCCAATATTGACCAATATAGTCGTTCCGTCTTTTTTGATCACAACTCCGTGCAGTGCAAGCGGAAGCGCCACCCACTGATACTTTTTGATACCGCCGTAATAGTGCGTGTCAAGATAGGCAAATCCGCCGTCCTCATAAAGCGGATTCTGCTTCACGTCTAAACGTGGGGAATCGATATGCGCGCCCAAAATGTTCATGCCCTCTTCGATCGGACGCTCACCAACCTGATAGAGTACAATGGATTTATTCATCCAGACAGAATATACCTTATCGCCGCAGGTAAGTGTCTTTCCCTCTGCCGCAAGCTTTTCCATCTCCACATATCCGTGCTTCTCGATCTCATTGACAATCGTATCCACGCACTCGCGCTCCGTCTTTCCGTTGTCAAGAAAGTTCCGGTAATCCTGTGAAAATTCCTCACACTCTTTTAACTGCTTTTTGCTATACGTTTTCCATGTATTTGTATGCTCCATGTCTCCCATCCTTTCTTCCTGGCATCTTTTCTTTTATATGACTTTTCTTGGGACTTTTCTTTTTTATGGCTTTCTTATTGTATTTCTAATCGACTCGTTATGAATCCTGTATATGCTTTTGAATACTTTTACCGGAAAGAGCACTTCTCATTTATATTCTTTACGCTTCTCCGGCTTCTTAATCAGTCGCCTGTGCGGGAGCGGTACCAAAGCCTGCACGCAGGCTGATAACTTTTATTTCCGCAGGCAGCGAGCCAAAGTCGTACTTGCATGACCTTGGCCGCTGTCGCGAGGGTGAAATACCCCCGCAGCTTGCCGCCGGGTTATTCACTACGACCTCAGTTCCACACCCATACCCTGCAGCCCGTTCAGAATCTTCTTCATCGCGCCGCTGATATCATTTTCTTCCAGCGTCCGGTCCTTCGCACGAAACGTCAGTGAATAAGCAACGGACTTATAGCCCTCCTTGATCTGCTCGCCCTCATAAATGTCAAACAATTCCAAGTTTTCTAATATTTTACCACCGCGCTGTAAAATCATATCCTCCAACTGTCCGACCCTTATTTCCTTCGGCACGGTCAGGCTCAAGTCTCTTGTGACAGCCGGAAATCTGGTGAGCCCCTCATATTTTCTGTCAAACGATGCAAGCGGAACGATCTCATTCATATCAAGCACCGCAATATAAGCCCGTGTACCGATGTCGTAATTGTCAAGCACCTGCGGATGCACTTCTCCAAGATATCCAATCTCATGTCCCTGATACCAGATAAGCGCCTTTCGTCCCGGATGCAGGAACGGCTTATCTGCTTCAGGTGTATAGATCACACGGTCCCGCATGCCGATATACTCCAAAAATTCTTCTATCACGCCCTTCATCGTAAAGAAGTCGCCTTCTCCGTACATGCCGAATGTCAGCATCATCCGCTCCTCGGGCAGTTCGGTTAACGGTATCTGCTTCGGATAATAGACGTTCCCCATCTCATATAAACGCACATCCTTATTGCGCCGGTTATAATTGGTTGCAAGGGATGTCAGCATTCCGTTTAATGGCAGGGTTCTCATGACAGAGAAGTCCTCACCAAGCGGATTCGCGATCGTGACTGTCCTGCGCAGCGGGCTCTCCGCCGGAATGAGCAGCTTGTCAAACACCTTCGGACTCTCAAACGAGTAACACATGCACTGGGAAAACCCGCAGAATTCCGCGACTTCCCGCGCCTTCTCCCCGATCCTCTGTTCAAAGGTGTGTTTCCCCGCCGTCGCTTCTCCGTTCGGCAATGTCACGGGAATCTTATCATAACCGTAAAATCTCGCGACTTCTTCCGCAATATCCGCAAAGCCGAGCAGATCCTGACGGAATGTCGGACAGATCAGTTCATTCGTTTTCTCATCATAGGCAATTTCAATGCGTTCAAAGATCCGTAGCATTTCCTCACGCGCAATATCCGTACCGAGAAACGCATTGATCTTATCCGGCTCAAAAAGCACTCTGACCGGTTCTGCAAGCGGCGCTTTGACATCGACCATGCCGCCGACGACTTCACCGCATCCAAGTTCCTCGATCAAGGCGCAGGCACGGTCGATCGCCGCCTGTGCGCTTCGCGGCTCTAGGCCTTTTTCAAAAATGCCGGACGCGTCCGTGCGAAGTCCGATCCGCTTTGCCGATTTTCTGATATTCGCGCCGTGGAACGTCGCCGCCTCAAAAAGTACTGTTTTGACATCGTCCGTGATTTTGGAGTTTTCTCCACCCATGATTCCTGCAATACCGATTTCCTTTTCTGCATCACAGATCATCAGCACGTCTTTGTCCAGCGTGCGCATCTGACCGTCCAGAGTCTGGAATTCATCCCCGTCTTTGGCGCGGCGCACGATGATCTTTCTGCCCGCAATCGTGTCAAGATCATAGGCATGCATCGGCTGACCGTATTCTTCCATCACATAATTGGTGATGTCAACCAAATTGTTGATCGGACGGATCCCGCTCGCCGCAAGACGCCGCTGCATCCACTTCGGTGACGGCGCGATCCGAATGTTTTTGACGACGCGCGCACAATATCTTGTGCAGAGTTCCATATCCTGCACTTCCACAGAAATATAGTCCTCCGCTTTTTCTTCATTTCCCGTCGCTTTTACGACGGGCGGAACAAACGGCTTTCCGAACGTCGCCGCCGCCTCTCTTGCAATTCCCAGAATACTGTAGCAGTCCACTCTGTTTGACGTGATCTCATACTCAAACACCGTGTCATGGAGTCCGAGCGCTTCAATCGCATCTGTTCCGACTTCCGCGCTGTCCTCAAAAATGTAAATACCGTTTTCGGGCGCCTCCGGATAAAAGTTCCGATCCGATCCGAGTTCTTCGATCGAACACATCATTCCCTCCGATTCTACGCCGCGCAGCTTTCCTGCCTTGATCAAAATACCGTCTTCCGGCAGCGGACCGCCGTCATGTCCACCCGCTACTTTTCCGCCGTCAAGGACAACCGGAACCTTATCGCCCTCTTTGACATTAGGTGCGCCGGTAACGATCTGAATGGTTCTGCTGCCGACATTGACCTGACAGACGATCAGCTTATCCGCATCGGGATGCTTTTCAATCTTTAAGATCTGTCCGACGACAATGCTCTGCAAATTTTTATCCGTGCGCTCATAGCCTTCCACCTTCGTCCCTGACAAGGTCATGGCGTCACAATACTCTTTGTCCGTACAGTCTAACTCCGGCACATATGCTTTAATCCATGATAATGCTGTATTCATCGCAAGCTTCCTTTCCTGTCTGATGATTGCTGTCTGATCATGGCAGTCTGACTTCCTCTGCCTGATCGCCGCTGCTTATATCCCTGTGATTTTCCTGTTTTTGTTCTTTCAGAAAGAATCCATATTCCGCTGACTCTTTTAGAACTGTTTCAAAAACCTCACATCATTCTCATACAGCAGCCTCATATCGTCAATTTCATACTTCAGCAGCGTGATACGCTCAAGACCGATTCCAAATGCAAAACCGGAATAGATATCGGGATCAATGCCGCTCATTTTCAAGACTTTCGGATGAACCATCCCGCAGCCTAAAATTTCTATCCACCCGCTTCCTTTGCAGAACCGGCATCCCTCCCCGCCGCACTTAAAGCAGGATACATCCACCTCCGCAGACGGCTCCGTGAACGGGAAATGATGCGGCCGGAACTTCACCTTGGTTTTTTCACCGAACAGTTCTTTTGCAAACTGTGCAAGTGTTCCTTTCAGATCTGCAAACGTAATGCCTTTGTCCACGATCATTCCCTCGATCTGATGGAAGGACGGCGAATGCGTTGCGTCCACCTCATCAGAACGGAAAACCCTGCCGGGCGCAATCATGCGGATCGGCAGTTTTCCCTTTTCCATTGTCCGAACCTGAACCGGAGACGTCTGTGTGCGCAACAGGATATCGTTCGTCACATAAAATGTATCCTGCTCGTCTTTTGCCGGATGATCCGCCGGAATATTTAACGCCTCAAAATTATAATAGTCATATTCCACCTCGGGTCCTTCCACAACCTCATAACCCATACCGATAAAAATACGTTCTACCTCATCCAACACGATCCGGTTCGGATGTCTGTGCCCAATGAGATTTCTTTTGGCAGGAAGCGTCACATCAATGACTTCCCGCTTCATCGCCGACTCACGCGCTTTCGCTTCCATCTTTGTCTTTGCCTGCTCCAACACGTGTTCGATCTCATCCCGAAGCTCATTCACCATCTGACCGACTTTGGGGCGGTCCTCCGGCGCAACGTCTTTCATGGATTTTAGCACAGTGGTCAATTCTCCTTTTTTGCCAAGAAAATTGACTCTTACCTCATTCAGCTTTTCTAAAGCATCACTGCTCTCGATCTGACGCAGCGCATCATCTTTGATCTTTGCCAGTTTTTCTTTCATGCCTGTATTCTGCTCCTTTCCTGTCTTCCAGCTTCCGGGCAATTACCTATTCCAATTTTCCGGGCAATAAGCCCTTTTCTCTGCTTATCGCGCGATAAGCAGACTGCAAACACTCCCGTACGCTTTCGCGCAAAAAAATACCCTTGCATTTACATGCAAGGGACGAATCTGATCCGCGGTACCACCCTGATTCCTGCCCCAAAAACAATCCGTCTCTGAAAACAGGCTCTCATCGATCAGCTTAACGCGCTGTCACGTCCTATCCTACTTACAAGCACAAATGCGCTGGCAGATGCACTGTTTCAAACAGGCGGCTCACATGGGAATATCATACAAGACACTTCCTAAGGATGCTTTCAGCCGGTGACATCCTCTCTCTGCTGGGTTATCAGGTACTTTAACATGTTCATTGCCTTTTCATTTTCATATTGCCTATTGTAATCACTCTGTCTGAAAATGTCAAGCCAGGAATTTACACTTTTTTCAAGTTGAAGTATTTATGCTTTATCCCTCTGCCGTCTTTCTTCCCTGATCTTCTCTTTCCGCATCCGTCTGTTTACTTTCAAAAGCTCCAAAAGAGGCTGAAGAAAATAATTCAGTTCATCGCCAAGCAGCAGGATATACATACAGAAATACAGCCAGAGCATAATGATCACTATGGTTGTCAGACTCCCGTACATATCAAAAGCGCCATAACGTTCTACATACATCGAAAATGCCCAGGAGAATACCGTCCATCCAAGGCTTGCAAAAACAGCCCCCGGCATTTTATCAAAAACCCTGTTCTTTTTGTTTGGGATCAGTGCATACATAAAAGCGAACACCAAAGCCAGTGCGACAATAACGACCAAATAGCGGAACGGCATTAACAAAATCGCAATATAGCGGACATTCGGCAGATGCGAAAGCAGATTATTGATGATCGGATTTCCGAACACAAGCACGATTAGCGTAAAAACGATCAACACAAGCAGGATCACGGTATAAATGCAGGACCAGAACCGAAGCACAAAGTAATTGCGCGTCTCATCAACATCCTGCACGTCATTTAATCCCCTGAGCAGTGCAAGTATCCCTTTTGCTGCAGACCAGACAACAAATACTGCAGAAATGGAAATGATCGTAGCCGACCGGTCATACAGATCCCCGATCACGCTGACCGCCAGTGGATCGATCGTGGACGGCAGTAAGTCCGTCACGACTCTCAAAAGATCCGCTTCAGAGATATGTGTATAAGGCAATACCGAACAAAGCAGCATCAAAATCGGGAAAATAGAAAGAAACATAAAAAATGCTGCTGACGCCGCATGCGCGCTTACATCATCCCGTTTCATTTTATTCATAAATTCGTTAATAAAGCGAACCATTTTTTTCTCCGTGCATTTCATCATGTACCTGTCTCTATCCGTTCATTCTGATCCTTCGTGCCGAAGCATTTGCTCAGACACGGGCAATTATCAGATTCGGCTCTGCAAGACTATTTCTTCAACTCAGTTCCTATGTAATAATATGCCAAAATGTCCCGATAGTCAGAACCGGATGCTGCAAGTGCATCCGCCCCGTTCTGCGACATGCCGACGCCGTGTCCGTAGCCGCCGCCTATAATAGAATACCCTAATAATTCCTCTTTGTCCAGTATGGGAGTCAAAATCACATATGCGCTTGGCAGGATCGTACTCATTACGGTCGTACTCCCGTCCTGTCTGGTCACGGTCGTATTTCCATCACATAGCAGATAACGGACATTATATTCTCCATAGACACGATAACTGCACTGCTCTCCTTCCACCAGCAGGCACACGGCGCAGCCGGAAGGATTTCTTTTTTCAATCGACAGCATCCGGATTCGTCCCGGATGCGGAAGCATATCAGCCCGGACTGCACCGTCTTCCTTTTTACTTTCATTTTCTTCCGTTCCTACAAGCTCCACGCCCTCCTGCTTCACCGCATAACGTTCTTTCAGTTTTTCATAAACGGCATCGGCATCAATACCGGAAACCTGGCAGCTCCAACGGTACCACGGATACCCGCTTTCTATATCATCATGCCCCGCCGCAAGATATGCCGCAAACTCTGTATCGGATGAGAGCTGCAGCTCCTCATGCACAGCATTCTGACTGCGATTTGAAAGATATGGATATTCCCCGATCGTAAATCCCTGCCATACGCCGATACTGCTCCCGATCCCTCCCGAAGTAGAATAATAATAAGTACTGACCGGTCTCCCTTCAAACAACAAGATCTCTCCCTTTGTTTCCTCGACCGCACTTGTTGTACTCTCATGCTCCGCCAGATTTCCATACACCTGACAGGAAGTGCTGTCATCCAGCTGCGCATTATATTCCGGATAACGCGGATTCTCCATCACGGCACACGCATAGGTTCTTGCACAGACCGCCTGCGCTTTCAACGCCTCATTATGGTAAGACGCCGGCATTTCACTCGGCAGGACTCCGTACAGATATTCTTCCAACGTAAGCTCATTGACCAGCACGAATTGTTCATTCCGTAAATATATGTACAGACATCCGCGATATGACGGCGATCCGCATGCACGCGTCATAGAAAGAACGCATAATTGTTCTCCCGCTGTTTCCTGCTCATTCTCCCCCTGATCATTTTTATTCGGAGCAAGCATGTAGCATTCCCCGCTATTTTCCAGAATCATACCTTCCTGTAAAAGCTTTTCTTTTGTTTCATCAAACTTTTCCCGAAGCTCTGCGGCGGTAATCGCGACATCCCCGGTAGTTCCTTTTAGTACAAGCGTATCATGATAAATGGATGAATAATTGCTGCTCATAAGTAAAACACGGACCATCTCAGGTACTTCATATGGTTTTTGTTCCTGTCCTTCCTGCCGTGTCGTCCCATTCAATTTATTCTGCAGTCCTTCAGGCGGCGTTTCTCCCGCCTCATTCTCATTTGGGTCCTTCGCCGACTGATCTCCTACCAGAATATAAAAGGGATTTTTATGACCGGCATAACTCCATACAGCCAGACCTGCACATAACAGTAAAACAAAAACCATGCCAAAAAGTCGTATATTTCTACTGCCAGTGCGGGCTGCCATGCCACTGCCGTACCGTCCGCCTCCATACCGCCCTGTCTGACGCATCTTTCTGCTTAATGCCTCTCTCCGATCTGCATCGTTTCGATTTTCCATAATTAGCCTCCATGCTGCGACTGTTTTTAAGAGCAGCAAGATCGATACCCCGTCAGCCTGCCGCGGGTTTTGATTCAGGAAGGACAGCAAAAGAAAAGCAGCCATATATTGGCTGCTTTTCTTTTGTGTTCATAACAATAGAAAGTCCGCAAAGCGTACTTTCTATTGTTTGCCGAAATGCCGGTTCCTATCTTTTGACTCCTAGCAAACGCCAGGTGGGTAACCGCAATCATAACTTCTGCCTTCCCCTGCATGGATCTTCATCCGGAGGCTTGACATCCATCAGACAATATAGGAATCCCTTTTCAAGTAACTGTAGGTTCAAAATAATAGGAATGATCGAGCATTTCAGGTTATCCTTATTATACGCAAAATTGCGTGTCAAATCAACCGGAAATTGCAAAATTATATTACAATTTATGTATTTTTTAAGATTTCTCAGATACACTTTCTTTATTCAGACTATAGATCGTTTCCGTCACTCTGCTCAAAGAGGAAGTAATTTCCACACTCGCCTCAGACATTCCCTGCGCAAGCTTCTGAACCTCATTTGCAACTACTGCAAATCCCTTCCCCGCGTCACCTGCTCTTGCAGCCTCAATCGATGCATTCAGGGCAAGGATGCGCTGTCTGCTGCTGAATCCAACGATTTTTTTCGTACTCTCATTTGCCAGATCAATCTCACTGACCGCATCATTGATCCCGTTTTTGAGTTCATTCAAAATATGTGCGTTTACTTTCGTCATATAGCTGGTGCGCACAAACATATTGATCACGTCACCCAAAAGATTTGCCGCAGCCTCGATCTGTTGTCTGGAACGTACATTGACTTTGCGCAGCGCCTCGATATAAGTATCTTCATCAATGCTGAGCTCTCTTGCTGTTCTGCGGAACTTTTCTTCATCCGGATTCTCGGGAAGAACCTGTCCGCCGATCACGCTTCCCAATACCGTACCGTCCTCCAGCTTGATCGGGATCCCGAAATCAACAAGTCCTGCATGACAGGAATACACACCCTTTCCTTCCCTGTCACATTTTTCACATCTGCGGCATCCCTCTGCGCTTCCTCTTGTCAACTTTATGCAAAAATCTGTAAAGTTATAGCAATCGCTGATATACTGTCCGTCAGCCCCAACAGCTACTGTTGCAAGCCCCGTGCTTTTAGCCCAGTTATTCATAATCTCTTCAAAACGCTTCATGTCGCAAAAATCTTGAATTTTCAACATTGCCATCTCCTCCCGCCCAATCATTCTAAATATTCTGCCATCCGAAGTCCGCGTCCTTCTCTGTCCCGCTTCTCTAGCCAACTCTTCAATATGGCTTTTTTATCAGTATAGCACACACTCTCCGCAAAAAACAATCCTGTTGTTCGTGCTTTTTTAGGCTGATCCTGCTATTTTTCCCCGGACTGCTCCTTCCTATAGCGCTCATACAGATCCGGTCTGCGCTCCTTTGTGCGTGCAACGGACTGTTCCAGACGCCAGGCATCCACTTTTGCATGGTCTCCGCTTAAAAGGATTTCCGGCACACGCTTATCATGCCAGACCTCAGGTCTGGAATACTGCGGGTACTCCAAAAGATGATCCGTAAACGATTCCGTTTCCGCTGAAACCTGATTATTTAATACGCCCGGCACAAGACGCGCGATCGCATCCACCATCACCATTGCCGCAAGCTCGCCGCCCGTCAGCACATAATCGCCGATGGAAACAGAATCCGTAACGATCTCCTCCAGCACACGCTCATCCACGCCTTCATAATGACCGCACAAAAAAATAAGCTGATCCTCGCTCGCAAACTCCCTTGCCATCTCCTGATGAAACGTTTTTCCCTGTGGTGTCACATAAATGGTACGGATACGCTGCCGGGTCCTCTGTGCCGCCACGATCGCTGCATAACAGTCATAGACAGGCTGCGCCTGCATCAACATGCCTGCGCCGCCCCCATATGTGTAATCATCCACTTTTTTATGCTTATCCAGCGTATAATCGCGGATGTTATAGGTCTTTATCGAAATCAGTTCCCGCTGCGCAGCGCGTGCCAGAATACTCGTATTCAATCCGTCGCGCACCATATCGGGAAATAGTGTCATAATATGAAAATCCATGTATCTGTTCCTTTTTACTGTCATAACTGTACAGGCTTATTTCTATTTTACATTTCTATTCTACAAGTCCCGGCATCAGGTGCACCGTTATATGCCGCGCTTTTACATCCACAAGCCTGATACACTCTTTGATTGCCGGAAGAAGAATTTCCCTGCCGTCCGGCTGCTTCACAACATAAACGTCATTAGCACCGGTCTGCATCACATCGTCCAGCATACCAAGCATCACGCCCTCATCGCTTTCCACCTGCATGCCGATCAGATCGGAAATATAATACTCATTCTCCTTTAACGGTACCGCCTTTTCCCTAGGCACATACAATTCGGCACCGCGCAGGCGTTCTGCCTCTTCCATTGATGTACATTCCTTAAATTTGACAATGACCATCTGCTTAAAAAATTTGACGCTCTCAATATGCATGCATTTATGCATGCATTCACGTATGTCCTGCTGTCCGCCCTTCCCTGCCGGACCGGCAAGAAAAACCTCTTTATATTTCTTAAAGCGCTGCGGTTCTTCCGTCGTCGGGTACACTTTCACTTCTCCCCGTACGCCGTGCGTCGTCGTGATACATCCTACTCTGAACAGATCTTCCGCCTTTTCTTCCATCCGCCGCTCCTTTCCGCATATTTCAAAAACAGCGGTCTTAACTCATTCGAAAAGACCGCTGTCAAAAGAACTTCACACCCGACAAAAGAATTCCGGCAGAAAATTCTTTGTGAGATTTTCGCTTGTGCGAAAGTCTTATACAATTTCTACGTCCACATGCTTATTATCCTTTGAAGATGCTGCTTTTACCACCGATCGGATCGCTTTCGCGATTCTTCCCTGCTTACCGATCACTTTCCCCATATCGGCAGGCGCAACATGAAGCTCAATGATCACGCTTCTGCCATTTTCTTTTTCTGTAACAACGACCTCATCGGGATGATCCACAAGCGCCTTTGCAATTACCTCAACCAATTCTTTCATAATCCACCTCCGAGACGAGACATGCCGTTAAATAATGGGTTTCTCAAAGCAGTACTTACTTTTCGATACCGGCATTCTTTAACAGTCTTGCAACAGTCTCGGTCGGCTGCGCGCCGTTTGCAAGCCATTTCTTTGCAAGCTCTTCATTTACTTTTACGGTTGCAGTCTCCGTGTTCGGATCATACGTACCAATCTCCTCAATACACTTTCCGTTTCTTGACACTCTCGAATCCGCTACGACGATTCTGTAAAGCGGTTTTTTCTTCTGTCCGATTCTTCTCAATCTGATCTTTACTGCCATGTTCTTTTCCTCCAAAGTATCTTTTTATTTGTTTTTGTTTCCGTGGCTATGGATATTCCCAAGCCGCGATTTATAGGATGGATCCCGTCTTCCTTTCGTTAAAAAATCAAAACGGAAATCTCATGCCACCTAATCCTCCAAAGCCGCCGCGCCGCTTTTTGGAAAAGCCGCCCATCTGCTTCATCATTTTCTGCCCTTGTTCAAACTGCTTGATAAAACGGTTCACAATGGCGATATCCACTCCTGCGCCCCGCGCAATCCTGTGCTTCCTGCTCGGGTTCAATAATTTAGGGCTGCGCCGCTCCTCCGGCGTCATCGAAAGAACAATCGCTTCGAACTGACCAAGCTGCTTATCGTCGATCATAGAGCTGACGTCTCCCATTTTGGCCCCCATTCCCGGCAACATGGAAAGAATGCTTGACAGACCCCCCATATTCTTCATCTGCTTCATGCTCTCCAGATAATCTTCAAAGTCAAACTTCCCCTTCTTCATATTGGAAGCCATTTTCTTTGATTTATCTTCATCTATGACGATCTCGCTCTTTGCTTTCTCAATCAGGGAGAGTACATCGCCCATGCCAAGGATCCGGCTTGCCATACGATCAGGATAAAACTGCTCTAAATCTGACAGTTTTTCTCCCATTCCGACAAACAAAATCGGCTTTCCGGTCACTGCCTTAACGGACAGCGCCGCGCCGCCCCTGGTATCGCCGTCAAGCTTACTTAAAATGATTCCGTCCACACCGACCTTCTCGTCAAATTCTTTTGCGACGTTGACAGCGTCCTGTCCCGTCATCGCATCCACAACGAGCAACGTCTGATGTACAGTCACATTTGACTTGATCTCCTGAAGCTCCTCCATCATTGCCTCGTCAATATGCAGACGTCCGGCAGTATCTAAGATCACAACGTCATGACCGTTCTTCTGCGCATGCTCCATTGCAGCTTTCGCAATATTGACCGGGGAATGATTCTCTCCCATAGAGAATACGTCAACCTGAACTTTTTCCCCATTGACCTGCAACTGCTTAATGGCCGCAGGACGGTAAATATCGCAGGCAACAAGCAGCGGCTTTTTGCCTTTGAGCTTCATCTTTCCCGCCAGCTTTGCTGTCGCCGTCGTCTTGCCGGCACCCTGTAAGCCGCTCATCATGATGACCGTGATGGCTTTTCCGGGCTGATAAGCAATCTCCGTCGTCTCTGACCCCATCAGTGCGATCATTTCCTCGTTGACGATCTTAATGACCGTCTGTCCGGGATTTAAGCCGTTCAACACATCACTTCCGACTGCGCGCTCCTGTACGGTGGATACGAACTGTTTGACAACCTTAAAATTGACGTCCGCCTCAAGCAGCGCCATCTTCACTTCTTTGAGCGCCGTCTTCACATCCTCTTCGCTCAGACGTCCCTTACCTCTTAGATTTTTGAATATATTGCTCAGTTTATCAGTTAAACTCTCAAACGCCATGTAGTCTCTCCCTAAATCTGCACGCCCTTATATATTTTGACATCACTTCCGCCTGATCCGAAAAATGTACCGCCACGTAAGGTCAGCCGGCGCTACAATTCTTCCATAACCTCGCTAGAAAGCGTTTGGATTTGAAGCAGTTTCTCCAAATTGCCGTCCGGTTCCGCAATTCTCTGTTCGGACAGTTCTCCTGCCAAACTGCCAATGCGCTGCGCTTTTTCTTTGATGTGCGCAAATTTTTTCACCAATCCGAGCCGTTCTTCATACTGTTCCAAAATCTTATCACAACGGCGGATCAAGTCATGCACGCCCTGTCTGCTGATTCCCTGAATATCCGCAATCTCCGCAAGGGACATGTCATGATAGACCGCATCCTCATAGATCTGTCTCTGATGTGCAGTCAACAGTTCACCGTAAAAATCATACAGCAAACCGTGCTCCACGATTTTTTCCATACGGTCAGCCCCTTCCTGTTATCACACCTTTGCTATCATACAGGATAAGAAAAAGACTGTCAAGTATTTTTTCTTGACAGCTGACACCAATGTAGATATCAATTCATTACTTTCAAAAGATTACATGATTCTACGAAACGATTCTTGACAGACAGGTTTTTTCAACGTATACTATAGAATTAGAAGAGACGCCAAACGTCATAAAGAAAGGAACGGTACTCATAATGGAACAAAAATTGAATTCCGTATCAGAAGAGAGACTTTCATAATTATCTCTTTATACAAACAAATTCAGGCGTTAAAATCTATCGGCAAAAGGAGGCGGTCTCGTGAAAACTATCACTACTCTGTTAAATTACGCTTTCGGCAAAGAGCAGCGTCTCCCCATTTATTTTTTCCTATATACAATCTGCACCGGTCTTTCATCTTTGCTCTCCATGCTTTTTTTACAGATGATTACCGGTTTTTCTGACAATGCTGGAAGCCAAAACGCGGAGCTTTTTGCTATTTGTTTATGCGTTGGCTTTGCGATTGGAATGATTCTCGCAAAAACAATCAGTTCTGCCATGTACTTTAAGGCGGACAGCCGATTCACATTTATTCGGACCGACTTGCAAAATGACGTAAGCTATCACATTATGATGCTTGATTTTGAGCTGATTGAAAACAAAGAGTTTTTAGATCAGAATGAACGTGCGCTTAAATCATTGGAAAGCAGCGAAAGAGGCGCAGAATTGATCTTAAAAACGTTCTTTCAGCTGCCCGGCATCCTTTTGTCTCTTTTAAGCGGATTTTTCATTTTAGCCTCAATCCGTCTTTACCTGCCTCTTTTGTTTATTCCACACCTCGTAATTGGTCTGTGGACATCAAAAAAATACGTTCATTTTAGAGAATCACTTCAGCGCGACATATCCCGAAACCAAATTCAAATGGATTATCTGCTTGATACGATCAATGATACAAAATATGCAAAAGAACTTAGAATTTTCCATTTACGCCCGCTCTTTTTCCGCAAGCTGTCCGACAGACTGAACGATCTGTCTTCTTTGCTGCGAAAAGAAGAACGCGCCATAATTAGAATCCATGTCATAATAACATCCGCAGTATTCATACTGACAGGTATCACGGTCATGTCCGTTATTTTGACAGGTTACAATGCGAACCGTATTTCTCTTTCCCAATTAGCGGTAGCAATTTATGCCATTATAAATACCTGCCGATATTCGGACGAGCTGTTTGAGGATGTAGAAAAAATCATTTTTGAGTCCCAATGCGTAAAAGAAATTTTTGATCTGTTGAATATCAGATGCGGCACAACCGCTTCGGAAATTACCGTCCTATCTGATTCTTATGATTACGAGTGGGAAGTGAACAACCTGACATTTCAATATCTCAATACGGAAGAATATGCTCTGCGGAATATCTCATTTAAGCTGCGTCCAAATGAACATCTTGCCGTGATCGGCTTGAACGGCGCCGGTAAGTCGACATTGATCAAATGTATGACCGGTCTCTACAAGAACTATCAGGGAGAAATTCTCTTTAGGGGTACCAATATCCGCAGCGTTCCTATTGACATTCTGGCTCAGCATATCGGCGTCCAATATCAGGATGCGGATGTCTATCCGTTTACAATCAAAGAAAATTTAACTTCCTCGTCCTGTGATCCTGACATGGACAGGCTTTGGGGTTCGCTTGCCACAGTTTTTTCCAAAGATACGCTTCAGAAATTTTCTCATAATCCGGATACCGCATTGGAAAAATTGTTCGATGAAAACGGTGTGGTTTTGTCCGGCGGCGAACGCGAATCTTTTATGTTTGCCCGCATTCTGTATCAAAATCCTGACTCTGTGATTCTGGATGAGCCAACTGCAAAGTTAGACGCCATTGCCGAGCAAAATCTCATCAAAACACTGAATAAAATATTTGAAAATCAATGTATCATTTTTATCAGCCATCATCTAAGCACTGCCGCATCCATGAACCGCATCCTGCTTCTCAAAGACGGCGCTCTGATCGGGGATGGCAGCCATCAAAGCCTCCTGCAGCATTGCAGCGAATATGGGCGTCTCATTGATTTGCAAAAAAATTATTATGTGTGATGGAGGAACTTTATATGCGTAAAGCCATCGTTAAAACTATCCGGATATTCCGATTACTCAAACCTGCTTTTCATAAACGCTCCCTGATGATTCCGTTTCATTGTCTGCTTTGTATCGGAGTAATCCTTTCCGATATTTTATTGCCGGTTTTTGCCATCCATACTGTCGGCAGGAACCGCCCTGTCTCCACGATCATTTTCAGTATCTCGCTTCTATTTTTATGCAGATTTGGATTAGGCGCTTTGGAACGTTTTATAAAACGACTTACGCAGGACGAATGCCGCTGCATCAATCACAGAGTAGAATGCCTGCTATCTGAAAAACTGATCTTGGCAGACTACCCGTTTCTTGAAGATAAAACATTTCTGGATGAGAAATCCGGCGCGACTTTTTCCGTCAAAAATTATAAAACTATTGATACGCTCCTACAGGGCTTATCTACCCTTTTATGCCAAGCGGTCGTATTAGTATTCAGCGGCAGTTATCTGCTACTTTCTCATCCCCTGCTTTTAGCTCTGATCTTAACCGGATTTTTACTTCAAATTATGATTAACCGGAAATTGAACAAAACGCTTGATCCCTATTTTGCTGATTTGTTTCCGATCAATCGAAGATTTCGCTGGCTTTCCTCATTAAAACTTGACATTTCCCGCCAAAAAGATATCCGCATGCACAAAATGACGGAACTCCTAGACAAAAAAGCACGGCAGTATAACGATTTGACCTGCGGCATTTTTGATGAAATGAATAAAATCACATGTAAATCTGTCATCAAAACTCATTTTGTAAACACAATCTGTATGTACGCCGGTTACCTGTATAATGCGCTCAATATGCTTTCGGGTAATATGTCCATTGGCGCTTTTTTGTCCATCAATACCCTTTTAGGCGAGCTGAACAGCACCTTGTCATCAATCGGTGACAACTATACCTCCTGCGAACAGATGCTGGCCTATCTTGACCCGGTTATGTCCCTATTATCGCGCAGTTTCCCCGAAAGCGGCACCTCGGCTTTAGATCAAATAGAAACTATCGAATTCAAAAATGTATCTTTTCAATACCCGGCGGACTCTCGTCCCATCCTAAACAATATCTCTTTCAAAATATCAAAAGGAGAACGCGTCGCACTGGTCGGTTTGAACGGGGCCGGAAAAACAACCCTCGTCAAACTGCTGTGCCGATTCTATACTCCGACGTTAGGAACAATCCTCATAAATGGAGTTGACATCACTTCATTTCAGAGAGAACAGTATCTTTCCAAATTGTCGGTCATTTTTCAAGACTTTACTCTTTTCGATTTCTCTGTTCGGGAAAATATCACGCTCAATATGGCTTACAGCTCTGACAAATTTCTTCATGCCATTCATGCCGCAGATTTCTCACTGGATCAAAGCATCCATCGCAATACCATGATTGGTCCGCAGACAAACCTCGACGGAATATTACTGTCCGGCGGACAAAGTCAGCGTTTGGCAATGGCGCGCGCTATATACAGGGACGGTGATGTTTTCATTCTTGACGAGCCCGATTCCAGCGTTGACCCTCTTGTTGAATATCATCTCTATCAAAAATATAATGACATAACAAACAACAGAACATCACTGTTCATCTCTCACAGAATGATCACCACACAATTCTGTGACAAAATACTTGTACTGGATAACGGCACCATTGCCGCTTTCCTGCCGCCTTCCGCGCTCTTACAAGATACGGATTCTTTGTATTATCATTTGTATGAGTTGCAAAAGAATCAGCTTTTATCCATTTAGGGAAACGACTCATCCCCGCTTCCCTTCCATATGATTTCTGTTTTATCCTTAGAGCTGCTCCGACCAATAGCTCTTATATCCTTCACCGAAGATCTCATTCGCGCTGGAAACGATGAGAAACGCTCTCGCGTCTTCTTCTTTCACGATATTGATGACCTCCGGCGACCGCTGTTTTCGTGTCGCGCAGAGAATGATCATTTTGTTTTTTTCCGTGTAAGCGCCCTCACCTTCGAGATAAGTCACACCAATATTCAATTCTTCCATGAGCCGGCTGGCGATCTGGACGTGCTTATCACTGATAATGTAAATCAGGCGTGCCTCATCCTGACCGTATAAGATCACATCCATGACTTTCGCATCGAGCGCAATGACAATTCCGGCGTAAACCGCGAGTGTTAAGTTTTGGAATACAAATCCGGATGCGATCACGACCAGCATATCTAAGACCAAAAAGATCGAACCGGACTTTAAGTACGGATATTTCAACCGTAAGAGCTTCACGATAATGTCCATGCCGCCGGTTGTTCCGCCTGCCCGGAATACAAGACCGATACCTGTTCCGACTGCGATGCCGCCGAGTACCACCGCACAGATCAGATCGTTTGTGACCGGAGGAATCGTACTGAGCAGATTCGTAAACAGGGACGTCATGACTGTTGCATAACAGGTTTTGATGATAAACTTTCTGCCGAGCTTCCACCAGCCGAACACCAGTAACGGAATATTGATGATCAAGATCCATGTACCGGTCGGGATCGGCGTGAAACGGCTCAGCATGATCGAAATACCGGACACGCCTCCCGGCGCCAGGTCATTCGGATCGATCAGCAGACTGATCCCGGCAGAATAAATCAGCGTACCGATCGTAATGAGAAACAATGCCCTCAAAATGGTCCTGATGCGCCTGATCCGATTCATATGTTTCTTTTCACGATCATCCTTTTCCTGATCAAGATGATGTTTGTCCAAATTCTTCTTTACCTGATTCTCCATGCCGTTTCCCTCTTAAATCACCGTGCGCACCGCTTTGGGGCTGTAACCGTTTTTCTCAAGCTCCTGCATGATCTGCGATTTATGTTCCGTTCCGAACGCTTCGATCGTAATGCGCAGCTCCACTGCCGCGTTCCGGTTGATCGATACAAACTGGTTATGCTCAAGCTTAATGACATTACCATTCAGCTCCGCGATCACATTTGCCACGCGGCTCAGTTCTCCCGGCTTATCCGGCAGGAGCGTCGATACCGTAAAAATGCGATCCCTCAGGATCAATCCCTGCTGCACGACTGAGGACATGGTGATGACATCCATATTGCCGCCGCTTAAGATGGAAACCACTTTCTTTCCCTGCACTTCAAGCTGCTTCAATGCTGCAACTGTAAGGAGTCCCGAATTCTCGACCACCATTTTATGATTTTCAACCATATCAAGGAATGCGACGACCAGATCCGCATCCTCCACGGTAATAATATCGTCTAAATTCTCTTTTATATACGGAAACAGCTTTTCCCCCGGTGTCTTTACCGCCGTACCGTCTGCAATCGTACTGACAGAAGGAAGCGTCATTACTTGATCTTTCTGCAGGGATACCTGCATGCAGTTCGCGCCTGCCGGCTCCACACCGATCACTTTAATCTTCGGATTGAGCTGCTTTGCCAGCGTGGAAACGCCGGTCGCCAGCCCGCCGCCTCCGATGGGAACCACAATCATATCAACGACCGGCAGTTCCTTGAAAATCTCCATGGCGATCGTACCCTGACCTGTCGCTACTGCCAGATCATCAAACGGGTGGATAAACGTATATCCGTGCTCGTCGGCAAGCTCATACGCACGTGCACATGCCTCGTCATACACATCGCCATATAATACGACTTCCGCGCCATAGCTTTTTGTACGGTTTACTTTGATGAGCGGCGTTGTCGTCGGCATGACGATCACAGCCTTTACACCGAAACACTGCGCCGCATAGGCAACACCCTGCGCATGATTTCCGGCAGACGCCGTGATAATGCCCCGCGCACGTTCCTCTTCGGTCAGCGTCGTCATCTTGTAATAGGCACCTCTCACCTTATAAGCGCCTGTAAACTGCATATTCTCCGGCTTCAGATACACTTTATTGCCAGTCTGTCTGCTGTAAAAATCACTGTAGATCAATTTCGTCTCGCTCGTTACTTTGCGTACGATCTCGGACGCTTCCTCAAAACGCTCCAACGTCAGCATTTCCGTGCCCATCGTAATCCTCCACTTCTGTTCTTTCTTTATTCAATATCCATGTCCCGTAACCGTTCACATCCGTTTGTTCCGTTTCACGGCCTCACTGTTTTTCTTCACATTCGCGTTTCGTTATCGCCCGCGTCTGCATCATGATCTTCCATTTCCGTACCGTTATTGTCATCCGCCTTGTCAAACAGCGCTTCCACAAATTCTTTTGGGTTGAACTTCTGAAGATCATCCATGTGTTCCCCGACACCGATATATTTCACCGGCACCTGAAGCTCTGACTGGATCGCTACCGCAATACCGCCCTTCGCCGTCCCGTCCATTTTCGTCAGAACGATCCCGGTCAAATCCGTTACGTCTCCGAATTCCCGAGCCTGAACCAACGCGTTCTGCCCCGTTGTCCCGTCCAAAACAACCAAATTTTCACGGTGAGCATCCGGAAACTCACGGTCAATGATACGGTTCATCTTTCGAAGCTCTTCCATTAAGTTTTTCTTATTATGAAGCCGCCCTGCCGTATCACAGATCAGCACATCCGTACCGCGCGCCTTTGCCGCGTTGACCGCATCGTAGATCACAGACGCCGGATCGGCGCCTTCTTTTCCTCCGATCATCTCAACACCCGCGCGTGCGCACCACTCCGAGAGCTGTTCGCCCGCCGCCGCGCGAAACGTATCCGCTGCTGCAATGAGCACCTTTTTTCCCTGCGATTTGAGTTGTCCTGCCAGCTTGCCGACCGAAGTGGTCTTACCGACGCCGTTTACGCCGACGATCATGATGACCGCCTGCCTGTTCTCAAATTCATATGCCGCTTCGCCTACCTGCATCTGTTCGCAAATGCTGTCGATCAGAAGCTGCCTGCACGCCGCCGGTTCTTTGATATGCTGCTCCTTTACCTGTTTTTTCAAACGCTCCAAAATATCCGATGTCGCATTGACTCCCATATCTCCCATGATCATCAGTTCTTCCAGTTCTTCATAAAAATCATCGTCGATACTGCTGAAACCTCCGAACACCGAATCCATGCCGCGTACAATGGAATCCCTTGTCTTGGTCAGTCCCGCTTTCAGGCGGCCGAAAAATCCTTTTTTTTCTTCTCCCATGTTTTGCCCTCTCTTATGCGTCCAGCTCCTTATCGATCAGATCCACGCTGACAAGCGCGGAAATACCCTTTTCCTGCATGGTGATACCGTACAGCCGGTCAACCTTTTCCATTGTGCCTCGTCTGTGCGTGATCACAATAAATTGTGTATGCTTTGTCAGCTTATGTAAGTATTTGGCAAAACGCCCGACATTATTCTCATCCAGTGCCGCCTCGATCTCATCCAGCAGACAGAACGGAGACGGTTTTAAGTTCTGGATGGCAAAGAGCAGAGCGATCGCAGTCAGCGCCTTTTCCCCGCCGGACATCTGCATCATATTCTGAAGCTTCTTACCGGGCGGCTGCGCGATAATGCGGATGCCCGCCTCCAGGATATCCTCGTCCTCCTGAAGCTCCAGCTCGCCTTTTCCTCCGCCGAACAGTTCCTTGAACACCTTGTCAAACTCGCGGCAGATGTCCCCGAATTTTTCCTTAAACTGCTGGCGCATTGCGGTGTCGAGCTCTTCTATGATATGCTCTAAGGTCTTTTCAGCCTCCACAAGGTCGTCATGCTGTGTCTTTAAGAAATTATAACGCTCCGACAAATTTTTATAGTCCTCGATCGCGTTGACATTGACATCGCCCAGTTTACGTATCTCGTCCTTTAAGCGCGTGATCTCTTTTTTCATGGCGGATAAGTCGGTCATTGCCTCGTCCCTTAGCCCCGCCGCATCGCTTAAGGTAATCTCATACTCATCCCACATGTAATTGATCTGCGATTCAATTGATTCCTCCAAACGCTCCTTCTGTGCGTTTAATCGATAGACTTCCTTATCAAGCGCATTTATCCGCGCAGATAATTCTTCCCGCTCGCTGAAAAAATTCTTCTGCTTTGCGCTCAATTCCTCGCGGCGCGCAGTATCCTCCTGCAGCTTTTTCTCGGTTTCGCTCTGCGTCGCATGGGACGCCTCGATCGTCTGCAATATCTGCTCGATGCTCTCCCTCTTTTTCGCAACATTCTCATCGTTGCTGCGAAGTCCCTCCCTGATCTGCGCAAGATCGGTTTCAAGCCGGAGCAGCTCACCGTCGATACGATCCACATTCTGCTGTATGAACTCCTGACGCTGCATAAGTTTCTGAACTTCCACATCCCACCCGGACACTTTAGCTGCCTGTTCGCTCTCGTTTACCCGGATTTCTTCCAATATACCTTGGGATTCCCCGATCTTTTGGGTCAGTTCGCGCTCAAGCTCCTCGGATTCGGCAAGCTTTGCTGCCGCCGTTTTCTTCTCTTTGGCAATCTCGCTGATCTTTTCCTCAATATCCCCCTGTTCCGTCTTCAGCGTACCGAAATCTTTCTCGGTTTCCTCCCTGCGTTCCTGTGCCTTGATGACATTTAAGCGCGCCGTGTTCTGGGCGATAAACATTTCCTGTATCCGGCTCTTCACATTCTCAAGATCGGAGCGGAGTCCGTTTCTCTCCTGCTTGATGCTCTCAATCTTATTCAGGCATTCCTCCACCTGCTTCTTTAAGTCCCCGACCTTCTTCTCCAGCTCATCCATCTCGCGGCGTCTTCCGAGCAGATTCGAATTGTTCTTAAACGCGCCGCCGCTGATCGCTCCGCCCGGCACAAGCAGTTCGCCTTCGATCGTCACCATGCGGATGCCGTAATCAAATTTTCTCGCGATCTTCACTGCATTGTCCACATTATCTACGACCAGTATCCTGCCAAGCATGGATTTTGCGACATTGCGGTAACGCGGATCCGTCTTCACAAGTTCATCTGCCATACCGACCACGCCCTTTTCTTTCAGCGCGCCGGGATTCTTAAATTCTTGCGGATTCGTAATACTTGTAAGCGGCAAAAACGTCGCGCGCCCGAAACGGTTCTCTTTTAGGAACGCGATCATCCGTTTTGCGGTCTCCTCGTCGTCAGTCACAATATTCTGAATATTTCCTCCGAGCGCCGTCTCAATCGCAGTCTCATACTTTTTATCCACTTTAATAATATCGGCGACAACGCCGATAATGCCTTTTTCCTTTTCTTTGCGCTCCATCACGCGGCGGATGCTGTTGCCGTATCCCTCATAGCGCTCCGTTAAGTTCATGATCGCGTCAAGCTTAGACTTCTCTTGATGATACTGCTCCTGCGCCTTTACAAGCTTCGCATCCGTGCCGGAGAGTTCCCCTTTGATTTCTTCCTGCCGTGATTCCATGCGCTTTTTTTCCTGATTGAGCGCCGTGATCTCCCCTGTCACGCGCTCAAATTCCGCCTCAAGCTCCTTGATTACGGCTTCCTGCTCCTCCTCGTCGGAACGGGCTCGCAGCAGTCTGCTGTTCAATTCGGCTTTTCTGATCTGGATCTGTTCCATCATGGAGTCCAGACGACCTAACTGCGTTTTGATCGTCGCGCGTTCGTTCAGCGCCTGAATAATCGTATTTTTGTCCGTCTCTATGCCGCTGTTTAGCTCCTCGATCCGGTTCTGTACGGCAAGCAGCGCCTCTCTCGCGCTCTCTCGCGCCTTACCCGTCTCCGCAAGCTTGTCGTCAATATTTTTCTTGTCGGTCAGAACGGATTCTTTTTCCACATTTTTTAAGCGGATATCTTCATTGAGGCTGTCCATTCTCGTCTGAAAATGCGTCTTATTTCCCTCCGCCGAATGAATCTGCTCTTTTAAGACATTGATCTCGCCTTCCAGCTTTCCGCGCAGCACGGATGTATCCGTGAGCGATGTTCTCCCTGTTTCGATCGCTGCATTCAATTCTTCGATCGTCTGCTCAATCTGTTCGTATTCACTCTTGATCCTGCCGTGGCGCTCGCTCGTCTGAGCAAGATCGCTGCCCGCGATCTCATATTTCTCCGCGACTTCCGTCAGCTGTTCCCGCACACGCTGATTCTCCAAAAGGAACACGTTGACATCGTAATTTTTTAGTTCCTCCCTTTTCCGTAAGTAGATTTTTGCCTTTTCCGACTGCTTTTCAAGCGGTTCCAGCTGCTTCTCCTGTTCCGCTAAAATATCGCTCACGCGCACCAGATTCTGCTGCTCGTCGGCAAGTTTTTTCTGCGCAGTCAGCTTGCGCCGTTTGAATTTAACGATACCCGCCGCTTCATCAAACAATTCCCGCCTGTCCTCAGGCTTTCCGCTTAAGATCTGATCGATCTGTCCCTGCCCGATGATGGAATATCCTTCTTTTCCGATTCCCGTATCGTAAAACAGTTCGTTGACGTCTTTCAGCCGACAGGGCGCGCCGTTGATCAGGTACTCGCTCTCCCCCGAACGGTACAGTCTTCTCGCGACTGTCACCTCGTCATAATCGATTGCAAGCTGATGATCCGTATTGTCCAGCGTGATCGCAACATAGGCAAATCCAAGCGGTTTTCGCGTTTCCGTCCCCGAAAAAATAACGTCCTGCATGGACGCCCCGCGAAGCTGTCTGATCCGCTGTTCTCCAAGCACCCAGCGAACCGCATCTGCAACATTGCTTTTTCCGGAACCGTTTGGACCAACAATTCCCGTGATGCCATTGTGAAAACGGAATACGATCTTATTTGCAAAGGACTTAAATCCCTGTACCTCGATGCTTTTTAAGTACATTCTATTGTAACCTTTCCTTCTTTTTTCATCTCGAGCAGTACCTGGTAGGCGGCTTCCTGCTCCGCCGCCTTTTTGCTTCTGCCCCGGCCGCAGGCTTTCACCTGTCCATCAATCAGTGCGTTCACAACGAACATCTTCTCATGTTCCGGCCCCTCCTCGGATACCAGCTCATAGGAAAGCATCGAACCCGGCGTTTTCTGAATCTGCTCCTGCAGAATCGTCTTGCTGTCATAAAAGAGCTGCTTGTCCTCTATGTCATTTAGAATAAACCGCATGATAAAAATTTTTGCCTGTGCGATCCCGCTGTCCAAATAAATCGCGCCGATGATCGCTTCCATGACATCGCTCGTGATCGAGGCACGTCCCCTGCCTCCGGTCGCCGCTTCTCCTTTTCCCAAAAAAAGATAGCGCCCGAGTTCCAGATCCCTTGCACAATAAGCAAGCGCCGGCTCGCACACCATGGATGCCCTCAGCTTTGTGAGCTGTCCCTCCGGCAGTTTCGGATAACGCAGATATAAAAATTCACTCGTCACCAGTTCGAGCACCGCATCCCCCAAAAACTCCAGCCGCTCATAATCACTGCATTTATTGATCTTACGTTCATTTGCATAGGAACTATGCGTCAATGCCTGCTGCAACAGATTTTCGTTATAAAAATGATAGCCGATGACTTCCTCCAGACGGCTTACCGTATACTCCTCCATCCGTATTCCCTCTTTAACGTGTCTGTCTCTATTCCGCCCCTGTATAAATGCAAACTGGAGGTTTACAGAACAAACGGTTTCCCTGACCGAGTCTATCTGACTGACTCCTTCAGCAGCGCAAGCGCCTCTCCTACCGTGCTGATCTCCTCTACCTTTTGGGGGTCTAACGTGATGTCAAACTCGTCTTCCACACCCATCATGATCTGGTACACATCAAGCGAATCTGCTCCCAGGTCTTCCATAAAAGTTGTCTTTAGCTCTATTTCCTTCGGATCAACGTTCAAAACAGAAGCGATCACCTGCTTTAGCTTTTCTAATTCCATGCTAAAACCTTCTTTCGTTTGATTTTCACCCGGCAGTTTTCCTGTCCCGGAAAATCGTTCCTTTTTCACACGCCGCTTATCTGGCGGTATGCTTCTTCATGCCGTCAGTCTTCTTTCATCTGGATCATATCCCGTATCTTTTCGTTGATCTGCTGCTCCTTAAAGGTCAGACACTGGAAAATGGAATTTTTGATCTCATTGCATTTCGCGCTGCCGTGTGTTTTTACGACCAGACCGTTTAATCCAAGCATCGGCGCACCGCCGTACTGTTCCAGATCAAACTGTTTGAGCGTGCTTTTTAGCGCCGGCTTTACAAGAAACGCCCCGATCTTCGATCTGAAAGACGACATCATACCGTCTTTGATCTGCTTAATGACCATAGCGCCGACGCCCTCATACATTTTTAACACGACATTGCCGACAAACGCCTCGCATACGATGACATCCGCCAGACCGAACGGAATATCGCGCGCCTCCACACTCCCGATAAAATTGATATCAGGACAGTTCTTCAAAAGCGGAAATGTCTCCTTGACAAGCGCGTTTCCCTTTTCTTCCTCAGCGCCGTTATTAACGATCCCGACCTTCGGATTTTTTACGCCCATGACATGTTCCATATAGATGGATCCCATTTTCGCAAACTGAACGAGGTGGGACGGTCTGGCATCGACATTTGCGCCGCAGTCCACCAAAAGGGATACCCCTGCTGCTGTCGGCATGAGCGGCGCAAGGGGCGGTCTCTCCACGCCTTTGATGCGGCCGACCAAAACCTGTCCGCCGACTAAGTTCGCACCCGTACTTCCCGCCGACACGTAAGCGTCACACTTCCCTGACTTTACATCCATCATAGCGCGTACGATCGAAGAATCCTTCTTGCTGCGGATCGCCATAACAGGCGGCTCCGCCGTCTCGATCTTCTGCGTACAGTGAACGATCTCCACCTGAGAGGCATCATATTGATAACCCGATAATTCTTTCTTGATCTTTTCCTCGTCCCCGTAAAGAACGACCTGAATCTTCTTGTTCTCGTTGATCGCACTGACCGCGCCTTTCACAGGCTCTTCCGGAGCAAAATCCCCTCCCATGACGTCCACTGCGACCCGTACATACTCTGCCATAACCGTATCCTGCCTCTCTTAAAAATCATACAGCTGTTCCGCCATACGCTATCCTGTCATGCTCTGTAGCACAAGGCGGAACCGCTGCCAAAATATAACAGTAATAAAGACCCTTTCTCAACTATACTAGACCCCCTGAGAAAAGTCAACTTTTCCATTCTCCATCCGTATCACCCGATCCGCACAGGAAGCGAGTTTCTCATTATGCGTTACCATAACTAAGGTTGCATCTTCCCCCTTCACCGCATCGATCAGGCAGTCCATCACCTGCCTTCCGGTTTCCTTATCCAGATTGCCTGTCGGTTCGTCGGCAAAAATGACCTTGGGATGATTGATCAGCGCCCTCACGATCGCGGCACGCTGCTGCTGCCCTCCCGAAAGCTGATTCGGAAATTTGTCAAGCTGTTCCCTGATCCCAAGACTTTCACTGACCGCTTCCACCACTTTCCGCTGTACATGTTTTTGATCCAAAAGAAGCGGTGCAATGATGTTTTCATAAATCGTCAGCAGTGGGAGCAGGTTATAGGCCTGGAAAATGAAACCAAATTTCTGCCTGCGCAGTTTTGACATCTCCCCGTCCTTAAAATTTGTATACGGTTTTCCCTCTAAAAGGATCTCCCCGTCAGTCAGTACGTCAAGTCCTCCCATGATATTGAGCAGGGTGCTTTTCCCCGAACCGCTCTCACCGAGTATGACGATCACTTCCCCCTGCCGTACCTGAAGACTCAGATCGTCCAGTGCACGCATCGTAATGTCTCCCGTTGTATATTCTTTGACTGCATGTTTCAATTCGATCAGACTCATCTGTTATTCCTCCCTGATATCCGATATGATCTCATTTGTCTGCTTAAACCGGAGTCCGGACATGACCAGAAAATAAACAGACACAATGAAAACGATCCCAACGCCAAAGTATCCCGCCGCCATGCCCCGCACATTGACATTCTTCTCCATGGCAGACAGCATGTAACGCTGTAACGGAATGGAGACGGCAACCGCGATCCCATAGGAGATCAGAAGCACTAACAGGATCTCCACACTGATCGACTTTCTCAGCTGTTTTAAGGGCATTCCAAGCGCTCTCCATATGCCGTGTTCCCGCCGCCTTAAGATCAGATTCGCTTTCATGATGATCATCATATTCAAAACTGCGGTTACTGTCGTAGCGATGACGATCATTGCGGCAATATAAAGGATCGCCAGCGTATCCGTGATGATTTTTTCCATGCCGATTTCATAAGACCCACATATCGCATACTCATGATCTGCAAACACTGCGTTAATGGCGGAAAACGTCCCGTCGCCGGCATCAGGACTGCATTTTACCATAATGTCCGTATAGCTGTAACTGCCGTAAATCTCTAAGGCAGCCTGTTCTGTCAGAACGATTATAACCGTGTTTGAGCCTGTCCCCTTGTCCTCCGGCATGTAGTCCGTATACAGGACAGCGCCGATATGCAAAATACCTTCCCCGCCGCCCTTCATCTTATACGAGACAGCTCCCGTCTCCCCGATTTCATCCAATAGCTCCTGCTCTTCTTCTCCGTATGTTCCCATCACTACACAGACGGCATCCACCCCTTCGTTCCAAAGTCCGGACTTTCCATTTTGCTCTAACAGCCATCGAAACAGCGCGTCGTTATAAATCATATCGGAAATAACATTTCCATTTTGCTGACGCATACCGGACTCCAGGTCAAGGCTTCCGCCGATCGCATAGATCTCCTCCACGCCGGTCACATCTCTTATTTTTTCCATCTCTGAAAAGGAGATCTGTGCAGTGCCGGCTCCTTCCATGGCATCCGCCATTCCGTATAACGGGATGTAAACTTCGTAATCGGAAAATCTGCTTTTTTGATCCTTCTTTGGAAGTTCTACGGAACTCATGGTATTCACGATCAGCATCAGGATCACCATGGAAAAGATCATGGAAAGCATCATGATCATGCTTTTGCTTCGTTCCCGCCTGATATTCCTTCCGGCAAATTTGACAAAAGACCATTTCTCCATCGTCTGCACTTTTCCGGGATTGGCAGTAGCACCGTTATATTTGCTTGCCTCTATCGGCGTCAGCGCTAAAATCTTATGTACTGCCAGTACGAATGCCAGAATCAGTGAAACAAGGACAACTGCCGCAGTAAGCAGATAGCTGCCCGCGAGCTGCCTGATAGAAACAGGCTCTCCGATCAGGTATAGCAGAATATTCTTCGCAAATATCTGATTGATGATATTTCCAAACACGATCCCGATCCCATAACCAAAGATGCAGTAAAGAATATTTTCCAAAAATATGATCAGAGCGGTCTGGCGGTAGTCCATTCCAATGCAGCGCAGCATCCCGAGCTCTCTTGTATTTTCAGTTATCGCAAGGTGCATACTGTTAAAAACCAGTAAGACCATGGCTGCCGCAAGCAAAAAAGCGAATGCTTTTAGTGCAGATCCGACCGGGGCGTTTAACAAATATTCCTCCACATTTTCCTCTTTTATATGATTATATCCAAACTTACCGCCAATCTCCCTTATCAGTTCACTTTCTCTCTCCGAAGCCTGTCCGTGAACTATCCTGTTGACCGTATCACGGTAATTCTCCAATCCATATAACTGAGCAAGCAGTTCACGCACCGTATCTTGTATTTCAATTATTTTTTCCAGATCATACTCGTCCAAATCGGAATTGACTGTAACAATCAACGCATGCTCTTCTGTTTCCGGTGAAAGAAGCCCCGTCTCATACAGAAAATCGAAGGAAACATTCATGAATCCCGTCTGCCAGGCGCTGTTTAGTAAAACCGGCGAGTTCTCCATGATACCGACAAGCCGGAGGTGCCGGATTTCTCCCGTCAGTTCACAGACAACAGCGATCTCATCACCGATCTGAGTTCTCAGTAGCTCACAGACATACTGTTCCAGAACGACTTCCTCTGCCGTCCCGCTCCACCGTCCTTCCAACAGCCGCAATCC
Source organism: Lachnospiraceae bacterium (assembly GCA_003979345.1). Taxonomy (GTDB): domain Bacteria; phylum Bacillota; class Clostridia; order Lachnospirales; family Lachnospiraceae; genus DLAJ01. The sequence continues at coordinate 46,554 of RYVZ01000025.1, forward strand.
CGGTTCTTCCAGCCCTTCCTTCGTTCCGGCGCAGAGATTAAACTCCATTTTTCGAAGCGATTCCAGCTTCATTTGTGCTTCACGAAAATCGTCCCAAAGGATTCCTGCCGCTTCGATCTCCTCCTGATCCAGCTCCGCTTTTAGCCATTCCGCCTGCTCTTTGGTCAAACCTCCTATCTGAAAATCATACAGGTTTGTTCCCATAGCCTGCTCTTTATATTGATTGATGAGGCTGTCTCCCATCTGGATCATGCCAAACATCATCGCCACTGAGCATGCAATTCCCAAAATGATCATAAAGCTGCGTTTTATATGATGTTTGATCATCATTTTAGCAAAAAGAAACATCGCGCGTTCACCCCCTCTTTTATCCAAGTTTGACTGCATAAAATGTTAAAAATATCTAATATAATTTTACACTGTCTTGATAACTACGTCAACTTTTTAGCAGTCATGAAGGAGCGTAATGATCTTGGTCCATACATCCCTATCAAACAGAAAAAAACCTTTGGCGCATGCCAAAGGTTCTTCTTGTTTAGGTAAAAGATTTTTATTTCTTTTTTCCTAGTCCTGTGCAATGATCTCTTTCTTGTTATAAGAACCGCACTTTTTGCAGACTCTGTGCGGCATCATCAGCGCGCCGCATTTGCTACACTTCACAAGAGTCGGAGCGGTCATTTTCCAGTTCGCGCGTCTCTTGTCACGTCTTCCTTTGGAAGATTTATTTTTAGGACAAATCGACATTTTCTTACACCTCCTTATTTGCCAAAAAAAGTTCTTTTATCGCCGCCATCCTCACGTCAGGCACAAACGGATCACATCCGCATTCCCCTTCGTTCAGATTCCTGCCGCATATCGTGCAGATTCCCTTGCAGTCTTCCCTGCAAAGAATCTTAGGCGGCCAATTCATTACGATCTCACTGTTGATCAGCGCCGTTATGTCAAGCTGACTGCCCTCCATGAATACCTGTTCGTCCGCATTCCATCCGGGCGGCACAGTATCCGGCGCATAAACTTCCTGCTCAAAATCAATCCTGATCCCTCTCTTAACCGGTGCAAGGCACCTGTCACAGAACAGTTCTACATTCAATATACCATTTACCTGAAGCAGCGCCTTTCCCTTTTCCAAACAGGAGGCTGTTACGGTAATAAGCTGATCTTCCGCTATCCGGTAATCCTGACCGTTCAAATGCACCGTTTTCATATCCGGCATCACCTGTTGCGTCAGAACAAAACCCTGTGAGAGAAAACTCTCAGAAAGATTGATGAACATATCTGGCTCCTATCCACACTCATACGATTATACAGAGCGAAAATGGGTTTGTCAACCATTTTTTTCCTTGAGTTTCCGCAGTTTTATCCACAAGGTCCTGATTTTATGAGTATCATAGTGA
>RYVZ01000026.1 GCA_003979345.1 Lachnospiraceae bacterium
CGGTACGCGAGCTGGGTTCAGAACGTCGTGAGACAGTTCGGTCCCTATCCGGCGCGGGCGCAGGATATTTAAGAGGAGCTGTCCTTAGTACGAGAGGACCGGGATGGACGGACCGCCGGTGTACCTGTTGGCAATCAGTGCCACGGCAGGGTAGCCGAGTCCGGCAGGGATAAACGCTGAAGGCATCTAAGCGTGAAGCCCCCCTCAAGATGAGATATCCATACGAAAGTGAGAGGCCCCTTGCAGACGACAAGGTAGATAGGTCCGGGGTGGAAGCATAGTGATATGCGGAGCTGACGGAAACTAATCGGCCGACAGCTTAACCGTGAGACGGTTCTAAGGGGATGTGGAGGTCCCTAAACGGGACGGGATCTTCCTTCCGTTCCTTCAGTGTTTGGTTTTGAGGGTACAGGAAGTACTGCCCTTATATGATCCTCGATAGCTCAATGGTAGAGCACACGGCTGTTAACCGTGTTGTTGTAGGTTCGAGCCCTACTCGGGGAGTGATAGTGCCGAAGAGACGGTGCGATGTATACCTGAGATATAGACAATCCCGCAAACTTTATGTTTGCGGGATTTACTTATCTAAAGTCAGTATTATTGTAACAGGCATATAAGCGGGGATCTTTTATGCGAAAAGATTTGCGCGACGGTGTTGCCCGAAGGATCCATATATAACATGTTTCACCAAAGCAAGGAGCGCACGATGGAGCTGGCTGATCTGAAAAAGCAGTATGATATCATGCAGATGGAATTCGGGGCACCCGGTCTTCGTTCCGTCTATTATGGGGGATGTGATGTAGATCCTGACATCTGCTTTGTATTTATGAATTCCACTGTAAAAAATGTAGCCGCGGAACCTTCATGGACGGGCATTAGAAGCCCCTGGATCGGAACAAAACATATCTGGGACGTATTTTTTGAGACCGGGCTTTTCGGCGAAGCTGTTTATCGACAGATTAAGGGAAAAAAGCAATCGAATGGACGCCGGAATTTGCCAGTCAGGTGTATTAGGATGTGGCGGAGCACGGGATCTTTATAACGAATCTTGCGAAATGCACGCAGGAGGATGCAAGGCCGATTGCAAATAAGGTATACCGGAAGTATCTGCCCTTATTGGAAAAAGAAATAGAGATCATTCACCCTAAGACGATTGTTTTATTCGGCAATCAGGTGAGCAGCGTGTTCTTGGGCAGAACTGTCTCCGTATCAAAGTGCCGGAAAGAAAAATTTGAGAAAATCATAAACGGGAAAAAGTATGATTGTTTTCCGGTTTTTTATCCGGTGGGAAATGGCAGATGCCATATCCGGGAATCGATTGAAGATATGAAATGGATCATAGAATGGATAAAAACAGAACACAGATAAATTTTACCATTTTTTTGTTGCAAAGAGAATGCTGCTGTGCTATAATTTATGTCGTTGAGGCTGCTATTTTGCCAATCCTCTGTGTGAGGATACGCCAAAGACAGGGCTCCGTGGTCAAGAGGTTAAGACATCGCCCTTTCACGGCGGTAACACGGGTTCAATTCCCGTCGGAGTCATTATCGCAGAGAGTTTTTCTGCGAAAAGTATCTATTTTTCGGAACAATTTTGTTCTGACTGCATATAATATAGATGATGGCGACTTAGCCAAGTGGTAAGGCGTGGGACTGCAACTCCCTGATCATCGGTTCAAATCCGTTAGTCGCCTTTTGAAAACCCCGAATATCCGGGGTTTTTTATTTGCTTTTTTTCATTTATTTCTGGAAGCTCCGGTATTCTATAAAACAGACAAAAAATCAAGTCAAGATTCGTGCAAAAATCAAGGAAAATCTAAATTATTTGGGTAGCAAAATGCGGACACTTATGATAATATAGTACTATATAACAATAAATCATGGGAATGTGTTTCTTGCGGTATGAAAATCATCTGTATTTTTTTTATACTGACAGCGGGGATCTTTTATGAAGCAAAAGAAAATCATCAATATTTTGATACCGCTGGCGTTGGGGCTGATCATTGCGATTGCGTTATATAAAATTATTTCGATACAAAGGGAATATCAGAAGGCGCAGGACGAATATCGTGAACTTGAAGCATATGTTGTGAAAGAACCAATAGGAGATCCGATGCCCGAGGTTGGAAGCGGACAGATACAAGATACATCAGATGCTGCAGTACCGCCTGGAGAACATGATTCCGGCGCAGAACCGGACAGCACCGAATCAAATGGCGGTGTAATCTTACATATTGATGAGGACGGGCTCCGGGCAATCAATGAAGACTATCGTGCATGGTTGAGGATTCCATCTCTTAGTATCAGTTATCCGCTTGTGTGGGGCAGGGATAACGATTATTATCTGCACTATACATTTGAAGGAAAATACAATGCGGCGGGATGTTTGTTTATTGATTGTGAGACTGCTTCAGATTTCAGTCACCGTAATACCTTCATCTACGGTCATAATATGAAGAACGGATCCATGTTTGGCAGCCTGAAACGCTTTCGCAATGAGCAGGGATTATGTGCGTCCGATCCGTATTTCTATATTTATCAGGACGATATGATCTATGAGTACGAAATATTCGCATATTATACGACAGAGTACACAAGTGATAGTTATCGTCTTATTGATACAGAAGAGGAGTATGATGCTTATATAGCTGATGTGAAGCGTCTGACGGAATATGTTCCGGAGAGGGACATGGACTTTTCGGGACAGCCGAATATTGTTACATTGAGTACTTGTGCGGGTTCGGGTGGAACAACTAAAAGAATGGTCGTACATGGAGTGTTGGTCAATATTAGTGAAAGACAATGATCGAGATACAATAATGGCTTGGGTGCCGGCGGCACCTGTTAAGTCTTTACATATAGTATCAGTGGGGGTGCTATTTGAAAAAGAAAAAGGGGGTGTTTACAAAATGAGAACGCTAAAGAGACTATTCATAAGTCTCATGACAGCGGCGCTCGTGATGGGGAATGTAGCAGCGCTTACGACATTTACGGCAAGGGCACAGGAAGAGGATCAAAGTGCCGATAAACAGACGATTGGTGAAGTAAGCGGACAAACGGGCAGGGAAGAGAATCTTAATGCATGCAGCGCAGATGTTTTGCAGGAGAATGATATAATGAATACGGACAGTCCTGACGCGGACTGTGCGGACGATTCCGATGCAGACAAAGAAGCAGAGTGTACACCTACCGTAACGCCTGCTCCGCAGCAGATCGTGACGGCAGGAGGTGCTGCGCTGGAAGGCGCACAGGCACAGGCAGTGTTGAATTTTCTTGACACACTGAAAGTAACAGAAGACTTTGCGGTATATGCGGATACCTATTTATCAAATGAGAGTAACCATGTTGAGGGCAATATTGCGGTCAATCATTTGGAAAGTGATAACTTCCTTGTAAAAGGGAATGTATCCGAAGAGGCTGAACAGCAGGGGTTAGAGAGTGGAAGCTATTCTTACATAGGTGAAGCGAGTGGATTAGTGGGAAGTTCAGATACTGTTGTGATGCATGGAGATACTGAATTAGAGGGCAGTGTAAATGACGAGGAAGGCGGCAGACCCGCACCGGGAACTCAGAATGCTGACGGGACGGTGCTTGTGGATGTCAGCGCCGCAGTTAATCTAGAGGATGGCACAGTCGATGTAGAAGAACTCGCAAATGTGCTGGAAAGTGTTGAACAGTTTGATGCTGATGCGGGTGAAATCGCAGAGACCATTCAGATCAATGAGAATCTGAACAGGATAGCAGATGCCGCAGATGCAATGGATCAGGCACTGCAGGATGTCAAAGTGAATGAGACCGTTGCAGAAGAGGGGCAGCCTGTGGATGCAGCTGCCGTTCAGGCAGTGGATGCAGTAACGGGCATGTTGACAGACAACACGCTTCAAAAGGGAGATGTCGTAGTCATTGATCTTTCGATAGACGCATTGACACAGTGTGCACATGCCGAGAACTCCCTTCAGGGTAGTCTGAAAAATCTATATGTAGCCAATACAAAAGTAGGAGCGACTCTGCTGGTAAGGGTGAATACAGAGGGAACGGATACGATCACAATTACGGTTCCGATGTATCAAGAAGAGCATGGAACTGCAAATGGCTATCTGATTTGGGATTTTGGATCATTTGGCGGGACAATCAATGCGAACAGCTGTGTGACGGCTGGTGTGATCGTAGCGCCGAATGCAAAACAAGTTATCGTAACGGGTACATTGGAGGGACGTGTTGTTACGGACACTTATAATCGTGAAGGCAGTTCGGAAACTCACCAGCCATGGATGCCGACCCCGACAGAGGATCCGGAAGTAACGCCGACGGAGACACCGAATGAGGAGCCGACGCCAACCCCGACGGAAGAGCCGGAAGTAACGCCGACCGTGACGATCACGGACACCCCGACGCCGACACCGACGACAACAGTGACAATTACCGACATACCGGTGCCGCTTGCTGATACGCCGGAAGAGGGTGAAGTACTTGGTGCGAGGCGTACCCCTACCCCGGTTGTTCCTGAACAGGGAGAAGTACTGGGCGAGCGGCGTGCTCCGCAGACAGGGGATATGGCTGAGATCAATATGTGGCTGACCTTGCTTTTTGGAGCCGCAGCCGGATTGGGAACATGGGCCTTCTTAAAGAAGCGGGAAGAGAAACACGCACAAGCCGGATGATCAAAAGTAAATCTAATATTTTCGAAGAACATGAGTGTCTTAAGGACAATGATGTTCTGATTTGATAGTAATATTAAGTTGGAGGAGGTGATATTATGAAGAAGTTGGTAGCGACGCTTTTAATGGCAGTCATGGTCGTATCAGCCGTCGGGTGCGGAAGTACCAGAGGCGAACTGGATCATGAAGGTGCTTTCCGTGAGTTTGATCCGGATGATAAGAGCGTCTATATCGACGACGAGTACACTGCCTTGATCAGTTCTGTGGAGAATGCCAATATGACAGAGACTGAGAAACAGCGTTGTGAGGAGCTTCGTGCGTTAGCAATGGATGCGTTGGAGCTTGTGAATCGTCAGCGTACCGCAGCTGGACTCCCTGAACTGGTATGGAGCGATGACCTCGCTGTTGCAGCGGAAGTCCGGGCGAATGATGAGATGGTACGTTCTTTCTCACATACGCGGCCGAACGGTTCGGAATATTGGACCGTCAACAGTGACATTATCTGGGGCGAGAACCTTGCAAAAGGTTACAATACTTCAGAAGGTGTTGTTGCGGCATGGATGGCGTCTCCGACACACGCGGCGAATATTTTGGATGCAGGTTTTGTGACCTGCGGAATCGCGATTTATGAAGACGCGGACGGAAAGCTTTATTGGGCACAGGAGTTCGGATATTAATATCCGCTGATGAGGCAATGCATACGAAAGGACATTTCTGCGGGAACGTAAGGTTTTCGGGAAATGTCCTTTTTGTACTAAGGAAACACTGATTAAATCAGCGTTTCCTTAAAGAAAATAGGTAGCATTTCTGCAAAAATCATTGTACAATGGGCGTATGGATAAAAAGAGAATTAAAATCAATGCATCATGGCTTACAGTTGCAACAATTTTATATTTGTATCTGCCAATCTTATTGTTTCTGTTTACATGGATAAGATGGTATTTTGCAGTCATTGTCAGTATCATGCTTATTCCGGCAGTTATCAAAATGGCATGCGATTATCGAAAAGAGGACAAAGCGGAATTGACGATCGGAGCAGGAACGTGCGTTGCGGTGGTTGCTCTTGTTTTACTTTTTACCTATTATATGGGTTATACGGGCGGAGCCCCGCAGTGTGCGGACTGGAACAAGCATAATGCGGTGCTTCATGATCTGACAACGCGGAAGTGGCCTGTTTACTATGAGACGCGGGAATGTTCCATGCTGACATATTATATAGCACAATATTTGGTCCCTGCCCTGTTAGGGAAATTATCTGTATCTTTTTCGGTGACGCAGTGGGCACTGTATTTGTGGAACAGTGTCGGGATTTTCCTCATATTGCTGCATCTGTTTCATGCGGTAGGTGCTGTCAATTGGAAGAAACAGCTTCTTACGATGACGATATTCTTCTTCTTTGGAGGAATGCTACCTATTGCACAGCAGCTGCTATCCATTATTTTCCGTATTTCTATTGGTGCGCAGTATGATTATTTTCATTTTTTGAATATAGAGGGCTATTTTTTACAATATCGAAGCAACCTTGTTTCGATGCGCTGGGTATTTCCGCAATGTATTGTTCCGTGGCTCGCGATGCTCATGCTTGCAAAGCATCGGGAGAAGATAGAACATTATGCCGCGCTGCTGATTCCGGTATTATTGTTTGGAATTCTGCCTACATTGGGGCTGGTGATATTTGCGGTTGTATATGTCTGCAAAATATTGATAGAAGCAAAAGGGAATGCCAAAGCGTGGAAGCGGTTATTCAGTCCGTGGAATATCATGACGCTATGCGGACTGGGCAGTGTCCTGCTGCTCTATTTTAGTGGAAATATATTTTCCGATAAGCCGGAAGAGATTGGTCTGAAAATCGTGAATTATCCGGGTAAGAGCATCCTGATCTATTTCATATTCTGTATGTGTATGTTCGGCGTATATGCGTTATGTGTTGTTCGCAGGAATTATCAGGATGCTATGTTTTGGACGGCGGTGGCATCTTTGACATTTATTCCGTTTTTTCATATGGGTTCGTGGAATGACTTCTGTATGGGCGTGTCCATTCCGGCAATGTTCTATCTGATGATGGTGGTATTGCGCTTCCTTTTGGAGCGCACAGTGGATGATAAGTCTCAAAGGATAAAAGGAATACTTGCAACATGCCTTTTGATTGGGGCAATTTATCCGGCAGGAGAGTTATATCAGATCATGGCGGATGATCGTATCGGGGAGCAGCAGACGATGGACATGGATTTTTCAATGCAGTCATACGCCGACCGGGCCCGTAATGACATTGGATACGATATGCAGTATAATTATTACACGTATGATATTGAGAATAATTTTTTCGTGCAGCATCTGGCAAGAAAGAAGAGACATTAAGATTGTATGACTGCTGAGGGAGATTTGATGGAAAAATTGTATATTGTGATACCTGCATATAACGAGCAGGACACGATAGAAAAGGTGATAGACGACTGGTATCCTGTTGTAGAAAAGATTGGCGGGGAATCGAAGCTTGTGATCATAAATGACGGAAGTAAGGACCGGACAGCAGAGATTCTTGAACGATGCGGGGAAAGTCATGAGAGGTTGATCGGTCTGACAAAAGAAAACGGGGGACATGGTGCAGCGGTTTTGTATGGCTATCGGTATGCGCTGGATCATGGGGCGGAATACGTTTTTCAGACGGACTCAGACGGTCAGACCGTATCGTCGGAATTTTGGGCGTTTTGGAAGCTTCGCAGAGACTATGATATGGTGATCGGGCACAGGAAAAAGCGGCAGGACGGCTTCTCGCGGATCGTGGTGACAAAAGTGTTAAAGATCACGCTGCTTATGCTGTTTCGTGTCAATATACCGGATGCAAACACACCGTTTCGATTGATGAAAGCAGATACACTTATGAGGTATCTGCCGTTGATCCCGCAGGATTATAACCTTTCTAACGTTATTATTTCTGTTATATATAAAAAGAGAAGGCTGGCGGTCAGGTATCTTCCCATTACGTTTCTGCAAAGGCAGGGCGGGGTTAATTCTATCAATATGAAGAAGATCATCCGGATCGGAAGACAGGCATGGAAGGATTTTCGGACGATCAATAGGGTGATCGCAGGCAGCGGCAGTACGGAGGAAAAGCATGACACCAAGAGATAGAAGAAATACGGCGACCTATACATTAATACAGGTTTTATGTATTGTCGTGATGTTTATGGTTGTGGGATATGCCGCATGGATGAAAATGGCGGATGATTTTTGGCCGTTGTTTCAGTGGTGGGCAGCGACAATCATGCTTGGGATCGCATGTTACCCATTAAGCGCGATGATATTCAGGCGGTTTGATGACAGAGGTTACCTGTTTTCAAAAGCAATAGGGCTTGTTGTGACGGCATGGGTGATGTGGCTGTCTGCATCGCTGCATGTTTTGCCGTTTTCCACGCAGAACTGCTATTTGTGTATTGGAGTATGTGCTGCCTGTAATTATTTCGGAGCATTGATCTACCGCATCCATCAGGGAAAAAAGGCGGAAGCAAAAGCGCATAAAGCAGAAAAGATAGCAAGGAAAGCGCAAAAGAGGGAGGAAGCTGCAAAAGCAATAAGGGCGGAAGCAGAAAAGATCAGGGCAGAAGCGGAGGAAGTGAAGGCACAAGCCCGGGCGGCACAAGCAGGAGCAGAGGCGGCAAAAGCGGAAGCAAAAACCGCGAAAGAAAAGAAAAAGGCGTCACAGGCAGAGGCGGAAGCGACAAAAGCGGCTGTAGAGGCGGCAAAGGCGGAAGCGAGAGCGGTAAAAGCGGAGGCAGAGGCGCTAAAAGCGGAAGCCGAAGCAAGGGCATCTGAGGCTGAAGCAAAAGCCATAAAGGCTGAAGCGGAGGCGATAGAGGCAGAGAAGGACGCCGCAGAAGCAGAAGAGGAGCCTAAAGCGGCAGATACGGAGACAGCGGCGTGGACTTCGGATGAGGAGGCAGAGGGGGCGTTGCCGGAGAAGAGCGCGGATACTGCCGTGCTGACACAAAACTCAGGCAGAGCATCCCAATTACAGGAGTTTGAGGACGAAAAACCCTTCGTTATCCAAAATGTGCCTGTGAAGATCCTGAATGTAAAACCCACGCGGGTAAAAGAGGTGCGTTTTCGGACAAGCATGGCGCCTGTAAAAGAGACTCATGCAGAGGGAGCCGGGCTATTTGGGGCGCAGGCAGAAGCGCTGCGGGCCGATAAGCGGACGGAGACCGGAACACAGTTGGAAGCTGGGACGACGGCGGGGACGCAGTCGGACGCAGAGCCTGAAAAAGAAAAGGCGCTTAAGGCAAAGCATGCAGTCAGACCGCACTGGGAGCGGATACTCTGTCTGGAATTGGTATTTTTTATTTTGCTTACCGCATTCATGTATATGAAGGGCTTTAACCCTAAAGCTTACGGAACCGAGAAAATGATGGACTATGGTTTTATGACGTCCATGTTCAAAACGGAATATTTTCCGGTGGAAGACTTTTGGTTTGCAGGGGAAAATCTGAACTATTATTATTTTGGGCAATATGTGATGACCTTTCTGACGAAGGTGTCATTTACAACGGTCAGCTACGGCTACAATCTGGCACTGGGTACCGGATTTGCATTTTGCGCAACACTCGTATATTCATTGGTCTGCCAAATCATGAAAGTGTTTGCGGCAGGGAGGAAGAAACGCATCAGCGGTGCGGTCTCACATATTGCAGGTGCGTTGGCGGCCGTTGCCGTGACGATTGCCGGAAACGGACATTATATCGTATTTAATAAGCTGGTGCCAATGCTGTGGGATATTCTTCAGATCCCCGGAGAGAAACCGGGCTATTGGTTCCCGAATTCAACGAGATATATCGGGTACATACCCGATACGCATGACAAGACCATTCATGAATTTCCGTCTTATTCTTTTATACTGGGTGACCTGCATGCGCATGTGGTAAATATTACGTTTGTATTAACGTTGGCGGCAGTGCTTTTTTCTTTTTTAATGAGCAGGAGAGAGACGATGCGTGCTGCTGTCAATAAAAGAAGGGATGGAGAAAAGACTACGGTATCGATCGCCAAGGAGACTTTCCGGCTTCCTGTGATCGCGGTTGGATATTTGATCGGTATTTTCATGATGTCTAACTATTGGGATTTTCCTATTTATTTTGTCGTGGCAGGTGCGGTCATTCTGACATCGAATGCAGTGATCTGCGGGTTCGATAAACGGACCTGGCTATTAACGGCACTGCATGCCGTGGTCGTCCTTGCTGTTGCCTTTCTTACAGCGATGCCGTTTCATATGAACTTTGTGGCGATGGCAAATGGAATCCTGCCTGCGCAGACGCATACACCCCTGTACCAGCTGATCATTTTGTGGGGAATCCAGGTTGTTATTGTGATTGGCTTCGTCACGGCGCTGATCTGGAAAGAAATACAGATAAACAGGAAAGGAAAGTCCGAAGGGGCAGAAAGCTTCAAAGAAGCGGAAGCGGCAAAGGAGAGCGGGACAGCTGATGAAAGCAGGGCGGTCTGTGAAAAGAAATCGGAGCAGGAGAACATAGCGGCTGACAAAAATCGTGCGCCGGTCAGGCAGAGACGGTTTGTACAGTTTTTGGAAAATCTGGAAATATCGGATCTGTTTATCCTGATACTGGGCCTCTGCGCGGTCGGACTTGTATTGACGCCGGAAGTGATCTATATGTCAGACATTTATGCGGGGGATTACAAGCGGTCCAATACGATGTTTAAGCTTGTCTATCAGGCATATATTTTATTTGGCATATCGATCGGCTATATTCTGACGCGCTTTATATTGCTTCGGGAGACGCGCCGGCAATTGAAATGGGGCGTGGCTGGTCTTGTGCTTCTGCTGTGGACCTGCGGATATTTCGGAACGAGTGTGCGGGCATGGTTTGGAGATCTGTCAAATGAGGAAGGCTATAAAGGGATGCGCGCTGACCGCTATATCTATGAAGAGCAGCCGACGGACGCCGCGGCGATCGCATGGCTGAATGACAATGTGCAGGGCCGGCCGGTCATTCTGGAGGCAAATGGAGAGAGCTATACGATCAACAACAGGGTATCCGTGCTGACGGGAATGCCCACCGTGCTAGGCTGGCGTGTGCACGAATGGCTTTGGCACAACAGTCCGGAGCCGGTCAGCGCAAGAGCGGGGGATGTGGATACCATCTATGTATCGCAGGATCAGGAGCTTGTGCGCTCTTTGCTTGATAAATATCAGGTGACCTATCTGTTTATCGGTACCTGTGAATATGATAAGTATATGCAGGCGGGTATGAACACGGAAATGCTGCGGCAGATGGGCGAGGTCGTCTACGAGGGCTATCCGGATATGCAGGGACGTACCGTGATGATCGTGAAGGTGCGGTAGTAAGAAACGATCGAAGAGATTTCAAACAGGGAGAGACAAAAATGGGTGAGAAGCTTGCAGTCTTACAGCAATGGATCAATGACAGTGACAATATCGTTTTTTTTGGAGGAGCGGGGGTATCGACGGAAAGCGGGATTCCGGATTTTCGGAGTGTGGATGGATTATACCATCAGAAATATGATTATCCGCCCGAGACAATTTTGAGCCATAGCTTTTATCGCAGCAGGACCGGGGAATTTTACCGTTTTTACAGGGATAAGATGCTCTGCCTTGATGCGGAGCCAAACGCGGCACACAGGAAGCTGGCAGAGCTTGAACAGGCAGGAAAACTAAAAGCAGTCATTACGCAGAATATCGACGGGCTGCATCAGGCGGCAGGCTCCAGAAAAGTGCTGGAGCTTCATGGAAGCGTGCTGCGCAATTACTGTGAAGAATGTGGAAAGTTTTTTGACGCGCAGTGTGTGAAAAATTCCGATGACGTTCCCAAATGCGACGCCTGCGGGGGAGGCATTAAACCGGATGTAGTATTATATGAAGAAGGTCTTGATCAGGACACGCTCACGGAAGCGATCAAATGCATCAGTGAGGCAGATATGCTGATCGTCGGAGGGACTTCTTTGGTCGTATATCCGGCAGCGGGATTGATCGATTACTACAGGGGAGACAGACTGGTACTCATTAACCGCTCTGCAACAGGAAGGGACAGCATGGCGGATCTGGTCATACAGGGCAGCATCGGTGAGATTCTTGGCAGCATCACGGTTACTGTGTAAATGGCAGCCGGCTGAAAAGAGTATTTTGCGTAATATAAAGGACGGGGCTCACATGGATATCAAGGTTGGAAACATCGTCAGATTAAAGAAGAAACATCCCTGCGGCTCAGCAGAATGGGAGGTGCTGCGCAGCGGTGCGGACTTCAGACTGAAGTGTTGCGGCTGCGGGCACCAGATCATGATTGCGCGCCCTGTTCTGGAGAAAAATGTGCGGGATATTCAAAGTAAAAGTTAATATTTTCCATCATGCCGGTCTGCATTTTTGACTTGCAAACTATGCTTCCGCATGGTATGATAGGTATATATTTAATAATGTTAAATATATACCTGAGACGATAAACTAATTTGGGGAGGAAATGATTTACGGTTTATGCGGCTTTATTTTTTAACAATCTTAAATTTATAAGCACCGGTATAGAAAGGGGGTCATGTCCGGTGAAGGGGATGCGAAATGGTTCTTAAATCATACGAACGAGGAGGTATGGCTATGAGAAAGAAAGTATTATTGCTTGCATTGATCCCGTGTTTGTTTGCAGCGATGCTTGCAGGCTGCGGAAAATTAAAAGAAGAAACCAGTCTAAATGGATCGTCGCTGCAGAATACTCCGGTTCAGGGACGGGAACCCGTCAGGAGCAGAATGGATAACGCGGGCAGTAGTGTGGAACGTGATCAGGCGTTAAATGAGCTGACGCCGGAAGGCGTGTATGTCATGACAGTGATCAACGGTCTGGCAATCAACGGCAGCGGGTTTGATGCGGAAACTGCTGAAATATCAGAATACCGTGAGCCGGTTGTTTTGGTAAGGGCGCAGTTTGATTCTCTTACGGAGGAGGATCAGGAATTATTGGAAGAAAACGGTGTGCTTGAGCAGTTGCTCATGGCGGAAGCAAGGGCCCTCAATTTATGGATCCGTGATACGCCGCTTGATGCAGTCGAGGATGGCGGTATTACGTGGATGTTTGAGGAAAGATATGATGAATTGGCAGAAGCGCTGGGAGAGGAAGTTATTCAGGAATTGGTTCCTCTTTATGAGAGTAAATTTTTGGCATACGAAGATCTGATCCCGCAATTTCAGGAGGAAAAAAGAAACAATCTGGAGGCGGGAAGCCGTGTGGATGCAGCAATTTTGAACATGGATCCGAATAACGCGGAACAAGTAAGACAGGTTGCAGAAATGTATGACGCGCTGACCGAAATGCAGCAGGCGTATGTAGAGTATTATAACATTTTGAGGGATGCACAGGCAGTGCCGGATACCTCTCTTCAACGGGTCGTTTATGCAGGAGCGCGCTCTTCTGCATACGGATTGGGTAACAGATGGTTTACGAAAGGGGAATGGGGAAGCGTTGCCGAACAGATGCAGGCATGGTATCCGTCCGCAAAACCGACGATGATCTGGATTGTCGGCAGCTTAAGCGGAATGGGCTGCAATCTTGAGTTTGTGCCCGATGAAAGTGTGGATACAGAGGCGCTGGAAAAACAGTATATTTATTTTACAGAATCTGGGCGCAGGAATCATTTGTCCCATGAGGAATATCTGAATTATTTTGACCAGAACGGTATTCAGGTATATCTGCAGGTAGAGCCCGGCTTTGCGGATGTGGAAACTTTGATCGACCTGATCCTCGATCAATACGGGCATCATCCCTGCGTGGTCGGCGTCGGTGTGGATGTGGAATGGTATCATGGAATTACGGAGGATTCCGGTCTTCCTGTCTCTGATGCATTAGCTGAAAAATGGGATATGCATATTAAGGGGATCAATCCGGAATACCGGCTTTTCTTAAAGCATTATAATATCCGTTATCTTCCGCCCACTTACCGGAGCGATATCCTGTTTGTTAATGACAGTCAGGGATTCGGAAGTGCAGTCGGCGATGTGCTTGGAGTATACGACGAGAACCTTGACGACGTGCTTGGGTTCATACCCGAATTTAAGCGGTTTGCAGATGCATTTCCGGATAACGACGTGCTTTATCAGATCGGATATGCGTCAGACGCAACTTGGTATTACACAATGGGTGATCCGGTCGTTCTGTCATTGGGACAGAGGCTTGCAGAAGTGACGAAACAGAATTGCGGCATTATCTGGGTAGACTTCACGATCAAAGACCCGATGACATTCCCGTGGCTTATGACGTCGGAAGAGCGCGTGAAAGCGGTCAACACGCTTCTGAGATATCTGAATCCTAAGAGCGGTCTTGTCGGCAAGCGTCTTGCCGGAATCAGCTCGGATGCGGCTGTTCCGAGGGACTTCATTTTTATACAGATGGTAAGGGAGATCGTTGACGGTCTGACGGAAGAAGAGCGGGATATGCTCGATCCGGAGCGGCTTGCCTGTCTTGAATGGGCAGAGACCGTGCCGCAGAATTAAGGGAAGTGCGATGAACGGCGGTTTCATAAAACAGAATGGAAATAGAATCGTAAAACGACTGCCGGAATAAAAGCTGTTGTCAAAAAATACCGGTCTCCAAAGCAGAAGAAAAAACTGATGATGGGGGACCGGTATTTTTACAAGAATATTCATTACGCCAGATGAACGCCTTTATCAAGATGCCTTTTACCCATTTCTCCTAATCCGCGCAGGTAGTAATCGGGATAGGAGTCGGTCACGATGATCTGTGGCATGATCTCTTCAGGAAGCTGCATGAAGCTTCCTTTTTGTACGTGTTCGTACAAGCTGTCGGGAATATCTTTTCCGCCGATCACGATTTTTTCGGGATTCAGAACGCAGATGATATTTGTGGCGATCGCGCTCAAAAGCGCGGTGCGCTGTGCGGAAGCAGATGCCGGCAATATGTCCTCAGCCCTTTTTCCCGGTCCGATCTGCATATAGCCGACTTCACCGGCAAAACTTGAAAAACCGGGATAGAGCTGACCGTTTATAATGATACCGGCGCCAATACTATTATTCTCTATGTGCAGATAAACCATATTTTGGACGTCGGTACGGAGACTGCATGCGTAACCGACAGCGATCGCATTGATATCATTCATGATCAGGATGGGCAGATCAAATTCGGATGCTAACATTTTTTTCAGGTTTGTTTTTTCCCATTCAGGTATATGGGGAATGGCAAAAACCTGACCGGATTCTGAAACTGCACCCGGTATGCCTATAGAGACAGCCTGAACATAGGGATTGTGCTTCAAAATATGCCGTATGATCGAGTGGAGCTGTTGTGAAAATGAGCGGCCGGGGTCATGATCGACAACACAGGCATCTTCTATGTTGAGATTCATATCGGATATGGCATATTGAAAGATATTTCTAGTTACAATAACAGAAGCGATCCGGTACCGTTTGATGTTTAGCGAGAATACTTCCGCCTTCCTGCCGCGTGCAGCCTGTATGGTGCCGACGCTGACGACCGTCCGGTCTTTCAGCAATTGGCGAATGAGAAGATTCACTGTGGGCTGGCTGATGCCGGTGATAGAGGAAAGCTCTACCCGTGTCGCACTCTCATGTTTTGTTAAGGCCTCCTTGATCAGACTGATATTTAATTCTTTCATGAGAGAGGGTTTACCTGTCAGTTCGTTTTTCTGCTGCACCTATATTCCTCCTGAATGGGATCTGTCTGGTTTTACGTAAAGCGTAACTGTCATTTGGAAAAGAGGATACACTGCTCTGAGCTTGTATCACCTTTGTATTTAGCATACAATTACTACGTTCATTTTTCAAGATAAAAAACGATTTTGAGGGATTTATGAAAAAAGAATATGTGCTGCTTTTCAAAATGACCGTGAAATATTTATGAATTTTGCTTGATTTCGGACAGGTTTTGTGCTATTCTATAACTCCGTGATAGAATATTTTTCCTTGCTCCTTCCGTCAGAGAGGGGGCCAGAGACCAAAAGGAGGTAACGAAAAGCATGAACAAGTATGAATTATGCATTGTTGTAAGTGCGAAAGTCGAAGATGACGTGAGAGCTGCTGAGATTGAGAAATGCAAGGGCTATATCGAAAGATTCGGCGGACAGGTTACGAATGTGGATGACTGGGGAAAGAAGAGACTTGCATATGATATTCGCCATATGAAGGAAGGCTTCTATTACTTTATCCAGTTTGATGCTGACGCAGCCGCTCCGGCACAGATTGAAAGCAATGTTCGTCTTATGGAAAACGTCATCAGATTTTTGTGCGTAAAGCAGGAAGCATAAAGAAAGAGAGAAACGTATGAATAAAGTAATACTTATGGGACGTTTGACGAGAGACCCTGAGGTGAGATATTCCCAAAACGGCAGCAATACGGCAGTGGCGAGGTTTTCCATTGCGGTTGACCGCAGATTTAAGCGTGAAGGCGAAGCGGATGCAGACTTTTTTAACTGTACGGCGTTTGGCAAGCAGGCGGAGTTTGTGGAAAGGTATCTTCACAAGGGGACTAAGATGCTTGTGGAAGGCAGAGTCCAAAATGACAATTACACAAATAAGGATGGGCAGCAGGTTTACAGCGTGCGCATCATGGTTGACAGTTTGGAGTTTGCAGAGAGCAAAAATGCGGTGTCCGGCGGTGACGGGGGTTATTCGCAGGGAGCAAGGCAGTCTGCTCCGGTGGCACCTGCGGGCGATGGTTTCATGAATATTCCCGATGGGATTGATGAGGAATTACCGTTTAACTAACAGTAGATTCAGATAGGAGGTTTGAGCAATGGCTTATACCAAGGCAGCAGCTGACAAGTCCGAAGCGCCTATGAAGAGACGCGGTATCCATAGAAAGAGAAAAGTTTGTGTATTCTGTGGAAAGGATAATGTGATCGATTATAAGGATACGGCAAAGTTAAAGAGATATGTATCCGAGAGAGGTAAGATTCTTCCCAGAAGAATTACCGGCAACTGTGCAAAGCATCAGAGAGCACTGACGGTTGCGATCAAACGCGCAAGGCATATTGCGCTTATGCCTTATGCATGTGATTAAGAACTGCGTTGTGATTCTTTGAAAGTGACAGTCAGGTTTTCAAAAGACTTCCGCTTCGGCGGGAGTCTTTCTTGTATCATAAGAAAGATTATGGGAAATGATACAATATCTATCCCGTTCTTTCGCGATAATCCACTATATTATGCTATGGAAGTTCTGATGAAATAATGTTATACTAGAACGGTATAGGCATAGTACATACCAGAGGGGAAAGTAAATGGGTACAAATAAGATACGGCTTAAGGGCCGTTTGAGGACATATATGCAGTCCACGCTGCTTCTTGGCGTGCTGCTTGTCTTTGTAAATATCATTATTTATATGATCAATGTGACCGCGGGGGTCGTGCTCTCCGCGTTTGTTGTAACCTATTTTATCATTGTGGCACTTTTAATGAACTATAATAAGCCCATCATCATGAATGAGATGATCAGCTTTGCAACACAGTACGGGCAGATACAAAAACAGCTCTTGCGCGAATTGGAGCTGCCACATGCGCTGTTGGACGAAAACGGAAAAATTATATGGACAAATGAATGCTTTGAAGATGTAACACATAAGGAAAAGGGTTACCGCAAATCTGTCTGGACCGTATTTCCGACACTGACATTGGACAAGCTTCCTCAAAAAGAAGATACGGCACAGGAAACGATCGAGCATGAGGGAAGCGTTTATGATGTGCGGATGAAGAAAGTCTCACTGCGGGAGATGGCAGCGAACAGTGATATTGTATCGGGCAGAACCTATGACGGCTATTTGATCGCAATTTATCTGTTTGATGAAACGGCCCTGCGCATTGCGCTGCAGGAAAATGATAATCAGTCGCTTGCAGTCGGAATGATCTACCTTGACAATTACGACGAGGCGCTGGAAAGCATTGAGGAAGTACGAAGATCTCTTTTGACGGCGCTGATCGAACGAAAGATCAACAAATACATTTCAGCGTTGGACGGTATTGTAAAAAGACTGGAAAAAGACAAATACCTGATCGTGTTACGAAAAAAGTCCGTACAGCAGTTGAAGGAACAGCGTTTTGATCTGCTGGAGGATGTCAAGACCGTGAATATCGGCAATGAAATGGCGGTTACGTTAAGTATCGGGGTCGGACTGGACGGACTGACCTATGCGCAGGATTATGAATTTTCAAGGACCGCAATCGATTTAGCACTCGGAAGAGGCGGGGATCAGGCGGTTGTCAAGACGCCGGAGACCGTTTCTTATTATGGCGGCAAGAGCCAGCAGGTTGAAAAGAGTACGCGCGTAAAAGCAAGAGTGAAAGCACATGCGTTAGAAGAGATCATCAGTGCTAAGGATCAGGTGCTTGTCATGGGGCACCGCCTGAGCGATGTTGACAGCTTTGGCGCCGCTGTCGGCATTGCTTGCATTGCCAAGGCACTTGAACGGAAAGCGCGGATCGTATTAGATGATGTGACGACATCCCTGCAGCCGCTTGTAGATCGTTACCGGGGGCATTCGGAATTTGAGGAAGATACGATCATATCGGGGCAGCAGGCATTAGAATATGCGGATGATAACACGGTGCTGGTCATTGTGGATGTCAATAAGCCGAGTATTACGGAATGTCCGGAACTGCTGCATTACTGCAAGTCCATTGTGGTGCTGGACCATCACAGGCAGGGTGCGGAAGTGATCGAAAATGCCACTCTTTCCTATGTGGAGCCTTATGCGTCAAGCGCGTGTGAAATGGTAGCAGAGATCCTGCAATATGTCGGCGACAATGTGAAAGTGCGCAGTGTTGAGGCGGACTGCCTCTACGCGGGTATCGTGGTGGATACCAATAACTTTATGAGCAAGACCGGTGTGCGGACATTTGAAGCAGCGGCATTCCTGCGTCGCAGCGGTGCAGACGTTACGCGTGTGCGGAAGATGTTCCGGGAAGATGAAACGGAATACAAAGCAAAGGCAGAGGCGGTGCGTCAGGTGGAGATCGTTCATGGCAGTTATGCCATATCTGTCTGCCCGTCGCAGGGGCTTCAAAGCCCGACCATTGTCGGTGCGCAGGCGGCAAATGAGCTGCTTAACATTATTGGGATCAAGGCAAGCTTTGTATGCAGCGATTATCAGAATAAAATTTATATCAGTGCACGTTCCATTGATGAGGTGAATGTGCAGATTATTATGGAACGTCTTGGCGGCGGCGGTCATATGAACATGGCGGGCGCACAGCTTGAAAATGTAGATATGGCAGGAGCGATCGCAAAGATCAAGGAAACGTTGGATACGATGATAGGGGAAGGGGATATAGTGTGATAAATTATCACACACAAATTTGTGTCGGAGCCACAAATTTGAATCGCAGAGCCGAATATGATATTCGGTTCGGTGCCTACGCAAATATGCTCCGGCAAGGAGGATTTTCATGAAAATTATTTTACAGCAGGATGTTAAGGCACTGGGGAAAAAGGGAGATCTCGTCGAGGTCAGCGACGGTTATGCGCGTAATTATATATTGCCGAAAAAGATTGGTGTGGAGGCGAATAATGCCAGTATCAACGATCTGAAATTAAGAAAAGCGCATGAGGAAAAGATTGCAGCGGAGAATCTG
This sequence comes from Lachnospiraceae bacterium, assembly GCA_003979345.1. Taxonomy (GTDB): domain Bacteria; phylum Bacillota; class Clostridia; order Lachnospirales; family Lachnospiraceae; genus DLAJ01. The sequence continues at coordinate 19,266 of RYVZ01000026.1, forward strand.
GCGCACGCGCAGGAGCTGAAAAAAGAACTGGAGGATAAGCTGATCGCGGTCTCCATTAAGGCAGGGGAAGGCGGTAAAACATTTGGTGCCGTGACGGGCAGGGAAATCGCGCAGGCTGCCAAAGAACAGTATGGATATGACATTGATAAAAAGAAGATCGTCCTGAAAGAATCCATTAAGAATTTTGGAACCTATGAGATTCCGCTAAAGCTGCATCCTAAAGTGACGGCAGTCTTGCGCGTACAGGTGAGTGAGAAGTAGAGACAAAGGAGAAGGACAATTGGCGGATCTGGGTGAAGCCCTGTTAAAAAGAGTATTACCGCATAGCATTGAGGCGGAGCAGTCTGTCATCGGTTCTATGCTGATGGATAAGGACGCGATCGTGGCGGCGTCTGAGATACTGACGGGTGAAGATTTCTATGGAAGACAATATGGCATCGTATTTGAGGCGATGGTGGAGCTTCATGATGAGGCGAAGCCGGTCGACACAGTGACCCTCCAAAATCGCTTAAAGGAAAAGGATGTACCGCCCGAGGTTAGCTCTTTAGAGTTTATCAAAGATATCTTAAATATTGTGCCGACGTCCGCAAACGTGAAGTATTATGCGAACATCGTAGCAGAGAAAGCATTGCTCCGCAGACTCATTAAGACGAACGAGGAGATTGCGAATACCTGTTATGTCGGCAGGGAACCGGTTGAGGATATTTTGGCCGAGACGGAAAAAAAGATATTTCAGATCGTGCAGAACCGCAATGTGGGAGACTATGTGCCGATCAGACAGGTCGTTGCCGATGCACTGCGCAAGATTGAGATTGCATCCCATAATAAAGGAGCAGTGACGGGAGTTGCCACAGGCTTTGCCGATCTGGATTACAGGACAGCGGGAATGCAACCTTCGGATCTGATCCTGATCGCGGCAAGACCTTCCATGGGAAAGACCGCATTCGCGTTAAACATTGCAGAATATGTGGCATTTCGTTCCAATCAGACAGTTGCCATCTTCAGTCTGGAAATGTCGAAGGAACAGCTTGTCAATCGCCTTTTTTCCTTGGAATCACGCGTGGATGCGCAGAGGCTGAGGACCGGAGGGCTGGACGATAACGACTGGGAGCGCCTGATCGAATCCGCAGCGGTGATCGGAAAATCGAAGCTGATCATTGACGACACGCCGGGAATTAGCGTTCCGGAACTGAGAAGTAAATGCCGCAAATACAAATTGGAGCATAATCTACAGATGATCATGATCGATTATTTACAGCTGATGAGTGCGAGCGGAAGGGGCAGCGATTCGAGGCAGCAGGAAATTTCTGAAATATCGCGCTCACTGAAAGCACTTGCGAGGGAGCTTCAGGTTCCGGTGATCGCATTGTCACAGCTAAGCCGTGCCGTAGAGCAGCGTCCGGATCACAGACCGATGCTATCCGATCTGCGCGAGTCGGGTGCGATCGAGCAGGATGCCGATGTCGTCATGTTTATTTACCGGGATGATTATTACAATAAAGATACGGAGATGAAAAATATTGCGGAGATCATCATTGCCAAGCAGAGAAACGGTCCGATTGGAACCGTGAATCTGGTGTGGCTGCCGGAGTATACGAAATTTGCCAATATGGAACGCGGCGATTTTCGCAGTCGGCAGGAATAAAAAGAACGTTCCGCGAACACAGGACACAAAAGAGAATTTTCCAACAGGGAGATTCTCTTTTTTTATATGCGCAGTCCCGTGCAGGGGAGGATGATTCTTCCCCGCGCGGTTGCAACAGAACATGTTTCATGGAATCAAAAAGGAGGACAAGCATGAATTATTATCAAATTGCCGACGCGGCAAAAAAAGTGAATGTGGAAAGCCATGTTCTGAGGTACTGGGAAGATGAATTGCAGCTGCCTATTGAGCGCAATAAGCAGGGGCACAGACTTTATACGGATGAAGATCTGAGCAGATTTTTGTATATCAAGGAACTAAAGAAGGAGGGATTACAGCTGAGAGCGATCCGCACGAAAGTACATATGAGGGATGAGCAGCGCGGAAGCGGGAGTTCCGGGCAGGCACCGTCTGCGGGTACATACAGAGAGGCGCAGGCAGACAGGACTTTGCCGGATAAAGGGGACGAGAAAAAGGCAGGAGATACAGAAACGGATAAATGGGATAAAAAGCAGGCAATGGAGGCTGATACCTCGCAGAAAACCAAAGAAAAGCAGCTGCCAAAATGCAAGGATTCAGCAGATCATTCTGTGCAGGCGGAAGAAGAAAAAACGAGAAAGGCGGCGAGACTCTGCATGATGCTGCAGCAAATGGTCGTGACGGCAGTGCATGAGGAAAATGAAGGACTTTTGCGAGAAATCAAGAAAGGGGTTGCCGAGACAGTGTCGAAGGAGATGAATTACCAATTCAGCATACAGGAACAGCGGGAGGAAGAGCATTACAAAAAACTGGATGAAATACTGCGGGAACGTGAGCGGAGAAACCGGATGACGATGACGGACCGAAAAAGGATGAAGAAAGAACGGCAGAAGGCAGAAAAGGAAAAGCAAGGTGCAGAAAAGGAGAGCGCGCGCCGTGAAAAAGAAAAAATGAAGCAGGAGAAGGAAAATGCGCGGCACGAAAAAGAAAAGATACGACAGATGAAAGCCCGCAGCAAAAAGGAGAAAAAGCAGCCGCGCAGAAACCTGTTTGACACAAGCGACAAAAACGGGCAGGAGCAGCGTGCTTAAGGTCTTGACAAAGAGTGGAAATCTTTATATACTTTGAATGTCAAAGTAATTGAATGCTGGAAGAAGCAAGCACCTTTTGAGGAACACTGGTATTTTCAGTGAGGATTGTGAGTAAACAGAGGAGCAGCGGGGGCGTATATGAAAGGAAAAATATGCGGGACGGGTGCGTATGTGCCTGCAAATCGCATGGATAACGATCAGATTGCCGCGTTTGTGGATACAAACGATGAGTGGATAAAGGAACGCACGGGCGTATGGGCAAGGCATATTGCGTCCGGATCTGAGACGACGGTCTCGATGGCATGCATGGCGGGCAGACGCGCTCTGGAAGATGCCGGAATAACGGCGGCGGAGATCGATCTGCTGATCGTGTCAACGACGTCTTCGAATCTCATTCTGCCCTGCACGGCATGTGAGGTGCAGAAAGAACTGGGTGCGGAGCATGCGACCTGTTTTGACTTAAGTGCGGCATGCACGGGATTCTTACTTGCCTACAGTACTGCACTTGCCTATCTGAACTGTGGCGTTTACCATACGGCGCTTTTGATCGGCAGTGAGTGTCTTTCCAATCTGATGGACTGGAGGGACCGGGGTACCTGCATTCTGTTTGGCGACGGTGCGGGCGCGGTCGTGCTGAGAGGCACGGAAGGGGAAATGGCTCTGCCGGCGGCCCATTCCGAAGGGGCGAAGGGAGATGCGCTTGTCTGCAAGAGCCGTCATGACTGGAGCAATCTACATGATGAGAGCGGAGCACAGGCGATGCAGGATAAAGAGCACCGGATCGGTATGGACGGGCAGGCAGTATTCCGGTTTGCGTTAAAGAGAGTGCCGGAGGTCATCGCGGAAGTGCTTGAGAAAAACCATTTACATAAAGAAGATATCACATTTTATATTTTACATCAGGCAAATAGAAGAATCGTAGAGGCAGTCGCAAAGCGGCTGGAGGAACCGATCGAAAAATTCCCGATGAATATGCAGGAATACGGCAACACATCTTCTGCAAGTATCCCGATTCTGCTTGACGAACTGAATCGGAGCGGAACGCTGCACAGAGGAGACAAGCTTGTGATGGCGGGTTTTGGAGCGGGACTTACATGGGGTGCGGCTGTTGTGGAGTGGTAAGGAATTGCTAAAAAAATAACTTTTAACAATAATCACCCATAATAGAAACAAAAGAAAACAGATACACCGTTAGAAGGAGGCATCAATTATGCAGACAGAGATCACAAAGCTCTTGGGAATTGAATACCCGATCATTCAGGGCGGTATGGCATGGGTTGCGGAGCATCACCTTGCTGCCGGCGTTTCCGAGGCAGGGGGCTTAGGCCTGATCGGCGCGGCGGCAGCGCCCGCAGAGTGGGTGCGGGAACAGATACGGGAGGCGAAAAAACTTACGGATAAGCCGTTCGGCGTCAACATCATGTTGATGAGCCCGTATGCTGCGGACGTAGCAAAGGTGGTTGCCGAGGAAGGTGTGAAGGTCGTGACGACCGGAGCGGGAAACCCGGAAGAATATATGGATATGTGGAAGGCGGCAGGCGTGAAAGTCATTCCGGTCGTAGCTTCCGTTGCGCTGGCAAAACGTATGGCACGCAGCGGCGCGGATGCAGTCGTGGCCGAGGGGTGCGAAGCGGGCGGTCATATCGGCGAGACCACAACAATGGCGCTAGTTCCTCAAGTTGTTGACGCTGTGGATATTCCGGTCATTGCGGCAGGCGGCATTGCGGACGGCAGGGGAATTGCCGCCGCATTTATGCTTGGCGCGCGCGCCGTGCAGTTGGGTACGGTCTTTGTTACGGCAAAGGAAGCGCAGGTACATGCCAATTATAAGGAGCGTATCATAAAAGCGAAAGATATTGATACGCGTGTCACCGGAAGAACGACGGGGCACCCCGTGCGCGCGCTGCGGAACGACATGACAAAGAAATATCTGGAGCTCGAAGCGGCAGGAGCCGGTCTGGAGGAATTGGAGCATATCACAGTGGGGAGTCTCCGTGCGGCTGTCGTCGATGGTGACGTTAAGAACGGTACGATCATGGCGGGCCAGATCGCGGGACTCGTGAAAAAAGAAGAAACCTGTAAGGAGCTGATCGGGCGGCTCGTGCAGGAGACGGACAAGCTGATAAAAGGAGCGGGATTCTATGAGTAAACTGGCATTCATTTACCCCGGACAGGGAGCACAGACAGCAGGAATGGGCGCTGATTTTTATGAGAATAGCGAAACTGCGCGCGAATTATTTGACGCGGCTTCCGAAGCGGTGTCGCTTGACATGAAAGAATTATGCTTCACGCCCAATGACCGGCTTGACCTGACGGAATATACGCAGGCAGCGATGGTTACGACCTGTCTGGCGATCACCCGGGTGCTGACGGAGCGGGGAATGAAGCCGGATATAGCGGCGGGATTGAGTCTCGGCGAATATTGTGCGATCGCGGCGGCAGGAGGCATGCAGGAGCTGGACGCGATCCGTCTTGTGAGAAAGCGCGGCATTCTCATGCAGAATACCGTGCCTGCCGGCGAGGGTGCTATGTGCGCAGTCATTGCAATGGCAGCGGACGAAATTGAACGTATCATAGGAGGCATGGAGGATGTGTCCGTTGCCAACTATAACTGCCCGGGGCAGATCGTGATCACCGGAAAAACAAAAGCGGTTGAGGAAGCGGCTGTCAGACTGAAAGAGGGCGGTGCAAAACGGACGGTTATGCTGAATGTGAGCGGACCGTTCCATTCAAAGCTGCTTCTTCCGGCAGGGGAACAGCTTGCGGCCGAGATGGAGCCTATGGTTTTTTCCGCGCTGCAGATTCCGTATGTCACGAATGTGACGGCGAAAACGGTCACGGATATCGGAGAGAGCAAAGGACTGCTGGCGCAGCAGGTGAGCGCGCCGGTGCGCTGGCAGCAGAGCATGGAACATATGATCGCCGAAGGCGTCGATACGTTTGTGGAGATCGGACCAGGAAAGACGCTGGAAGGGTTTTTGAAAAAAATTGACAAAGAAAAACGGGTACTGCACGCCTCCGTATGGGAGGATGTTGATAAGCTTGTGCAGGAGCTTTCCTAAGAAAGCGCTGATAAAGATATCTTTTCTTACGGGACTTTGGCGGAAGGGATACTTTGGCGTAAAGGATACTTTAGCGGGCAGCGCGGAGGCTGTCGGTATGATCACAGATAAGGGACAGGAGAGAGTGAAATGTCATTAACAGGAAAAACAGCGGTTGTGACCGGGGCTTCGCGCGGAATCGGCAGGGCGGTCGCACTGCGTCTGGCGCGGGAGGGTGCGTTTGTCATCATAAATTATAACGGATCGGAAGAAAAAGCAAAACAGGTGCTTTCGGAAATAGAAGGACAGGGCGGAACCGGTGAGGTGTATCAATGCGACGTTTCCGATTATGGACAGTGTGAAGCGTTTATCAAGACTGTGATCAAAGAGCATGGTTCTTTGGACATTTTGGTCAATAACGCAGGCGTCACGAGAGACGGTCTGCTCATGGCAATGTCGGAGGAGGATTTTGACCGCGTACTCGATACCAACTTAAAGGGCGTATTTCATACGATCCGCTTCGCAGCAAGGCAGATGTTGAAACAGCGCAGCGGCCGTATCATCAATATGGCGTCCGTTGTCGGTGTCAGCGGCAATGCAGGACAGGCAAATTATGCGGCGTCAAAGGCGGGGGTCATCGGGCTTACGAAATCGGCGGCAAAGGAACTGGCGTCCCGCGGCATCACGGTCAACGCGGTAGCGCCGGGGTTTATTGAGACGGATATGACGGCGGAGCTTTCCGAAGATGTGAAAGCAGGCGCGATGACACAGATTCCGCTCGGTCATTTTGGTACTCCGGAGCAGGTTGCGGCGGCAGTCGTGTTTCTGGCGTCGGAAGATGCGGCTTATATCACCGGACAGGTACTGCATGTGGACGGCGGGATGGTAATGTAACAGGACGGAAAAAACGAAAGGAAAATCGCAGATGAAAAGAAGAGTCGTTGTGACAGGTCTTGGGGCGGTAACGCCGATCGGAAATACCGTGGGAGAATTCTGGGCTTCCGTAAAAGAGGGAAAAGTCGGTATCGGTGCGATCACAAAATTTGACACCACGGATTATAAAGTAAAAATAGCGGCCGAGGTCAAGGATTTTGTCGCAAAAGACCGTATGGATTTCAAGGCGGCAAAAAGAATGGAGTTGTTTTCTCAATATGCGGTCGCTGCCGCAAATGAGGCGTTTGCGGATGCCGGCATTGACATGGAAAAAGAGGACGCATTCCGCGCGGGTGTGATCATCGGTTCGGGGATTGGCAGCCTTCAGATGGAGGAGAGCGAGTACCAAAAGATCTTGACAAAGGGACCGTCGAGAGTCAATCCGCTGATGGTGCCGCTCATGATCTCGAATATGGCGGCGGGAAATGTTTCGATTCAGTTAGGGCTTAGGGGAAAATGCACGAATGTCGTGACGGCATGTGCGACCGGCACAAATTGCATCGGCGATGCGTTCCGCGCGATCCAGTATGACGATGCGGATATTATGGTCGCAGGCGGTACGGAGGGCTGCATCTGCCCGACCGGAGTCGCGGGATTCACCGCATTGACGGCACTTACGACTGAGGAAGATCCTCTGCGCGCCTCAATCCCGTTTGACAAGGACAGGAGCGGTTTTGTGCTTGGCGAGGGCGCAGGTATCGTCGTACTTGAAGAACTATCCCATGCAAAAGCGCGCGGGGCACATATCTATGCGGAAGTGGCCGGATATGGCTCTACAAGTGATGCCTATCATATTACTTCGCCCGCGGAAGATGGGAGCGGTGCGGCTAAAGCCATGGAACTTGCGATGAAGGAGGCAGGCGTTTCACCGAAGGACGTTACCTATATCAATGCGCACGGAACGGCAACCCACCATAATGATCTGTTTGAGACTAGAGCGATCAAGGCTGCATTCGGCGAGGCGGCAAAGGATGTCGTGATCAATTCGACGAAGTCCATGATTGGACATCTGCTTGGCGCGGCTGGCGGCGTGGAGCTTGTCACCTGTGTGAAGACGATTCAGGACGGATTCATTCATCAGACGGTGGGAACACGAACGCCGGATGAGGAATGCGACTTAAACTATGCGATCGGTGCGCCGGTTAAAAAGGATGTCCGTTATGCCATGTCAAATTCATTGGGCTTTGGCGGGCATAACGCGACGCTGCTGATCAAGAAATATGAAGAGTAAGGAGCGGTTGGCGCCGTAATAAGAACGCGATTTTTGCGGTGTGGCGACATTTGATCATGCGGACGCAGCGAGTGTGATAGAGAGGTTTGAATTACCGCAGGAGGAAAATCATCATGGAACTGGAACAGTTGATGCAATTGATCGACGCGGTCTCCGGGTCGAAGCTGACAGAGTTTCGATACGAGGAGAATGGCGTCAAGCTTTGCCTGAAAAAAGAAAGCAGTGTATCCGGACCGGCTGCAGGCAGTCTCGCTGCGGTGCCAGTATCGGCAGCAGGAATGACACCTATGTCGGAAACTGTGCAGGCAGCAGGAACAGCATACATGGCGGGAGCAGCAAATGTGCCGGGTGCATTGCAGACATCTAGAACGGCATATATGGCGGGAACCGCGAATATGTCGGAGACCGTGAATTCGACGGCATCCGGGATCATGCAGACGGCGCCGGGAGCTCCGTCTGCAGCGGTGCATGTGACGGCGGAGGCAGCAGTTTTGCAGCCCAATGTGGAAAAGACTGACGGCAATATCGTCAAGTCCCCCCTTGTGGGTGTGTTTTATGCGGCGCCCGCGGAGGACGCGAAGCCGTATGTGGCGGTTGGTGATACGGTTAAAAAAGGACAGGTGCTTGCCTGCGTTGAGGCCATGAAACTGATGAATGAGATCGAGAGCGAATTTGACGGCATAGTAGCGGAAATTCTTGTGGAGAACGGGCAGGGAGTCGGCTACGGAGAGCCGCTGTTTGTGATCAGATAAGGGGTGCGGCATGATCAAAAAGGTGTTGGTGGCAAACCGGGGAGAGATTGCCGTGCGTATTATCCGCGCCTGTCGTGAGATGGGAATCGAGACGGTTGCGGTCTATTCAGAAGCGGATGCGGAGGCACTGCACACAAAGCTTGCAGATGAGGCGGTCTGTATCGGACCGGCACCGGCGGCTGAAAGTTACCTGAAGATGGAAAGGATCATCAGCGCCACGATCATATCGGGAGCTGACGCGATTCATCCCGGATATGGCTTTTTATCGGAAAACAGCGTCTTTGCAAGACTTTGCGAGAAGTGTAACATCACCTTGATCGGACCCGGTTCTGAGGTCATTGCAAGAATGGGCGATAAACAACAGGCGCGCAATACGATGTTGGAAGCGGGCGTGCCGATCGTACCGGGAAGCACGGAGCCGGTCATGGACGCAGAGACAGGAAAGAAGGAAGCTGCAGAAATCGGTTATCCGGTCATCATCAAGGCGGCGCTCGGCGGCGGCGGAAAAGGAATGCGTGTCGCCGCGCGTGAGGAAGAATTTGAGCAGGCGTTTCTGACAGCACAGAAAGAGGCGGAGGCGGCGTTTGCGAGCCGTGTGATGTATCTGGAACATTTTATTGAGCATCCGCGTCATATTGAATTTCAGGTTCTTGCCGACTCTTACGGCAATGTCATCCATCTCGGAGAGCGGGACTGCTCGATTCAGCGCAATCATCAAAAGATGATCGAGGAAGCGCCGTCCGCGGCGCTGTCCGAAGAATTGCGTGAGCGCATGGGAAATATGGCGGTTGCGGCGGCGAAGGCGGCAGGCTATGTGAGCGCAGGGACGGTTGAATTCTTATTGGAGCGGGATGAACATTTTTATTTTATGGAAATGAATACCCGCATACAGGTAGAGCATCCCGTGACGGAATGGGTCACAGGAATCGATCTGGTGAAAGAGCAGATTCGTATCGCATCGGGCAAAAAGCTTTCCTATGCGCAGGAAGAGGTGAAGCTGACCGGTCATGCGATCGAGTGCAGGATCAATGCGGAAAATCCGGCAAAGGGCTTCCGACCGTCGCCCGGAACGATCACGGATATGTATCTGCCGGGAGGCAAGGGAATCCGTGTTGATTCGGCAATCTATACAGGCTGTGAGATTCCTCCCTATTATGATTCGATGATCGCCAAGCTGATCGTGTGGGCGAAAAATCGCAAAGAAGCGATCCGCAAACTGCAGAGCGCGCTCGGTGAGGTGATCATTGAGGGAATTGAAACGAATGTGGATTATCAATATGAACTGATCAATCATCCTGATTTTTTGGCAGGGAATACGGATATTACGTTCATCGAACAACATCAGCAGGAACTGCTTGATACGTGTGAATAGAGCGTGAAAGGCGAAAAGATTTTCTAAGGCGTTGGCTGGTTGGCTGATACTGTAAAATTATGAAAACGGTCGGTGAGGCAAGTTATGAAGCTGGATATGTTCAAAAAGACGAAGCATACTGCTTCCAGAAAAAATGACAGTATCCGCGGGGAGAAGCATCCGAGTGTGCCGCGCGGGCTGCTGCGGAAATGCAATAAATGCGGCAGTGCGATCATTGCGGAAGATGCGATCGCGGATTACTATATCTGCCCGAAATGCGGCGGATATTTTCGTGTGGATGCGTACAGCCGGATCGCGCGCATTGCGGATGAGGGTTCGTTTGAGGAATGGGATAACGGACTTTCAAGCGGCAACCCGATGAAATTTCGCGGCTATGAGGACAAAATAAAGGCGCTTCAGGAAAAAACGGGTCTTGATGAGGCTGTTGTCACGGGAGAGGCGCGGATTGACGGGCGCAGGGTCGTGCTGGGAGTCTGTGACGGACGTTTTATGATGGCGAGTATGGGTGAGGTTGTCGGAGAAAAGATCGCCCGCGCCGTAGAGCGTGCCACGAAAGAAAAGCTTCCGGTTATTTTGTTTGCGTGCTCCGGCGGTGCGAGAATGCAGGAGGGGATTGTTTCTCTGATGCAGATGGCGAAGACGGCGGCGGCGCTCAAACGTCACAGCGACGAGGGGCTTTTATACATCAGTGTATTGACCGATCCGACGACGGGCGGAGTGACGGCAAGCTTTGCGATGCTTGGGGATATTATTTTGGCGGAACCGAAAGCATTGATCGGTTTTGCGGGTCCGCGCGTCATTGAACAGACGATCGGTGAAAAGCTGCCGAAAGGTTTTCAGCGTGCGGAGTTTCTGCTTGAGCACGGGTTTATCGACGGAATCGTGGAGCGCGATAAACTGCGCGGGACGCTCAGCACGATTTTGGCATTGCATGAGAATGCATGTAATGGTGGACATCGGCAGACGGCGGACGCGGGTATCGCCGGGGCTGACAGTGCAGCGGTACAAGTCGATGAGGGCGCCGGTATAAAAGAAATGAATTGCGAGCGTACGGATCATCCGGTATTTGCGGATCTTCATGGGGAAATCCATGTGTCGGGGCGCATGGAGGCATGGGAACGGGTGCAGCTTTCGCGCAGAAATGACCGTCCGGTAGGAAGCGATTATATCAGCGCATTGTTTGACGATTTTATGGAACTGCACGGCGACCGCTGCTTTGCGGATGACAAGGCAGTCATTGGGGGAATCGCATTTTTTCACGGCAGACCGGTGACGGTCATTGCACAGGCAAAGGGAAGCAATACCAAGGAAAATATTGAGCGGCATTTCGGGATGCCCTCTCCTGAAGGATACCGGAAAGCGCTGCGGCTGATGAAACAGGCGGAGAAATTTCATCGCCCGGTCATCTGTTTTGTCGATACGCCGGGGGCGTTTTGCGGCTTAGAGGCGGAAGAACGCGGTCAGGGAGAGGCGATCGCGCGCAGTATTTATGAAATGTCAGCATTGAAAACACCGATACTCTCAGTCGTGATCGGAGAGGGCGGGAGCGGAGGCGCGCTTGCAATGGCAACTGCGGATGAAGTGTGGATGCTCGAAAATGCCGTTTATTCGATTTTGTCGCCGGAGGGCTTTGCAAGCATCCTTTGGAAGGATAGCAAAAGAGCGAAAGAGGCGGCTGCGGTCATGCGCCTGACTGCGGATGAATTGAAGGAGCAGGGGATCGTTGAGCTTGTTTTTGCGGAACCGGCGTTTTTTACGACAGAGTGTCTTGCCGAAGTTACCGGACAGCTTGACAAAGAAATACGGCGTTTCATAGAACAATACGGTTCCTATAGCTCGGAAGAATTAGTAAAATACAGATACGAACGTTTTCGGAAATTATAAAAAAGTTTCGCTTTATGCGAAACTTTTTTATTGGGATAATCTTTATGACGACTCCGCCTGCTAAATAGCGATCCACCAACATACGCCGTATTTATCGATAACGGTGGCGCAGCATTTGCTCCAGGGCACTTCATGAATGGGTTCAATGACAACGCCCCCTTCCCTTAGCACATCGTATGCGTTCCTGACAGCGTCGGTACTTCCTAATTCAAATGCATTAAAAGTCATCGTCTGCCATTGCAGGCGATGGATCATGCTTATATCATACGGTTGTGGCGTCTCTGATACGGCAAGAATCGGTTCGCTGCCTACTGATAACTCGCAATGTTCATACTCAGTCTGCGCGTCGTTCTTCATTTCAAAAGTCACTTTTGCCAAAAGCTCTGCAATATGTTTGAACCGCTTCCAAACTGTTCATGACATATACCTGTGTATAGCATTTCATATCCGGTCACCTCATATCTTTCTATGCACCCGTGTTGCATCCTGTCGCCCGGGAATGGGCTGCGCTAATATTGCGTGTATCAAGGGTCGTTGTACTGTTTCAGTGCGATTCCATTTCGCTCATCTGAAAGCTTTCGGATTTCAGATCACAGTAATGCCTGCCCTTTTCTGCAGTGAATTTCAGCACGCAGTAATCCGGATCCGTAACGCCCCGCTTATAAAACATGATATCTCCGGTACACCAAATTTCCTGTTTGACTGCAGCGTCCGTGAGAACTTCCATCGTCCCCGTCAGCATGATACCTTCATAACGGAATCGCCCTCTATTATAAAAATAGATACTTGCTTTAGGATTGCTCAAAAACTGCTGTGTGCGCATCGATGAAGTATTTGTCGAAAAATAAAAGCAGCGGCCTTCTATTTTGCGCGGTGCGAGCATCGCTTTCATATTCGGGAAACCGTCCTCGTCGACGGAAGCGATAAAGGCGGTTTTTTGCTTTTTTATAAACTCGGTCATGTGGGCGCTTGTCAGTTTCATAACGTTTTCTCCTTAGACGGCAGAAGCTTGAGACACGGCGTTTTACGGTTAAGTTGTTTATTAGTCATATTATGTCACAGCGGGGCATAAAAGGCAAGGTCGTTTACGCAGATCATAAACAATGAAGCAACAGGTTTGCTCATTATCTTTTCTTTCGTGTCAGGCAGATCCCGATCACTGACCCTATAAGAAGAAATGGCGCTAATCTGACAAACAGCCATTCAAACGCGTGAAAATAAACGCCGGCGACGAGGGTGTAAGGATCATGATCATTCCAGCCTAAATAGGGACTGTTTAATACGAATAAAATGACGGAGATAATGACGGTGAGTGCACATAACACGATGAACAGCCAATGAAAAAATTTCCTTTTTACGGTCTTTTTTTGTGCAAGCTGTAAGTTTATGAACTCCAGTTTTTCGGAAAGCGCTTTGAAGTCATCCGGTTTTGACTCAACAACAGTTTCTCCAAGCAGAGTGCTTACAGGTGTTTCAAGTACCTCCGATATGGAAATTAACATATCAGAATCAGGAACTGATAATCCCTGTTCCCATTTAGAGATTGTCTGACGGACCACATTCAGCCGGACAGCAAGCTCTTCCTGGGAAAGTCCTTTTGACTTTCTAATCGCTTTCAAAGTTTCATTTAACATGGTAGATAACCTTCTTTCTGTCAGTTGTTACCACGATTCTATGAGAAACCGCCCGTTGCTGCAAGCAACGTATCTTAACATTCCGGATAATCAATAAAAAAGAGCCGTCAGGCTCTTTTTTTGCATATAGCGTATTTTGACTCTTGTAAGGAAGTGCAGGCTCAAAAAGAACATGCTGTTCCTTTTGAGTGTCAGATCCTTTTTCAGCCTTCGGAGATTGCGCCAACCGGGCAGCCGCCTTCGCATGCACCACAGTCAATGCACTTTTCCGGATCTACTTCGAATTTGCCGTCCCCCATGGAAATCGCGCCAACCGGGCAGGTAGCCTCGCATGCGCCACATGCTACACAGGCATCGCTGATTACTCTTGCCATAATATGAATCCTCCTTTATGCTTGGTTAAAAATAGCGTCGGGATAAAAAACGTTCCCTTAAACAAATATTATTCTAATACAAAAGATAGCCAGTGACAAGTACAAATATAAGGAATTGCATTCAAAATATAGGAATTTTCAAAAGCACCGGTCGTCAAAAAAATATTTGATGCAAATCACAAATTTCAAAGCCGCCATAAAGAAAAAACGTATATGAGCATAGCCGTGCGATGCATCCTAATTGCCGGAAAGCTCTGCGCGGCGTTTCTTAATGCCCTCCAAAATATGCTGTTTACATTCGATTGCTTTTTCTTTTGACATGGCAGGGACATCCTTGAGCTTATATTCCATGCCAAGCTTGTCATATTTGACTTTTCCCATCGTATGGTAGGGAAGTACGTCTAGCGCTTTTAAGTTGCTCAGACCGCCGATAAAATACCCGAGATCAAACAGATATTTCGGGTCATCGGTAATACCCGGAACAACAACATGGCGGATCCACATGTCTACATGGTGATCGGAAAGGTACTGCGCATAGGCAAGGATTCCGTCGTTGGGCTGGGAAGTCAGTTCCTTATGCTTTTCCGGATCGATATGCTTAATATCAAGCATGACAAGATCGGTCAAAGGTACAAGCTGATCCATCTTTTCGATAAAAGCGGCGTTATCAGGCTTAAATGCAATACCTGACGAATCAAGGCAGGTGTGGATGTTTCTTTTTTTGCATTCTGTAAAGAGTTCGATCAGAAAATCCGGCTGCATGAGCGGTTCGCCGCCTGTCACGGTAATGCCGCCCTTTGTGTAAAAACTTTTATTGCGCTCATATTGTTCGAGAATTTCGGACACTTCCATGATGGTGCCGCCTGTCATTGCCCAGGTATCGGGATTGTGACAGTATGCGCAGCGCATGGGACAGCCCTGTACGAATACAACGAATCGTGTGCCCGGACCGTCAACGGTTCCGAAGGATTCCAGTGAATGGATTCTTCCGCTCATAGTAAGTTCCTTTCTGATAAAAAAGCTGATAAAAATTCTGATTGAAAATCCGGAGAATCGAATGTCTGCTTATGTTATGCAGATGATGGTAAAGTGATATTCCCCGAAAATTTGTCAAAACCCGAGGAGAGCATCCCCGGGTCCTGATCGTAACGGTATTAAATATTGTGACTAAAGAAAAAATCTAAAAGGTTGATTCCAAAAGGAAAAACCTTTGATGGATTCTAAAAGAATCCGCTTTAGCGGAACTCTTTTTAGACCGCCTCGTGGAAAGTACGGGAAATAACGTCAGCCTGCTGTTCCGGTGTCAGTTTGATGAAGTTTACTGCATAACCAGAAACGCGGATCGTAAGCTGCGGATAATTCTCGGGATGCTTCTGTGCATCAAGAAGCGTGTCTCTGTTTAAGACATTGACATTTAAGTGATGTCCGCCCTTGGTTGCATAGCCGTCCAGTAAGTTTACTAAGTTGTCTACCTGTGCATTATTCTCTGCCATGATAATGTCCTCCTTTAATCAAAATTTTCAGCGATCCATGCCTTCCTGCATAGTCGGGATACTGCATGCGAATGCGTTCTTGGAACAGTCAACGCAGCCCATGGTCTCGACGTTTTTGGCTTCACTGCTTGTTTCGTCTACATCGACATTCACATGCCCGACGCCGTTTTTCATTCCGGCGTCGAGCTGTGCAATTAAATTATCGATCATTTGAGCTTCATCCATAACATGATCCCTCACTCAATCAAGATTATTTGTTCAAGTCAAGTTCAATGTCGCCCGCAAATACCTGATCCTCTTTTCCGAGAGCGCCCGGAATGATCGTGAAGGTATTGGAAATACCATCCTGAGCATCATTGAACGGAAGCTTGGATACGGAAGAAAGGGAAGCGACTGCACCGTGTGTATCGCGTCCGTGCATCGGGTTGGCACCCGGAGCAAACGGCTGGCCTTTCCTGCGTCCGTCCGGCGTATTACCGGTTGCCTTACCGTAGGTTACATTGGACGTAATGGTAAGGATGGAGGTCGTAGGAATACCATTTCTGTAGGTGTGGTGTCTTCTGACAGCCGTCATGAACGTATGAACAGCCCACTGTGCGATTTCGTCTACACGGTCGTCGTCATTGCCGTATTTCGGGAACTCGCCGGTCGTCTTAAAGTCAACGATGATGCCATCCTCGTCGCGGATCGGCTCAACCTTTGCATACTTGATTGCGGAAAGGGAGTCTGCTACGATGGAAAGACCTGCAACACCCGTTGCAAAGTAACGCTTTACGTCTCTGTCATGAAGAGCCATTTCTGCTCTCTCATAGCAGTACTTGTCATGCATATAGTGGATGATGTTCAGCGTGTTGACATAAACGTCAGCCTGCCACTCCATCATATCGACGAACTTGCTCACAACATCATCATAATCAAGAACATCGCCGGTTACAGGGCGGTACTTCGGACCAACCTGTTTCTTGGTCACTTCATCGACACCGCCGTTTAATGCGTAAAGCAGACATTTTGCAAGGTTCGCACGTGCGCCGAAGAACTGCATTTCCTTACCGATGACCATGGAGGATACGCAGCATGCGATACCGTAATCATCACCGTGAACGACTCTCATCAGATCATCGTTCTCGTACTGGATGGAGGATGTCTTAATGGACATCTTTGCGCAGTACTTCTTCCAGCTTTCCGGAAGTCTTGTGGACCAAAGAACCGTCAGGTTCGGCTCGGGAGAGGGTCCTAAGTTCTCCAGCGTATGCAGATAACGGAAGCTCATCTTGGTTACCATATGGCGTCCGTCAATGCCGACACCGCCGAGAGATTCGGTTACCCATACCGGGTCGCCTGCGAAGATCTGATTGTATTCCGGTGTACGGGCAAACTTTACGCAGCGCAGCTTCATGATGAAGTGGTCAACGAACTCCTGAATCTGCTCCTCGGTAAATGTGCCGTTTGCAAGGTCTCTCTGCGCATAGCAGTCAAGGAAGGTGGACGTACGTCCAAGGGACATTGCAGCACCGTTCTGCTCTTTTACGGAGCAGAGATAACCGAAGTAAGTCCACTGGATCGCTTCCTGTACGTTCGCAGCCGGCTTGGAAATGTCGCAGCCGTAAGAAGCAGCCATCTCCTTCATCATCTTTAATGCTACCATCTGCTCGGAGATCTCTTCACGAAGGCGGATGATGTCGTCAGTCATCACGCGGCCGGTGGAATCCTTCTGAGCCTGCTTATCCTCAAGAAGTCTGTCGATACCGTAAAGAGCGACACGCCTGTAATCGCCGATGATACGTCCGCGTCCGTAAGCATCCGGAAGACCCGTGATGATGTGAGCGGAACGGCATGCTCTCATCTCTGCATTGTATGCATCGAAGCAGCCTGCATTGTGTGTCTTTCTGTGTGTGGAGAAGAACTCGGAGATCTCAGGATCAACTTCATATCCGTTATCGGAACAAGCCTTTTCTGCCATACGGATACCGCCGTACGGCTGTAAGGAACGCTTGAACGGTTTGTCAGTCTGGAAACCGACGATCGTCTCCTTGTTCTTATCAAGATAGCCCGGACCGTGGGAAGTGATCGTGGATACGACCTTGGTATCCATGTCAAGGACGCCGCCTGCCGCGCGCTCCTTATCCTGAAGATCACGAACCATTGCCCATAAGTCGTTGGTGTTCTGCGTAGGTCCTGCAAGGAAGGACTCGTCCCCGTCATACGGCGTGTAGTTTCTCTGGATGAAATCACGCACGTTGATCTCTTTGTCCCATTTGCCGCCTACAAAATCGTTCCATTCTGGTCTCATTTGAAATGCCTCCTATAAAATTTTTTATACGGTTAAAAACCGTTAGTTGCGCATAAAAATATGCTTTCGATACACCATAATTATAGGTTAGATTTCATAGGAGAGTCAAGAGAAGCAATGTACTTTTTCGAGTACATGAATAAAAAATTATTGGAAAAAATTGTGAAAATTGTGCAAGTTGTGATAAGATGGAAATGCTACAACAGGTACATGAAAAAAGGAGGCATAGATATGGCACAATTTACGAAGGACATGACGATCGGCGAAATGCTCCAGATGAATCCGGCAGTCGCTCCGGTTCTGATGGAAGCCGGTATGCATTGCTTAGGCTGCCCGTCTGCGCAGGGCGAATCTCTGGAGGAAGCAGCGATGGTCCACGGCATTGACGTGGATGATCTGATGGGAAAGCTTGCTGAATTATAGAAGAAGTATTGCGTGACGCAGACGCGGCCGGAAAACCGAAAAACAGGTTTTCAGACGGGAAGAAGTATGGAACAGATTTTATGGCAGATAAAAAGAAAGCGTTTCCTTGAATCAAAAGGAAATGCTTTCTTTTTGAAAAAACGACAACGAAGCTAAAACGCCTGCGCGATTGCCTCGACTGCATGAGAAGGTATGATCGCTTCGAAATGTTCCTCCAAAAATGCAGAAGCCGAATTTGTCAGTCTTTCGCCCTTGCCATATTCCGAGAGCGTGTTACACAGACGGTTGAACTCGGCAGGAGAGGTTTTCCCCTTCGAGACAACAAGGGTATATTGCCCGTTCATTGTATTCTTATATAAAGCCGTGTCGGTGGTAATACCGCCGGTAAGCATACGTGATACCCTGATCAGATGATCCAGCGCGGAGAAACTGTATAATATGGAGATATCTGCGTCAATTTCGTTTGAAACGGTATCCGTTGCCGTCTGTGTGTTACCGTTTCCCTTGTCGGGAAGGGCGCCGGCAGCACTCTGCATCCTGCGGAAAAGATCTAAAACGTCCAGCGCGGTCTCGGAAAGAAAAGCCCCCGTGCTGTTGATGACATCCATATCTGTTTCTTCTCCGTCGTCATCATCATGAATGGACGGTGCAAAATTGGAAAAACGCGTGTCCAGTTCTTCAGGATCTTCCACTTTGGTGATGACCAATACGAGGCAACCGGAATTTAAGGGGATCGCCTCGATCATCAGAGGGATGTCCTCTGCCTCAAACCCAAACTGTACGGAAGCCTGCTGCATCATGTCCCGAAATAGTTTTTTGGTCTTATCGGAACCGTATACCAGTTCGCTGATCTTGATCTGCCGGTCAGCAAGATCATCACTTGTCAAAGTACAGCGGATTTGGTAGTCATTTACTTTTTCGATTTTCATTTCATATCACATCCTATCTATCCGTCAAAACCATGCGATCATGCAATTTATCAGTAAAAGTATCTTATACTGATTAGTTTATTAAGTCAATAGCATGGCGTGACAGTTTATATTTTTTTTATCCGTTGCGACAGACGCCGTAAAAAGCATGTTTTCTTAAGATATTAGGAAAAATAAACAATATGAGGACTTCCTGAGTTATTTTTTACAAAAATTTTTGTGAAAATTTGTCAAAAAATCAGCTTGCCAAAGCTATTATACAGGGATACAATAAAAAAACAAAGATGCCTCGGATAATCCGTATCGGAGAGGAGGCAGACGTTTTTCATTGTCACATTCGTGACATACGTTCAAAATTATCTTCTTCCCATCATTTCATAGTTTGTTCCGGTAAACTGTGTACGGAGTCATTTTCATCCAATTTTCAAAGACGGATCGTATACTATGTTAGTATGGGATTGTCTTACAGGCTTATGTGTCTGTTCGTAAAATAATTTTTTCCAATGAACGAAGAAAGAAACAATATTCACGGTATAATTCAAATTTTTTGCTTAGCAATATTTTCCATATGATACCGTCCGGCATCTTTGCAAGTCTGTTTCATGGCAGTCAGTGTGGTACTGTGCTTACCTATCACGGAATCCTTTTGGACGCTTGCTTTCCCAAAATGGCAGATATAAGGAACATCAGTCAAAATACAGGAAAGGAGATGCATATGATAACACGTATCGTTTGGGAAAGCAGCATCAGACGCACGGAAACACACGGATATCAGGATGCGAAGCTTCAATAAAATCTATGATTTTATTTGAAAAGTCAATCTATGTCAAATTTGGTAATGACGGCTGTGCAATAGTCTGTTATAATATAAGGGCGTTTGGAGGGAACAGGAATGAAGAAAAAGATAATTCCGGTGCTTGTCGCAATCGCCCTTATTTGTGTGGTCGTGCTAGTGACAGTGATACCTAAAATATTGGACCGTTATTCTTACTCAAAGGAGAGGGCCGACCTGACTGAATATTTTGAGTGTGAGGGCGACGAGGCAAGGATCATGCATCAGGATCAATTGCTTGCGGACCGGGCGCTTGTACGTGACGGAGCCGTTTATTTTCAATATGATACGGTAGCGGCATATATGGAAGACCGGTTTTACTATAATGAGACGGAGCGTGCGCTGAAATATACGCTGCCCGACTGCGTAGAGACGGTTTTTCTGGATACGGCCGTGATCATAAAGACAGTGCCTGACCTGACGGGGCAGGGAACGACAGAGTCGGAGACACTCAATCATACCGCAGCGTTCGAGGAGGAAGGAACGCTGTATCTCTGGGCGTATTATGTACAGCGCTACTGTGACATGAACTATGCGCTTTACGGCGGCGACGGGGAACCGTACCGCGTACAGATATTTACAGAAGAAGATACGGTAAATACCGCTACGATCAAAAAAGCGACTGCTGTCAGACGGCTTGGCGGGATCAAGAGCCCGATCCTTACCGATGTCGCGGCTGGAGACGAGGTCGTTGTACTCAACCGCATGGAGACATGGGCGGAAGTCAAAACAAAAGACTGCGTGACTGGATATATAGAAGTGAAATATCTGGAAAACGAGCAGGAAATCCGCCGGACGACCGGCAGGGAATATACGGAGCCTGTTTATCCGCGTATTCAGAGGGATCACAAGATCGTGATGGCGTGGCACCCCGTGATGAGCGCGGATGCAAACAGTACGCTTGACGGCGTGACGGCAAATACGGGAGGTCTGAATGTCATTTCACCGACATGGTTTTATGTAGCGGGCGGCGCGGACGGCGTATCGATCAATAATATTTCCGACGCCTCTTATGTGGCGCGCGCGCATGGAAAGGGATATGAAGTATGGGCGCTTGCCGAGGATATGACCCTGTCCCCCGATCTTTACGGAATCTTATCAAGCAGCACGCTGCGGGAAGCGCTGGAGATACAGCTTGTATCAGCCGCGCTGAACGCAGGCGTGGATGGCATCAATATTGACTTTGAGCATGTCTCCAAAGACTGCGGCGTTCACTTTGCACAGTTTCTGAGAGAGCTGTCCATCCTGACTCATAAGAATAATCTGGTGCTTTCCGTGGATAATTATGTGCCGGAAGGCGGCAGGGGGCAGTATCATCTGGAAGAGCAGGGAATCGTGGTCGATTATGTCGTGCTCATGGGATATGACGAGCATTGGGCAGGCTGCAGCGAGGCGGGATCGGTTGCGTCCATCGGCTTTGTGGAGCGCGGGATCAGGGATACGATCGAGATCGGTGTTCCTGCGGACAGGATCATTAACGGCGTGCCGTTTTTTACACGCATCTGGTCAACGAACGGCGGCGAGGTAACAAGCAGTGCGGTAGGCATGCAGGCGGCGAAGGACTGGGTAAATAATTACGGTGTAGAGCTGATGTGGGATGAGATCACCTGTCAGAATTACGGCGAGCTGTCGAGCGGCGGAGCACTTTATCAAGTGTGGATGGAGGATCAGGAATCACTGCAGGTCAAGCTGAATGTGATGAATACCTATGAAATTGCCGGTTTATCTGCGTGGAGGCTTGGTTATGAGACAGCGGATATCTGGGCGATCATCGCGGCGTATGGCAATTCATAAAATATCGTTTGTCCAAAAGCTATAAACTTCTCAATACAATAAAATTTCAAAAGCACAGTCCGGTATCGGCTGCTGCTGCCTAAAAACCCAAATCCGGTTATTGGATTTGGGTTTTATTCATATAATCTGTTATGAAAGAATGTGCGGGAGGCGGAGCATGACAGAGAAAAATAAAGACACCCGGAGCGGGAAAGTGATGTCCTGCACAAGCCGGCCGGGCGGTGGGCGCCATAAACGGGTCGGACAGATACGCGCGGACGTTGTATCTGTTATCATGGGAATCATGCTTTTGGCAGCGGCGGCGGTCGTATCGGTGTTTGAAAAAAAACAGGATACGGGGTCGGTGCAGACGGCGGGAGCTGCGGATGCTTCTGGCATGGTGATCGTGATCGATGCCGGACATGGGGGAAGGGACAGCGGAAAAATTTCAGTGGATAATGTTACTTATGAGAAAGATATTAATCTTGCGATCGCCTACAAGCTGAAAAGTTATTTGGAGGCTGAGGGTATTACCGTGATTATGACACGCGAAACGGATGACGGGCTGTATGTGGAAAGCGACAGCAATAAAAAAGCGGCGGACTTACGCCGCCGGATAGAGGTCATTGAACGTGCTGCGCCCGTTCTTGTCATCAGCATTCATCAAAACAGTTATCATGAATCTTATGTGCGCGGAGCACAGACATTTTATTATACTTCAAGTATGGAAGGCAAGGCGCTTGCCGAGATCATACAGGAGCAGCTTTGTCTTTCTCTCGATCCGGAAAACGAACGGAAAGCGAAAGCAAACGATAGTTATTATTTGCTGAAAAAGACATCCGTTCCTATTGTTATTGTAGAATGCGGATTTTTGTCGAATCCGGAGGAGGCGGCACTGCTGACAAACGGAGATTATCAGGATCGTGTGGCGTTTCAAATCCATCTCGGCGTTATGCAGTACTTAAACCAAAACAAAAAGAAGCTGTCATGATTCAGGCATTGCTATCACAGTAATATGTGAAATATTTTTCGCGAAGAGATTGATAAGAGCCTCTGGGGGGATAGATCGTCTTGCCGTTATCCATCTGTAGTTCCTGACGGCTCAGACTTTCCACATGTTCTAAATTGACAATATAGGCTATGCCGACTCTTATAAATTCGGAGTAGAGGGAAAGCATATCATAAAGTTCTGTCATCGTGATGTTCAGGATGCAGGATGAGCCGTCTGGGAAATAAAGACATTGCTTTTTTCCCTGCGCTTCACAGAACACGATATGGCTGACCAGTACACGGCGTATCTTTCCGTCGATACGCAGGAGTATATATTTTTTCCGCAGTTCCTCTGTTTCACCCAAAAAACGGTCCAATATCGGGAACAGCGTATTTTCTGACAATGGTTTGACTAGATATTGCGCGGCTTCCACACGAAATGCGTCCAGCGCGTGTTCCTTCGACGTAGTCAGGAAAACAATGCGGCTTTTGGTTCCCATTTCGCGGAGCGCGTATGCCGCGTCGATTCCTGTTTTATGAGGCATATAAATATCCAGAATGATCAGATCCGGCACGTATTGTTTTTCGCGGATCGCTTCGATCAGCGCCAGTGCTGTATCAAAACGTTCTATTTTAACAGAGACATCCGGATGTTCCTTTTCATAGCTGTGAAGAATTTGTTCTGTTTTATCCAATTCTGTCGATTCATCATCACAAAGTGCAATCAGGTACATGAGGTCATCCCTTTCATAAAATGAATGTCACGCAATTATGAAACGCCCCGATAAAGCACCTGGTACGTTTTCAGGGGTATTTTGCAAATTCCCGGATTAATGAATGGATTCTTGCGGAATATTCATGATCAGCCGAAATAGAAATACACCATTATCATTTTGGAAGTCATATTCTCCGTCATATTTTTCCGATGTTTTAATAATGCTTAATACGCCTATACCACCGGTAGATTCCGGTTTGGGCTGGTGGTTTTTGATCTCGGCGTCCGGACGGCAGGTATTGCTGCAGCTGATGACCAGCTTATTGTTTTTGCGCCGGATCATCAGGTGTATGCGGCATTCTCTATTAGAGTTTTGCTTTTTTGCCTCAATACATCCGTAAATAGCGTTTTCATAAGCATTCGCCAGAATTGTTACGAGATCAATGTTGGGGATCGGCAGGTTTTCTTCAAGCTCGACATCCAGCATGACTTGAATCTGATTCGTTTTGGCATGATTAGTATATGCGACAAGGAGATTGTTGATCGCGGTGTTCGGGCAGACTGCCTGCGTTAAAGGATATTCCGTCTCTTTGCTGTATTCTTTCAGATATACAAGCAATTCCGTAATCTGCCCCCTGCGTGCATACTCGGCAATGACGGCATTATGGTGTCTTGCATCATGCCGGATGCGCCGCCCGGACTCTGCAGCATTTTCCAGAATCTCCAGATTCCGTTCAAGAAGGCGCTGATTCATCTGCATTAACTGATTTTCTTTCTGATAGGCTTTTTCCTGGCCGATATGAAAGTAAAGGCGGAATACCAGAAGCTGCAGTGCTCCGGTCAGAAAGAGGTTCATAAAAATCTGAAAGAGTCGGTAAGGGGTAACCTGATCCAGACTGTTTGGATTCATTATGTATCCAATGCCAAACAGAAGACTCAGGATCATAACGGTGATACTGAAGCGGTCTACTTCGTGTTCTACATAATAGGAAAAGCCGCGGATGGAGGATTTGATCTTTTTTTCGATAAAAAGGGTCATGACCATAATAAGGACGACCCGCATAATAATATCCACCCATACGTTTCCGTGAAAGAAGATGACGGAGATCTCAATAGCGCTGATCAGAAATACTGCTAACAGGTAAAACGTGAGAACCAGCTTATAAATGCGCAGATAGACCGGGTCCACACTCATGAAAAGAGAAAAAACGGCGAAACAAAGATACATCGTGAGTGCTGACATTTTGGCGCAACTTTCCCAGTGAAGTACATACCAGAAGCCTGCCGCCGCGAGAAGAACGATAGTAAAGCAGATATAGCAAAAGATGGTCTTTTTACGGTGATAGCGCGGCTCGCTCATAAGAAAAAATAAGATCACGACTCCGGTAATACTGATCACCCATCTGATCAATGCGATGAAAATGGAACCTCCCAGCATAATATTCTCACCTCCGACTTATTGTCAGAAAAAGTATAAATGTCAAAGGGGGTCGAAAAAAGCGGTTCGGCATCATTCGCACTTTTTTGGGCATCCTTTGTTGCGATGGATCTGTCTGGCTGAATTGTGCGAACAAAGTATTGCCTGAAATTTACATGCAAAATCAATGTGTATTAATCCTCATTCGTATCCACACAGGGGAGTGAAAAGGTAAATTCGCTTCCGGCGCCCTCGGTGCTGATGACGTTGATATGTTCACCGTGGGCACGGATGATCTCTTTCGTGATGGAAAGACCGAGTCCGGTGCCTTTTTTATCTTTTCCGCGGGACAGATCTGTTTTATAAAAGCGGTCCCAAATGAATTTCAGGCTTTCCTTTGGAATACCAATCCCATTGTCCTTAACGGAAATAAAAATCTTATTGTGTTTCTGTGTGGTTTCGATCTTGATGACTGAGTCATGGTGTGAAAATTTGATCGCGTTATCCAACAGATTATACAGTACTTGTTGGATCTTGCCCATATCTGCCGTGACGATCATTTCATTCCCGGTGAGAACCAGTTCCATGCTGATCTGACGGTCGCGGCAGGTGCCTTCAAACGTTGCAACCGTGTTCTTAATGATACGGTTGATATCGAAATTGCTTTTTTCCAATACCATGCCTTCCGTATTCAGATTGTTCAGGGTCAGCAGACTGTTTGTCAGCTTTGTCAGGCGCTCCGTCTCGTTCAAAACGATCTGCAGATATTTCTCATGCAGTTCAGGGGGGATCGTGCCGTCGAGCATTGCCTGCAGATAGCCGCTGATGGAGGTCAGCGGGGAACGGAAATCATGAGAAATGTTGGCAACAAGTTTTTTTTGGTTTTCGCCGCCCTGCGCAAGTGCTTCCGCCATGTAGGAGAGCGACGCGGCGAGATAACCGATCTCATCCTCGCTGTCAACGGTAAGCTGATAGCGGAAGTTACCGCTTGCGTACTGCTCGGTAGCGTGTGTGATCTTGCGCAGCGGAATATAAACGATTTCTGTGAAAAAAATAAGAATGATCAGTGAAAGCAGAAACAGGATCATCAATAGCAGATAGGAGATATTCAGAAGACTGTTGCTCTCTGACTCGATCGCACTCATAGGAGAAAGAATGACAACATAGCCCTTTACTTTATAATCGGAGGTAATGGGCGCAAAAACGCTTAACATCTTCTCATCGAACATATCAAAGAAGGTACCCACCGTATAGTAAGTGCTGCCGGTCACGGTTGGGTCGAATGACTCTACGACGATCTGATTATCGACATCGATCGGATTTCGGGAGTCCACGAGAATCCTGCCTGACGGGTTCATGATCCAGATCGTGGAGGAAAGATAAATATCAAGTGCATCGAGTTGATTTTTGGCTGTTTCCAATGATATGCGGTTATCATAAAGCTCGGATGCATAGGTGCCTGCGATCATGACTGCCTCCTGATAAAGTGCTTCGGCCTTTTCTTTTTTCAGGTGATCCAGTGTCATGCCGGAGACAAAATTAGCTACAACAAAAAAGCCAAAAAAAGCAAAGATCAGATAGGCAAGGAGAAATTTCCAATACAGTGTACGTTTCATGAGTCGTTATCCCTCAAATCCGATTTCAGTGACAGCAATGCGATATGCATCGAAACCCAGCATCGAAGACCAATTTCAGCGCAGTTCAAATTTATAACCGATGCTCCAAATAGTGGCAATGCGCCAGTGCGGATTATCCTTGATCTTTTCACGCAGGCGCTTGATATGGACGTCCACTGTCCTCGTGTCGCCGATATATTCATAACCCCAGATCTGGTCTAAGAGCTGTTCCCTTGTGAAAACATGGTTCGGGGAAGCGGCAAGAAAATATAAAAGCTCAAGCTCCTTCGGCGGCATATCAACGCGATGCCCGTTGTAAATGACGGAGTAGTTCGTCCTGTTGATGACAAGATCGGGGTATTCGACTTTATCCACGTCCTTTTCTGCCGCGGCGTTCTGTGCGGGCGTATAGCGGCGGAGCACTGCCTTGACGCGTGCGACAAGCTCTTTGGTGTCAAAGGGCTTTTCCATATAGTCATCCGCGCCGAGTTCTAAGCCAAGTACCTTATCAAAAATCTCACCTTTTGCGGAGAGCATAATGATCGGCGTCTGGGAATGCGCGCGGATCTCCCGGCATACCTGATAGCCGTCGATACCGGGGAGCATTAAATCGAGCAGGATCAGATTCGGCTTAAAGGAGGTAAAGCACGTGAGGGCAGATTCCCCGTCATTTACGATCTGCGTTTCAAAACATTCCTTCGTCAGATAGAGTGAGATCAGCTCCGCAATATTATGGTCGTCATCGACGATCAGGATTTTTTGTTTGTTAACCATGTCGCATCCTCCCTTTAATGAAACGTCGCGATCGTAACGCCGGAGTCGCCTTCTCCGAATTCACCCAAACGGTAGGAATCAATATATTTAAGCCGCTTTAAGTGCTGATGGATCGCATTTCTGAGAGCACCCGTTCCCTTGCCGTGTACGATACGCACGCTCGGTACATGTGAGAGATAGGCGTCGTCCAAGTATTTATCCAGTTCCGCGATCGCTTCGTCTACAGTCTTGCCAAGCAGATTGATCTCTGTCGAGATATGCATGGATTTACTCAAACCGGAACTGCTGCTTTTCCCTGTTTTTTTTGTGGAGGTAAGCCGCGTTGCATCATCTGAGTCCTGTAAAAGAACAAGGTCCTTCACGTTTGTTTTTGTGCGCATGATGCCGCACATGACAAAGAGGTTTCCCGAGGCGTCAGGCAGTGTGCTGACCGTTCCTTTTAATCCCATGGACACGATTTTTACACTGTCGCCCGGCTTTAAGTCAGCAGCCCGCACTTTGGCATGATGTTCCTGTTTTGCGGAAGGGATCGAAAGTTTTGAGTTCTTTTCGCTGATCCTGCTGTTTAATTTCTGACGGGAATCCTCCAGCCCGCGTATATCGGCGGAGGAGGAGTCAAGCCGCTGAAATCTGCGGATCGCTTCGTCCGCCGCAGCTTTTGCTTCTAA
>RYVZ01000027.1 GCA_003979345.1 Lachnospiraceae bacterium
AATTTATATATATTTTGTATGTGCGCGTATTTTATCCTGGCGGAAGAAAAATTCAGATCGCGGAAAACATTGCGCATTTCCATCATGAAAAGTGGAACGGAGAGGGTTATCCCGACCATTTTTCGGGGATTTCGATTCCGACGGAAGCGCGTATCATGGCGCTTGCTGATGTATATTGTTTTTGAGATGCAGATCGTATTTGGTATCTTTTTATGAGGGGCTTCATCAGGGGGCATAGAAAAGAGTTTTGCATTGCGGAACTCTTTTTTTGTGCGCATTGACCGATCCGCTTAACCATTGGTTGAGCGCCCGAAAACACCCTTCGCTTGTGATTACACTGATCTTACGATACGATATAAGAGTAGAACGTAAAGGAGCGTTTGTTTGTATCGCCGATGGAATGCGATCCGGGCTGCCTCATGGTTATTTCGATATAGTGTTTTCCATATACGGAGTTGGCTGGACGACAGATCTGGATAAAACGATCCTTCTGATTTCGGAATATCTGAAGCCCGGCGGCAGAGTCATTTTTGCATGGGATAATCCGCTCATGCAATGCATTACATCTCAAAAAGAGCAATATGTTCTTACACGCTCGTATGTGGCGGAGGAAGATATTCTGTTTTGTAACAATAGCGAAGTATGCCGGCAGCACAACTGGAAATTGTCAACCTATCTGAATTGTCTGGCAGACCATGGATTTTTAATCGAAAGAGTCGTGGAAGAATCATCCTATGATGAAGGGGAAGCGGCAGTGTTCAGGGAAGGTCAGTATTATTCTGCGGACAGGGCACGTTTGATCAATCCGTCGTTTATTGTTAAGGCAAGAAAATGTTAGGAAGATGCCAAGGAAGATGCTGGGATGAAGCAGATAAAATAAAAAGGGCAATTTCCATTTAGACAGTGGACATATTCAAAGAGAAATATGTTAGAAAGCAGGCGGGAGATGGAGCAGATGAAAGAATTTGCCACTGACCCGCAGACTTAAAAAATGAATAAATCAGACCCATCCGTGGAAAAATAGGTATGATTTTTTACGGAGACAGAATATGAATGATTTTTTTTATGGGTGGTATTTGAAATGTCAATCTGACACACAGACTTTAGCGGTCATACCTGCCGTACATGGAACGGGAAGTAAACGTATTTGCTCGATACAGATCATTACAGACGATCATGCGTGGATGATTCCGTTTTCCGGACATTCCTATCAACGGGCAGGGAGAAATATTTTCATTGCAGACAATCGGTTTGGTGAAAAAGGAATTGAGCTGAACATCTGTACGCCGCGGCTGACCCTTATTGGCAAATTGGATTTTGGGCGGCTTTTTCCGCTAAAATATGACATTATGGGACCCTTTGCGCTGGTGCCGTTTATGGAATGTCGTCACAGCGTATTTAGCATGCGTCATCCGGTCACAGGAAATGTGCAGATCAACGGAAAGAGTCTTTCTTTTCAGAATGCATGGGGATATTGGGAAGGAGACCGGGGGCGCTCCTTCCCTAAAAAATATATATGGACCCAATGTTGTTTTGCGGGCGGGTCATTGATGTTGTCGGCAGCGGATATTCCCATTGCAGGCATTCGGTTTACCGGCATCATAGGCGTTATCGTATGGCGCGGAAAAAAGTATCGGATCGCTACTTATTTGGGAGCGAAAGCTGTCCGGATCGGGAACAAAATGATCAGGATCGTACAGGGCGGTCTGGAATTGGAGGCACGTCTTTTAGAGGCATCAGGACAGCCTCTTAAGGCTCCGGCGAACGGAAATATGGTAAGGACGATCCATGAAAGCGCCTCCTGTCGGGCTTTTTACCGTTTTCGCATCAATAAGCACACTGTATTTGCTTTCGAAACAGACAAGGCTTCTTTTGAGTTTGAATATCCTGCCTGATTTGTATCATATCTTTTATGCAGGAATAGATTTCTGTGCTATAATTTAGTAGATGATTTGGCTTTGGCAAAATGGATTATGCCGGAATAAGCAGGAAGCGCAGAGGATCACCATGATTTACATAGTGGATAACATATCAAACTATTTCATTTATCTTTTTATCATTCATTATGGATTCAGATTAAATCCAAGAAAAAACAGATTTCTTATTGGTGCTTCCGTTTTGACGATGTTGTCTGCCGGGGCTTACAACGCATATTTTGATACAAATTCTCCAATTGTTTATCTACTTTGGAGCATGCTTTCCATATGCCTGTTTTTTGAAGACAGATTATGGCGTTTGCTTTTACGAAGCGCCGCCCTGATGTATTTCACGGGTATCGTTGATACGTTCAGCGTCATGCTGATACAGGTTGTGTTAATCGGTAAGGGCGTTGGCGGCGCGCAGATCAGGTGGTGGATGGAACCTGCCTATCTGATCTCGTTTTTCGTATATTTTTTGATTTATCGGGAGCTTCTTAAGAAAAATGAAGTATATCTGTGCGATATCGGATGGAAGGATAAGCTTGCGCTTTTAATACAGGGCTCCATTTTCCAGTTATTTTATAATTTTGTGTTTGTGTTTTTTAATGAGAATCATGCAATGTATGGATTCGACGCTTATGCGGTATTTTTAGTTAGTATTGCGGGGGCGTTCTACTCTCTTTTTCTAACGCTTGGTCTCGCCATAAAAAATAAGCTGTCGGACAGGCAGAACAGGGAGCTGCAGTCCTTTATGAACCGGCAGAAGCAGCAGTATGATTATCAGCTGCAGCAATCGGAGTCCATACGGCGTTTTAAGCATGATTTGGTAAATCATATGGGCGTTCTCAGAGAGCTGGCAATTCATAAAAAGACAGAAGAAGTCAAAGAGTACATCGATACCATTTGGAACCTCCAAGAGACGTTTGATTTGAAAATTCGGACGGGGGACGGTTTTCTTGATATCATTATGAATTATTATTCCTATTTGGCAGAAAAGGACAAGATCGATTTTGCCGTAACGGGAAAACTGACCGTGGAAACGGGGATTGGGATGTTTGACCTTACGACGCTGATGGGAAATATATTGCAGAACGCTTTGGAAGCGTCAGTAAGGGCGGTCAATCCCAAAATCCGGGTTACGCTTATTGAACATAAAAAGGAAATATTCATTGTTGTATGTAATCGTACAGCCGAAAAGACAGACATTTCAAACGGATTTCTTAAGACATCAAAAGCGGATACGGCAAATCATGGGTTTGGTCTGATAAATGCGGTTGCAACAGTTCGTAAATATCATGGCGAATATGATATGGAGTCTGTCGAGGAAAATGGAGAAGCAATATTTAAGGTCAGCATTGCCATCCCGAAGGAGAAGAGGGTATGAAAATAGGGATTATCGAAGATGAAGCCGTGTGGAGGGAGCGGATAAAAGCCGCTGTTGAAAAGTATTGCGCGGATAAAAATATTTCGCTGGAGATTGCTGCATACGGCAGCGGAAGAGAATATATGGAAAATGAGGAGGCGGATTTATTGTTTTTGGATATTGAGCTTGCGGATGGAGAAGACGGTTTTGAAATTGCTGAAAGGCTAAAGGATTCCGGAAGTCGGTGCAAGATCTGCTTTTTAACATCACATACGGAAATGGCAAGACAGGGATACAGGGTAAATGCTTTCCGGTATATTGATAAAAAATATATGGAGGAGATTGACGAAGCGCTTGCGTTTTTCTTTCAGACAAAGATTCAGGAGCGGACCGTTTATTGCAGGGATACCTTTGGAATCCAAGTGAAGATCAACTTAAGTGAGCTTTTGCTTGTTGAGACTAGTGGAAGAAAATTAAGGTATCTTATGCTTGACGGCATGGAACATTTTTGTGAGGGCAGGATATCTGAAACGGCGCAAAGCTTGTCCCAATATGGCTTTTTTAACATACAGCGATCGTATATTGTTAATTTGAAATATATTAAGAGTGCCAACAGTCGTGAGGTCATACTTTGTAACGGGTTAAAGATCACAATCGGCAGAGTTCATGGCAGGGAGTTTCAGAAAGCGTTTTTCAGATGGAGAATGTTGTTCGATGAATAAGGAACCGATTCGCGAAATTGTGTTGTTTGTGCAAAAAGTGTGTCATTCATACAGATGGTATGTTCTTTTTTTCTCAATGTGATATAAATAAAATGTCATGACAAAATAGAAGGACTTATGATAAAAACAGCGTTCTTTCGGTTTAGGGATGCAGTGTGGAAATGAGGAACATGAATGATGAAAAAAAAGAAAATAGCAATGATTATGGGAGCGGCTGTGCTTGCGCTTTCGGCATGCGGGCAGACGGGGGAGCCGCAAAAATTCCAGACAAACGCGGCGGACAATACGGAGGAAATGAGTGGCGGCGAAGAACAAAGTCCGGAAATACCGGATGATGAGACGCCGGTTCCGGCCGATTGTGATCCGGCAGAGGTTGAAGATGAAGGGCATTCGGCAATTTTGATAGACGATGTGCTGGAAAGCCTGACAGGAGAATATGATTATTCATCGGGTAATGGAATTGGCAGATTAACGATAAAAAAGACGTCCGACGGTTATGATATTTCCGATTATGAATCAGAAGATTCCTATCGCTTTTTAGCGGATTCCTCTTATATAGAAAGCATGGAGGCAAACAGAATCTATATGAGGTATCCGGAACAGATATATTCTGACGGTACGGCTGTTTTTGGTTATTATATTTTGGAATACGATACGGACGGAATCGATGTATATTACGGAAAATCTACATTTGATGAGGCTGCATTTTTATATCATGCCGTAAAGAGAACGGAAGCGTTAGATGACGCGGATGAGTATGAGGATACATATAGCGATTCTGCGGATCAGGAAACGACAGCAGAAGAATTATTAGATTTATTTATCAGTGGTTCGGTCAATGCAGTTGACCCCGAAGATTTGACCTCGACATTTTATATCGCTGATCTAAATATGGACTCTGAAGAATGGGACTCCTATTCGATTGGAGAGAAAGTCGATCTTGACAATGATGGGGAAGACGAACTGGTTCTCAACGGTCCTTATGGAGGAATATATCTTGACGCGCGGGACGACAAGGTATATGTGTTTGCCGCGGGCGAGGGGACTGCGCTCATTCTTTCTTATACCTATTATAATGGAGATATATGGATTCTGTATAGCAACAGGTCGAGTGCAGGATTTGAAGCTTACCATATGGAAAGATTTGAAGGAGCTGATCATCCGGTCGCAGAAATGAATTTTGGCGAGGAGCTTGTCGATTCAGACGACCCGGAGTCCGAAACGAAATATATGTTGAATGGAAAAGCGATTTCTTATGATGAATATTCAGCGTTCTGCAGCAAAATTTTTGCCGCAGAAGTAAGTACGGAATCATAGAAAAGCCCCCGGGTTTCTGCGAAAATGTGCTGCGGAAATATATTAAGAAAAATATACGATCAGGCAGAAGTAAAAAAAAGACTCCCGCAGGAGTCTTTTTTTTAAGTGTTTTTGTTTTTTCTTACGTATTATAAGTAACGGAACCGTTACAGATACAACAGAGAAAGAGGTGTTTGTGTTGCGTGATGAAAAAATAATATCGGCGATCAGAAAGCGGGACGAGCGGATGCTTTCCTTTGTGATCGACAGATATGCAAGGCTTCTTTGGAAAGCCGCAGCTTCTATATTGACCGATGCATCAGCCGTGCAGGATGTTGAGGAATGTGTTTCAGATGCATTTATCTATCTGTGGCAGCACCCCGAACGGTATGACCCGGACAAAGCGAAGCTTTCTTCATGGCTTTCGATGATCGTGAGATCGCGTGCAATCGACAGGTGGCGTCGGATGGTTAAAAAAAGAGAAATCTCGATGGAAGAACTTGTCATGGAAAGTCTTGGATATCCTGAGATCGCAGAGGACCAGGCGGATGACAACGTAGACAGCCGCAGGGATAAGCTGGCGATCTGCATGGGGATGCTTGATGAAAAGGAAAAAGAACTGCTGATCAGACGTTATAGCAATGAACAAAGCACAAACGAGATTGCGATAGCAATGAATTTGTCAAAAAAACAGGTGGAAAACAAGCTCTATCAGGTGAAAAGAAAATGTAAGCGGATGATGGAATGTAAAAATGACCTTGAGCGGGTATGAACGGTGAAAGGCAGGAATCCGTGTTTGATTTGTAAAGGACGGAGAAAGGAGATTCGAAAATGAGAAAATGGAGCAGACAAAATCGAAAGAATATACGGGCAATGATAGAAGAACGGACAGGAGTTTCCCTGTGCGTCAGTCAAAGACGAAGCCGGTATCGGGTACAGTACGCGGCATTTGCGGCGGTCTGTATGTTATGCCTGGTCACATTATCGGCGTATGCTTATGCAAAGTTTTCGTCATTAGATGAGGATCAGGTCGGGTTTGGCGCGGTATATCAGGGAGAGGGACGCTTTGAAATCGTTGTTGAGAATGCGTCGGACCGGATATTGGAGCTGGAGGACAACGTAAAAGTTATGCAATGGTCAACGGGAGAAGAAGTGGAAGGCGACCGCAGTAAGATCAAGATGAGCGGACTGACGATCGAGCCGCATTCGCAGGGAATTGTTTCGATCGATCTGTCGGAGGGGTATGATATGGAGGCGATGGCATCCCGATTATCGGACGGTGACTGGTATTACTTTATATTGACCAATAACGGTTTTGCATTCGGGCAGGACTGGATGTGTTCTTTTGATCTGGAGATTGGTCAGACCCAGGAAGTTGCGGAGCGGATGAGTGAACGGATGGCGGAAAGATTGGAGGAGTCATTGAACGCACAGTCGTTGGACACACAACCGTCGGACGCACAACTAGCTGACACACAAACGGAAAACGGGAACGGGTCAGAACCGGATGCGGAAAACCTGTATTCCGCGGACTGGGTCTGGCCGACGCTCAGCCATACGGTGTCGGTTTCCTATGGCGAACAGGGGAACGGCAGATTTTCGGATCATATCAACATTGCAGGAACAGAGGGGGATGAAGTGTACGCGGCCGCGGATGGAAGCGTCATCATGACTGGATTTGACAGTACATACGGAAATGTACTGATACTCGATCTGGGAGGCGGCGTCACGGTCAAATACGGGCATCTGAAAGAAATTCATGTATCGGAAGGCGATGCGGTCGAACGCGGACAGCTTGTCGGTTCGGTCGGAAAAAGCGGGATGGCGACAGGTCCGAACCTGATGTTTGCGGTGTATGTGGACGGAGAAGCGGTCGATCCGGTCATACCGGAATAAGAATTTTAGAAAACCGCTATTTCAAAAGAAATCATCGGTTCGATGATAACCGGAGCTTCAGAGGGACTTTAGGTTAAAAGGAACCTAAAGGTTCCCATAAAGAGATGGTAATGGAATTACAGATAATCGGGAAGAAAATCATAAAATCAGAATGTAAAAAGGGCAATTTTCATTAAGACAACGGGCACGGAAACTGATACAATCAGTGTAAGAAACGCATCGAACGGCTTTAGTTGCAAAAATCAGTTCGATGTGTTAGTAAAAAACGAAAACAGGGGACGTGCCCGTGGGGTATCGTTTCCGGTCGGAAAGGAATGCTTTGATGAAACAAAGTCTTGTAACCGAAAGGATTCTCTCGTATGTCGGGAAAAACTTAGAATC
Source organism: Lachnospiraceae bacterium (assembly GCA_003979345.1). Lineage (GTDB taxonomy): Bacteria > Bacillota > Clostridia > Lachnospirales > Lachnospiraceae > DLAJ01. Next base: position 7,578 of record RYVZ01000027.1, read on the forward strand.
TGCCATGACACTGGATACCATCGCAAAGGAACTCCATTATTCCAAATTCTATTTGGAGAGGACCTTCAAGAAGGATATGGGGATTTCCCTGTATCAGTATATCCGCCGCAGAAGACTGAATGAGGCGGCAGAAAAGCTGGGCAATACCGACAGACCCGTGATTGAGATTGCATTGGAGGCAGGTTATCTCTCCCAACAGGCATTTGCGCAGGCGTTCCGCGATGAGTACGGGTGTACGCCGCTCGAATATCGGAAAAACAGGCATTTTGTTCGAAAGAAGGAGCGGATGCAGATGAATGCAGGCGTTTACGTCAAAATGCGGGAATTCCGGTTTCAGGAAGGCAGGATGGCGGCATGAGCATGATTCCTTATGTGGTTGAGCAGACAAACAAGGGCGAACGGAGTTATGACATTTATTCGCGTCTCCTCTCGGACAGGATCGTTTTTTTGGGCGAGGATGTGAATGATCAGTCTGCAAGCGTGGTCACGGCTGAGCTGCTTTTTTTGGAAGCGCAGGACCCGGAAAAGGATATTCAACTCTATATCAACAGTCCGGGAGGTTCCATAACGGCAGGACTTGCCATCTATGATACGATGCAGTATATCCGATGTGACGTATCCACGATCTGCCTTGGAATGGCGGCGAGTTTCGGCGCGTTTCTGCTGGCGGGCGGCACAAAAGGAAAGCGCATGGCGCTGCCGAATGCAGAGATCATGATCCATCAGCCTGCGATTCACGGAAACGGCGTGCAGGGGCAGGAGACGGATATCCGGATCGTGTCGGAACACCTTCTCAGGACGAAAAAAAGACTGAACAGGATCATGGCGGAAAATACTGGAAAGACGGTGGAGGAGATTGAAGCGGCGACGGACAGGGACCATTATCTGTCCGCGCAGGAAGCGCTGCAATTTGGTCTGATCGATCAGATCATTACACGCCGCGATTAGAGAAAATCCCGGCAGAGCGGAGAAGCCGGTCAGATTGAATCGCAGGTCAGATGGAAGATCGGACTGGTGAAGGAAGTAGTCAGATAAAATGTCAGGTACAAGGAAACACCGGCAATGAAGGCTGGGAACGCAGGGCCGTTTTCAGCCTTTTTGTTGTGATAAATCATTGTTGAAGGAAACGATACCGCTATGATATAATTGGAAAATCAGGTATTCTGCTGAAAACGGAAGAAATATCCTGTGGTGTAAGGATTTCTTTTATGTACTTAAAAAATTCAGGAGCAGCAAAATGAGTGAAAATGTGATAGAACTGTCAAATGTCAGCAAACAATTTGTATCAACCAAACATGAACCGGGCTGGCGCGGTGCCGTAAAGGGACTGTTTACCAAAGAAAAAGTGACAAAGACCGCTGTGGACGATGTTTCCCTCGCAATTCAAAAAGGCGAGATCGTCGGCTATATCGGAAGTAACGGAGCCGGAAAATCCACGACGATCAAAATGATGTCGGGCATTTTGACGCCGACGTCGGGTAACTGTCTGGTCAATGGGCTGGAGCCTTACCGGAACCGCAAGAAGAATGCCAAAAACATCGGCGTTGTGTTCGGACAGCGCACGCAGCTCTGGTGGGATCTTCCGCTCAGCGAGACGTATACGGTATTAAAGGAAATTTACGACGTGAGCGATGATGATTATCAGGAGCGGATGAACTTCTTTGAGGAAGTGTTAGGTTTACAGGAATTTATACATAGTACGGTCAGGACGCTGTCATTAGGGCAGAGAATGCGCGCGGATTTGGCGGCAGCGCTGCTTCATAATCCCAAGGTGCTCTTTTTGGACGAGCCGACGATCGGCTTGGACGTTGTCGTAAAAGACAAGATCCGGCAGGCAATCCGGGAAATCAATGAGAAATATCAGACAACAGTCTTATTAACGACGCACGACTTAAACGATATTGAACAGTTATGCCGCCGGATCATTATCATAGACGCGGGTAAGAAAATTTATGATTCCACGTTGGAACAATTAAAAAAAGATCATGGATACCGATGCAGTATTTTATTCGAATGGAAGGAGCTGCCTGATCAGACACAGTTGGAGCTTCTGCGGAATTTACATGAAAAAGCGGTGTTTGAGGAGTTGGAAAAGGGCGGGAAGGTGACTTTCAGCAAACATGAGCTTACGGTCGCGGAGGTGATCGCCGCCGTGATGGGAATTTTGGAAGTAAAAGACATTCAGATCAAAGAGACAGAGCTTACGGATATTGTAAAAAATATTTATCAGAAAGGGACATGGCAGTCGGTATGACAAAATTTTTTCGGGTCTATTGGACGTTTGCCGCCAATCAGATCAAATCCAATTTTGTGTATAAAGGGCGCTTCTATCTGTATATTCTGCGCAAGTTTTTGGGAATGTTTATTTATTATTATCTATGGATGGCGATCTATGCGAGTGCTTCGTCCGGACAGCTTGGCGGATTCACGAGAAGCGAAATGATTCTTTATGTATTTCTGTCTTATACGATTTCAGATCTTGTCATGATCGGGATCTCCTCGGAGATCGGAAAAGATGTGCTGGACGGGAGCGTGGCAATGAATCTGATCAAACCTATCAATTACCGGCTGTACCTGACGTTTAAGTCCTTAGGCGTCATGATCTATCGTATTGTTGTGCCGTCTGTTTTTATCTGGGCCGGATTAGAAATCTATAAAGTAACGGCGCTCGGCATGCCGGTCAGCAGTCCGGCGCAGATTGGCCCCGCATTGCTCAGTATACTGCTCAGTTTCTTTATTTATGTGTTTTTTGATTATTGTTTCGGGATGCTGGCATTTGTCACGACTTACATTTTCGGAATGACGATTATCAAGAATGCAGCGTTAAATTTATTGACGGGCAGACTCATACCGATCTCCTTTTTTCCGGCAGTGGTGCAGGAGATTTTTTCATTTCTTCCGTTTACGGCGATGACCTATGTCCCGGTCATGATCTGGATGGGAAAATATTCAGGTACCGAAGCGCTGTATCAGCTAGGGAAACAGGCGCTGTGGGTCGTGCTGCTCTATCTTTTGGGAAGCTTTTTATGGAAAAAGATTGAGAAGCGGATCGTGATCCTTGGGGGATGAAAAAAGAAAGTGAAGCATAGAACGTAAGCCATGATCAGTGCTTTCGTGAAAGCATATCCTAAAAACAGTCACAGCATGGAGGCTAAGGATGAAAACAGTCGCGCGCTATTTAAGGTTATACCGGATTTTTGCGGTGCAGTACATGAAAACGGTGATGCAGTCTAAACTGGATTTCTTCATCGGTCTGGGCGGATTCCTGATCTCTCAGGCGGCGGGACTCGCCTTTCTCTATCTGGTATTTCAGCAGATTCCGGTCATGAAAGGGTGGTCTTTGGAACAGCTTCTTTTTATCTATGGATTTGCGCAGATCCCGAGAGGCATCGACCATTTGCTGACTGACAATCTGTGGATGGTCGGATGGCAGATGGTGATACAGGGAACGTTTGACAAATATATGCTGCGTCCGATGAATTTGTTTTTTCAGATCGTCTGCGAAAAGATACAGTTTGACGCGGCAGGAGAGCTTTTGGTCGGAATCTTCTTTGTGGGGCGCGCGGTTGCAAAAGGTGTCGTAACGGTGACGCCGCTCAAAGTGCTTTTATTTTTTGTTTCGATCATAGCAGGAAGCGTGATCTATACGTCCGTAAAATTGGTTTTAGCGTCCATTGCTTTTTGGGTAAAGGACAGTTCACCGATCATGACGACGGCATACGATGTCGCTGATTTTGCGAAATATCCGGTTGAGATCTATGCAAAGCCGATCCGGATCATATTGATGACCATTCTGCCGTTTGCGTTTGTTGCCTATATTCCGTCAACCTACTTTTTGATCGACGCGAATATCTGGAAAACCGTTGCCGCGGAATGCGGGATCTCGGTTCTGTTCTGGCTGTTTTCTTACAGCTTGTTCAAAAAGGGACTTACGCGTTATGAAAGCGCCGGAAGTTGAAAAAAGATATTCAAATAAAATCAAAGGTTCGATTTGAATATCTTTGATTTTATTTTTTTATATTTTCCATTTTGCTATTGACTCTTCCGTTGGGGAATCGTGTGTAATAGATTTGGGAAAGCGATGATTGAATCAGCGCTTCCGGCGCCGGAAACACTTTGAACATCGTTTCTATATCAGCAACGGAAGGGAGAGTGGAAATATTATGGGTGAATTAACGAAAATCAGAGAAGTATCCGTCAATTATCATGTGTCTGCGCGTACGCTGCGCTATTATGAAGATATGGGGCTGATCGAGAGCATAAGAAGCGGGGACTATGCCTACAGACTGTACGATGAAGCGGCGATCAAACGTCTGGAGCAGATCTTGATCTTGCGCAGGCTAAACATTAGCATCAAAGATATTAAGCGGATCTTTGATACGGCAGGTTCGGAAGTCATTTTGGATGTGCTCGGTAAAAAAGTGGATTCCATTGATGAAGAAGTATCTCTTTTGCATGAATTAAAAAAGATCATCCTGGAGTTTATTGATCAGATCAGGAAATTAGATTTCGAAAAGGAAACCGATGTGAAACGGTTGTATGAAAAGGCGAAAGAGATTGAGACGCAAATAGCGGAAACAGAGGATACCGGCGGTCAGATAACGGCGGATCATTTTATGGAAGTCACGCAAAAGCTGAATGACAAGGTACCTGATGTCACGATCGTCAGGATTCCCGCATTTAGGGCTGTTACTTCGGGTGCTATGTCATTTGACGAGATCTTCGGCGAGTTTCAGAGCTGGCAGGAAGCTCACAACGAATTTTACAAGCCGATCATATTTGATGCGCCCGATTTCCTGTCCGAAAAGAACGGACAGATGGAATGGGTATGGCGGATCAAAGATGAGGTCACGGAAGCGGATACGGCTCCGTATAAGATCGTGGAGCATCCGGGCGGATTGTATGCGGCAGCGGTCAGCATCGACGGGGATGATGAAAGCGGCAGTCAGGTCATGCGCAAAATAGAAGCATGGATAGAAAAGACACATTTTGTGATCGATGACAGCCGTTCCGCAGCGGCGCACATGATCTATGTGGATGAGGAGATCAAAAAGGGGCTCGGTTATCACCAGATGAATTTCTACACGCCAATCAAACTGCGGACAACTGACAGATAACTGTAACGAGGAATCATAAAAAAGAATGGGAGTGGAAGTGATGTATTGGATCGAACGTTGGTCGCAGCTTAGAAAAAAAGAACTGATTTCTTATCCGGATGATTTTCCGATCCATGATGTGTACCTTGCAATGGGCACGCATGAGGATCTGAAAAGCGGATGGAAGGAATTGCTTGAAGTTTTCACACATTGTTATGAGGATATATTGCAGGATCCTGCCGGTATGCTTCTTCCGGTATATGATATGGAAGAGTATGGGTATTTTTCGAAGGAAGCGAGAACATCCCGTGAAAAGTCCTGGCAATATGCCAAGATTTTTTATGTGCTGGGTTATTCCGGAGAATGGACGCAAAACGGTGAACTTAAGATACGGGCTGACGGACTAAAAGAACAATGTAAGGCTCTTAAGATCACAAATATCCATGCTTATTTGAAGATACTCGGCAATTACGGATTTGTAACAGAGGGGCTTTCAGGCGGAAAGATCAAAGACGATACCGAAATTGTGATCTCCTATCCCGATAACCGGAATGTCATCGCAGTCTTATATATTCTTGCCAAGAAATCAAAAAATACGGACAGGTTTCAGGATTTTAGCAGGCTGAATGTTCGATTGTTTGAGAATGACTGGAATACGGTAACACACGGCAGCGGTGCTGATGTCGTCGCCGATCTGCTTCATTCAGAACAGGATAGAAAGACGGCGTGGCTGATCCATGAGGAGCTGGTCAGGCGGAATTATGTTTATAACTTTCAGAATTGGAATGAAGGCCCGCAGATTCGGTATTATCGAAAAGAATCAGACCGGAACAGAAATACAAATGCCGACTTTTGGATGACCAGTATGGATACCGAATTGATATTGTATTTTCGGATCGTGAATATGGACAATGTTCTTGCGTACATTTCAACTTGTCCGGAGAGGGTCATTGCTCATTTCACGGTCAGCGACAACGGGTGTGCCAACAGAATTTCCGGGAAATGCGTTTCCGGGATTTCTTATCAGCTTGGTAACCAGGTTGTTTGGAGATGTGGCTGTTGTAATCCGAATTTTCAGGTGACACCGGATATTGAAGACTATTTATACTATATCAATGCCGTGGAAATGGCGGGCGGCAAAAAGAAGAAGTAAAAAGTAAAGAAAAGCATAAAATAGAAAAATGTCAGTACTTCCGGTTCTTCACTTGTAAGTCCTTCAGGGATTGGCAGCCAACGGAAAAATGGTTCAATCTGCCGGGATGAAATTGGAGGGAAAACCAAATCGAAAATCCGGTTACGACTGCGGGCTAGCGTGATCTTTTCACGGGCAATCTGTTCGGCGGTACCGTCATCTATCATCCCGGCAATGATTTCGCTGTTAAGCGAGACGGTCTTTTAGTTGATGTTCAACAAACCGGATACCAACAGATTTCTATATTGAGCGGGGAACGCAAGGAATGCGACGCGCAGTCCGGCGCAGAGGGATTTCGAAACGCTGCAGATATGTATCGTGCGTTCCGGTAAAAGCTGAAAAAAGGAGTGACCGTGCAAGCGGTACGCATAACTGATTCCGGCTGTTCTTATCTGCGGTGGTGAAAACGTGCGAAAAACAGAATTGCAACTGCCGGTTGCCAAATGGCAAGCTGGAAATGGTGGTGTTGCAACTCTTGTTTTATTATGATTTTGCTATAGAATAGAACAGGAGGTTTTGAACATGAATTTAGCGGACAGAATACAACATTTAAGGAAAGCCAGAGGAATATCGCAGGAGGAGCTTGCGGACAAGATTGGCGTTTCCAGACAGGCAGTTTCTAAGTGGGAGAGCGAGCAGAGCATTCCCGATATCGAAAAGATTATTTTGCTGAGTGATTATTTTGAGACCACAACGGATTTTTTGCTGAAAGGAATCGAGCCTGCGCCGGAGCTTGAAAAGAAATTCAGCGCGATGGTATTTTCTGTCATTGGTACGGTTCTGAATGCGGTCGGATTTGTCTTGTCCGTCGTTATTTGGATAGAACGGCAAATGAGTTATGCAGTCGGCATAGGACTTGTTGTGATGTTGATCGGAACGGGCGTATTCCTGATTGGCCAAGTGACAGATACAAGGGATCGGCGAAAGGCGGGAAGACTGTTTTGGATACCCAATGTATGGATTTTACTGATGATCCCGCTGTCCTGCTGTTTTAATATTATGGACGGATTGCTGGGCGGCTTTTTGGGGCAGCCTGCGCCGGTTCCTTTCTTGGGAAACTCCCTGATCACATTTGGCATTTTCTGGCTTGCATATATCACTGTATGCGTGGCTATAGATCTTTATCTGATAAAAAAGAAAAAAGAGTAAAAATCAAAACGCAACAAGGATGTCAGGCAGAAAGCGTCAGATCCGGTTTTTTGCTTTTTCACAAAACACCTCACGGTACGCGGCAGCCGTAATGCCCTCATAACGCTTGAATAAGCGCATAAAATACTTTTCATCCGCTATGCCTACCTGTTCGCTGATCTCACTAAGGGTAAGGTCCGGCATCGTAGTAAGCAGGTTTTTCGCCACGCGGATACGCTGCCGGTTTAAGTATTCGGTGATCGGAAATCCGCTGCATCGCTTAAAAACGGCCGACAGATAGGACGGATGGTAGCCGAATTTTTCTGCAATATCACTGACGGAAAAAGTGGTATCATAATTTAATTGCAGCCATTCCATCAGATCGGCGATGCCTAAAGGAATCTTTTCATCCCGCAGCAACAGACGCTGCCGGAAAAAACATTCGTTTGTCAGTTCGAGAAGCAGCGTGCTCTGTGCATAGCTGCACTGCATGGAAGAGAGGCTGCCGAGGCGTTTCGATAAGTCTAGAAGCTGCACAAACAAAACATTGACGCGGCTGTTTGCCGAAAATGTCCCTGTTTCCGGCAGGATATAGCGGGGCTGATCTTCTTTATGAAAAAAAGAAGCAGCCTCTGCTTCCCTGCACAGGGACGTATTTTTTGTATTGAAATAAAAATGAGTCCAATAAAAAGATAATTCCCCGTTCGATGGCGCGGTTCCGAAATGAAGCTCGCCGGGAAACAGAAATAAAAATTGTCCGGGTGAGAGATCATAGCTTCTGCCGCCGGATGTGATGTGCAGAATGCCCTTTGTCACGGAAATCAGCTCATAGGAATCCATCGTGCGTCTTGGATGAAGAAACTGGTCTTCGTTTTTGAGATTACCCGCCGCGGAAAATGAGACCGGCTCGGAGGCATCGGATACAAGATATAACATCTGTGATTTGTCCACCTTTCTTTGAAAACTGTATGTTGAGAAATTCCAAGGAAATGATAACATAACTTTTGGAAGCAGACAATGTGTTTCAAAAACACTTGATATTTGTGTACGCAAAAATAGGCGATTGCGAAACGCCCAAATAAGGGATTGGGATCGTACAAAATATACGTTATCAATGGGTGTTTGGTAATCATCTAAATACGTAAAAATTTTGAGAGGGGTGTGTCGGACAATGGAACAGAAAGTCAGGGAAATTGGAAGCCGCAGTGTGAAGATCACAGACGCGTTCTGGTCTAAGATTCAGCAGAAGGTCATCGACGTGGTCATTCCGTTTCAGGAGAAAGTATTAAATGATGAAATCCCCAATGTGGAGAAAAGCCATGCGATCGAGAATTTTCGCATTGCCGCAGGGCTGTCGGAGGGCGAATTTTACGGTATGGTATTTCAGGACAGCGATGTGGCAAAATGGCTGGAGGGTGTTGCGTATTCCCTGATCGTCAAACCGGATGAAGCGCTCGAAACGCGGGCGGATGAGATCATCGGTATCATAGAAAAAGCGCAGCAGCCGGACGGGTACCTGGATACTTATTTTATCATCAAAGAGCCGGAGCACCGCTGGCAGAACCTGCATGAGTGCCATGAGCTGTACTGCGCAGGACATATGATGGAAGCGGCAGCGGCGTACTATGAGGCGACCGGAAAAGACAAATTGCTGCATGTGACGGAGCGTTTGGCGGACGCGATCATCAACCGCTTTGGCTCTGAAGAGGGAAAAGAGCACGGCATCCCCGGACATCAGGAAGTGGAGATCGGGCTGATGAGACTCTATCATGTAACGGGAAAAGAAAAATATAAGCATATGGCGAGATACTTCCTTGAGGAGCGCGGCAAAAATCCGGATTATTTTTATGAGGAAAAAGTGAAAAGAGGATGGCAGCATTGGGGGCAGTACAGTCTGGATAAGCTGGACGTGACTTACAATCAGGCACACCGGACGATCTATGAGCAGAACGAGGCGGTGGGGCACGCGGTCCGCGCACTGTATATGTATACAGCGATGGCGGATCTGGCAGGAACCGACGCGGATGAGCGATTGTATCAGGCATGCAGGACTCTGTGGGATAATATCATTCAAAAGAAATTATACATTACCGGGGGGCTTGGCGGAAATTCGGAGGGCGAAGCGTTCGGACCGGCTTATGAGCTACCGAACGATATGGCATATGCGGAGACCTGCGCGTCGATCGCGATGGTATTTTTTGCACATCATATGTTGGAGATGGACATGGATGGCGCCTATGCGGATATCATCGAGAAAGAATTATATAACAGCACGATCAGCGGGATGCAGTTAGACGGGGAAAAATACTTTTATGTCAATCCGTTGGAATGTGAACCGGGTGTATCGGGAAAGCTGTTCGGTTACCGGCACGCGCTGCCGGTGCGGCCCGGATGGTATGCGTGCGCATGCTGTCCGCCGAACCTGATCCGGCTTGTGACGTCCCTCGGAAAATATTGTTTTAGTGAAAGCGCTTCCACGGTTTATTCTCATCTGATGATTGGTCAGATTGCTCAGACACAGAAGGCGAAGATTACAGTAGAAACGAGCTATCCATGGGAAGGGCACGCGGTTTATACGGTGGAGCCAAAAACGGATAAGGTATTTACGCTGGCGGTCCATATTCCGTATTTTGTAGATTTTACGAAAGAGGGGGCATATCTGTCCGTCAACGGAGAGACGATCCCTGCGGCGGAGCTTTCGATAATGATGAAAAAAGGATATGTCTATCTGACGCGGACATGGCAGGCAAAAGATCAGGTTGTCCTGCATTTCCCGATGGAGGTGCGAAAGGTATATGCAAATCAGCATGTGCGGGAAAACGCGGGCTGCGTTGCGCTGATGCGGGGACCTGTCGTTTACTGCTTTGAGGGTGCGGATAACGGGGACCTGTTGCAGAGCCTTCGGATTCCAAAGAATCTGAAGGCGGAAGCTTATCTCTGCGAGGATGGTATTCTGAAAGGAAATGTCCTGCTGCTCATGGATGGTTACCGGATGGCCGGAAGCGGGGAACTTTACAGCGAGAAGCCGCCTGTCAAAGAAAAGGTATCCCTTACGGCGGTTCCCTATTGTATATGGGCGAACCGCGGCGAAAATCAGATGCGCGTCTGGATGCTGGAGGAATTCTGAATGCGCGAAGGCAAAAAATCGGATGAATTTTTATGAAGGAGCTGTCGCTTTCGCGTGATCCATCGTGAAAGCGACAGCCTCCTTGTTATAGTGGCGGAATCATCCTGTTTTGTTAAGAGGAAGAGGATGAGAAAAAAGAAAACAGGGGGTTGCGATATGATGTCGTATCTGATATTGTCAGACTGTGAGAAATCGTTCGGAATCTGCCTGATTTGGGACGGTTCCTAAAAAAATGGAGGAAAGGATAGGGCTTCCTATGAAAAACAAATATTTAATGGATTGGGATTCCTACGCAAAGACGGCTAGGGAAGCGGCAGCGGAGGGCGCGGTGCTGCTTCGGAACGAAGATCATGCGCTTCCGTTCAAAGAGGGAGCGCGTCTGTCCGTGTTCGGGCGGATTCAGTTTGATTATATAAAGAGCGGCACAGGTTCCGGCGGTATGATCAATACCAAATATGTGATCGGGATTTTGGATGCCCTGAAAGAAGAAAAAAGCCTGATTCTTAATGAGGAACTGGAGCAGATTTACCGTGACTGGCTCACAGAGCATCCGTTTGATTCCGGAAAAGGATGGGCGAAGGAGCCGTGGAGCCAGCAGGAGATGCCGCTTGAGCGTGCGGTCGTGGAAAAGGCGGCGCGGGAAAGCGATGCTGCGCTTGTGGTGATCGGACGTACGGCGGGAGAGGACCGCGACGCGGCAGATGAGAGGGGAAGCTTTCTCCTTTCGGAGGAAGAGGAGTCGATGATCGCGTTGGTGTGCAAGACGTTTGAGAGCGTGATCGTCGTGTTAAACGTTGGAAATATTATAGACATGAAATGGGTGGAGACTTACCGCCCGCAGGCTGTGCTCTATGTATGGCAGGGTGGAATGGAAGGCGGGCATGCAGTCACTGATGTGCTGACCGGAAGAGTCAATCCGTGTGGAAAGCTGGCGGATACGATCGCACGTTCGGTAGGAGATTATCCGTCCAATGCCAATTTTGGCGGAGAGAACGGAAATCGGTATCAGGAAGATATTTATGTGGGATACCGTTATTTTGAGACGTTTGATCATGCAAAAGAAACGGTTTTGTATCCGTTTGGTTTCGGGCTTTCTTATACGACATTTCAATTAGAAAGCACGATGGATGCGCAGGAAGACTGCTATGTGTTCCGGGTAAATGTGAAAAATACTGGGGCGTTCGCAGGAAAGGAAGTCGTGCAGGCGTATGTGCAGGCGCCGCAGGGAAGGCTTGGAAAGCCGTCGAGAGTGCTGGCGGCGTTTGCCAAAACGAAGTGTCTGGAACCGGGTGAAGAGCAGGAACTGGTGCTGGAAATAACAAGCAGAATGATCGCCTCTTATGATGACAGCGGCGTGACAGGATATCCGTATTGTTATGTGATGGAGGAAGGGACGTACGGCTTTTATGTCGGAGCGGATGTCAGAAGTGCCGGATGGATCGGGAACCTGCAAATCGGGAAAACGCGGATCGTGGAACAGTGCACGCAGGCGCTCGCACCGGTGGAAGCGTTTGAACGGATGAAACCTGCGGCGGACAGGAATGAAAAACTCGACGTATCGTGGGAGGACGTTCCGCTGCGCACATATAGCATGGCGCAGCGCTATGAGGAACATCCCCGCCGCGAACTGGCATATACGGGAGATCTCGGATACAAATTATCGGACGTGTATGATCAACGTATCACGCTTGAAACTTTTATCGGACAGCTTACCGATGAGGAATTATGCTGCATCGTCCGGGGCGAGGGAATGTGTTCTCCGAAAGTGACGCCGGGAACTGCTGCGGCGTTCGGCGGCGTGACAGAAGCACTTGCACATTATGGGATTCCGTGCGGATGCTGTGCGGACGGCCCCTCCGGCATTCGCATGGACTGCGGCACTCATGCGTTCAGTCTGCCGAACGGAACTTGTCTGGCATGCAGCTTTAATGAAGAATTGATAGAACGCTTATATACATTTGAGGGGGCGGAGCTTAGAAAGAATCAGATCGATGTACTGCTCGGACCGGGCATGAATATCCACAGACATCCGCTGAATGGCAGAAACTTTGAATATTTTTCGGAAGATCCGCTGCTCACCGGCAAGATCGCGGCGGCGCAGATCCGGGGAATGAGAAGTTATCAGGTTACCGGCTCGCTCAAGCATTTTGCGGCGAACAATCAGGAATATCACCGCAGGACTTATGATTCCGTGATTTCAGAACGCGCGCTGCGGGAAATTTACTTAAAAGGTTTTGAAATTGCAGTAAAGGAAGGCGGCGCTTATGTTGTCATGACGACGTATGGCGCGGTCAACGGTCTTTGGACTGCCGGAAATTATGATCTGTTAACAACGATACTCCGGAATGAATGGCAGTTTGACGGATTTGTGATGACGGACTGGTGGGCGGATATCAATGATGAGGGCAAAGCGGCATCCATTCAAAATACGGCGGCTATGGTGCGGAGCCAGAACGATGTTTATATGGTGACGCAGGATTCAAAGCAGAATGCAAACAAAGATAATCTTGCAGAAAGTCTTCAGAATGGTATATTGCGGCGTGCCGATCTTCAGCAGTGTGCAGGAAATGTGTTAAAAGCGCTTATGCGCAGCGCGGTCATGGACAGAAGCCTGGGACGGATTTCCAAGGAAGAGAAGGAAGCGGCTAAGGAGGCAAAAGAGGAAACGCAGACTTACCTTGACATTCAGTGGCATCCGCTCAAAGACAGATTGGAGCTGGACGGAGCGTCCATAGATACCCGGAAAGGAAAAACATGGACATGCGGACTCAGGACTGACGGCGACAGAGGCATGTATCAGATACGGTTCCGGGTCAGCGTTGATGCGTCCGAGATTGCGCAGATTCCGGTCTCTGTTTTTTCAAACGGTACGCTGCAAAAGACGGTCACGCTGAACGGTACGGGCGGTGCGGAGGTAGAGATCGTGCAGCCGATCGGAGTGCTGCTTAACAGAAATAACTATTTGAAATTGTTTTTTGCCGAGAGCGGGATGCAGATCAGAATGCTCTGTGTAGAACGCGTCGGATAAGTTGACTGGCAGTGAATCTGACTTTTGAATCGGACAGGTAAAGTGTGTAAGGCGAAAAAATTTTCTAAGTTTGAAAAGAACTCAACCAAAGAGAATCTAAGTTTCGTCTGGTTTTACGGATTGTTTGTGCTGCCGCAGGCGGCATGTCAAGAAGTGTGTAAGAAGGGGAAGAGAAAAGAAGGTGACATGATGCGGACAGAGTACATAGAGATCGCACATCATAACAGGACGGTAAGCGCCGCCTGTTATAAGCCTGACGCGGCAGGGCGTTTCCCGTTTGTGATCTTCAGCCACGGGTATAACGGGTATCAGACAGATTTTGACTATTCTGCAAAATATCTGGCACAAAACGGGATCGCATCGGTCTGCCTTACGTTCTGCGGCGGCAGTACGAGGGATAAAAGCGGATTTCCGACAACGGAGATGACATTGTTTACAGAAAAAGAGGACTTAAATGCCGTGATCGACGAAGTCCGTTCATGGGAATGCGCTGACCGTGACAACATCTTTCTTTTCGGCGCCAGTCAGGGAGGAATGATATCCGCGCTCACGGCAGAGGAAAGAAGCGCGGATATCCGGGCGCTCATATTGCTGTTTCCGGCTTTCTGTATTGCGGACGACTGGAACGCGCGTTTTCCGGATGAAAAAGACATTCCGGATTCGCAGGAATTGTGGGGAATGATGCTGGGACGCCGGTTTTTTGAGGCGATACGCGGTTTTCGGATCAAAGAGCAGATTGGCAGGTATCCGGGAAAGGTTTTGCTGATGCACGGGACAAAGGACAGCGTCGTCAGTATGGACTATGCGGTATGGGCGTCTGGGCATTATCCGGATGCGCGGCTGGAACTATTTGAAGACGAGGGGCATGGGTTCTCTGAAGAAGGGAGCAGGCGCGTGGATGAAATGACGCTTCATATGATACGTGTGTGTATGCGGGGGTAAAGATACCTCCGCATATTTGCGTTCAGAACTTATTGCGTAGAAGATGAAAAAAATAGTTGCGCTGATGGGCGTAATGTGCTATTCTGATAAATAGGTACAGAAGACAACCAATCGGAGGAGATTTGAAAAAGAAAGAGATATTCAGGTTTATATATGATCAGCTGAGCGCCTATAAGTTCAGGGTTCTGATTATTTTGATCAGTGTTCTTTTTATCACGGGTATCGGTGTGATCACACCGTTGTTTGGACAAAAACTGTTTGATGATGGGATTCTGAAGGGTGATCTTGAGCGGATCTTTTATTACATAGCGATCATAGCGGGATTGTTTCTGACGGAGCAGATCATACAGTTTTTGCAGTTCACACAGTATGAATTGATCAATCGGTCGATTCCGTATCGTCTGTTGGAAAAAGTATTCCGGCATTCGCTGGATTTGAGAATATCATACTATCGGGATAATAGCTTTTATAAAGTAATCAACAACACCTTTGCGGATATCAATTATATCTCGCAGGCTGCAAATGCGGACTTGATTCAAACAATTGTAAGTGTGTTTAAGATAGCAGGAGGAATGATCGGACTTGCTGTCATAAACTGGAGAATGATGCTTGTGACCGTCTGCATCATACCGCTCAGCCTGCTTGTTTCACACTTGTTTGCCGTCCGAAAAAGAGGACATTTTCAACAGCTCATGGGTGCGGGCGAGAAATTTTCCATGTGGGTCAGCGAGACACTGAGCGGAGTGGAATTTGTAAAACTTTGGAATCTGAAAAAACAGAAATATCGGGAGTTTGAACGGTATCAGCAGGATGTACTCAGACAAAACCGTAGTATGGAATATCTTGATCATGCGAACCGGATGATCGATTCCGGCATCCAATTTTTGCTGAATTACGGATTGATTCTTATAGGAGCGCTTTTCATTATGAAAGGCAGTTTGACCGTGGGCGGTCTATATGCGTTCCTTTCCTATTCCGGTCTGATTATTCAGCCGGCACAGATGATTGCTGAAATTGAGGGAAGATTATCCGGCAGCATGCCGGCATTTGAACGATATTTTGCATATTTTCAAAATAAGACGGAGGATTTGGAAACCAAAAACAAGCGTAAAGTTTCAGATATTATGCCATTGGAGCGTATTACGTTCGAAAATGTGGATTTTGGATATACAAAAGAGAAACAAATTCTGAAACAAGTCAGTTTCACCGTTCATAAGGGAGAAAAGATTGCTTTTGTCGGATTGAACGGCTCTGGAAAGTCATCAATATTGAGCCTTTTGCTTCGGTTGTATGAACCGGAGCAAGGCAGAATTTTATTTGGCGATACGGATATTGCCCAAATAGGCATGGAGGATTATCGCAGCCTGTTCGGAGTCATGACGCAGCAGACTTATCTGATGAATGATACGATCAAAAATAATATTGATATTTATGGGGAAATGTCCGCGGAGCAGATCGGTAAGGCGGTGGATGTGGTCATGCTGAATGAGTATCTGTCTTCGCTGCCGGACGGACTTTCTACAAATGTGGGCTATAACGGTTCTAAACTGTCGGGAGGGGAGCGGCAGAAGATTGCCCTTGCACGGACGCTTGGAAAGACATGCAGGATCCTTGTACTGGATGAAGCGACGTCTCATTTTGACTTGAAAGTGGAGCAGGCCTTTCAGGAATATATCCGTGATACCGGACAGTATGATTTCATTTTTGTTGTCACACATCGTTTGGAGATGCTGCAGGAAATGGACAGGATTTTTATCATGGAGGAGGGGAAGGTTGCCGTTTCGGGCAGCTATCAGGAATTATCTGATCAGGGAATTGATATAAAGTCATTTTTACTGAGGGAGGAAAAAACGGCATGGGAGTCGTGATAAAAGCGTTTCGGACGCCGCTTGGCTGTTATGTATATGATCGGGGCTCTCATACGATCATCAGAGTGCCAGAGACACAGTATCCGTTATTTTTGAAGCTGGAAGCAGGGAAAGCGGATGGGGAAACGGCGGATATCCTTGAAGAGTATCGCGCCAAAGGAGTCTTAAAAGAAAATCCGTTAAAAGAGATCAGGCATCCGGCGGCACAGACCCTCCCTTATTATCTGGAACACAGGGTTCAGAAGATCACGCTCCAGCTGACACAAAGCTGTAACCTTCGATGCGATTATTGTACTTATTCGGGAAAGTATCATCAACGTGCGCACGGCGGCGGAAGAATGAGTTTTGAGACGATAAAAAAGAGTATTGATTATGCGATGAGACGGTCGGACGGGGTGGAAGATCTCAACATCGGATTTTATGGCGGAGAACCGCTGTTGGAATTTGAAAATCTCAAAAAAGCGGTGGAATATGTATCAGAAAAATACCATGACAGAAAAGTAAATTACACAATTACGACAAATGGTACGCTCTTAAATGACGAGATGGCATGCTTTCTATCCGCGCATGATTTTTCGGTACTGGTCAGCCTTGACGGACCGAAGGAACTGCACGATAGAAACCGCGTTTTTGCAAACGGGGAAGGCTCTTTTGACAGGATTATGGATAACCTGCGGTATATCAAAGGAAAGTATCCCGGCTTTTTTCAAAAGATCAGCTTTAATACGGTAGTGCCGCCGGGGAGTGATTACCGGTGTATTGAGCATTTTTTCTCGGCAAACGCTTTAATAGAAGCGAACCGTTTATCCAAAACGACGGTCAGTGAATTTTCAAGGAAAGATGAAGTCTATTATGATGACCGCTATTTTATCACTTATCAATATCAGACTTTTAAGATTCTGATGGCGGCGCTGGGATTCTATGATAAAAAGAAAATATCTCCCTTGTTTTCCGCTGATTTTGTGGAGATTCAAAGATTTTACGATCATCTTGGCGAGTCGCCGGTATGCGCTTCTTGCGCGCATCCGGGCGGACCGTGCATACCGGGAGCGCGAAGACCGATGATCGATATCGACGGCAATCTTTTCCCGTGTGAAAGAGTCAGCGAGCGATCGGAGGCGATGAAGATTGGACATATTGATACGGGCTGTGACAGGAAGAAGGCGGAAAAGCTCTTAAATATCGGGAAGCTGACACAAAAGGAGTGCATCAACTGCTGGAATTTTGTAAATTGCGGTCTGTGCGCATCAGCGGCTGACGACGGAACAGCGCTGACAAGGGAGAAAAAACTGTCTTACTGTGAAGGCGGGAAAAGGAGAACCTTAAATATCATGAGATCGATCTGTCTGCTTCATGAATATCAATATGATTTTCAGGAGGATTTTTTCAATGAAGAAGATTGCGTTATTTCCGATACAGAAAAATAATGCCGCTCTTGCAAGATATCAGGATCTGCTTGCGGATGCACAGGTAGTGCCGATTCTTGCTCCGGCGCATGTATCGATGGACGGTCAGGATCTTTCTGCAATCGACGGAGGCAGCCATGCGGGAATTTCCCTGCATGCGGACTTTGAGGATGCGATAGAGGGCTGCGATCTGCTCTATCTAGATGACAGTCCGTTTCTGTTTCACGATGAGAGTTATGAGAAGGTTCGCAAAATAGCGCAGGATAAAAACATTCGTGTGATTTGTGCAAGGACGCTTTCGGAAAGGCTTCATTTGGGCGGGGAAGATAAAGCGGCAGTTGAAAAAGAATTAGAGGATGATATACATAGGAACCGGCTGGCTGCCATTGATGTGCCGGTCATTTCCGTTCTCACAATGGGAAACGAAAATGATCAGAGTCATGTGGAGATCGGGCTGCGTAAATTTTTCATACAGCAGGGATATCGGGTTTCGCAGATCGGATCGCAGGAGTTTGGCACGTTGTTCGGGTTTCATGAGGCGCCGGGTTTTTTGTTTGCCAATATAGACGGAAAGCGTAAAAGACTGATGTTCAATCAATTCGTAAGGCGGATCGTGAAAGAAGAACATCCGGATCTGCTGATCATAGGCGTGCCAGAAGCGGTTATGAAGTATAACAACCGCATTTTGGCGGGAATGGGGGATGTGCCATGTATCATGATGGATGCGGTTCAGAGTGATATTTGCGTGTTGTGTACCTGCTGCATGCCATATACGGAGGAATACTTTAAGGAATTATCGCTGTTTGGGCGTTATCGGTTAAATTGTGAGATTACTTATTTTCATATTTCAAACTCTATGGTCATGAATGAGGAAGATGATCAGGACAGACTGGAACATCTGCCGTTGGATATGGAGTTTGTGGTATCGCATATGCATGACGGGATTCGCCCGGACAGCGGATTTGAAATTTTTAATTCGTATTCAGACGAGTCGGCGGAAAAGGCATACCGGAGAATGGAACAGGAGCTGGCGGAAAATCCCGAAGTCATGCGGGGAGGAGCTTAAATGGATATTACGGATCAGTTTTTGTCAATTGTCAATTCAGTAAGACAGATAGAGATCGAAAGTCTGGATGACAGTGTGTTCAGCTCCAAGTACGGGCTGGATGCGAATGATATGGTCTATATTTTGCGATTCGCAAGCGGGCAGATGGGATTTGCCATAACGGAGGACTTGATCGACTTTTTGGAGGAACATAACAGTTTTCGGGATGTGATCGGTTATATAGGCAGTCACTTAAAAGAAAAAGGAGGGAAACAAAGATGAGAAGAAAGATGAGTAAAAAAGTACGGACAGAGAATTCCGTGCAGGCATATGCCTGTGTCTGTAGCTGCGGGTGTTCCTGTGTCTGCAATCTGGTACAGGGCGGCGCGTCAAACCTTGGCGTCAATCAGGTCTATGCGAGTATCAAGACGGATGTAGATACAAAAGCGATCAACGGATAAGAGCGAGCAGAGCAATTTAATCAAAAACAGATTGGGATGAAAAGCAGCTCTTAAGAAACGGTCGCTGCATGTGGAGGTAACGATGAGAAGGTTAAAGAAGAGTGTCAGAAGAACAGAAAACTCGGTTGAGGCGTTCGCGTGTGCCTGCTTGTGTGATTGCACCTGTATGTGCGGCTGCGGGCTGTTCAAAAACAAAGCAACACAGCAGGCATCTGCGCTTACAAAGGGTAAAATAAGTACGGCGCAAAATTCCGGAATGACGCATTTTGTATGACAGGGAAGATACCGATGCTTCAATTATACAGACTCGAAGTGGGAAAGCTTGTGCGCAGGGCTTCATTTGCGGCAGGGGCGTTGCTTTTCGCTGCGATTGCCGTAATGATTTATGCGGGTCGGGTCGATCTGTTTGGAAGGAAGCTGTATCTGGTTGATGAAGACGGGACGCTCCTGCACGGCAGGGAGGCGCTCAGACTGGAACAGGAGCTTGCGGATCGGTATGGAGGCGCGCTGACCGATGACAAACTGAAAGAAATAGCGCAACTTGCTCATTGGAACGAACGGCAGAGGGAAACGTTTGAGCAGTATGGAAGTCAAATCGGGTATCCCTATATATACTATCTGATTAGCTGTTACTTTCTGAGGAAAAATAGTATAACGGTCAGGACAGGGAGCTTAGAATCAAGAAGCGTCACATCGATTGAGTTGTCCGATGACAGCGCAATACCGCTGCGCCGGATCGCAGATGTTTTTCCGGACAGCGTTCTGCCGATGCGACTTGCGTATTCGCTTCCGTGGAGCGGCATGCTGGAGAGTATGATCTTGAATCTGCTCGGACTTGGGCTGTTGATGTTTTTTATCGTCGTGCCTGCATTTTCAGAGGAGCGGATGCATAAAATGAACGCGCTTTTATTTACGTCCAAGCTTGGTAAAAAGAAATGCTTTCTGGCAAAAGCGGCGGCGGCATACAGTTTGGGAATCGTTTTTGCAGTAGCTGTTATTCTGCTTCATGTGCTGGTTACATTTGCGTTTTTTGGGGATGACGGGCTTTCCGGCAGCATTCAGATCGCGGATATGTATAGTGAATATCAGGATCTGCCCTATGTCAAAACAGTCGGCGGCGCGATCTTGGACGCGGCGGTTTTTTATACGGCGGATGTAATGTTTGCAGTCAGCATTTCTTTGCTGGGTTCCGTGCTTGCGCCTAATTTGTTAATGGGCATCGTACTCTCCGCTGTTTTATGGGCGGCGCCGGCTGTCGTCATTTTTTTGAAGTCGGTATCCGAACAGGTCAGGCTGCTCGCACCGGCTGCCCATCTGACCGGATTTTCAAGTGTGTTATCCATGCCGGAGGTGACAATATTTTCGGTAACGATACCGTACAGCTATGCCGCGGCGGGGATTTTGCTGCTGTTATCCGGACTGATCCTCATGTTTGCGGCAGGATCATACAGGCGTATCACGGGAGAATGAGCAGATGAGAGTTGCGTTACTGGACGGCGCAGTCGATCTTGCGTTTCTTAAGAACGTGAAAAATCTAAATGTCCATATACATGGCGCTTATAATGCCTTGAGCGGAGAAGTGACAGAGGATGAGATACCTGCGCACGGAATGACACATGCGTCTGTCTGTGCAGGTATTTTCCTCAGCAAAGTTAAAGTTCCGTGCGAGCTTTGGTGTATCCGTGTTTTGGATGGGGATTCACTGCGTGGAAATGTGGATGCACTGCTCGCGGCATTAGATTTTTGCGTGAAACAGAGAATGGATATTGTGAATCTCAGTGTCGGTACGACCCGCATTCGTGACGGGGAAAGACTTTCGCTTAAGATTCGGGAACTTGCGGACTGTGGCGCTGCCATCATTGCGGCGGAGTCAAACCGGAAGCTGCTGACTTTCCCGGCAGCACTTGAGCAGGTAATCGGTGTTCGGGAAGATACGCCGTCAAACCGGCGATGCTTCTCAGACTCTATTCTTTACCGGAGTGAGAGAAAGGTATTTACTTATGAGAAACAGTCGGTCGTGACGGGAAACTACAACAGCTATGCAGCCCCGGCGGTTACGGCAGAAGTCTGCTGCTTCAGGAAAGATGGGATTACTGACACGGGGCAGATCAGTCAGATGCTGAAACGGCTGAAAAATGTGAGGGAGAATAAATGGTGCTGTTGCACAAAAACGGATAAACCGGTGATCCTTCTCGATATCCGTGAGGATGATACAGCTGTCCGCTGTATGGAAAAGATATTACGCTATTTTGAAAGGAATGAATACGAAGGTGTCTGCATATCGGATACGCTGCAGACAGATTATGCAGCGGGTCGGTTATCTCTTTGGCAGTTTGCAAGGAACGCGCGCCGCCTTCAGGACAGGCTTGGGTCACTGACAAGCGCAGTGGATGCTGATTTTGTGATTTGGCATATAAACGGTCTTAAGACTCTAAAGCAGTATCTAAGACAGATCGATATCGTGGTGACGGACCGGACTTTCGAATGGCGCGGATGGAAAAACAGAGTGATTTCCGATGTACTGGATGAGGAAGCGCTTTATGGGATGCTGAACGATCTTACATGACAGGTCAGATTTTATGGCGATGAAAGAAACGGAATGGGGAAGGTCATAATAAGGGAGCTTTTATGGGTGCATTGATCAGATTGGAATTGAATAAGCTTGTGCGTCAGAAGCCGTTTTGGATCACGCTGATCGTTTTGCTCGTTATGATGTTGGAATGCTATCTGGGATGGGTAAATCCCGGCGGCAGCAATTTTCATATTCTGACAAAGGACGGAATGCTTTTAAGCGGACGTAAGGCAATCATGCAGGACCGGCAGTATTCCGAACGATATCGCGGCATATTGACGGACGAGCGGGTGGGTGAAATCCTTCAAAATGAGCGGGATAACGAAGCGCAGATAGAGGAAAAGATAAAAATCGCCGAAACATCCGACAGAATTTCTGTTTATGCTTTCAGTATAAACCGCCTTGTGGGGTACTACTTTTTGAATACGAACAGAGATCATGGCGGAGGGCTTGAAACGTGGAGCTATCGCTACAAAGAGGAGGAACTGTGTCCGCTCACAGAGGTTTTCCCGGAAAGTGCGATGCCGCTGTATTATGAATACTCCGTTCAGTGGGGCGGGGCATT
The DNA here is from genome assembly GCA_003979345.1 of Lachnospiraceae bacterium. GTDB lineage: Bacteria > Bacillota > Clostridia > Lachnospirales > Lachnospiraceae > DLAJ01. Next base: position 30,008 of record RYVZ01000027.1, read on the forward strand.
GGAGGCGGTCATTACCAGTATTTTTTTATTAAATATCCTCTTATTCCTCGGTGTTTCGCCTGTTTTTTCCGAAGAGCGTGTAAGGAAAATGAATGCTCTTTTGTTTACGTCTAAATTTGGCAGATGGAAATGCTTTTTGGCAAAAACGGCGACGGCGTATGTGCTTGGAACCGGGCTTGTACTAGGCGTTTTGCTGCTGATCATTTCTGCAACGTTGCTGCTGTTTGGGACGGAGGGCTTACAATGCAGTATTCAGTTGGTGGAACCGTTTTTGTACCAGGATTGTCCTGCGGCTAAGACGCTGGGAATGGTTATCGTTGACGCGGCGCTGCTTTCAATGGCCGGATTTTTCTTTACGATCAGCTTAACGATACTGGCGTCGGTACTTGCAAAGAACAGCTTACATGCTGCGATATTATCGCTGGCATTGTTTGCGTCGCCTGTGATAGTAAGGATTTTTCGGGTTTCGGATGCAATAAAACTCATCGCGCCGGTCAACCGTATGTTTGATTTCTCCGGGGTGATGTCACTTCCTGAGGTATCGCTTGGAAATATCAGGATCGCATACAGCCATGCGGCTTCGGGAATCCTGCTGCTTGGCTCGGTCGTGATCATTCTGTTAGCCGGTGTTTTTTATCAAAGGTATGCGGCGGAATAAAATCCCCCGCTGCAGGCAACGGGGGATTTAACCCTCGCGGCATTCGCCGAATGGATGCAGATGCATCCGCTTGGCTCATTGTCCGCGGGAATAAAATCGTATGAGGGAAAGGGGGAAAGAAGGTGGAACTGCGATTAGAGGATCTATCCAAAAATTATGGAACATTAAGAGCGCTCAAACATGTGAATTATACGTTTACAGAAGGAATCTACGGGCTCTTAGGCGCAAATGGCAGCGGCAAGACGACGATGATGCGTCTGCTTTGCAACCTGCAGAACCCAACGGAGGGCAGGATTTTATTCGATGGCAGGGATATCAAAAAAGCGGGACAGGATTATCGTGATATTCTGGGGTATCTGCCTCAGGATTTTGGTTATTACCCTGATTTTACATGTTATAAGTTTTTGTTTTATATCGCGACGATCAAAGGATTTTCCAAAAAGGATGCCCCGGACAGGATCAGGGAAGTGTTGATGCAGGCAGACCTTTTGGATGTAAAGGATAAAGAGATCCGGCATTTATCAGGAGGAATGCGGCAGAGACTTGGTATTGCGCAGGCAATCCTGAATGATCCGAAACTGCTGATCCTTGATGAGCCCACGGTTGGCGTCGACCCGCAGGAGCGTGTGAAGTTCCGCAATCTGATTCACAGGATCGCGCGTGGAAGGACAGTCATTCTTTCCACGCATATCGTGTCGGATATCGAATTTACCGCAACCGAACTGTTGTTTATGAGGCTGGGAGAGATTGTGGGATCGGGAACGCCGGACGCCTTATTACAGGAATTGGACGGAAAGATCTGGGAGTGCGGCGTACCGTTTGAAAAAGCCGACCAGTATTATGATACGTTCAAGATCATCAGTCAGACCAATCACGAGGATTGCTGTACGCTGCGCCTTTTTCATGAGGGACGGCCCATGGAGGCGGCAGAGCCTGTCAAGGCAAATTTGGAAGATTTATATCTGTATCATTTTGACAAGAACGAATGACAGGATGTCACAGCAAAGCCGTAAATGCGATAGCGGGTATGGGGAGGACATGGAAATCAGATGAAAAAGCTGAAAAAGAGAAGGGGACAATTGGAGCATTCGGTTGAGGCATTTGCCGCATGCAGTTGTTATTGTGTCTGTGCATGCGGCTGTGGCTGCGGAAGTATTTTTCAAAACAGATTCAAAAGCGATATTCCAAGCCGTGTATCCGCGCTTATATCAAATGGATCGGTCACATCTTATACAAATGAGTATGCGAATTGATGCAGCATAGCCGGCCGGCTGCGGTTATGGCGGGGAGTTTTTTTCGGAGGATAGGATAATGACGACGTTGATTTCGCTTGAATTTTATAAAATGTCCCATAAAAAATCATTTTATATCGGGCTTGCGCTTGTTCTATGCTTTTGTACGGCAATTTATATCAGCCGTGTCGATCCTTTTGGCAGCCGGCTTAGGATCAGGGACAGGGACGGCGTACTGATAAGCGGGCGTGAAGCGGTCGAACTGGAAAAAGAGCAAGCCCTGCAATATCGCGGGGCACTGACGGACGAGACAGTATGGAAGATGTACTGCGGCCTGATGAAAGAGCAGACTTCGGAACAGGATAATATGGTGCAGGAAACATCACGAAGTTATCCGCAGCAGGTTCTTGAACAATTTTTTCTGCCCTATACGGCGAGGGAAATTATCGTGAATGGCGAAAGGCAGACGGAGGCTGCCGGGGGGACTTTGGAAAAAGACGATCTGATAAAGATTGACGATTGGTTTCCGGAAAGCGTACAGCCGTTGGAATTCGGATATTCTGTTCCATGGAGCAGGATGCTTCAAAGCCTGCTTGCAGGTATGTTCGTATTGAATCTGTTTATGATCATTGTGGTTTCACCGCTTTTTGCGGAGGAGCATACGAAGCGGATGAATGCGATTTTGTTTACTTCAAAATATGGCAGAAAAAAGTGCTTTTTCGCAAAAGCAGCGGCGGCGTTTCTGATCGGACTGCTGTCTGCACTGGGTATCATCTTACTGCATGTGCTCGTAACGCTTGCATTATTTGGCGGGGAGGGACTTTCCTGCAGCATTCAGCTTACAGAACCTTTTATATTTCAATGGGTGCCCTATGCGAAGACAGTCGGCGCTGTCTTGATAGATGCGATATGTCTGTATATAGCGGACATTTTGCTCACGCTCAGCATGACGGTTTTGGCGTCTGTGCTGGCGACCCATGTGTTGACTGCGGCAGTCTATTCTTTAGTGCTGTTCTGGGTGCCAGGTTTTCTGATGGGAGCGAGCAGCGGACCGCAGCTTAGATGGATGTTTCCCGTTGCGCGGACTACGCATTTTGAAATGGTCTTACAGCTGCCGCATTGGAATATCGGATTTGTAACAATACAATATAGCCATGTAATCACAGGCGTATTTTTAGCCTTTTGCGTCTTTATTATATGGGGGGCATGGAAATTATATGCCAAAATGCCCGAGGAAGGATTTGGAAAACTGACAGACTACAATAATCGTAATTCGTAGTATTTGCGCGTCATCTGAGTAACAACCCGGAGATCTGTCTGGGCTTTACGGCAATTGTTTATCGGAGAGAGGATATGGAAAACACGCTGCGCACAGTCAGGTGCCGGTGTGTTTTTTCTTGAGAATCTATGCGGATAGTGTTATAATGATGGAATCTGGCGGACACGGCGGGAAGCTTGAAGTGCGTGCTAAAGCACGCAAAGGGGTGTAAGTTTGGAAGTAAACTTCCAAATATTGATTAGAATACGTGCTAAAGCACGTTAAGGGGTTTAAGTTTGGAAGTAAACTTCCAAATATTGATTTAAGTGCGTGCTAAAGAGCGCAAAGGGGTGTAAGGATGAGAACAGAATGGATGAATGCGGGTGTGACCCGGGATACGGTCGAGCTTGTGCTCGCTTTTGACCGGAATGGCGCCATATCGTATGGGAACAGCTCTGCACTTGAGAAACTTGGCTATACGCAGGAGGAGCTGCTTTCTGAAAGTATGTGTGCAGTGTTCAGACAGGAGTTTCAGAAGGACGACGGGAATTATATTGATTTTTGTATGACAGATCTAAAAGACGGGGAGGAGACGGTCATGTACCGCAAGAATAACGCCTGCTTCCCGGTAATGTTGCGCATTGCACAGGACGAAGACGGGGGCGGTTATCTGCTGGCAGAAGACATTGCCTACCGGAAAAATACGGATGTCAGAATCAGACAGCTCAAAGAGGAAGAAGAGGCAAATCAAAAGGCACGTAATGAATTTACTGCGAATGTGACGCATGAGCTGCGCACGCCTGTCAACGGGATCAAAGGTCATGTCATGGCACTTTCCGAAAATGTACAGGATGAAGAAGTCAAAAAAACGCTGGACATCATTCTTTACTGTTGTGACAATATGTCGGCCATTATCAATAATATTCTTGATTTTTCCAAGATGGAGGCAGGAAAATTTACACTCGAGGAAAAAGAATTCGATTTTTATAAAATGATGGATCAGATCATTGCGACGCATACGGTCACAATCACGAAAAAAGAGCTCCAGCTCAGAGTACATATTGATGAAACGATTCCGCAGCTCATGATCGGTGACGAATTGCGTGTAGGTCAGATCTTAAACAATCTGCTTTCCAATGCGGTAAAGTTTACGGCTGTGGGTCAAATAAGCGTAGATGTGAGTAAAACAATGCAGGCGGGGGATGAAGTCGAGTTGTTTTTTATGGTCAAAGACAGCGGAATCGGCATATCCATGGAGGAGCAGGATAAACTTTTCCAGAGTTTTAAGCAGGTGGATGCTTCTATTACAAGGCGATTTGGCGGTACCGGATTAGGTCTTTCCATTACAAAGCAGCTCGTGGAGATGATGAATGGTACGATCCATGTGGAGAGTGAAAAGGGAAAGGGAAGCTGCTTTTCGTTCAGCGTTCGTCTCCGTACGGGACAGAATGTTGATGAGAGCCGGGATATGAGTGAGACGTACCGTAATTGGAATCATTTGACCGGAAGCATGGAGGAAAGCGGGCATGAAGAGCGTCTGACATTTGGAACAAAAGAAAACCGGGAAGAAATAAAAAAGCGTCTGGAGAAACTGGTTCTTTCCATCGAACTTGGCTCGTGGGAAAAAGCAGAGACGCTTACCCAGACGATTAAAGTGCTTACGCAGGACAGAGAGAGCGACTTAAAGAGACCGATCTTACAATTAGATATGGCGCTTAGAAAAGAAAATTACGAGAAAAGTATCGCCGCATATGAGCGGATGAAAGATGCGCTGGCTGTAATGTTTGCAGAGATGGAAGAAGTGGTCAGCTGACAGGGAAAGGGGGCTTACAAGGTGGCAGAAAACAAGAATCCGGCAAAAATATTGATTGTGGACGACCTGAGTGTCAATGTCAAGATTCTGGAAAACATCATACAGGCGGAGGGACATGAACCGCTGTGTGCGTTAAGTGTGCAGAGAGCGCTTGATATTATGAATCAGACGATGCCGCAGCTTATACTGTCCGACTTTTCCATGCCGGGAATGAACGGTCTGGAATTTTGTAAGCTGTTGAAAAGCAATCCGCGTACACGTGATATTCCCTTCATCTTTATCACGGTTGCAAATTCCGGTGAGGATAAACGGGCGGCATTTGAGGCGGGAGCAGTCGACTTTATCCCAAAGCCGTTTGAGCGTATTGAAGTTGTCATGCGTGTGAATAACCAGTTAAACAGTTATCGTATCAAGCAGGAAATGGAACATTATAACCATATGATGCACCGCATGGTTGAGGATCAGAAAAAGCAGGTGCTCGAAGAACAGGAACGTGTGCTGCTTGCTCTTGCAAAGATCGTGGAGCGGAGAAACACGAATATGGACAGTCATTTGGAGAAGGTTGGATACAATAGCCATTTGATCGCGCAGAGTCTGCAGCTTGTACCAAGGTATGAGAATCTGATAACGGATGAGTTTGTAGACACGATTTCCACAGCGTCTGTTCTGCATGATATCGGAGAAATATTTCTTTCAGACGGTGTGATTATTTATAAGGAGGAAGGCGGTATCAGCAGAGAGGATATCCGGCTGCATACGGAGGAAGGTGCACGGATATTGGAAGAGATCAACAGCGGTACTTATAAAAGTCCGGCGTTGGAAATGGCAATTCTGATTGCGCGTTATCATCATGCAAACTGGGACGGAAGCGGTTATCCGGAGGGAGTATCAGGGACAGATATTCCGCTTGAGGCGCGGATCACGACGGTTGCAAACGATTTTGATGCATGGCTTGGACGTATCCATGGCGGGGAAGGACACACAGTCGAGGAGAGCATCAGCATGATCAATGACGGAAGCGGGACAAAGTATGACCCGCATATTGTGGAAGTATTTAACAAAATATACAAACAGTTGCGTATCGTATGAGAATAAATACAAAATAACCATAGAAATTTTATTGACAGACAGAACCGAAACGATTACTATATTATAAAGCAGTAGTGAAATTTTCCTAAACTATGAAAGAGTGAATCACGCTCTTTCATAATCTTGCGTTCGCATATTCTTTTTGTTTGGGAGATTTCCTTTGCAAAATATAATAAATGCGGGTGATATAGGTGTTAACGGACAGTGAGTTTCAAAAAATAGTGGCTTATGTAAAGGCGCACTACGGAATTGACTTAAGCCAGAAGCGGGTTTTGGTGAACGGAAGATTAGAACCCTACCTCCTGCGGAACGGTTACTCCGGCTTTGACGAATTTATGAAAAAAGTGCTGGATGATCCAAAAGGACAGGAAGCAGAGACACTGATCAACGTATTGACAACGAACCATACCTATTTTATGCGGGAGTCGGAGCACTTTGAGTATCTGACGAAAGTGGTACTCCCCTATCTAAAGGTGCGGGCCGCAGGTACAAGGGATATCGGTATTTGGTCGGCGGCATCGTCTACGGGAGAAGAGCCTTACACGCTTGCAATGTATCTGACCGAATTTTTTGGCCTGGATCACAGATTATGGGATACAAGAGTGCTGGCGACGGACATTTCGACGAGAGTGCTGGAACATGCCATCAAGGGCGTGTATCTGAAGGAACAGATCGAACCGCTTCCTGAAAAGTGGAAAAGAAGATTTTTTCAGGATATCGGGAACGAGCAGTATCGTGCAAAGGATGAACTGAAAAGCCAGGTCATTTACCGACGATTCAATCTGATGGATCCGTTTCCGTTTAAGAGAAGATTCCATGTGGTCTTTTTGCGCAATGTCATGATCTATTTCAAGGATGACGTAAAATACAATTTGGTGCAGAAGGTATATGATTTCATGGAACCCGGAGGGTATCTGTTTATCGGGGCAACGGAATCCTTAGATAAGACAAAAATGAAATTCCAATACATACAGCCATCTATTTATAGAAAAAAGGAATGAGCCTATGAAACCAATTAAAGTGCTAGTTGTGGATGACTCGATTCTGTTTCGAAATCTGCTCGTGCAGAGCCTGAGTGCGGATCCTAATATTGAAGTGGTCGCACAGGTGGCGGATGCATATGCGGCGCGTGATGCGATCATTCAGTATAAACCGGATGTCATGACGCTTGATGTGGAAATGCCCAAAATGAGCGGCATTGAATTTTTAAGGAGATTGCTGCCGCAGTATCCGCTGCCGGTCGTTATGATCAGTTCTCTGAACGATAAGGTATTTGATGCGCTTGCCGCCGGAGCTGTTGACTTTATCAACAAGCCTTCTAATTTAGATATGGCGCAGTTAAGCGTATTCTTAAAACAGGAGCTTGTTACGAAAGTAAAGATTGCTTCCACTGCGAAAGTCGGCAAGTTTAAGCATGCCGAGGTAATGAATTCCGAACGGACACTCAATCCGGCGTATCGTGACAAGATAGTTGCGATCGGTGCTTCCACAGGAGGAACCGAAGCAATTTTTGAAGTTGTGAAGCAGTTTAAGAGGGATATACCCGGTGTTATCATCGTGCAGCATATGCCGCCCGGATTTACTAAAATGTATGCGGACAGATTAAATAATCAGTGTGAAGTGGCTGTGAAGGAGGCGACTTCCGGCGACAGGGTGCTTCCGGGGCAGGTACTGATCGCACCTGGTGACAGACAGATGCGTCTTGTCAGGGTCGGTGATGAATTTCAGGTAGAGTGCCGGGGAACCGATAAGGTGAGTGGTCATTGTCCATCCGTTGATGTTTTGTTTGATTCGGTTGCAAGGGTGGCAGGTAAGAAAGCAATCGGGGTTATTTTGACGGGAATGGGCGGCGACGGAGCGCGCGGACTCTTAAAAATGCGTGAAGCCGGCGCGCTGACGATTGGACAGGATGAGGCGAGCTGTGTAGTATATGGCATGCCCAAAGTCGCATATGATCTGGGAGCAGTTCAGCATCAATGTACACTGACGGCAATTGCTAAAAAAGTATATAGTCTGTTGGACGCAAAGTAGCAGATACCATACGGAAAGGAGAGAGGAAGATGAAGACATTATTGGCCGAAGATGATTTTGCCAGTAGGAAATTCATGGACAAATACCTGTCACAGTACGGTGAGTGTGATGTGACTGTAGACGGGGAAGAAGCCGTGGATGCCTTTATGATGGCGCTCGAGGACGGAGAACCGTATGATCTGGTCTGCCTCGACGTCATGATGCCGGTTTTGGACGGTTATCAGGTCTTAAAAGCGATCCGTGATATAGAAGCACAGAGCGGGACGCCGAAAGAAGAACGGGTAAAGATCATTATGACCACCGCATTGAACGAAGAGCGCAATGTTAAAATGGCGTTTGAGTTAGGCTGTGAAGCATATTCCGGTAAGCCGATCGATGTGGATAAGTTTGAGCAGGTGCTCAAAAAAATGAAGTTGATTTAATATCGGCTTTATGCCAGTAATTACGGCATGGATAAAAGCGGTGCGCGGGAAACGGGCGTCCGCTGGAAAGGGAGAATATGGCAGAAGAATTTAACACAGACGGAATGCTTGATATGTTCCTTTTTGAGAGCAGCCAGCTTTTGGAAAAGCTTGAGGGCATCATACTGGAAAAGCAGGACGCGGAGTGTTTTGATGATTCCGACATCAACGAAATTTTCCGCATCATGCATACGATTAAGGGTTCCTCAGGAATTATGCTTTTTGAGAATATTACAAAGGTTGCTCATAAGCTGGAAGATGTATTCTACTACTTGAGAGAATCCCGCCCGGAAAACGTTCCCCATTTGGAGCTTGTGCAGAAGGTGCTTGCCGTGTCTGACTTTGTCAATGCGGAGTTGGAAAAGATCAGGGCAGGTAATAAGTCGGATGGCGACGAGAAGGAAATCGTTGCAGACCTTGATGCGTTTTTGAAAGAACTTAAGGGAGAAATCAAGGATCAGGGAATCAAACTTCCGAGAGAAAACAAACATGAAGAACCGACGCAGTTTTACATAGCACCGGTAGCAAGTCCGGACAGCCTGTTTTACAGGATTGTGATCCATTACAGGAATGATACACAGATGAGCAACATCAGGGCATATTCTGCAACATACGCGTTGAAAGAGATTGCCGAAGATCTGTTGTATACACCGGAGGATATCATCAGCAATGAGGAGAGTTCCGATGTTATTTTATCGGAAGGTTTTTATATGCTGCTTCAGACAAAGTGCAGCAAAGAAGACATTCTTGCGCTGATCGACAGTGCGGAGGCAGAAAAGATTGATATTGACGAGATTACAGCAGAGCAGTTCGGCAGGGGACTTGCCGAGATCAATCATGAACCTCCTAAGCCTGACGAAGCCACTGCTGCTTCAGGAGCGTCAGCGGCTGCTGCAGGACCTGTAGTGGAAGTGCCACAGCAAGATAAGTCGAAACCGGTCGTCCCCGGTGATTATGTTGTGAAGTCAAAGGAAACCGGCAAAGGGAAGACACTTGCGAAGAATCAGCCGAAACAGCAGAGCATCATCAGTGTAAATATCGAAAAGATGGATGCCCTGATGGATCTGATCGGCGAGCTTGTCATATCTGAAGCGGTCGTATTGCAGAATCCGGACTTAAAGGTGCCGGGATTAGAGCTGTCCAATTTCCAAAAAGCTTCGGCACAGCTGGCAAAGATTACGACGGAGCTGCAGGAAACCATTATGTCGATGAGAATGATGCCGCTGACGAACGTATTTCAAAAGATGCGGAGAATCGTATTCGATGTATCCAGAAAGCTTGGCAAGGAGATTGAGCTTGATGTGATCGGTGAAAATACTGAGGTGGATAAGAATATTATTGAGCATATCTCGGATCCGCTGATGCATTTGGTGAGAAATTCCGTCGATCACGGTATCGAAGAGAATGCGGATGACCGTGTGGCTGCAGGAAAGCCTGCCAAGGGAACGATCACGCTGGAGGCAAAGAACGAGGGCGGGAAGGTTTACATCAGTGTTAAGGATGATGGTAAAGGATTAAATAAAGAAAAACTATATGCAAAGGCAAAAGAAAAAGGACTGCTTGGAACGAAAGAGATTACCGATTTTACGGAAAATGAGATTTACCGATTTATCACGCTTCCGGGATTCTCTACAAAAGAAGCGGTTACGGAATATTCCGGAAGAGGCGTCGGTATGGACGTCGTTGTAAAGAATATTCAGGGAATCGGGGGCAGACTGGATATTGCCAGCGAAGAGGGCGAGGGATCTGAAATGACGCTGATCATCCCGCTGACACTGGCGATCGTAAATGGAATTGTTGTGAAAGTAGGTAATTCCTCTTTTGTAATTGCGACATCTTCCGTGAAAGAATTTGTGAGACTGAGCAAGGATGCCATTGTGACAGAGCCGAGCGGTGAAGAATACATCGTTTTGAGAGGAACTTATTATCCTTTCATCCGCTTAAGCAGAAAATATCAGATAGAAAACTCCCATGAGGATATTGAGGACGGTATTGTTGTGATACTGGAGCATGAAGGGAAACAGATCTGCATCCTGATCGACGGTTTGGTACAGGAGCAGGAGATCGTTGTAAAACCGATTCCGCCCTATGTAAAGAAAGTCAGGGGACTGTCCGGCTGTACACAGCTTGGCGATGGCAGTATCGCATTAATTCTCGATATTGCGGGTCTGATAGAAGATGAGGAAAGGAGCTAACGAATGGCAGAAGAACAAAAAGAGGAGGAACTGCTTGAGGAAGATGCCCAAAAAGGCAAATTCATGACATTCCAGACGGGAAAGGAATTTTTTGGCATCAGTATCAGCTACGTCAATGAAATCATCGCAATGCAGCCGATTACTAAAATCCCGGAGGTGGAAGATTATATCAAAGGATTGATAAATCTCCGAGGAAAGATTATTCCCGTTATTGATGTCCGTGTAAGGTTCCGGATGGAACCGCTTGAATATACGGACAGAACCTGTATCATCGTCATCAATGTAAAATCGACGGTCATCGGGTTGATCGTTGAGAAAATCGCAGAGGTTGACACCATACAGGATGATGACATTGTACCGCCGCCTGCACTCGGTAAGAAAGAGAAAGAGCAGAACAAATATGTGTATGGTCTTGCGCGGACGGGGGATACGGTAAAGCTCCTACTTGATCCAGAAAGACTGATTAAGGAAGAGGATATCCAGGCAATTGAAGAAATACAGGATGAGGAAGAATAATCATAAAAAGGAGAGGTTACCATGAAGAAGAGATTTTCAATCAATGATATGAGTGTAAGAGCGAAGATAACGACGTTTGGTGTAGTCATGCTGCTGTTCATGGTCATTATTACCGGAGTCGGACTAGTTGCAGAAAGCACGATCAACAGGGAGCGCAAGGACAGATACGATAATTATGGTATGGGACAGTATTATTTAAGCGAGGCATATGGAAGCTTCTGTAATATCAGGGTTCATACGCGCAATATCGTATTTGCCTACTATGACGATGCAGAAAATCTGCGTGCTCAGAAGGCAAAGATCGATACATATCTTTCTGAGATGGAGGATTATCTGGTTCAGTTCCAGTCAGTGATGTCCGCATTCCCGAAAGAAATCCGTGAGAGATTTTCAGAAACCGGAACCTATATGACGGACTGGGTAGCATCCATGAATAATCAGATCAGCTGGGTTGAGAGCGGCGATCAGGAAAGAGCCGAAGAAGATTTGATGGTACATGGCGCTGAACTCGCACAGCAGGCGGAGAGCGGTTTGCGGGATCTGGCTGATATGATTCAGGCTGAGTCTGAAAAAAATGGCGAACAGGTTGAGAGAGTGATGGTCATTACAGAACTGGCGCTGATCGCCGTTGCCGTTGTTGCGATCATTGTAGCCATCTTCTACGCGATCGTATTGATCAAGAATATCACGATTCCGGTCAAGAAACTCGTTGTTGCTGCAGGCAAGCTTGCGAAGGGTGACGTTGATGTTGACTGCCAGAAGCTCAATAATGATGATCTCGGCGAATTGATGGATGAATTTGCCGAAATGGTTGCGGATATTAAAGTACAGGCGCAGATTGCAGATACCGTTGCCAAAGGCGATTTAACTGTACAGGTAAATCCGAGGAGCGATAAGGATATTCTTGGAACGGCTCTGTATCGTCTGGTAAAGGATAACAATGAGATCCTTGGAAATATCAAAGAATCCACGATGCAGGTAACGGTTGGTTCCGAGCAGGTTGCAAGCGCAAGCCAGTCGCTGGCACAGGGCGCGACAGAGCAGGCAAGTGCATTACAGCAGGTTACAGCTTCGATGGACGAGATTGCAGAGCGTACAAAGCAGAATGCATCTCAGGCATCCCAGGCGGATGAGCTGGCACACAGCGTACGGACAATGGCAATTTCGGGAAATGATCAGATGAAGTCCATGATCAGTGCTATGAATGATATCAATGAATCCTCTGAGACAATTTCCAAGGTTATCAAGACGATCGATGATATTGCGTTCCAGACAAATATCCTTGCGTTGAATGCAGCCGTAGAGGCAGCGCGTGCAGGCGTACACGGAAAAGGATTTGCAGTCGTTGCAGAGGAAGTTAGAAATCTTGCAGCAAAGTCTGCTTCCGCGGCAAGCGAGACAGAGAGCATGATCGAGGATTCGATCAATAAGGTAAATCACGGTACGAAGATTGCAGAGGGAACCGCCAAGGCTTTGGATGAGATCGTTGTATCGATCGAGAAGGTAGTTAATCTCATCAGCACGATCGCAACTGCTTCTAATGATCAGGCAACAGCCGTATCTCAGGTTGATCAGGCAATCGGCCAGGTATCTCAGGTTGTGCAGACAAACTCTGCTACGAGTGAGCAGTGCGCGGCAGCAAGTGAGGAGCTTTCCAATCAGGCAGCTATGCTTAGAAGCATGATGGCAAATTACAAGCTGCTTACGTCGGGCAGCAAACAGGGCGGATTCAGCGGTGTACCGATGGAGACGACAGGCTCCTTTGGCGCATCAAACCAGAATGAGCAGATTATTTCCCTGAACGGAGAGTTTGGTAAATACTAATTACCTCTGCGGGGTGATGATAGGAAGGTAATTGCGGAATGGAAGATAGCAGAAAAGAAACCCTGTTAAGGGCAGGTGTTAATTTGGATGAAGCATTAGAACGTTTTATGGGGAACGAAGAGCTATTGCTGCGTTTTCTGAAAAAATTTACTAATGATCCGAGTTATCAGTCGCTCAGTAAGGCAATGAACGAAGAGAATTATAAGGAAGCATTTGAGGCAGCACATGCATTAAAGGGCGTGTGCGGGAATCTCTCGATTTCAAGGCTGTTTGAACTAGTGTGCAAGGAAGTGGAACTTCTGCGCGGCGGTAATGGCGGCGAGGAGGCTAAACAGTGCTATCTTGAGGTCGTGGCGGAGTACGAAAAGGTGATTGCTGAATTGGAAAAGCTGTAAACGCCGCGGGCGAAAAAAGGAATGCTCACAGATTGTGTTTTAATCTGTGAGCATTTTTTTACAGATAATCCTGAAGCTTCATGCCCAGCTTTTCTTCGATATCGATCAGGCGGTGGCAGATGTCCTTTGCGGAATGATCAGCCGCCTTATATTGATGCAAATATTTGTGAAGGGATTTTACGCCCATATTGCACCCGTCTGTTATGAGATCCGCAATCGTGCGGTCGCTTCCGTCAAGACTCATTTTTACGCTTGTTTTGAATCGTGCCATACTCTTTGCCATAGGATTTGGATCTTTTTCCTCACTATGATTTTTTAATAACAGGCTATGCAGATCATTACCAAGTTTTTGATGATGGGATTTTGTTTCTTCTAATATTTTTTTTAAGTCTGTATTACTTACTTTACTGAGAATATCGTCAATGGTGGATACAGCCATTTTTGTCCCGGAATCACATTCCTTTAAGAGATAGATCGTATCTTGATTAACCATGTCTGATTGATACTCCTTTCTAATAGTCGGTTTATTGGCTATTGCATAGGACAGTCTGGTATGCAGACCAGCCGGTATTGAGTGTAAGTTGATCTGATTGTTTAGATTATCAATAGTTTATCCGTTTTTATCAAGGATATGAGATAAAACAGTTGAAAAAAATTTTCATGAAAGCTATAATAGAAATAGTAACGTGTATGAATTCATACGTTCGTAGAAAAGAAGAAAGAGTAGGAGAATATCTGTGAGACTGATTACAAGATCTGATTTTGACGGACTTGCGTGCGGCGCGCTGTTAAAAGAGGCCGGGATTATTGACAGTTGGAAATTTGCTCATCCTAAGGACTTACAGGATGGTTTGGTGGAAGTAAACGAGAATGACTGTCTTGCGAATGTACCCTATGTGGAGGGTTGTGGACTTTGGTTCGATCATCATTCCAGCGAGCATGAACGCCTCCAGTTAAAAGGGAAATATAAAGGAGAAAGCCGTATTACACCGTCCTGTGCGCGCATCATTTATGAATACTATGGAGGAAGAGAGCGCTTCCCGCAGTTTGATGATATGATGGTAGCTGTGGATAAGGTGGATTCAGGGGACCTGACGATTGATGAGATTCAAAATCCGAAAGGGTGGATCTTAGTTGGGTTTTTGATGGATCCCAGGACCGGACTCGGCAGATGGCGCAATTTTACAATTTCCAATTATCAGCTAATGGAAAAATTGATTGATGCATGCCGTACGATGTCTACCGAAGAAATTCTCGCTATGCCGGATGTGCAGGAGCGGATTGATACATATTTTGAGCAGACCGCGAAATTCAAGGAAATGGTTTTGGCACACACGGTTGTGGAAGGAAATCTCATTATTTCCGATCTGCGCGGTGTTGATCCGATTTATTCCGGAAACCGTTTTATGATCTACAGTATGTATCCGGAGCAGAATATTTCTGCATGGATTGTCAGCGGCAGGGGCGGAAAAGGCTGCAGTGCCGCAGTCGGTTACAGTATTCTGAATAAAACATCTAATGTGGACGTAGGAAGCCTGATGTTAAAGTATCATGGCGGCGGACATAAAAAAGTAGGTACCTGTCAGTTCTCGGATGAGAATATGGAGACAGAGCTTCCGAAAATGCTGGAAGAGTTGAAGACATTGAGCAACTCCTGACGGACAGGAATCATTTAAGGCAATGAAAAAAGAAAAGAGTTCCCAATTGATACGATTATCACATATCAATTGGGAACTCTTTTCCTATGATCTGATTGCAGATACAGAGTTATTATATCAATGGGGATCCTTAATGGCGGTCGTTTTTGTCGTAGATCAGGTGAAGATAGTCCATCTTAGCGGAGAGATTAGCAAGCATCAAGTCTAATAGGGATAATGCGGACATGGCCTCTACGACAACGACAGCACGTGGTACGATAATCGGATCGTGCCGTCCCCTGACGGAAACAGAAACGGGTTCCCCGCCCCTGCGGACAGTCTGCTGCTCTTTACTGATGGAGGGCGTCGGCTTGATGTGGACAGTGAGCAGGACATCTGAACCGTCGCTGATGCCGCCCAAAATCCCGCCTGCATGGTTCGTCGCCTTTTGAATACCCTGTGCTGCGGAAATAAAAGCATCGTTATTCTGAGAACCCTTTGCAGAGGAAACACGGGTTCCGTCTCCAATCTCAACTGCTTTTACCGCCCCGATGGACATAAGTGCGCCTGATAAGACGGCATCTAATTTACCAAATACGGGTTCGCCGATGCCGGCAGGCAGTCCGCTGATGACGCATCTGACAGAGCCGCCGGAGGAATCTTTTTCTGCCATACATTCTGCGAGATATTGCTCCGCACGTGCGCTTGCTTCCGGATCCGGCATGGCAGTCGGTGTCGTAAGGATCGCGTCTTTTGAGAAACAGGATTCACTGATCGTGACAGGACCGATTGAGTAGGTATAGGCTGTTACACGCACACCAAGCTCGGAAAGAATCTTCATGGCAATGGCTCCTGCGGCGACTCTGCCGATCGTTTCACGTCCTGAGGAACGCCCGCCGCCACGATAATCGCGAAAACCGTATTTTTGATCAAATGTATAATCGGCATGCCCGGGACGGTAATAGGATGCAATTTCTTCATAATCCGCAGAGCGCTGGGATGTGTTCGGTACAAGCAGGGAGATCGGAGTGCCCGTTGTCTTACCGTCAAAAACGCCTGAGAGAATACGCACCTCGTCCGCTTCCTTTCGCGGTGTTGTATAACGTGACTGCCCCGGTTTTCTGCGGTCTAAATAAGCCTGTATATCCGATGCATCAAGAGTGAGTCCGGCAGGACAGCCGTCGACCACGACGCCGAGTGCTTCTCCGTGGGACTCGCCCCATGTTGTGATGCGGAAATAATTACCGAAGGTGGAACCAGCTGACATAAAGATACCTCCTAAAGGCGTCCGCTTTGGCAGGAGCCCCTTTGCGGACAGAACATTTTGCAAATTCTTCTTTATTATATCGGCGAATAAACGAAAATACAAGTTTTCAATCAAAATTAAATATCTGTCTCTTATACACATCT
>RYVZ01000005.1 GCA_003979345.1 Lachnospiraceae bacterium
TAAAGTATTGATTTATCAAGGTGCAAAACCCATTTTTTATGTGGGAAGTTTGAGTTTTTTATTTTTCTGCTTTGACTTTTCGCAGGAGAGTCTTATTTTGATGGACATGACCGCAAAAATATAATAGAATAGAGACATGGTTCCATGCCAACAATAGATACAACAGATACGAATTGGAAAGGACGAGTCTTATGAGACATCCGATTGAAGAAGATTATGAGAACGAGACCGAAAGGGCAGGCTTTTTTTCAGGACAGCGTCTTTTAATACTGATCCCGCTCGCCGCCATCATTGCCGTCATCATATTTTGTGTCGTTAAAGTCATCATATGGGATAAAGGCACGCGCTTCCACTTTGACGGTCCGGAAAACGACTCTTCGTTGCAATCCGAAGCTATGGATTACTACGCTTCCATGAATTCCGAACTGCTTGCCGGACGCGACGATAAAGAGACACAAATCCTGTTTCTTGGAGACGATATCCTTTCTTACGGCTCCGGAGAAACCAGCATTCCCACGCTGACGGAAGCCGCCACGGGAGCAACGGTATATAATTGTCCGTTTCCGGGTTCTTGCTATGCGAGCAGTTATGAATCTTTTAATGATGAATACTGCAACGATGCTTTTTCATTCGTACGCATTGCATACTGCATCAAGTCGGGAGATTTCACACTGCTTGAGGCCTATAAGACAGAGGCTGACATTTACGATCCGTCCTTTGACTCCACGATCACGCAGCTTCAGATGATCGACTTTAACCAGATTGACATCATTTTTTTGGCTTATGGAACTCACGATTACCTAAACGGCTTACAGACAACGGACGGCGCCAATGAAAAAGCCGCCACTGCGATGACCGGCGCGCTTTATACCGGGATCGACGTCATCCATGAGGCATATCCCCATATTCGTTTTGCCGTGATCTCTCCGACATTCTGCTTTTATGACGAGGGCAACGGAACGTTAAGCCCCGGCGATGTGCGGCGGGTCGGCGTATCGGATGAAAACCTCGGCGGTTATGTGGTTGCCCTGCGTGCCATGTGTGAAATGATCGGCACATCATTCCTCGATATGTACTTCGGCATTCCTCTGAATGCCGACACTGCACAGGAATATCTGTTAGACAATCTGCATGTCAATGACAATGCCCGCAGGCTGATCGCCGATAAGGTGATCGATTATGTGGAGCACAGGCAGTTTGTTCAATAGTGATAGTATTCCTTAAACCACGCCACGAACGCTTTCAGACCGTCCTCAATCGGCGTGTCCGGCTTAAATCCATAATCATGCATCAGATCCGATACATCGGCATAAGTCTGGTATACGTCTCCAGGCTGCATCGGAAGGTATTCTTTCACTGCTTCCCTGCCAAGACAGCGCTCCAGTGTCTCAATAAAGTCCATCAGTCTGACCGGCTTGTGATTTCCAATATTATAGATCTTATAGGCCGCGCCCAAGTCATCTTCCCGGGGCGGATTGCACAGGATATTGACAACTCCGGTCACGACATCGTCAATATAGGTAAAGTCCCGCATCATATCTCCGTTGTTATAAATCTGGATCGGTTCACCTTCCATGATTTTTTTTGCAAACTTAAAATATGCCATATCCGGCCGTCCCATCGGTCCATAAACCGTGAAAAACCTTAATCCTGTTGCTTTGATGCCATACAGTTTGCTGTAAGCGTACGCCATGAGCTCATCCGATTTTTTCGTTGCGGCGTACAAACTTACCGGACGATCAACCATATCCGTCGTCTCAAACGGAACCTTATCATTTCCGCCGTAAACAGAACTGGAAGACGCAAACACCAGATGATGCACCGGGTAATGGCGGCATGCTTCCAAAATTCTGTAAAAACCGATAATATTCGATTCGATATACGACTCCGGATTATCAATACTGTATCGTACGCCTGCCTGTGCTCCAAGATTGACTACGATATCAGGATGGTATTCCCCAAATACGTTTGTCACATCCTCCTCATTCGCCAGATTTCCCTTATAAAACGTGTATTCTTTGTGCTGCATCAGATTTTTAAGCCGTTCTTCTTTTAATCTTACATCATAGTAATCCGTCAGATTATCAAATCCGATCACGCGCGCACCATGCTCTAAAAGGCGTTTCGATAAGAAATAACCGATAAACCCCGCTCCTCCCGTGATCAGATATGTTTTTGCCGTATCAAGCCCGTTCATAGTCCTATACTCCCTTCTTTTTTTGTGATTTATTTTGGCAGTTTCAAACATCCTTTTGCCCAACGCAATTACTCCGTTTCCTGATCTTCCGGAAGCGAAAAACCGTTATGCCGCTCGGCAAGCCATTTCTCCATATAAATATCATACCCATCCACCGTCGCTACATGATAGAAAGAATAATCTTCCATATTTCCTTCCATCTGTTTGATACTATGCACGACAATGCATTCTGTCCGATCCGCGCGCGCCAGCGTCACAAGCTCTTCAGCATTCAGGACCGGCGCCTCGATCGCGTCATAAAGCGCATGATGCGCATGCCATTTATCAATGATGACCGGCCGCCCGTATGGAGATACGATCTCTGCCGTATACTGCCTCGTATACTCGATCAGGCTTAGCGGGAACGCCGCCACGACCATATATTCCACATCATCGTTTAATATCTCATCACACACGTTGATCGCCGCCTGCGGAAGGTGCTGGGGATTTTGAGCCGGCGTATAATTTCCATTTTGGAATACATTGCTTCCCCCTGCCATGATAACCAAAATTCCGGCCGCGCATACAAGCACTTTCCACACCCCGTATTTTGCGTTCATGACCGCATGGCATACCGCATAGCATACCGTTGCTGCACACGGAAGCAGCCAGAGCTGCCGATAAAAAATCTCGTTATCCATGACCGTGTGTATCACGAAATGTGCCGCCGGCGGAAACACAAAAAGAAGAAGCACTGTAAGCGGAACATATAAAAGCAGCAGACGCTTGTGTTTATCTTTTTCTGCAAAAAACAAATAAAAGACCGCCAGCAGATACCATGTCAGATAGAGACTCTCTCCCCGGTAGCCGCGCAGCGTATCTATGATCACCCCGATCGTTTCCTTCATCAGGCTTCCCCTTTCTATCATGATTTCATTCGGTGATTGCAAATTGTCCTTTGATAACGTATATCATTGTGCAAAATATACGATTCTACGCCCTTATAAATATGTCAGCCGCGCCCTCACCATGTCCGCAGCAGCCAGACATAAATCAGTCCGTATAGAAACGCAGGAACAACGCAGACCGCAACGCTTATAAATTTTTTCCATTGCCGTCCCATGATCAGACAGTACAGCGCTGCAATGCCGTAAAGCATGGAAAGCAGATACACGGAAGCAGTCGTCGTGAAGATTCCGGCAACACTCAAAAGAAGCAGCAGCACGATATAAATACTCTTCCACTCCGTGAACAGGCGGTGCAGCAAGTAAAACGCGAGCGGCAGGATGATATTGGCAAACACCGCTTTCCCCTGCCAGGTTCTTGTATACAGAAACGTTTCCGGCGTATAAATGGATACATTTCCCCAAAGATACCATATCTGCACGAGCAGGACAAACAGCGGAACCATCGTTCTTTTTTTCCCAAACAGCGCCTTTCCTAAAAGTGCATACCCGCCATAGCACACAGCGAGGAGGGCCGGTCCCAAAATCGCATGTGCCGCCGTTGCCGCATGAATACCGCAGACCCGCCCGACCCATGTCACAAAGACCGGCAGCACGGAAAGCGCATGCCGTACATCCAGTCCCATCGGTGAGCCGGTATAAGCATCCCTCTGATACATGGTATCCATCAGATCCGTGATCACGGACTGCGCGATATAGTAAGAATCGTCGCCGTTCATATGATTGTTAAAATAGAAAAATACCATCTGCGCGATCACGGACACGATTACCAGCCCCCAAAGGAGCCATACCTGCCACGTCATTTTCCCTGCCGGATCAGTGCTTGTCCCATTCCCGGGCGCCTTTCGTCTATTTGCATCACTTTCGGATCTTTCTTCACCGTCCGGCGCAGTTTTTTTTCGTTTCGCCAATATAAAGATACCGGCTGCCACGGAGATCAGCGCCGCCGCTATGACAGAAACATCAAACACTCTGCAAAAACTGCTGAATCTCTGAAGCGTCACCACATAGGGAGTACAAATCAGCTCAAATAAAGCAAACACGACGATCCACCCAAACAGCCAGGCATTCAAAAAAAAGCCCCGTCCCTCGTACCGTCTTAAGCACGTAGCAAAAAAAGTGCCGCACATCAGCGGTAAAATAACGATCACGCCAACTATCCGCAGAACTGTTTCAAAAGGCAGTACGCCCATTGTTCTTTCTCCCCTTTGTCAATCTTTCCGGCATGCCGTCTTCCGCGGCACAGATAATCCGCACAAAAGTCTTGTCACCTGAAAGCACTTCAGGAACCAGCACGTCACCGCGAGCACGATCGCCGTGTCAGCCACAAAATTTCCCAAAATGATCCACAGCGGCGCCTCCACCCTCACCACACGGATCAGCAACGTCCTTGTTACCACAAGAGCATATCCGTCAAGCAGATACATTTGCAGGGAATATTTTCCGCACAGCGTGAGAAAACGGTCTGCGGCATGGATTTTCCCCTGCGTCCACATCACAAGGCAGTATAGCACATAACAGAATGCCAGCGACACCGCAAGCTCCAAAAGCAGCCTCAGCACATACCCGATCGTAATATTCGCAAATAATCGTGCGCTGAGATACACCATCCAATGCTGGTTCATGAGCAGATATATTCCTGCGGCACCGGCAAGGAGCGCAGGCAGCATCACATACACGCGTGCGCATGTCCCCGGCTCATTTTGTTCTTTTTTCTTTCTCAGGATCATCCCGATCACGAAATAAATCATAAACGTGCTGCTGTTTCTTAGGGAAAACATCGCGGGAATATATCGGTAACTCAAAAACAGAATGATTGCCGCCGCAAAAACCAAAACTGCCCCGTATTTTTTTTGCAAAAGCTTAAACAGCAGCGGCGCAGCCAGAAAAATCGTAAACAGAGACAACAAAAACCAGTCGTTTGCCCCATACAGAAATAACTCTTTCAGTGCATCCTGCCAGCCGACTGTCCGATGCACAAGCGGATTCGGGATCACGCGCATCAACGTATCGGCCGCCCCGAATACAAAGTGCGGTATCAGAATGCGCCTGACCTTTCCCGACAAATATGCACCGTACCCTCCCCGATATTGAAAGCAGAATCCGGAAATCAGAAAAAAAAGCGGCATCTCCGCCATCCATAGGATCGTATGAAGATATCTGCACCACAAATGCTGCGTCAGGTCAACAGGGTACACTAAGATCGAGTGATAAAGCAAAACCATCAGGATCGCGATCCCTCTTAATTTGTCCATCTCCGGGTAATACTTCTTCGTCACTGCTCCTGCTCCCGCTCTTTCAAAAAGTTTTCCTTCTGCCACGCAGTACCACGCGGTTAATCTTCGATTCCCCGCGTGACGGGCTTTCGCCCTGTCAAAATCGAATGATGATGACACGGACGCAAGCGTCCGGTCCTCCATCATTTCGATTTTGGTACTGCTCAATGCTTATGCATATTATATCCGAAATGGATGAGGAATACAACTTTCTATATTTGACATCATCAAAGATTTATAAGATAATAAGAATCATAATATCTTCTCTGTGAGAACGACTGCACGACTGGTATTAAAAATAAGTTCCTGCAAAAACTCTTTATACAGAAGGGAGCAGAGACATCCATGGACCGTATTGCCGTATTGATTCCTTGTTATAACGAGGCCCAGACAATTGAAAAAGTAGTAACTGATGCAAAGGCAGCGCTTCCCGACGCAGTGATCTACGTGTATGACAACAACTCCACTGATGGAAGCGGAGCTCTTGCAGAAGCTGCCGGTGCCATCGTCCGGCATGAATATATGCAGGGAAAAGGAAACGTGATCCGACGCATGTTCCGTGAGATCGACGCCGAATGCTATCTGATGATCGACGGAGATGATACTTATCCGTTAAGCTGCGCCGCCGAAATGACGGACAAAGTACTCTCTCATAAAACGGATATGGTCATCGGTGACCGTCTCTCTTCCACGTATTTTACGCAGAATAAACGTCCGTTCCATAACTTCGGGAACAGTCTCGTGCGTTCCAGCATCAATTGCCTGTTTCACTCGGATATCAAAGATATCATGACAGGCTACCGTGCATTCAGCTATAATTTTGTCAAGACATTTCCCGTACTTTCATGCGGTTTTGAAATCGAAACGGAAATGACGATCCATGCGGTATACAACCATATGCAGATGGAAAACCACATCGTAGATTATAAAGACCGTCCTGAGGGAAGTGTCTCCAAATTAAGCACCTACTCCGATGGTTTTAAGGTTCTGCGTATGATCGTCCGGCTGTTCAAAAATTATAAGCCAATGGCGTTTTACGGTATCATCTCCTTTGTGCTGTTCGCTTTTGCGATCGGGTTCTTTCTCCCTGTGCTAAGCGAATTTCTGCATACCGGGCTCGTATTGAAATTTCCGACGCTGTTTGTCTGCTGTTTCACGGCGCTTGCCGGCATCATCTCCCTGTTTTCCGGATTGATCCTTTCCAATCTGAATCAAAAGAACCGGCGCGATTTCGAGATCACGCTCATGGAAGCCGACAGCCGGTTCCGTGAGAAAAAAGGAATCTGAGGCAACATGATCATACAAACGCACATTCCCACACTGCAACGCCGCTGTCCTGAAAGACACCGCGCAGGCGTTCTTTCAACTGCTGTTTCGTGACCCCCTTCTTTAGGATTACCTGAATAAACCCGCCGCCTCCGGCGCCTGCGATAAAGCGGCCGTCGATCATATCCTCACAAGCCAGAAATATCTGCTCGATACAGGTATTCGTCGATCCCGCATCCAGTTTCTTTGACAATTCCCAGTGTCTGTTCAAAAGCGCGGCAAATCTGTCAACATTCCCCTCTTCCAGTTCAAAACGCATCATCGCCGCAACACGCTTCATTTCGTAAAGCGCATCGACCGATTCCTTTCTTCCGCCAATATAATTGCCGACCACGTCCCTTAACAGATTTCTCGCCAAACGCCGCTGACCGGTATAAATCAATGCAAAGCGTTCCTGTAATTCTTCTTTTGCCTCCTTTGGCATCTCAACATACGAGACCTTTATCTGCTGATGCAGCCCCGGTTTCGTTGTGATAAACTTGATACCTCCCGTTAATCCGCCGACCTGATCCTGCCATCCGCCGCCCGTGCTCATGATCTGTTCCATGCAGGATACTGTTTCATAGATCACTTCGTCCGATATCTGCCTTCCAAGAAATGCAAAGATCCCCTTAGCGCACGCCGCAGAAAGTATCGAGCTTGTTCCAAGCCCCGATCCCTTCGGAACACCCACCACCTGTGTAGACAAATAAATCCCTCCACCCAGGCGATGTAAAATTTCCTTCAAATCTGCCTCCTTTTCCAGCGGAACGATACCGCACGCGATCAGCGCAGCCTTGTGCAGTGCAAAAAAATCATAAGGATTATGACAGTCCTGAATCTCCGCCACGCACCGCGCCTCTCCGCGTGCGCCGAGATCTTCACTCTCAAACACGATACGGAACCCATCCAGCCTGCGCACATGCACCTGAACAGGCAATATGCCATTTAGTGAGATCGCGGCATTCAAGACTACGCCGCCCTGTTCGTTACACTGGGGCGGCGTATCCGTCCAGCCCCCGCCCCAGTTCACACGAACCGGAAGCTCCACGGTCACGTCTTCCTGAACAATGTTCAAATCCATATATTTCGGAAGAAGCTTGCGGCTTTCACGAAAAATCTCATCGCGGATCGTATCAAAGCACATGCCTTCCAACAATCCGTCATCATATCCCTTTATGCAGTCTGCCTCTCCCCGGAGTCCGCATGACAGATCATAGTAGATCCTGATCTTTTCAGAAAATGACGCTTCCTTTGCGCGGGCAAGCAGCATAGAAAGCCGTTCCTCATTGATCCCGCTCTTTCCAAATATCTCAAGGCTTTCCTCATAATCCCGTCTTTCCCTGACAGCATTCAGAAATTTTCTGATAATGATCTCATCCTTAAGCTGCTCCTGCCATTTAGAGATCGCAGAGATATCTGCCTCCCCAAAGCTTTCACAAAGACTTACGCGCCTTGCCAAAAGCCATTGTTCCTGCTCTTTCTCCGTGTAATCGCCGCCGGCTGCCGCACGATACAAAAACAACGCCGCAGACACAGCCTCCTCCATCGTATCGCAGACCGGATACAGTGCCGCCGTCCACAAAGAGCAGTCTTCCCTGTCTCTCCCCTGCCCCACATTCTGCCACAATACCCCGGCGTCAATCCCAAGCGCCTTAAGCAGCCCTCCAAGCGTCGTATGCAGAAATGGCGTATCACCGGAAAGCGTCCCTTTCGGATTGTCCCTTACCGCGTAGACCCGGACCACAAAGCCGCCGCCCTTTAAGAAAACGCCATGCAGTACGATTTGTTCCGGAACCTGTATCTTTGTCAAACGCAGATTAGACACCACGCTTCCTGCCCCAATGACCGCGTCTGCCGCGATATGGCTGTATTCAATATAGACGCCGTCTCCAAGCCGGTCCGCCCGTTCCACAACGGAATGATACATCGCCGCATTGCAGGCATCCTGCGTTTCCGTCACGGAAAATACCTGTTTTTTCCATTCTAAAAACTCATAGTCCCCAACGCCGGATGTGACGAGCTCCAATAATTCCTGCGTCGTACCAAAATGAATAAATTTCGCTGGAGACAGACAGATCAGTTTCATCGAAAAACCGTGAAGCGCCTGCCAGATCTGCGTACGGCATTCATGCAGCTCCTGAGTCTGTTCTCCCTCTGCCGCCTCCTGATAATACTGCTCCAGCGTGGATTCTCCGGCAAGAGGATAGAGAAAATCTCCATAAAAGCTGATTCGTGCCCTGTCATTGACAAAACGCTCATATTTCTTATTGTCTACAACTGCCCCCGTTGATATCAGACCAAACAATGCGCCAAGCAGTTCCGCGTCAAAAAGCACGGCACCGGTATCCAGATCGACATATCCCTTATCGTTGACGGCGCCAAGCTTCTGCAGTGTCTCCGCAGACTGCTTATGCAGGAAGCGCCCGACCATATCGCTTCCGTTATTCAAAAAAACACCGTGCTCTTTTCCGACTAAGACGCTTTCCTTGATCGAAATTGCTGCCGCACCGTGAAATTGCGCATCGATCTGCAGCGGATTAAAAAGCAAAAGCACATCCCCGGATAATACGAGCATTCCCTCCGGGATCCTGCCCGCAACACCCGCCATGGAAATCATAAATTCGTCAAAAAGCGTGGAAGCTCTTCCGTCAGGCAGTTCGCGCGGTACGGGGGAAAAGAGCTTTCCGCAGACACTATACTGCGGTACGCGCTTACTGTCGCCCCCGGAATGAATGACCAGAATCCGCTTCCCCTTAAAAATTGCCGACAGATCCTCTTCCACACACCCCGGCTTCACCTCTGTGCTCTTTTCATCTATCTTCTCTTCATCCGTGTTCTTTTCATCTGCGTTCTTTTCATTTGCGTTCTTCCCCGCCGCATTCTCTCCGCCCGCGCAGGTCTGCTCCGCAATGTATTTCAACACATGGAATGTCGCCCCGCCGCTGCCGACCCGTTTCCCTTCGGGATCGGGAAGCACCGCATATACCGTTGACGGTGAAAGAAAGCCGCCTTTCTGCCTCTCCGCGATCTGCCGCCGGTATCCCTCCGCCTGCTCCTCGCCGGACGCCGTCAAGATCACATAGTCCCAATGAATTATATTCTTGGAACGGATTCCCCGCTGATATTCCTCCCACGAGTCCATATAGCTCTGTCTCAAAAATAAATTATTCAGCTTTGCGTACCGATTCTCCATTTGCTTTTCCTCATGTTCTGCTCACAAACGCCGCAGTTTAGGCGTTTTGGGAAGAATGATGATTTTCACGCCAGCATATCCGGCGTGATCACGCCCTTTTGCAGCATGACATTCGCATAGACTGCCTGTTCTCCGGTTGCAATGACCATAAATGCTTTTTTTGATGTTTCATAAAAAGCAAAGCGCTCGATATAGCCTATTTTTTCCCGGCTGTTACCTTCGAAGCGCTCAACGATCCCATAAATCGTATCCCATATCGGAAAGTGTGTCGGATCCTGCGGTTCCGGCGCCATTAAATGAACCGGATGCTCCACATACGTATCCGTTGGGATCACCTTCAAAATGGCACTGAGCAGCTCCGGTACACCGTGACCGTCACACCGGATGACGCGCGTATCCTTTCCAACGGACTGTGCGGGAAAATTGCCATCCGCAATGACCAGATAATCCCCATGTCCCATTTCACATAATGCCTTAAGCAGTTCAGGAGACAAAATCTCCGGTATCCCTTTTAACATCGACAGTCTCCTTTCCGTTATCCCATTTTGACGGACGATTGCGCAATGTCCGTCACCATCCGGCATCGTCCGCCGTTTGCATGCCCTTTGCCTTCTATTTTGTATTTGTATGAAAAGATGCGCGCAACCTGCGGTTCTCGCTACGGACAAGCCTGATAAATTTTAGATTGGTCTTCAAATAACGCTTAAACAGACGTCCCGGCTCCTGACACAGCCGATACAGCCACTCTAAGGAACATTTCTGCATCCATTTGGGCGCTCTCTTTACCGTGCCCGCATGAAAGTCAAAACCGGCGCCAACGCCAAGCATGACTGCGTTCACGCGCCCCTCATGCTCTCTCATCCATCTCTCCTGCTTTGGTGCGCCCAGACCCACCCACAAAATATCGGCTCCGGACTCATTGATGAGGCGAACCGCTTCTTCATCTTCCTCATCAGTCAGCGGTCGAAACGGCGGAGAGACAAACCCCGCGGTTTTCAAATGCGGATACTTTTCTTTCAGCTTTTGCTCCAAAGCGACGATCGTCTCGGGCGAACCTCCATAAAAATAATGTTTGAACGTTGTTCTATTTTTCTCAGCGTCATAAAACAAAGCCCCCATCAGGTCTGGACCCGCGACGCGCTGTGCGCCTGAAAATCCACGCTTTCTGCTGATCACAGAAAGCGGTTTTCCATCCGGCAGCACATAAGCAGCACCATTCTGCACTGCCATATAATCAGGATCCTCATACGCCATCACGGTCGTATGCACATTCGAGACACAGATATATTTTCCGCGCAGCTCCTCCATATGCTCTTTTAACAATGCTGCCACCTCCGGTATGCTTGTCACACAGACATGCACGCCAAGGATATCGCAGATCGGAAGTTGTTTCATACACCGCTCCTTCGAAAGCTCCTGCAAATCGTAATTACTTATATTTCATTCAGGCTTTTGCCGCCCAAACCTTATAAGAAACGCGAAGCGTTCCAGTTTTTATAAAGAGATTGCGTCCCGCAATCTCTGAAGTTTTTCAAAAGAACTCGCTTCGCGAGTTCTTTATAAAGAGTTTGCCTCCCGCAAACTCTTTTTTAGTCCCTGAAGTACAAGTCCCTTGTATAGACCTTATCCAGCACGTCCTTTAAGTCCTCGCTGTAGCGATTGGCGATGATCACCGTACTCATTTTCTTAAATTCTTCGAGGTCGCGGATCACCCTGCTGCCGAAAAATTCCTCGTCTTTGCAGCTTGGCTCATAAACCACCACTTCCAAACCCTTTGCCTTGATGCGCTTCATGACGCCCTGGATTGAACTTTGACGAAAATTGTCGGAATCCGATTTCATGGTCAGCCTGTAGACTCCGACACGGCATTCTTTTCCTTTTGCGCCAAATGTACCGGTCTCACGGTTATAGTAGCCCGCTTTCTCCATGATCTGCTCCGCAATAAACTCTTTCCGCGTGCGGTTCGCATCTACGATCGCGCCGATGATATTGTTCGGCACATCATTGAAATTGGCAAGAAGCTGCTTCGTATCCTTCGGCAGGCAGTATCCGCCGTATCCGAACGACGGGTTATTATAATGGGTCCCGATGCGCGGATCGAGTCCGACGCCCTCAAT
Organism: Lachnospiraceae bacterium; assembly: GCA_003979345.1. Taxonomy (GTDB): domain Bacteria; phylum Bacillota; class Clostridia; order Lachnospirales; family Lachnospiraceae; genus DLAJ01. The sequence goes on from RYVZ01000005.1 coordinate 12,036, forward strand.
GATGGACTTCGAATCCAATCCCCTCACTTCCGCATAGGTATCCAATTCGTTAAAAAAGGATACGCGCAGTGCCAGATAAGTATTGGCAAACAGCTTGACCGCCTCCGCCTCTGTCAGATTCATGAAAAGCGTCGGTATCTCCTCTTTTAACGCACCCTGCTGCAAAAGCCCTGCAAACGTGTGCGCCGCCTCAACGAGACGCCCGTTGTCCATCGGCGCGCCGACAATAATTCTCGAAGGATACAGATTGTCATAGAGCGCCCTGCCTTCCCTTAGAAATTCCGGTGAAAAAATCACGTTATCCGTATGGAATTTTGCCCTCACCGACTCGGTATAACCGACCGGAATCGTGGACTTAATGACCATGACCGCATTGGGATTTGCCTGCATCACAAGCTGAATGACTGCCTCGACGGATGAGGTGTCAAAATAATTTCTGACCGGGTCATAATTCGTCGGCGTGGAGATAATGACAAAATCCGCCTCCCTGTACGCTGCGGGACCGTCCGTCGTCGCTGTTAGGTTCAGCTCCGGCTTTGCCAGATATTCCTCCAGTTCCTTATCCACGATCGGCGACCTTCTCTGATTGATCATTTCTACTTTTTCCGGAATGATATCCACCGCCGTCACTTTATTGTGCTGTGATAACAACACGGCGTTTGACAGTCCGACATAGCCTGTCCCTGCAACTGCAATTTTGTACGTCTCTTTCATTAATCTTTTCTCCTGTTCCTGTTTATTTTTTCATACGGGGATTGAAAAAATTTTAATGCTTCAATCTACATCCTGTCCCGTAATATACCGAATATTTCTGATGATTCCTGCCCGTTCTTCAATCAGACCTGATTTTCCTGCTATTTTCCGAACCGACTCACGGTATCGCGGTACGCATCCGCATTGCCGATGTCAAAGGATTCCCCGTCAGGAACAAACCCCATCATTCCGCAATGCTCACGCACATAGTCCAGCGCGTCTGTCAACTGGATCTCCCCGTCGCCCGGCACATGCGCCGCTGTCATTTCACCCAGCCGCTCAAACACTTCCCGCGTCAAGATATAGGCGCCAAACGCCGCATAATAATTTTCCGGGGCGCTGACATCCGGCACGGAAAGAAAATCTTTCGCATATTCCGGTTTGGGTTTTTCCGCGATCTGCATGAGCTGCATGACCGTCTGTTCTTTATTCTCCCATGTTCCGGCAAAAATACCATAATGCATCACTTGATCAAGCGCCACCTTATGAAGTGCCACCATGGAGAGCCCGTATCTGCGGTAAGCTTCCAAAAGCTGCGCCGTGCAGGGAACACCGATATTACTTTGATAAATCGTATCTCCAAGCAGCAGCATGACCGGTTCGCCCGCCGCAAAATCCCGGCATTGATACACGGCATGTCCAAAGCCGAGCTGTTCCTCCTGCACCTGAAATTTTAATTTTCCCGCAATCCTTCTGATCTTATCCTCATACGCCCGCATCTGCTTTGGGAGCTTGCGGACATGTTCTTCCGAGAGCGGCTTAAAAAAATAATCCTCATAGAGCTGACGCTCCTCACGGTTAATGACAAGACATATCTCCTCTATTTCAACTGCATCAAGCTCTTCAAGCAAAACAAGGATCGCAGGCTTTACCAGCCCGTCCCTGTCTACGACCGGACAAAATTCTTTTTTGACTCCGCGCGTTTCCGGATAAAGTCTTGTTCCGAATCCTGCGACCGGAATGACCGCCTTACGCACGGCAGACTTCGGTTTTAAGGTAAGCAGCCAGGCGTGCATCCCCTTTTCCTGCTCCAGATAGCGCGCAAGCTCTTTTTGCGCTGCCATATCCTTCGCCAAAAACTGTACCGTGCCGTCCCCCTGTGAGCCGACGCCTTTTCCACCGTAAATAAGCGATCGGATATATCCGTCCCGGAGCGTTTCATGCAGCACCGGCGCCGTCAGTTCCTGTGGGCAGAGCGGAGCCACCTTTTCGTCAAACAGCTCCTGCGCCTCGCTCATCAGCGCACCGAGCTTTTGCGCGTCTCCCTCTCCGATATACGCCTCTGCCTGCGCCGTGATCCTCTCATTGTCCACGCCGAGCGCCTCATGCAGCCGTCTGTCCGCCTCAGTCTGCGGAAACGGATAGCTTTTATTCAGGTCACCCAATATTTTTACCGTATCCTTACCCGCCATCAGGTCGGCAAAAACATAGTATAGTTCCTTTTTTACACGGATGCGCTCGACCCCGATTTCGTTTCCGTCAAAGGTCATACACACCGGATTCACGCCAAATGCACATGCCTGATCAAGCCGTCCGCAGCGCGACGGCGTTCTCTGTTCCCCAAGGTAGGCGATATTCATAACGCCAAGTGAATTCAACTGCAATCCGTACAGCTCGTTAAACGCTTTTGCCACCATCACGCAGATTGCCGCGCTGGAGGATAAACCGCTTTTGACCGGCAGCGTCATATCCGTGATCTCTAAGTCCACGCCGCCTACATGATACCATTCAGCCATATAAGACGCGACGCCTGCCACATATGAGAAAAAGCCGCCCTGCCTTGCGTTCTGCCTAAGCCCGGACAGTTCCATCGGGCAGGAAAAGCGCTCCTTTTCAAACATCTCCAGCGAACTGTGTATACAGAAATCCTTACTTTTTTTCGCAGTTCCGTATATTCCCTGCTCGATGCCGGTTACGATCGCCCTGCCCGGAACGATCTGTGCGTTCATCGTGCGCTGTAAGCCCGCCCAGTCGCTGTGTTCTCCGAACAAGCAGAGTCTGCCGGGTACAAATAGTTTTATTTCCGTACTCATCGTGTTCTCTCCTGTTTGACTTTCCATATCAGCGTCCCATATCTGACTTTCAACTCCGCCTTAAAACAGCATAAACAAAAAAGCTAACACCATCAGCGGCATCACATATTTCGTATTCAAAACGTAAGAATACGTCCATCCTGACTGACTCATTAAAAATGACCGCCCATATGTCAGTATCGCAAACAAATACAACTTTATTCTCATGTTCTGCCCTGACGATAATATTAGAATCGTAAAAACAAGAATCCACATAAACGCCCGGTAAAAATCCATCGACATCAGAAAGCATAAAATAGAGAATGCCGATGCAACTTGGTATATTGCATCGTTTCTGTACAAAAATTCGAGTAACACGGTCGGAAAAATGGTTCCCGCGGTATACCCGAACAGCTTGATTACGGCAGAAGCATGATCTGGCAGATAGACACACAGCACACCATCAAAGCGCCTTTTCTCAACTTCATAGAGTCTAAGCCCTTCAACATTTTATCTCTTTATTCCAGCCTTTCCAAGCAAACTCTTATATAAAACTATCTGCCGTTTTTGTTCCTTATGTACCCTGTGCTCTTTACATGCGATGCACACCCGCTTCGCCCGGCGCATCTGTCGTCATTGTAGCACAACCTCCCTGTAAAATATAGAACTTCTTTTACGAATTGCTTTTTTTTCTCTCATCCTGTAAAATATCGGATATACTATATTGGCAGAAATACGACTCAAAAGGTTGTATCAGACTGCCTGTATCCGAAAGGCGCACGTCCATCGGAACAGGCAGACGGAACAGCTATGGAGGATTTCATGAATCCCGAAATTTTCTTTCAGACGATCAGAAAAAAAATAAAACCGTCATGGATCACGGTCTTCATAAGCGTATTCGTATTCGGGCTGCTCGCACACGCCTATGCGTTCTTCAACTATATCCCGAACTGGGACAGTGTGAATAACTACTATTCTCCGCAGAACACGATCCGGCTCGGACGATGCTTTTTGACACTCGCATGCGGCATCAGTTCCTATTATGACTTATCGTGGGTAAACGGCATTTTGTCGCTCTGTTATATTGCAATCACATCCATTCTGATCAGCGAACTGCTTGCGGTCCGCAAAAAAAGTACGCTCATCCTTCTTAGCGCGCTCCTTGTGACCTTTCCTGCCGTAACAAGCACCATTGGCTATCTGTATACCGCGGACGGCTACATGCTTGCCATGCTGTGCATGACGCTCGCGATCTATCTGACACTGCAACGGCGCTTCGGCTTTATCCCCGGCGCGTTGCTTCTGATGTTTGGTTTTGGCTGCTATCAGGCGTATATCACGTTTGCCGCCATGCTTGTGATCGTTTACAGTCTCGACAGACTGCTGCATACGGAAACACCGCTTCGCACGCTGATCGGGAAGTGGCTGCGCGCGCTTGCCTGCGCCGGTACCGGCTATGTGCTCTATGCGGTCATGAACCGGATTCTATTATCGGTTCAGCATGTGAAACTTACCGATTATCAGGGCGTCAGCGCGATCGGCGGTTTCGGCACGTCAGCGGGCAGCGGATTTGCACCGCTTTCTGCTGCCAAACAGTGCCTGATTGACTTTGTTTACTTTTTTACAGGTTCCCTGAGGCATATGAATTTCTATTCAGTCTTAAATCTCTGCATGCTGGCTTTGCTGTTTGCCGGATTGTCCGCCCGGATCGCCAGGCGAAAACTTTTCCGGCTGCCAGCACGTCTATGCTGTATCATACTGTTTGGGCTGCTCATACCGTTTGTCTGCTACGTGATCTACTTTTTAACGCCGGACGTATCCTACCACATGCTGATGCAGGCGGCGCTGTATTTCGTGTATGCGTTGCTGCTCATACTGTATGACCGCGCCGGAACAGATGCGGATGAGGGTTCAGGCGCGGCTGACAGAGTATACGCGGCTGGCAATTCAGATTCCGCCGGCAGATCAAGCGCCTATCATGAATCAAACACACCCTGCGAATCGGCTTCGGCGGGCATCGCACATGGGAAACCGGCTCCTCCGCGGGAACCGGATGCTTCCGCCGTACCCTGCAAAAGACTAACGCGGCACGCCGCCGTCTGGCAGTGGCTGTGCGTCGTCATCTGCTCACTGATCGTATACAATTTTATTTTGACCGCCAATATCTGCTATCGGACACAGGAAACGAGCGCGGCGCGCTCCATGAATGAGATTGCGCGTCTTGCGGATACCATCTTGTCGGATCCGGCTTTGCTTAATTGCGAGTCGATCGCCATCATCGGAAGACGGGAGGGTCATGACAGGATTTCCCTTAATTTTCCGCCCGATATGACCGGTTTCTCGGACGGCTTTATCATGACGCATGCGCTCCATTACAGCCTGCTGCTTACACGCTATCACGGGCTTACCTTTACGCCAGTGACCGGGGATGAGGTAAACGCGCTCTCCGAAAATGCCATCGTACATGATATGCCCTGTTATCCGCAGGAAGGCTCGGTTCGCGCCATTTCCGGAACCCTCGTGATCAAGCTTGCGGACGCGCCGTAGCGAAATGTCAAGGAAGCCCTTCGCTCTCGTCCGGTAAAGAAATGTCAGAAAGGTTAAAATCCGAACAGTCAGAAAAGAAAGGAACACGTTATGTTCAAAGAAGCATTGGTAACCGTACTGTGCTTTATCGTTATCTATATCATTTTCCGCGTTCTTCTGCGAAAAAAAGAACTGCTCGCAAAACAGCTTCTTGCAGGGCTGCTCGCGCTGACGCTGCTTTTGAATATCGGCTATAATGTACACGCATTTTTCCCTGCATTTGTACTTGACGGCATCAATTATCTCGGGGACGCAAGCGGCAATCTTTTCATTTACAACAAAGAATCCGAGTTTTCCGACCAGATTTTGTTTCCCGTATTGCAGAACCGCGCGGTACTCATTGATGAGTCGGCAGATTTTTATGCTTTGTTTTTCAACACATTTGCCGAAAAGACAACAAAGGTCTCACTTACTGCCGACGAGCGTGCTTCCCTAATTTCCACTCAGGATCAGCTCTCCTTTTCTGACCGTTTTCCTATTGTCAGTCTGGCTAATTATGCGTTTCCCGAATACATGAAAATATCAGAGATTCCCATGCTTTATCTGGATGAAGAAGCGCTTGTCGGTGAGGACACGCTCGTTGCCGTTGCAGATGAGGACGGAAATCTGTATCTGTTTGCACAATCCACTTACCGGGAGGTGACGGGACATGAATGACAGACATACCAATCCGGCTTTTACGAAGCCTTTCGATCCTGCACGGCGGCAAAAAAAGTTCAGGTCATTGCTGCCTTATCTGTTCTGCGCCGTCAGCGCACTTATCCTCACCGTCAGCATGGCGTTAAACCGCGGCTATTTTCATCATCTCGCCTGCGGCAGTGTCGTATGGTATCAGGTAAAGCAGGCGCTTGCACTCTTTGCCCTGTTTGCCGTCGGTTATTTATTTCTGAAAGTGATCCAGCATCATTTGTCAGAGCTGTGGGTCTGTATGCTCGCATTCCCGACCGCAGTCTGCCTGTGGTGCTTTTGCAGTGAATTTTTGCTGCTCGCAGATTTTACTTACCGGTTCTGGCGCGTCTGCTTTCTGATCGGCGCGGGCACGCTCGCCTGTTATCTGTTTCGCAGGGCAAGGCATATCCCCATACAGCCGGTCACTTTTTCATCACATAAAGCAGAATCAGCGGACAACATCATTTCCGGCAAAGGCGTATCAACCGGGAGCAGCGATTCCGCCGGTTATGATATTTCGGCTAAGGACAAATGTTCTGCAGGCTTTTCACAAATCTCCGCACGCACGCAGTTTTTCACGCTCAGCCGCATTTTTGCTGCCGCGTTCGGCATCTGCTGCCTTGTTTCAACAGGCTGGATGTATGTGATTTTTAATTATGACAGCTACTACTATTTTTCTGATTATGGAAAAGCATTAACACTGATGATGAGCTACAAAGATATTGTCAGCGACAATAGTTTTGTGCTGACTAATATCGGACAATTCCTGCCGCTTGTCAGCTCCTACATGACTTATTTTGGACTGGATTCAGGCGCTCCGGTCCTGAGCTTTTTCATTCTGAATCTGTATGCAGCGTTCGGCACTGCCGTCTATGAAAAGGTGCGCGGACGTTTCAGCGCAAAGCAGGCGGTATGTTACGCCGGCTGCTCCCTGCTGCTGCTTGCAAGCTGTTCGGTCTTCTTTATGTATACCCATTGGATCTTATCCAATACGTATATTTTGTTTTACCTGTTCTTTCTGTTTTATTTGGGAAAGGAATCATGGAAAGCGCCCTCCGTTGACCGCGCAATCCTGATTTGTCTCTACGGGCTCGCCATCACGATGCTTCGAAAAGAAGGACTGATCGTCGTCTGCTTTGTGTTTATCTGCTACAGTGTACGCAGGCTGTATTCCTCGTTGATCTTGGCGCTGTTGTTCCTGCCCTCTGCGGCATATCAGCTTTTTTATATTTACTGGCTGCGCCACATCATCTACGCGCGGACGACGCTCGCATTCGGGACCTCCCTGCTCAGCGACAATTTCATGAAGCTAATCCTTCTTGGGATTTTAGCAGCTTTCTGTTATTTGCTCTTTCTGCATTTTATCGCAGAGCGGCTTCTGAAACGATATCTGCCGCATGCAATGACACTGTTTCTGATCGCTGCGCTGTGCTATTTTATGTTGGAAGATCTGACGCGCTCCATTGATTTTGTCGATGCATGGCTGCGCAATTTCGGCGGCACCGGCTTTGGATTCTGCATGCTTCAAATTTTACTCCTGCTCACGCTCGTACTGCTCACCCGTACTCTGCGCGATGTCCATTCCGGGAGTGGAGCGGGTTTCTCTGCATCCCCGGACGCCTCGACGGAAGAGGCATTCATAAAACCTCATTACGGATATACCTGGTTCTTCGTTCTCGGCAATGTGCTGATCACCCTCATCATCTACCGTCAAAAGGGGAATCTGGAAGTTGGGATCGACAATTCCGGTCTTCGGTCACTGTATCAGATCATTCCGGTTTTTTATTATGCTGCGATGACCGCCATTGCGCCGCTGTTTGAAAAACCGCTGACAATGAAGCGCTCGAAAAAGCCACAAATGGAAGATTGCGAAATATCAGGGAATAGGAAAGGCAATCGTGAAAATTCAAAATAAACATTTCCTAAAAATCGGGAAAGGAAGCCTCCATGCACATGAAAAAGCTCCGCATACTCATCGTACACAATGCATACAAAATCCCCGGCGGCGAGGATGCTGTCGTTGCAAATGAGCTGAATCTGCTCCGCAGCGCGGGACATGAGGTCTTTCTGTATCAAAAAGACAATGCCGGGCTGGATTCCTATTCTTTTTTCCAAAAGCTGTTCCTGCCGTTTCGCACGATCTATTCCCGCAAAACCTACAGGGAAGTCCGTGCGCTGATCAGGCAGCATCAAATTGATCTCGTGCATGTGCATAATACGCTTCTTGTCATCAGTCCGTCCGTCTATGATGCCGCACGCTCTCTCGGCGTTCCGGTTGTGCAGACCATCCACAATTTCCGCCTGCTCTGCCCGAACGCACTGTTTCTGCGCGATGGAAAAATTTGTCAGGACTGCGTGACGCACGGCCTTATGCAGTCAGTAAAACACGCCTGCTACCGACACTCGAGAGCACAGTCCCTGATCGTAAGCCTGATGCTCGGCATTCACAGACGGCGCGGCACTTACGGGCGGCTTTCCTATATATGTCTGACAGAATTTAATCAGAACATGCTGCTGCAGCTTTCCCTGCGCGGCAAGTCCCTGCTTTTGCCCTCACAGATCTATGTAAAGCCGAACTTCACCGCCGATCCCGGTTTGCCGGTTCCCTATGCTGATCGGCAGCCTTACTTTCTTTTTGCAAGCCGTCTGGACGCCTCCAAGGGAATTTACGTCCTGCTAAAGGCATGGTCGATCTATGAGAAAAAATCGGACTGCCCGAAAGAACTGATCTTATGCAGCGCCGGACCTGAGGAAGACGCTGTCCGCAGTTATATTCGGGAACATGCGCTCTCACATGTCACCATGTCCGGTCAGGTTTCCCACGATGAGGTTTTGTTAAAAATGCGGCACGCGCTCGCCGTCTGTCTGCCGACGCAATGGTATGAAGGCTTTCCGGTCGTCATTGCGGAAAGCTTTTCCTGCGGTACTCCCGTTATCGGGAGCAATATCGGAAATGTCGGATCGCTTGTCACGGACGGGGAAACCGGTTTTACGCACGCGCCGACGGATGCGGATAAGCTTTCAGATCTTTTTTTACACTGGAATCCGTCCTCCGAAGCCTTGCAGACAATGTCCTCCAATGCGCGCAAAACTTACGAGGACGCCTACACGCCGGATAAAAATCTGGAACTGCTCATGAATATCTATCGAAATGTATTGGAAAAAACTAGTATGCTTTGAAAGGAACCTCTATGAAGATCGGAATCATCGCGCTCAGTCTGAATAAACATGCCGTGCCCGGCTTTTATAATTCACAGGAACTCGGCATGGGAAAAGCGCTTGCGGCGGCAGGACATACCGTAACCGTCTACAAGCTTTTTTCGCGCGCACTTCTGCCCGTTTCCAAAACGGAACAGGTACGGGAGGGACTGACCTTCACACAGCTTCCGGCGCGTTCGCTCGGCATCAACGGCTTTTTTGACAAAAAACTGCTCGACGCTTCGATCGACGTTCTAATTTGTTTCAGCGACACCCAGCTTTATACCCAGAGCGTCGCGAAATGGTGTCTCTTGAACAGTGTTCGATTTTATCCCTATGTCGGCGTTTTAAGAAGCGCCAGCACAAACGCGCTTAAACGAAAACTAATGGATATGCTGACAATGCGGTTGATCCGTTTCTACCGCAGGCAGTCCGCCGTATGGGGGAAGACCCCCGCCGTATGCGCGGAGCTCTCCTCTCTCGGCATCACACGCAGCCGCCTTGTGCCGATCGGACTGGATCAGGAACTGCTTCGCGGCAATTATGCGGACGCAGATCCGGCTGCGTTAAGAGAAGCGCACGGATTTTCCGCAGATACGCAGATCCTTCTTTTTATCGGCAGGCTTGTTGCAGAAAAAGAACCGCTCACGATGATCGCGCTGTTTGCCAAACTATATGAGCGATATCCGAAACTCCGCCTCTGTATGATCGGAACCGGAGAATTGGAAACTGATGTGAGATCGGCGGTCGCCGCAGCAGGCATAAGCAATGCAGTCTGTCTGATCCCCCGCGTTCCAAACAAAGAAATCTGGGAATTTTACCGGATGAGTCGCTATTATGTCAACTTAAACCGTCATGAAATCTATGGAATGGCAATTTTGGAAGCAATGTACTATGAATGCCCCGTCATCGCATTTCACGCGCCCGGTCCCGACTTTCTTTTGGACAATGGGCGCTGCGGGTATCTGTGCGGCTCTGATGAGGAAATGCTGTCGGCGCTGTCCGATGCCGTTTTAGCAGATTTTGGCTCTCCCGTATCGGAAAGCGGCATATCCACAGTCTGCGACTCTTCCTCATCGGAGAACGGCATATCGACAGACTCCGGCTCTTCTGAGGCAGAAAGCGCACATACAATCGCGGACGCTGCAAGAGCGCGCGTCCTTTCCTCGTTTCTCTGGGAACGCTGCCTGCCTGAGTTGGGAGACATAAATGTTTCTCAATAAAAGGTTACGCCGACAATATCAATCCCTGACTCCTCTACCTGAAATGACAAATATATGTTCTTTACAATATGAAAACAATGATACCGGCGATCAGAATCGTGACTTATTTCTCCCGTCCATTGCGATCTCCCTCCTCTAAAGTGTAGGTTTTATCCTTTCCTTTGTCAGACGCTTTCCTTTCGATTGTAAACGTCACACCGAAACACTTCATGACAAACTCAACAAGATAAGGCATCAGGAACGCTGCAAAAACCGCAACCAACATGTATTTCCAAAAAAACGAAAACGACATGAACGCCTCTGATGTAAGATCCCTGTGCCGAAAAACAAACACGACCGTCAAAACGCTGACAAGTACATTACATACCGTCCAAATACTATACTCAACGAGCGTAGGCATCACGCTCCACGAGATTTTCTCATTCCTCTTATGCCAAATCCAAACAGAGATACCTGCCGGAAATAATAGTGCCAATGTCTCCATTCTAATCCTCCTTCAACTCTTCCCGCCTGATAAAATCAGTGTAGATTCCTCTGACCCCGCTTTCAAAAAAAACATCCGCCTCTGAAATATCATTGATCGTATGAACATATACGTCAAGCCCGTACGCCCTTGCAATGCGCCATGCCTCTTTATAAGAAATATCTCCCTTCGTTGTGACCGCCCACACCCCGTGTGAAAGGCACCAACGACAAAGAGCACCGAACTCTCCCGGATCCCCCCACCATCTTTGGTACATCGTAAAGATATACGATTGGAACGGATAAATCTTTTGTATCGCTGCATACATCTGTTCATGATACAATTGCACGATCACGCGGTCTAATACATCCATGCATCCGTTTTCCCGCGCCGTGTCAACCAGTCTTTGAAACTGTCGTTGGACCTGCTCCGTATCCGTATACTTGGTATCTGTTACAATCCAAATATCAGGATAATTTTCCATGATATTGAATAGATCGGCAAGTGTTAACAGCGTATAATCACCGCCCCATGCCGGCGTTTCCAAAAACTCATCCATTGTCGGCGGCATATCGTTCCACTCGTCACGCCCCGCGGCCTCGGCTGACTGCGCCCATCCATGCGCCAATACCAGCTCGTCATCACTTGTAAATATGATGTCTACTTCAAACGTTCTGTATCCGTTTGCATACCCTTCCAAGAACGCTTCCAAACTTCCGGTATATGTCAATCCGTCTATCCCACTGAATGAATGCCCGATCAGCAGATCTCCCTGCCATGACTGTCCCCGCTTTGCCGGACTTCCCGAAAGCGCCCACGCTCCCGCCAACGCAATACATAGCGCCGCATATCCTGCCGCAAACAGCCGACGGTACCTGCTGTTTCCCGACGGTGGTATCTGTATGAAATGAGAACTGCCGATCCGAACTTTCCAGCTCAGCCGGATTCCTTTCCATTCTTTCAGCACCACCAACAACACGATCACGGCAATTCCCGCAGGATATGCCAAATGATAGCGAAATCCACTCTTAAGATCATAAAAAAGCACAAGCGGCGTCTCTCCCGTGACCAAATTAAGCAGCACCCACAGCACGACGGTCACACCAATATTCCTAATCAAACACTTCAAATAAATCATCCCTTCTCACTACAATTGCATAAAATCAGTCGGCGCAAACCCGCAGCACCATCAAATCCATAACCTGATCCCGACTGAATTTTCTATCTCATATCAAGCACGTTTTATACTCTCCACAAATCCTCTATATATCTCTGGTACCACTTCTGAAATACATAAAACGACCATAGCATGGAGCTATACATGATCTTATCCGAATGTTCCTGCCTCATAATGAGTCTGTCCACCGCATCCGGAACAAAGATCCCTTGCTTTTTTAGCCTGCATTTCTCCGCATATTGTTTCACTTCATCCCTCAATACTGTCCGCAGCCATTTCCTGAGCGGTACTCCGAATCCTTTTTTCGGTCTGTCCAATAATGTCTTTGGAACGTATTGATAAGTCAGTTCCTTCAGCAGATACTTCTTTTCAAAGTGATGATATTTATACGAATGAGGGATCCGAAATGACTGTTCGATCAATCTATGATCTAACAAAGGGCTTCTGACTTCCAGTGAATACCTCATAGAAGCCCTGTCCGTTTTCGCCATGACCTCATCCGGAAGATACGTCCTCATATCTAAAAGCATTCTTCTCTCCTGCCAGTTTTGCATGGAAAGCTGCGCTTCATATGAATGCTTGGCGTATTTTACCTGTCTTCCCAAGAGTTTATCCGCTTCCTCCACCATCACGTCCATAAACAACTGGGTTTTCACATCCTTCTGTCTGTTATGGATAAATGCCCTTACTTCCGGAGGCAGGCTGCCCTCCAGCTTTCTCATTCCCGGAATGTGTGCGGCAATCGCCCCCAGCACATCCGCATGCTGTGCCACCCATGTCCAGTCATACATCCGGTATCCGCAGAAGATTTCGTCTCCCCCATCCCCTGACAATGCAACAGAAATTCCTTCGGAAGCGTACCCCGACACAAGCATCGTCGGAAGCTGTGAGGAATCTGAAAACGGCTCATCATAATACAATGTCATGTCCCCAATCAAATTCAATATATCCTTTTCCGAGACATAATGCTCATGATGGTTGGTTCCTAAATGCTTCGCAATTTCAGCCGCATAGGGCGCCTCGTCCCGCTCTTTATCGTAGAATCCGATTGAGTACGTATCGATTGGATATTCTGATTGATTCTGGGCAATCGCCGTGACCAATGTCGAATCGATCCCCCCACTCAGAAAAGTACCGATGGGCACATCCGCAACCATTCTGCGTTTTACAGAATCGATCAAAATCTCCTTCGTACTTGCGACCGCTTTTGGGAAATGATTCACAATATACTTCCTGTTCTTCACATATTCCTCCGCCACGTCCCAATACAAGGATTGACGGAGCTCTCCCTTGTGATATATCAATATGGAACCCGGAAGCAGTTTATAAATATTCTGAAAGATACAAAATGGCGCTGCCAGATATTTGTTGCATAAAAAAGCACCAATCATATCCTGATCGATCTCCTTCCTAAAAAAGGGATATTCCATGATTGGCTTTAACTCGGACGCAAATACAAAATGTCCGTCATGATCATAATAATATAAAGGTTTTTTTCCGACACGATCTCTCGCAAGAATCAATTCGCCGCTTTCGCAGTCATAGATCGCGGCCGCGAACATTCCGTTAAACCGTCTGAAGCATGCCGCTCCCCAACGAATATAGGAATTGAGCACAACCTCCGTATCACAATCGGAGCAAAAACGAAATCCTTCCGTCTCCAATTCCGTCCGCAGCTCCCGATAATTATAAACCTCGCCATTGTAAACAATCACATATCTTCGATCCTGGGACCACATTGGCTGATGCCCCATTTGAGACAAGTCCAAAATAGACAATCTGCGGTGAGCCATCCCGATATTGCGTTCGTTATTCCTGCTCTGCCATATACCGCCGTCATCCGGTCCCCTGTGCAGCATGGTCTGATTCATCTTTCGCAAGGTTTCTTCGCTGATCTCCTTAGGACCAATATAGCCACAAATTCCACACATTATGCTTCTCCCATGCGCTTCTGCACCATTACACGCGGTCTGCCTGTTCTTCTTCATTCTCTATGATATCTTTAATGGAATAAGATTGATCCACCTGAACACCATAATAAATTTTCATAAGGATTTCCGACATAAGACCGAATACGAACATCAATACGCCCATGATCATAAAAAATACGGTTAAAATCGGAGGCATGATATTCCTTGACATCTTTCTTCCCATCGCAAACAGTACAACGGACCAGATTCCGCATCCGCCGCCGATCATAATGAACAGAATGCCGAGTCCGCCTAATATATGGAGTGGTCTGGAGGCATACTTATTCCAAAACCACACGGAAATCATATCGACAAAGCCTTTGATTGTCCGGTGCCAGTTATATTTTGTTTTACCCGAAGTTCTCGGTCGGTGCTGCACGACGATCTCCCCTACCGTAAACCCTTTAATTTTTAATAGCGCCGGAATAAATCGATGCTGCTCTCCGTATAAATTGATCCCTTGAAAGCACTCCGCCCGATATGCCTTCAGTGAGCAACCGCTGTCATGAATACCGTCATGTACAAGAAGCTTCCTCAGGAAATTAGCTCCCCTTGAAATAAAGCGTTTCATAAACGTATCTTTGCGGTTTTTCCTCCACCCGGATACGACATCCAAATGATTTGCCGTCAGATAGTCCAGCATTGCGGGAATATCATTGGGGTCGTTCTGCCGGTCACCGTCCATCGTAACGATAAACTCCTTCTTTGCCGCCTTGATTCCTGCATCCATCGCAGCGGTCTGCCCGAAATTCTTTCTGAACGCAATATATTTTAGCGGATGCAATGTCCGGCATATGCTGTCGCTGTCATCAACAGAGCCGTCATTGATAAAGATAATCTCATAGTCATACCTTTCTCTTACGCAGACTTCTTTAATCTCTCTGTGCAGATCGGCTACATTACCTTCTTCATTGAATATTGGTACTACTATCGAAACAGAATAGCTCATCCGTCGTCTCCTTCTTCCATTGCATTTGCTGTATGCTGTGCTTACAACTATCATTTCTCGTATTTGTAATTCCAACACCTGTGTCACGTTATTTTTAGTTTTATCTCTAGCAGCTTTCTTCAGAAGCCGTGACAAACAGTTTTTTCAGGCAGCAGACCAAATATTCGTTCTCCTCCCTGCGTCTGACCGCGATCCGAAGATACTGTCTCCCATTCCCGATTTTCGGTGTCAGGTCTTTGACAAAAATATCTGTTTCCAACAAACGGCATGCAAGTTCTCTGCCCGTATAACCGTTCGTAATCTCGCACATGAGATAATTCGCCCTGGACGGGATCACACGCAGAAACGGAAGCCTTCTGAGTTCTTCTGACAGCCTCTCCCTTTCCGCTCCCAGCTTCTTTAACGCAGTCCTGTAATCTTTACTGTATTTCTCTGCAATCTGCATGTAAAATTCCCCAAAAGAATTGATATTCCAAATAGGCAGCTTCTCCTTGATCACACGGATCGTCTCCTCATCCCCGCCTGCCAGTACACCCAGTCTGGCTCCCGGCACTCCGTATGATTTCGAAATACTCTTTATGATATAGATCCTTTTCCCATACCGCGCAAATATTTTCTCCGAGATCATGGTCAGGTCTTCCGGCTTTGCATTTGATTCCTTATCTGTTATCTCATCTCCCCCAGCAAAATCGACAAAACTCTCATCCAGGATCAGGTTTATTCCCCTGTCGCTGCACCATCCCATCAGCTTTTCTACTCCCGCCCGTACAATATAATTCCCGCTCGGATTATCCGGATTGATCAGCACGATCGTATCTGCATGGTGCTTCCCGAAGTATTCCATAACGTCTTCTTCGGTATAAGAAAAGTCATCGTTTTCCACTCTCATTTCCACACGTCGGTCTTCTTCCAGACGGTTCGGGTACTCTTCAAATGTCGGTCGGATATATCCCACTTTCCCCGGCAGCACTCTCAAAAGCAGCTCGATCAGCTCAGCCGCTCCGTTTCCTGCCACAATATGGCTTTCTTCCACTCCGAACATTCTTCCAGCAAGCAGGCTGTTTATCTTCATCCCGGACGGGTATCCGGTCAACAGGGTTCCTGCGTTTGCACGTATTTCTTCTATCATTTTTTCCGGCGGATAGTATGGGTTTACCAAATAACAATAATCTTTCAGTTTTGGGTATCTCCAATATCCTCCGTATCTCTTCGCAATCATATCATATTTCTTTTCCGTACTCTCCGCAAACAGGCTCTCAGCTATATTCAAATCCTGAATATCGTCGATTTCATACCATGTCTGTCCCGTCAGTCTCTTTGCCCGAATTTCTTTCGTGTCAAGCATCGCGATCAGTTTGATCACAGACTCATAATACTCGTTATCCCCCATCGCGGCTTTATATGCTTCTAAGAACGGCACATAGGTCGTCCTCGAAAAATGCCGGCTGAATTTATAGATGTTCACTGTTTTGTAATAGTTTTCTTTCTCACTGAATTTTAAGTGCTTTCCCGAAATGAAATCACAGATACAGTCCTCCTCATCCAGCAGCATACACGTCCCGTCCATCCAGCTTTCAAACTTGTCTACAAGCGCCAGCGTTTCCCTTGGATCTCTGATGAGCAGATCAATGATCTCCTCCTCAAAGATCAGATCCGATTCCAGTATCAGGGTATCCTCCGCTTTCAGATATTCCTCCGCAAGCGCCAAAGAGTAGATATTGTTTGTTCTGTCATAAACCGGGTTTTCCACATATACGATCGGCGTGCGGATTTCCAGCGTCGCACAGTAATCAATCAATTTTTGCGCCTCATACCCCACCACCAGAACAATGCGGGACAGTCTTTTTTTATCCAAAATCTCCAAAGTTCGTTCAATCAGGGTCTTACCGTTTACCTTTATCATGCATTTGGTATTGTTCTGTGTCAGGGCTTTCAGTCGTTTTCCCATTCCTGCCGCTAATATGACTGCCTGCATCGTCCTCCTGCCTTTCTGGTTCGCTTTTACCGCTTTTCCATAATTTCTGTTACATCGACTCTATTTTGTATCAGCGTACAGATACGCATCGTAACTGTAACGGCTGTTCCAATAAACATCACTGCCATTCTCCTTGAACGTTACATGTTTCCCAAACTTGGCAGCAATCGTTTTTATCCATTCTTTTGATAAAAATAACTTGTCCAGTCCTTCATACCTTGCATCATAATCATCGAACAGGCTTTTTCTATATGCAAGCCATTCCTCTTTCCGGTCAGGATCATGAACTCCGCCGAGCATCACAACCTTTGATGCTTTTGTAAGCATCTTATTCAGAACCGTTTCCGCATAATCAACGGACGAAAAATATTGAAATACACCGTCGGACATTACAACATCATACTTCTTATGCGTATCAACGGTATCTGCTTCTCCACAAAATACCCCCCCCCCCGGAAAATTTCCGGCAGACATCGACCAGGCTTTGCGAATAATCAATTCCTCCCAATTCCCGAATCCCCCGATTTCCAAACATCATCAGATTTACTCCACTGCCACATCCTACCTCAAACACACTCTGAATATCGTTGTTTGTTATCGACAGCAATGTCTCGTATAATCTGAGAAAATTATCATAAAAATACTGATAGTATTCCTGCTCATCCGAAACCGCCACGTCAAAACCATTGGCTTTTTTCAACTGACAGAATCGTGTAAACTCATCCTCCTTTCCTTCTCCCAACTGCAGCGTCTTACGATTCCATATATCTTTCCATGTCTGCATATCTTTTTCTCCTCCTTTGCTCAATATCGTTTTATACGGGAATGTACGATCATGTTCTTCGCGCTGACACTCATAATAGCATATAAGCGTCCCTCCCGCAACCCCGCACCCGCAGACGGTTTCAGGAGGATCTGTTTCCGCGAAACAGCTTTCGCAGACGATAGCGTACTTTCCCCCAAAAATAAAGCCGTTCAAATTCGCGCGCAACGATTTTTTTGATATAGAGCTTATCATAACGGTCATCCACATCTTCATGTGTAGGACCCACAAGCGGAAAAGGCAATTCTCTTCTCGTAAAATCATACATACAACCACCCTGGGTATGTGTTGCATCCTCACGGTTAAAGCCGATATTATCAATCAGATTATATTTCGGCGTAATACCGAATCCGCCGTAATACATACGCGTCGCTTCCCATTGATAATCCCATGTATCGCGCTCACCCGAGTAGGCGCATTCCAACTGCTTTTCAAACAGCTCACCAAAACGCTCCCCGTAATAACGCCGCACACAGCCTTCCTTTTTTACTTTCTCCCAAAATACCATGGAATCATCATATTTTTCCCACGCCCGGCGCCATGTCGCCCACCCCCAGATAGAAGGATAGCGCGAAATCACATAGCTGCCATCTTGTACTGATTCACCAGAGAGCAGATTATTACCGGAAATATAAAATATCCGCTCATCATCACGGTAGCGCTCAAGCAGTTGCTCGCAGTACGGAAAGAAGCATGGCAGCGGAATGATGTCATCCTCAATTATAATTGTGGTCTCTTCCTCTGCAAGCGTATTGAATATCCCGCTTCTCATACGCTTATGACAACCCATATTGACTTCTGCATAGTCCCTGTGTACTTCGCAGTCCCAGTCGATCGCACGCTCCACTGTCTGCCGGAGTTGAACGACAATCTCTTTCTCACCGCTTCTTGATGTCCGCGGGCCATCCGAAACCAAATACAGTTTTTTCGGCTTTGCCGCCCTGATACAGGAAATTACCTGCATCGTTGTGTCCGGTCTGTTAAAAAATATAAATGTAACTGGCGTCGTCAGCCTCCATCCGCTCATCACTTTCTTTATTCCTTTCATTCCAATTGCTTACCGCACTTTTTCCAATATACAGTTCTCCACCCGATATACATGATCACAATTTTCAATTGTTGTCAGCCGATGCGCGATCATGATCATTGTCTTGCTGCCGTGCAATCCGTCAATCGCCGCCATCACTTCTTTTTCTGTCTCGTTATCAAGCGCCGACGTCGCCTCATCAAACACCAAAATATCCGGATCGTGATAAAGCGCTCTTGCGATTCCGATTCGCTGTCTTTGTCCGCCGGACAATCGCATTCCCGATTCGCCGACCTCCGTGTCAAGCCCATACTCTAACTGTTTTACAAATTCCTCAAGCTGTGCTTCCTTCAACGCCTCCCATACCCGCTCATCGTCAATGTCCTCATTTGCAACTCCAAACGCGACATTTCTCCGGATCGTATCATCCATCATAAAAATCGTCTGCGGGATATAGCCAATATCCCGGTGCCAGCTCTGCATGATCTTATTGATATTGACTCCGTCAACAAGAATCTGACCTTTCTCCGGCTCAAGGATGCCTAGAATATTATCGACAAGCGTTGTCTTTCCGCCGCCGGATTCCCCGATGAACGCAATCGACTCACCCTTGTGGATCGTCACATTCACATCATTGAGTATGACCTTATCCGAACGGTCATACGTAAACGAAAGATTCCTGACTTCTATCGTATGTTCAAATCGGAGCTGTTCACACTCCAACGCGCCGATAAAGCTGTCATCCACATCCTGCACGGATTTAATATCCTGATATATCTGCTCAATTGACACCATATTATACGCTATATTACTAAAGCTTGCATAAAGCGTATTGACGCTCGGCAAAAGGCGGAATGCAGCCACCGCAAACACTGCAAGCTGCGATACCATCGCAGAAAGGTTTCCTCCCCGTATGGTCACAACAGCAAGATAACCCAAAATACCGCCAATCGCGACTGATTCGATCAAATATTTCGGAATATAGCTGAGCAGGTTATAGACAAGCTCCAGCTTCGTTGCGCCATGATATATATCATGATATTCCTTGATAAAGTGGCGCTCCTTATTCATGATCTTTACTTCCTTGATCCCCTCAAACGCCTGCTTGGAGCATTGGATGATATTCGCGCTGACCTCGTGGTATTCCTCGCCGATACGGCGCATTTTCTTTTGTATGAAAAAAATAATCAGACCGGCACAAACTGTCAGCAAAAGCGCCACTATAATTGTCATCTGTATATTGGACACCGCAAGGAATATGATCAGGATCATCGACGTCACTCCCTGCGAGATCAATTGCAGTACATTGATGATCACCGTATACATGTTGCAGGTGTCCGTATTGATGCTGCGTAGGATCTCTGCAGTATTTTTATAAAGGAAATACGCGTACGGCTGCTTCATATATGCTTCCATCAGCTTTGTGGCAAAGTGCAGGCGCGTGTTTTTGGAAAAGCTGTTCATCGCGTACGCCATGAAAGAAAGATAAATATTTTTGAGCAGATAAATACCGATCGTTCCTACGATGAGTATGAATAGCACCTCATTTGTTTCGGTTACTCCGGTGACCTTAGAAATCCATATACAGTAGGAATCTGTTTCTACCGCCTGCGGATCCGTCGCGAGTGTAACAATCGGCATGATCATGGATACTCCCAACAGCTCTGCAGCCGCGCCAAACAAGATCACAAAAATCATACCAACAAATTTCAGTTTGAGCTTCAAATCAAATAAGTAGCATAATTCTTTATATAGCTTCATAATTCCTCCAACAATCCGTATAAACGCTCCGTAAACTGCCGTTCTCCCCATGCGTCCGCCCGCTCGTGCCCTGCCCGGATCAGTCTTTCACACAGCAAATCATCCTGCCACAGCCTTTTGACGCACTCTGCAATTTCGTTTATATCCGCCGGATCGAATAACAGCGCCGCCTCCCCGACCTGCTCAGGAATCCCGAAAATCCCTGAAGTCGCCACCGGACATCCAAGCACAAACGCCTCTAACTGCGGTATATTGGTCGGTCCACCGAACGTGGGCATGACAAGCGCTCTTGCATGTTGATAAAGCGCAACCATCTCTTCATTAGAAACATATCCCAGAATCATTATCTGATCTTCAAGCTTCAAATCCGTGATCTGCCTGCACACATCCTCGTATCCGTTTTTGTCCGTTCCGCTGCACACGAGATTTACACATACACCTTGTTCTTTTAACAGCGCAAGTGCCGACAACAGCCTGCCGTGATTCTTGTGCTTCCAAAACTGCGCCGGATAGAAAATATATCTGTCGAATACCTCTGGCTTCGGATATGGCGGCTTCCCCATACTTTCATATACATAATCGGGCGCAATAAAGGGCAGCGGATATATCCTGCGGTCCAGATGCGCTGCCTGAGCCCCGTAACATTCCAGCATCTGCTTCCTGCCAACCTCAGAATCCACGAAGATCATCCGTGCGTACCGCGCAATATTCGTGTAACTCCGCTCCCGGCTCTTATAGATTTCAGGCGCGCTGATCTCCGGAAAATCCGTCAGATACCGGTGCATCAAATCAAAAACCGAGACGACCGCCGGCGTATCCATCATAAAACTAATCTTATCCGCACACGGATAAATACATGCTTTGATCTGCTCCCTAAGCAACGCACGCGCAAACGGATGGAGCAGTCGGCACATCCTTCTGCATACAGGCACGGGGAGCGTGATCTCTGCCAAATGATAAATCACCTTCTCTATCCTGTTTTTCTGTGCATAAACCGTCCGTATGCCAAGCCTCTCCGTAATCGGGCGCCACTCCTCATACATGATAAACGCAATGATCTCATAACGCTCTTTTGGCAATGCCGCAAGCGATTTTAACATCGCAAGGCAATATTGGTAAGCGCCTCCGGAATTCGGCCGGCGCTCCAAATAGATCCCGATTCGTTTTTTACTTTTTTCTGCATTTCCTGCTGCTTCATTCATCATTTATGACCACTTTCTGCTTCATCATATCAGAAACACTTACATAATGCAATGAACGCCCTCGAAATATCAACAGTGGAACCGGCTCTGCCCTACTGCTCTTTACCGGAAATCAAAAGTACTCGACGCCCCGCTCCAGTCGATATCTTCAATATTAGGCGGATAATATGCGACAAGGACAATATCGGGCTTTGTCTGTCTGATATATTCCCGCACACTCCCGTCAAACGACTTTAGATACATGCAGTCCACATACTCAATATCCACTGCCAGATACGGAATCAGCGGCGCGGAAAAAGAATCTCTTATAATCAACATCCTTTTTCCCTGATTATTGCCCGCATTCTGATTATGAATCCTTATGAGCGGATAGTTTCTTGTGCGGAAGCTGTCGTATGGATCTTCACCATAATAATCATAAGATATCAGCGGTGCTTCAAAAAGAAACACTTCCTCAAAATCTCCCGTAAGCTCCATTTGCCGGCTTGGAATGTCCATGGAAAACGCCGTACCATAATCAGGGAGATACAATTCAAAATCCTCAGGCTCCGCTTTTTGAAGTGTCAGCGCACGCCCGTTCCCTCCCAAAAAATTATTTTCGTACGAAACCAGCCGATATTGAACAGCATCATATTTGGAGGCATCAAACCGGATCTCACCAATTTGTGTAAGATAATCCGTAATGACACCTGCCGCCCAAAACGCAGTTGGAACCTTCCAGTGGCAGTCCGTCCGG
This sequence comes from Lachnospiraceae bacterium, assembly GCA_003979345.1. Lineage (GTDB taxonomy): Bacteria > Bacillota > Clostridia > Lachnospirales > Lachnospiraceae > DLAJ01. Next base: position 34,560 of record RYVZ01000005.1, read on the forward strand.
TAAAATGCTTCCCGGTGATTTATTCCCGACGCATGAAGCGCCTGTCTTAGATCCAAACATGAAACCCCCCGCTGCTCAAGCTCAAAAAGTAAACGATCTGCATTCTCATTGGCATGATCCGTAAACGCGCCAATGGGCGGTTCATCATACCGACAGACATTCCCCGGTATCTGCACATAACTGAACAGCCCACCTTCCGATACAACCAACTCCTGTAATCCGGCAACACTGTCCGCAATCTCCTGCACATTGGAACGCTCCGCATAGATCGTCGGAAGAAATCCATTCTCATTTACCATTAACACTCCGTCCGTCATAACCAGATCCCAGCCTGTCAGATTCTCATACATGGCTGCCAGTTCCGCAATCCGTGGCTGGTTCCGCAATCCGTCTGTGCAGTAATACGTGATCACATCCTCCAGCTTTTGGGTAGTACCGCGTATTTGCCGGTCAAAGCTCTCCCACACAGCCGCTGCTGTACCGATACCGCCTACACTGCCATCCGTCCTCTGATCCACACCCTCAGCCTGCCCTGCGGCTTTATCCGGCTGTCCGTTTTCATTCACAGCCGCATCCCTCGGATACAGTTCATTCCAGTCAATAGAAACCGCCGTGCCCTCCTGCATGGGAATCAGACCGTCCACAATCCATAAAACCACCTTTGATCTGATACTCATCCTGTCATAAATAATATTTTTGGTAATAAAACGGATTCCCACATCACACATCATAAGTGCAAGCACCGCCACGCTTATAACCGCCATGATCAACGCTGGTAATTTCTCTTTTTTCATTCCACGCATTCCTTCCTCCCTGCACGCGGCTAAAAATTGAAATAGATAAACGGATTATAGCTTGACTGCACACAGACGCATACGGAAAGCAGCATCAGCACCAGCGCTGCCGCACCCTTAAGATTATTCTTCGCCTCTTTCCCCACCGGCAGCCACGCACAAATCCGCGAAAACAGCGGCGTCGCACCTAAAACTGCCGCCGCCAGTACCACTTTTGCATGATTCAGATAATGAAGCGCCGTCATATCCCACAATTTCCCGTTGCCGCCGCCAAACATCCATCCAAAATACCTGACAGCGTTCCCCATACCGTCCGCCCGGAACAGCACCCATAAAAACAGGACCAATAACAGGGTTATGATATGTGTAACCGTATTTCCCTTCCGGTCAAGTCCGGTCAGTTTCTCTACCAGCAGCAAAACAAAATAGCCGAGTCCCCACAATACAAACGTCCAGTCCGCACCATGCCAAATTCCTGTCAACAGCCACACCACAAACAAATTCCGCACCCATTTTGCCTTCGATACCCGGTTACCACCAAGCGGGATATACACATAATCCCTGAACCATCCGCTCAGCGAAATATGCCATCTGTGCCAAAATTCAGTCACGGTCTTTGCTACATAAGGATAGTTGAAATTCTCAGGGAAATGAAACGCGAACATTCTGCCAAGCCCGATCGCCATATCAGAATAACCAGAAAAGTCAAAGTAAATCTGGAGCATATAGGCAACCGCGCCAAGCCATGCCGTCAGTGTGGATACCCTGCCCGCATCCGTGCAGTTAAAAACAGCGTCCGCAAGCATACCCATATAGTTCGCGATCAGCACTTTTTTGGCAAGCCCGAAAGAGAACCTCTGCACACCGCAGACAAAATCATCCGTATTTTCTTTTCTGTGCAAGATCTCGTCTGCGACCGTCTCATAGCGCACGATTGGTCCGGCGATCATCTGCGGAAACATCAGAATATATAAACCGACATTGATTGGATTTCTCTGCGGTTTCGTCTTTCCTGCCCGGACATCCAGCAAATAGGAGATCATCTGAAATGTAAAAAAAGAAATACCGATCGGCAGCGCAATCTGTAAACCGCCCAGGTCCTTATGAACCAGCATTCCAATAGATCTGATGGCAAACGTAAGATACTTAAATACTGCCAAAAGCGCAATGTCATAGCTGAGCGCCAGACTGATGCACAGCCTGCCATGCTTACCCGGTATCCCACATCCGAGCGCCCAGTTGATTCCGACCGATAACAGCACGATCAGCACAAATGCCGGCTCGCCCCACGCATAAAAAATAACGCTCGCCAAAAACAGAAATGTGTTTCGAAATCCCCTGCCCCTGACCCATGGATTATAATATCCGATCAAAACGAGCGGAAGAAATATAAAGAGAAATACTGTAGATGAAAAAACCATATCCTGTCTACCGCTCCTTTCACGTTCAATTTAATTCAGGCATCTGTAAAGCATCCAGTCATCATATCAACGTTTCATGACCTTTTTGCCTCCGACCTCATAAACCGTATCACAGTTCTTTATTGTGGACAGACGGTGCGCCACGATCAAAAGCGTTTTCTTTCCTCTCAGGAAGTCGATCGCTTCCATCACATCCTTCTCTGTTTCCGAATCAAGCGCCGAGGTTGCCTCGTCTAATACGATCAATTCCGGTTGCGCATACAGTGCGCGCGCAATCGCGATCCGCTGGCACTGTCCGCCTGAAAACCGGATTCCGCGCTCCCCGACGACCGTGTCCAGCTTTTCAGGAAGCTGTTCAATAAATTCGCTGATCTGCGCCATATGAAGCACCTCCCATATCTGCGCGTCATCGATTTTTTCCGGCTCGATTCCGAACGCAACATTATTTCTGATCGTATCGTCGGTCAAAAACAGGCTTTGCGGCACATAGCCGACAATCTTCGCCCATTGGGCCGGAATCTCGTAAATGCTTTTTCCGTCCATCTCTATCTGACCACAGTCAGGTGAAAGCAGTCCCAGGATCATATCCATAAGCGTCGATTTTCCCGCTCCCGACGCGCCGACAAACGCGACTGATTCCCCCTTATGGATAGTCAATGAAACCTCCTCCAAAACCGGCTCGTTGTTGTCCGGATAACAAAAGCTGACATTCTTTACACAAAGCTTCTTTTCAAACCGGATTTCTCTCTGTAAAGGCTCCTCCTGCGTAATGCTCACGCTGTCCGGGACTTCTGTTTCCCCGTGCAAAACCTCATAGACATTTGTCAGGCAGGGACGGTTAAACACCATTCCGGTGATCCGGTTTGTAACCTTCCCGATCGACGGAAGGATCTTAAATCCTGCCATTGCAAATGCCGCCAGCTTCGGCACAAATGCAGCCATATCCAACCCGAAACTGATCCGCACACAGACCAGAATGATAATACCCGCCAGACATATACCCTCAATGATCCGTTCAGGACAATTGATCAGAAAGTCATAGGTACGCTGCGTTTTTCTTCCCAAATCGGATGCCTGCGCATATTGCCCGGAAAAATAAGTCTGTCTGTGCAGCACAAAAATTTCTTTGATACCGTTGACCGCCTGATAAATATATTTATTTTTATCTGCAATGGCGACCCGGTTGCGCTCCCCCGCCTGCTTCATTTTGGGCTTCATTGAGCTTACCATAAAGAGCATGACGAGCGCTGCCAGTACCATCACACCGAACGCAATAAACGGATCTGTAAGAAAAATATAAACCGCGATAAATGCCATGGTGATCGTCTCCGCCGCCAGAGAAAACAGCAGCGATACAATATTATAAACCCCTACCGTATCGCTTTGGATCCCCCGCAGGATTTCCGCACTGTTCGTCTTTGAAAAAAACAGATACGGCTTCCTGATATAAGCCGCGAGCATTTTATTCGAGAGCTCCATCTGCGTCCTGGTACTGTAGTCCGCCTGAATATAATAAGAAAACAGAATAAACAGGTTTTTGACAATATATAAAAGCGCCAAAAGTCCGCCGCACAGCCATATCAGTCCCTTTTCGGTCTCCACATGAAACAGTCCGCACAGCATACCGATCAAAACATTCTGCCGTATCTGTTCCGGATAAAGAAGCGACTGGATAAACGGCAGCACCGCCGTCACGCCAAGCAGCTCGAAGCTGGAGCCTATTATGATCACGATCAATACTAAAATCGCTTTTTTCTTCTGTTTTTTGCTTAAAACCGTCCGCAGTTCTTTAATGATCTTTCCCAATGATCTGAAGTTTTTCATGTTATCAGCCACAATCCTCTCAAAATCCCGATATGCCAAATGCCTCCAAATGAAACTGTTCAGTTCTTTTGTTTTTTTTCAAATATGTTGTCCTTGATCCGCCAACAAGTCTTCTTCAGCCACAGCATCCTCATCTGCCGATGCATCCGGGAATCCGGGCGGATTTTTTTTATCCAGTGCAAATATGTCTCTTTTCCGCCTGCCGCACGTTCCATACGGAACAGTTCTTCTTTCAGTAATCCGTACAACCGCAGAAAAACGTCTGCGAAATCTTTATGATATGCGTCCATGAGGTACATAAAATGCTCCGTCTCAACACGGCTCATCCAGCTCCGATACCTCAGCTTTCCCTCCGGCAAAAGACGATACAGATGAAGCAGATTGAAATGGCTATAGTTAGAGTACAATGTGCAATACAACTCCATTCCTTTCCTTGAAGCTAAAAGCATATACTCTCCATCCGTAACGCAGACGGATTTATTCAGCATCTTCGACTTTTGACATAAAAACAGATTGCGGGCAACGACATATTCCCGTTTCTCTTTACAGATTTTCCCGTCTAAACAGGACAGGATAAGCCCCCTTACGTCTGTCAGCGCTGTCAGACGGTGCGCATCCTCCTGCGCAAGATCAAAGTTTTTTAAGATCAGCGGCGTTTTGATCAGGCTGTAATATGGTTCGATCGCATGGGTAAAGCCGTTGTGAAATTCCTCACAATACAAATCGTCCCCATGATCACCGAACAGCACGATCAGCGCCTCCTGATACTTTCCCGCTTTCTTAAGCTGTTCCATAACAAATCCTACTGTATCGTCCAAACGGCGGTATCTGTTTTTGCAGCTTTGCACAAACGAATCCGGGCGCTCCATCTGCGGCTGTGTGAGCAGACTGGACCAGTCATATACATACAGGGCGACCGGTTCGTCAGCGCAGATCAGTTCGGAAAGCATTCCCAAAAATTCTTTATAATCCCGATGCTGTACGACCTGTGTCCGCTCCCCGAAGATTTGTTTCATATTGCCATAATCCGTGCCGGACAGCTCCGGATAATTCAATACCTTTGTGACATACTGCCGCTTTGCCAGTTCCTCAAAAAGGGAAGTGTTCTCGGAACTCAGCCGGAAATGTTCCAAATCAGCAGAATTCTCACAGGCTGTCCTGTCACCATAGACAAAATCTGTCATTCCCATAATGGTAGAAGTCGCTGTCGTATAGAATCGGTCACAATAGACACTTTCCTTTAGCAGCATCCGTAAATTGGGGTAATTGGCAATATCTCCCCAAAAAATTTCTTCATTCAGGCTTTCCATATGAATGATGATCACCGCAGAATAGTCTCTATTTGTCATACCGTTGTCCCCATATATAATAATAGCTGTCTTTCATTGCTTCCTGACCGCCCAGTTCCATCAGCCTGCGCAAATATTCTTTCTCAATGCACTCCTGCATGGAGGGATGTTTGCGAAAGTTCTGATAGGCGTCATCAGACAACACGGCATACGCATCCTCCACTTTGTCCCAAAATACAAATGCGCCGAACATCGTTCTTCTCGCCAGCCTCGTCTCCTCATCAGAGAGCCTTTTTATATGATCTAAATTCGCCAAAAGCCTTTCATATTCCGGGATTGTACGCGGTTCAAAAGTAAATCCTTTATTGGAATACCACGCGTGTCCCGCCAAAATACACCGGATTCCCTGACAGCTCATTTCCATTCCCGCCGTCCCTCTTACCGTAACGACCGCGTCAGCAATCTGACCCACAACGGCTGTGGAATATTCATTTGGAAACCAATACATATGACCGGAGCGATATTTCTCAAATAATTTCTTCGAGACATTCTCCTCTCCATATGCGCCCGAGCTCGGATGTTCCTTTACAATCCAATTTACATTATCAATCTTTGCAATGATCCTCAGCGTTTCCTCATACCAAACATAATAATCCCGATACAGCGCTTCTTTGGCACAATGCGGCGCATCCGAGAAACAGTGCGGCATAATAAAAATATTCTTCTTTTGATTGCGGATTCCTATCTTCTCCAGTACCGTCTTCCCTTCCTCAATTACTTTCCCTTTATAGGCTTTTTCCGTATTCCAGTCCCCAATGCCCTGGTACGTCTGCCCAAGGAATGCCAAAACTTTTTCTTCCCAGCCATGCGGCAGCCCCGCTTTTATTTGCCTGTCCACAATTCTGCTATAATAGTCCGTCGAATAAATCCGATATGCACTCCTTACCATGTTTGGTTCAATTGCAAACGTCTCTTTTCCTGTCGTGACGTTTATGACCTGCGCCCCATATTTCAACGCAAACCGGACAAGGATTCCCTGAAGATAGATGATGTCACCCGCCACAAAATAAACCGGCGGACATTCCCGATACATTTTTTTACAGACATTGGCATAAAGATAGCCGCGAAGAACAAATTTTATTTCTCTCAAATTGATCGTTCTTCCGATTGTCAGCCTGTTACCAACCCTGATGATGTGATCATAGATCAGATCCCCGATCCGGACGCCGTGACAACAGGCTCGCGTAATATCTCTGCCAAGCAGCATCCTGATCAGGAAGCAGAAGCTGCTCCACATCGATCTGATCAGCGTTAAGAACGGGATATGCGTACACAGTTCATAATACCCCATTCCAAACGAATCATATATCCTTGCAAATCTTCTGCCGACCTTATTTCGCAGCGCAATGATTTTTAACGGGTGTGTGCTTTGGATTCCCTTTGCAGTCAGAAACTTTCCGAGCATCAGCGGCATAAATTCCTCCGTCGTATTTTCAAAATAAATCGCCCCGCCGTTTTTGGGTCTGTTCCCGCCCTCATTCCAGTAAGTCTTATTCCACTCGTAAAACGCTGCTCCGGTACCCGTTTCTTTTTGTTTTTTCATTTCATTTCCCCTTTAATCTCATCCCACAAATCAGGATAATATTTCTGATATGCATGGACCCCCACCGGAGACGCCGCCCCGCTTTCGATTAATTCCCTGCTGCGGCTCTCAAGCGAGAACTGCATCGCTGTTTCCACCGGCGCAATCCGGTAATTCAGGTCACGGTAACGCCCCATATATGCAAAAAAATAATCTTCATAGTGGGGCCATATCCGCACAAATCGTCTCCATTTTCTGAGCAGTGACAGCGTACGCTCCGTTCTCCTGAGACTAAATCCGCCGTTTCCTACCTCCACATCGTATTTTGGAAGAAAAAGGTTGATCAGCTTCTGTATTTTATTTCGATCTGGCAGCACGGTAATGTGGTCTTTCGGAAGCCACGGTGCACCAATATAATCATACGGCATCGTCAAAAATGGTTCCAATGCCTCCCCGCCCTTTAACAGCAGCACATCCGGCTGACAAATGCAGATAAAGCGGTACTCCTGAAATTTCATGTAAAACTGTTCGGATAGCATAAGTTTATTATACCCTTTGAGCCCGTCAAAAAAACGGTCCGGATACCTGACAAACGGAAGTCCGGGATACCTCTTCCGATAATAGGAAACATCAAGTGTTTCCTTCGTCACCCAAAAAACGGGCAGCTTCCCCAGCAAACGCAGATTATGCGTAACGTTTCTCTCCTCAATTTGATCAAAGCTCCGTTTATACACCGGAATGACGACCGCAATCTCTTTCAAATTTGTCTCACTCATATCTGAATCCAATCCTTACAGGTAAACGGCTGCATCCCGCCGCTCATCGGCGTAGCGGAAGAGATCACGATCTTGTGATCCGACCGGTTCAGCCATGCGCCCCAAAAGCTAAAGGAGCTGTTGGCGATAATATTGTGCTTACACCTCGACATCAGATACAGATCCTTCCAGCTGTTGCCCCCGGTATTTTCTTCTACGAACACAACGGATTCGCCCGCCTTCCCGTCGATGATCCGCCTTGCCTCCCCTATGTCATCCGAAAACACAAACCAGACCGGATCATTAACTTTTTGCCGTATGATCTCCATCGCTTTTTGATAATACTCGCCTGTTAAAAGATAATTGCCCCCCTGCGTGTAATCGCCCCTGCGGATATGAATGCTCACAGAATTTGTCCGGTCCGCCTCTTCAAGAAGCATACGGTTTTTAGCGTCCAGCTTCTGCCGGAATCTGAATCTTCCAAGCAACTCTTCCCGTTCCGTTTCAAAGTATTTCTCATTTGCCCAAATGCCCTTTAGGAACGCATCCGAATCCCGAAATCGTGAAAACACCTCCGGATAGTAAACGGAATAATCCTCCTGCTTATAAAAGGTTGTGTTCGGACGGATTTTCCGGCACATGTAAAGCATCAGATTCAGGGGCATCGCAAATTTGGAGGACATATAAATATGCCGGATATATCCGATATAATCCACCCACCGGCACTCTTTTAAGGTAATGCCGAATACCTTGTCCAGTTCGTATCCGTTATGCTGCTGCGGGAGCATCACCTTTTTGTCGATCAAAAATTGATGCTGCGGGTAATGCTTTTTCATCGCGCTGTAAAATGCATACTGAAACATCTGATTTCCTAATCCGCAGCCAAATGCAATGCATATTTTCTTTCTATCCACCTATAGCTTCCCCACAACTGTCTGCACATAATGCTTCATGTCAATCAGAAGATATCCCGTTCGCAGCCGTTTGTCAAAACAAACGGCAAGCCTCGACCGGATCCCGCGGTTCGCGTCCGCGACTTTTCTGACCAAATTCCTGTTTTCTTTTGGCACCGCATTCCCATATCCATTTAAGATTTCCTTTGCCACAAGGCTTGGAAAATACCGGTATGTGAAAAACTTTGTTACACGCGACCAAAACAGCCTCGGTTTCGAATAGCGCATCTTCTCCACGCCGCCTAACACATTGCCTGCATGCTGCCGGTACTTTATATGGGACACCGGATCATAGATCACTTGTCCGCCCAGAACACCGCATAACACGATTGTCCATGTATCATGCATGAATAAATATTCCGGCTCATACTTTTTTAGCAGCAGCAGAAGCTGTCTGTTAAACACCATCGTACATCCGGAGCCGTCTGGAAATGTCAAAAGCCCCCCCGCGCTCTCCACATGATAGTGGCGCTTAAACGGGTTTTCGATCTTCTCCAATTCCGGTCCCACTCTCGTCGTATCAGAGTAATAGAGCATCGGTCCGTCCGTCTTCCTTGCACGCAGCATACTGACTGCCTTCTTTAGTTTGTCTGGATACCACCAGTCATCCTGATCGCAGTATGCATACCATTCGCTCTCGTCTTCGTTCACGTCTTGCAGCAGTTTCAAAAAGCTCCTTGCCGCACCCGCATTGTTCCCGCAGGCGTACTTCAGCGGATGTGTCTTAGCCCATGCGTTCAGAATGGCGGTGCTTTTGTCCGTAGAACCGTCATCCCGCGCAAACACTTTCACGTCCACCCCTTTTTGCCCGAACACGGAGCGAAGCTGCACCGGCAGATACATTTCTCCGTTATAGGTGGAAAGCAGCACAGATACCTTCTCTTCCATCTCTCTCACACTTCTTCCTGCTCCACCACGCGGATCCACTCGTGGATGATCGTCTCCATGTCAAAGCACCTGCTTCTCTCAAGCCCCGCCCGGCTGTATTTCTCACGAATGCCTGGATCCAAAAGGCATGTGGTCAACGCCTCCGCCAGCAATTTCTCCTGTTTTTCCAAAGGTTCCAACGCTGACCGCATCTCCCCGCTGCAAAGCGGTGTGATCACGCCGTATTTTGTCCACGCGGTCTTAGTCAGACGCTCCGTATCCGCATAATCCAGAATTTCCCGCGCGCCGCTTTCAAAATCAGTGACAGCCACCATCGTTCCCGACGCCAGCGCCTCCAAAAGCACAGTCGGCATTCCTTCCATCATAGATGGAAATGCAAAAACGGCAGAATTTCCGATATATTTATCCAGTTCCGTATCAAACGGTTTAAGAACTGCCGCATCCGCCATATCATAGTCCTTGATAAGCTGATTGAGATAGTCCTTTAATTCTCCCTCTCCGTAAATGACCAGCTTTGCATCAGGTATCTTCTGCCTCACCTGATGGAACGCCCTGATCAGATGCCATTGCCCTTTCTGCCAGCTCAGTCTGCCTGCGGAAATGATCGTCCTTTCCCTCGAAAACCATGCGCCATCCTTATCATCCAGCAGCTCCCTGCTTTTTTGTAAAACAGACGCCGTATCAATTCCGTTGTAGATTATATGGCACTTATCCTTTCTGATTCCAAAATGTCTGGTCAGGTCATCCATAATATCCTGATTCTGCACCACAATATGACTCGCATGATTATAGAGCAGTCGGACCATCGGAAAAACCAAAAAACGGATTTTCTTGATTTTCTTCTCGTGCGACAGGTTACATACAGCCGTAATAATTGTCTTACAATGTTTCGACCCGGACAGAATATTGGCAATATTGGCACTGTCCAGTAAACTGATGCATGCACAATAGCGGTTACTCTTTTTCAGCCTTTTCAGCATACGCAGACGCCGTATAAGCACCCGTGCCTGATAGACCAGCGACATTCTGCTTTTCGGCTCGTTCACATTCAGCGACAGGAGCTTTCCCCTGTATGGAAACTGAATATTCTGATCCGAGTTGATCAGAATATCCGCCCGCCATTCTTTTGGCAGCGCCATTGTAATATTGGAAATCATCTTCTGCGCACCCCCCGTATCCAACGAGGATGAAACGATCAACAGTTTTTTCTTCATCTTACCTTTCCTATTCTGCCCGGACGATCCGTTCATAGACTGCAAGATACTGAGCCGCCACGCTCTCCCATGTAAACTCACTCTCTGCAAGCTTTCTGCTGTTCTCACCGAATCTTTTCCTTAGCGGTTCATTCTGCGCAAGCTCAAACAACTTATCATAAAACTGTTCCACTCCGCAAACATAACCGTTATCATGAATCAGCTCCCTGCTTCCCTGACACGGCGTCATGACAATTGGCAGTCCGCATGCCATTGCCTCCAACACGACATTCGGCATCCCCTCCTTTGCGGACGGCAGGATCATTACGTCCGCCGCCTGATAATAGGGCAACAGCTCCGCTTTTTCCTTCTGCCCCTCAAAATGGATAAGCCCGCCGCACCCTGTTTCGCCTGCCAAGCGTTCCAGTTCCTCCCTGTAAGGACCGTCCCCAACAACAGTAAGCCGTATTCCCTTCGTACATGCCGCATTCAATTCTGAAAGTCTCGGTATGATATGCTGCAATCCTTTTCTTTTTAATAGTCTGGATACAAAAAGAATCCGAAAAACCGAAGCATTATTCGTCTGCTCCGCAGGATAAAAGTTTTGGGCGTTTACGCCGTTTGGTATGACCTCGATCGGAAATCTTGCATCAAACTGTTCTGCAAGCTCTTTTAAGCCGCTGCTGTTTGCGATCAGCGCATCCGCCGCCCTCCAAATTTTTCGGACAAACGGGCTGATAAAGAAAAACACTTTGTCAAAACGTTCCTGAAACCCTTTAATATCACCGCCGCCAAACCGGACCGCATAGGGCAGCCGATATTTTCGTTTCAGCCGGATTCCCAAAACGCCGCTTGGTACGCCGAAAAACACCTGGCAAACGTCATAATGTTCCCTGCATGCAAGCTTCTTTACCATCCGCCATGCTTTCACAAGATAGTCAAGCATTTCTGAAAAGCTGCAATGTTCAGCGCGCTCGCGCTTACATTTTACCCGATGGATCACGACCCCTTCCGCATCCTCATAAGCGGGAAGACTGCGGAATCCTGCCGTCACAATCGTTACCTTATGCCCCTTATCTGCAAATTGTGCCGCCAGATTCATACAGGCATTCGCCCCCCCTCCTCCGGTCGGGGGATATTCATGTGAAACGATCAGAATATTCATCCTCTTTCCTCACAATCATGATTACGCTTTGTGATAAATATCCGCCTCGACTGGCGCTGCATCACGTCCTTCGACATTATAACACAGCCCTTTCCGCTTTGCATCTTAAAATACCAAATTCTCCATCCCTACGAACAAAAACGAATAGATAGAAAGCAGATTTAACCCGAGCAGGCACGCCGTCCACCCAGTTTTCTTCCACGGCGTCTCTCCTGCCATGCGGCATAAATATCCCCAAAGCAGCAGACAGGGAAGCAGATATCTTCCCTGCGGTTCATAGTCTCCGGTCCAGCATTGATAAATCACAAGCAGCACCATGCCGCCCCACAATGCCACGACTAAAATACTTTCCAGCAGACGCTGCCGCCCGCGCCTTCGCAGCGTATACAGCAGAATGCCCATACACAGGAGCAATACAAGTCCGAACAGCAAATGATACAGGCTGCTGCCCCAATATTCCAGCCAGCCATAATCACCCGTAAAGCTTCTCCACAATTCACTAAAAAAACCTCTGTCCAGCATTTCTTTCAGCGTATAACCCTGCCCCCGCATATTGACCAGCGTTCCTTCCACAGAGGCAAACACCGGATCCAGCGCATTGATGCTCTCGTGGCTGTCTCTTGACGCATAAAACCAGACTCCGAGCCTTCTGATCCCGGCCACGATCACGAGAAATACTCCTGTTGTGAACAGACTTCCCATATACCGCACAAACAGGTTAATCTTAGGCTGCGCTTTTTCAAAGAAAATCCGGATCAGAAAAACAAAAAACGCAAACATCAGTATGATCCAATAATTTTTCTTTCCCAAAAACAAATTGGCAAACAAAAATCCGGACAGGAGCAGACCTTTCCATGCTTTTTTCTTTTCTCCGTTCAGCCATGCATTCAGCAGACTCTTTTCGTAACCGATCTCCCATATAATAAAAAAGCCCCAAAAATAATCCCACATATCCGACGTGGCGTATGACGCGATATACCACAATTGAGGATTGACCGCCACGCAAAGCATCAGCCACGGATGCGTCCTGCGCTTACTGATTGCAAACATGCACAGGACCACAAAAAGCAGGACGTTCAGCATTCTATAGTATACCGGGCTGTCTGTCAGAAAGGAGATCAGCCATCCAATCTTACCCGCAAAAAAATAGTATCCGGTCGGTTCCGTCAGTCTCGCATGACCCATTGCGCTGAACGTGCCTGATACCCAGTTACTATCAAATGAGGTCGGAAGCCACCTCCCCATATAATAATCAATCGCCATTCTGGATACATTTTCATCAGGATGAGCGTAAAGCGGACTTTTATACGCCATCAGGAACACAAGGAGCATCGCCAGTCCTAAAAGCCCCGGCAATATCCATTCCGTCACATATGCGGACAGTTCTTCCCCATGCTCCGACGCCATCAGATACAACTTTTTTAACAACGCTTTTCCTTTTTTACAACCACAGTCAATATAGACTGCAATCAAAAAAATAAGCGCCAAAAATCCGGTCAGATTCCACCTCACCTTGCCAAATTCATTCTGCACCTGGTAAAAGCGTTCCATAAATTCCGGTCCGGCAGAAAGCGTGACAATGCTTTCACGCACATCCATAATCAGGTACGGCGCTTCCAAACGGACACAGTCCTCCGGCTCCAGATCAAACTGTTCCCATATCTGATTGATGGATAATTTCTCCACACAAACCCCGTTTTGATACAGCTCTATCGACTTGATCCGCTGCGGTTCATGAGAATTGAACATCAGCTTTACGCCCTGTGCGGCATGATATTGCCGCGGAATCTCAAAATACAGCTCCTGTTGGTATCCGCCGGAAGTCCGGTCATCCGTTTCAGCCACAATGTCCGCCTTTGGCTCGTACCCGTCTCCCATGTCAAAAAAAATCTCACATGTCGTGCTGTTCTCCATAGACAGTGCATATATGACCTTTATTTTTAGTTTTGAATCAAACCTGGCATTCCAGACACACAGGCAGCCAACTCCAAATAATACAAAATAACATAGTAATCTGATTCTACGCTTCATTCTGATTCTCCGTCTCTAAAAGGGCGTTGTGTATTTCTTCCAGATACCGATAGCCATGAACATCATCCGGTTCCAGGGCCGCCGTTTCCCCCCACTCATTCCATGCATTGATAAAAATAAAATCACTCCCCATTTTTTCTGATTTCCGGATCAGCTTCCGCAGCGTTTTCCCAAACTGCTTTGGAGAAGCATCGTCATATACCACACCCTGCTCCTGCCTTCTCGGTGTATCGTCATATTCAGGACAGATTCCCAAATAAACTGTTTGATTCGTATGATACTTTTCCGATAAGATCAGGCGGTATACCCGTTTCAGGCTTCTTCTTCCGGTAAAGAACTCCCGTTTCATGATCTTCCCGGCACGGCGCAGCAGACCCGCTTTCCACCAAAGCAATTTCACAAACACTTTATTTCTCTTCTGCCCCCAGACATGATTTGGTTCAAAATTATAATACGCGTCGATCTCCCGGGTTTCTTCTTTGATCACGCCCGCCGTATTCCCCGCGACTAAATAAATGCCGTCAAAGCCGTTTTCTTTTGCCAGGCGGTCCCAAAACTCTTTCATTTCTTTTAGACACTCTATCTGATGCGCTTTATAAATATGGAACATTGGCTTACGATCAACCTTTATATAACGCTCATCCTTAAAAAAAGGCAAAAGATACTCAAAATGGCGTTTCCATTCCTTTTCCCCGCCATATTCCTGCGGAATCAGTACCTCCCTTTCATTCCCATACCAACTTCTCGCCCATTCTTCATTCGCCCAGCAGATCGAATAGCGAAGCGGAATTTCCGGGTGCCGGAGCAGGATCTCCATTGGTCTTTGCAGCGTCTGAACGCCGGTAAACCAGTACTGGTAAATGCAGAAACCATAAACACCGTACTTTGCCGCCAGCTCTGCCTGCCATTTCCATGCCGCCGCAGTTTCATCCGCCAAATCATAATAGTTATCACCAAGCGGCGTCCTTGGCTGCCTGTGACCTCTATAACGACTCACCGCGTTTTTGGCGGCTACCCAGTCCGTATACCCTTTTCCCCACCATTCGTCATTTTCCGGCGTCGTATGAAATTGTGGAAGATACATTGCCATAATTCTCATTTTTTACTCCCATCCGCATGCTTTAGCACACACTCAAATCAGAGCAGGTAAAACGTGGTCTGCCCTTCTCACTGATCTTTCCTTTTCAGGATTTTCACAGGATTTCCGACAGCAACGGAAAAATCAGGCACCTCGCCGTTCACGACCGCATTCGCCCCTATGATACAATGATTCCCGATCCTGCTGCCAGGAAGGATCACAGCGTTTTCCCCAATCCATACGCTGTTACCGATTATTACTTCTCCCTTTGTAAGCAGGGGGCGGTCTAACGGTTTTTTCTCAAGCATCTCTTTGGAAGAATCCCCATGATTATGATCAGTAATCAACACATGGCTTCCGATCAGTACATCGTCACCGATCACAATACCGTAAACCGCGCCGATATGCACGTCATAATTGAAACACACCCCGTTGCCAATCCGAATATATGGCGGCGCTTCCTTATGGTCTTCCCAATATGCTTCTATACGGAGATTGCTCTTTGCCCTGAATCCGTTTCCAATCGTGATAAATTCCGTCCCTTCCAAAAAATACGGCGGCATTGCCGCCGTATTTTCCCCCACAGCTGCAAATCCCCGCTTATTGGCATTCCATGCAATCTTTGCACTCATTCTCCGGAACCACATAAGCACATGCCTGTTAAACACTAACGAAAGAAACAGACATATGCCATTCTCCAGTTTCATCATTCCCCTTTTTAACATCCGCATTCGACTCTTCCTCCAAAATACAGAATGCGCTATTCTGTATTTCTCCGATACAGGATACAATACTCATTTTCATTTACAAGCTCGTAATCTCTCTCCAATATAGCTGCCACTTCCCGACTGTCATATCCATTTGGCAATGTCACAATCCACCGTGCCTTACCCTCAGACAAAAATTGCAGCATGTCCTCCGTAATCTTCGCATCGACACTTCCCCAGTTCTCCTGCAGGATGGCATAACGGTAGCACGGAACCAAATCTCCGAACAAATAGTATTCTGCCGGAACCGAATAGCCGAGCACAGATCCGCGTTCTTCCTCCGGAATATCGGAAAGACAATCCTGCACGGTCTCATATTTCGTCCGAAACGCATCATCGACATAATAATCCTTCACATTCAATACAATGATGCGTGCTGCCAAGACTGCATATCCCGCAGTCACGCCCGCAAAACCAACTCTTACAGCCAGAGAAGCCACTCTGCTCCGGACAGCCTTTTCATTGTGTTCTTTCTCCCGCAGCCCTGACAAAAACGCAGCGCACATCAGCGCTTCTAACGGCACCATAATCGTAAAATAATGGTTATAGCCCTGTCCGAAAAGCATCGTGATCATATTCAAAACCACCACCAAAATCAATGCCGTCTTCAAACGCCGGCTGCGGATCCTGCTTCCAAATACAAGCAGCGCCAAAACAAGCGGTGAATAAAGAATGATCAGATGCGCCCATGTATTCAGACTGTCCAGCCGATACAAAAATCCGCCCTCCGATCCATAGCGGAAGTTGAACAAAAACGTCGCATAAATCATCTCCCGGAGAGAACCCGCCCCCCAGAAATAAAGAAAGACCGGGATCGAAACGCTGGCAACACCAAGGAATCCGATTCCCAAATGCGATAACAGCAGTTTCCACTTTCTCTCTCCAACTAGAACAATCATCCAAAACAAAATCATTGCACAGATTGTTACCGCATTATTAAGCCGGATAAACATCAGAATTCCCAAACAGATCCCGTATACATAACTGTGACGCAGCCTTGGTTCTTCCGTTGTAAGGATATCTTTTACAAACAGATACAGCGATAATAAAATGAACGGCAGGCTGTATTCCTCCGTTAAATTTCCGTTTGAAAGCGGATAAGCCAAAAACAGTAATGTAAGCCCGATCACCACCATGCGCGTACTCCGTCCGGTCCCGCATGACGCTCCCGGCCTGCCTCCCGCCGTCTCGTCTAAAAACACCCCCGTCATCCGGTCAATAAGCCACAGATCCGCCCACAAAAAAACCGTCTGAAGAAGATAGAGACCGGTCCTGCCCCCAGCCATGCCAATAATCTCAAACAGAAAAAAGACCGGTCCCTTATGATCAAAGATATCTATAAAGAGCCGTTTCCCTGAAAGAACACTTTTAGCAACCATCATAAAAATGGCAGAATCATATTCCACAAAGTCTGAAAACAACGGACTGGTATATGCGGAAAAAAGCAATAAATAAACCGCCGAAATTCCCGCAAAGATTAGACCGGATAGCATACTATGATTCCTGTTAAATATTTTATCGTTCATATTTCCCTGCCGCCTCTATTTTGTTCTGCCCGGACAAAACGCAGTCAGGACAAAAAGGTCTGCGAATTTGCTCCGAAATTATTTCCAGTAGCAGGCTCCTTCCACCATATCTGCACCTTTCGGCGTCTCCTCCTCACTCGGATACACCCATGCATCATTATACATGGCACTCATCTCCGGCTCTCCATCCCAACGCCTTCCTTTAATCCCAAACATAATCTGCAGCCCCCCGCCTATATGCACCGCTTTTTTCCCCATCCGCTTGATATTTGCCGCAAGCGGAAGCCCGTACGCGCCGCATGCAAGCAGTGCAACATCAAAGTCGATCTGCCGGATATCGCTTGTCATCGCATTCAGAGCTGCAAACCAATCCTCATAACGCTCGTCCGTCTGTCCCGCAGATGTCTGCACTGCCCGGTAAACGATCAGCTCGCACTCCGGCATGACTTCCCTGTCGGGAAACACTTGCTTTCGCTTCGCATACTGCTTTTTGATCGTTTCTGCAAACGGATGAATGACAAGTACTTTTTTCCCTCTTAAGACCTCCGTCCACGGCTTCTGGTGACCGTCCGCTTCCAAATATGATAAAAACATTGTCTTACATGATTCGCTCGTATACTTGTCCAACAAATAATCATCACAGGGCTGCATGAGTGTTCCGCACATATCCGCTTCTTTTAAGGCTGCTTTCATTACAGCGAGGAACTCTGGTCCCCTGGCAGTCTCCATCGGAAAAAAACCCGCACAGATACAAAGCTGCCGAATTGCCTTTTCGTATTTCTTCTTTTCCCCAAATTCAAACGTCCTCATGGAAAAAGATTCATTTGCCCCCAATCTGCATGCCATGCAAGGTTCATCCTTTGACAAAAGATTTTTCAAATACTCATTTGTTTCCTCTAAAGATAAGCACTGCCTACGGGAATACTGAAGGTGCAAATGTTCCCATACCCACTTACATCTGACTCTGAGCAGATAACGAAAATAATAATAATTTCTGATCCACTTCATCTGTCTGCTTCCTTCCTGACATGCATCATATGGTCAACCGGACTTGATCCGACCAATCTAATTGCTTTTTTATCATAATTTTTTTGTCCCAAACAAGCACCGTTTCCATCTTCGCAGCATGTTCAATAAACGATTGGTCTCAAGCTTGTTCATTTTATAAATATAATATTCATGAAACTTCCCATTTCTGGAAAAGGCGCTATTCCGTCTGAGCGCTTCTCCCGGTTCCTGCATAAAGATATGCACCAAAAACTCCTCCACATAATCGTCCTCCATCATCTTATGCAGCGGGCTGTCAACCTTCAATGCCGGTTCATGCACCATGGCAAGATAACGCGCCTCATCCTCGTCGATCTCCCTGATGGCGCGCACCAATTCCTCCTCTGTAGCATAATCTGCACAATTCAAAAATGCTTTTTCATTAAAAAGCTCCTTGATATCGGGGTCCCCCCAATAAATCGGAATCGTGCCTGCGGCAAACGCATCCACGAGTTTTTCTGTCACATATCCCTTAAAAGCCGAATTTTCACAGGTCAGACTAAACCGATATTGTTTCTGAAATGCCAGTTTGTCCGGCACGGGTTTTCCATCCGGCAGGTTATTGCGGTGGCGTCCTCCAGAATCCACCTTACAATATTTGCAGATCGCGTCAAAATAATCATCCCGCCTGTTTCCGACACCTCCGTCCGCAGACACGACATAGCTGCAAAACCCGCTCTTATTCTTAAAAAAACTGTCCTCCCACTCGTGCTTACGGAGCGCTCTTTCCATCATCGTCCGATCTAGCAGACACAGCGGATAGTATAGATAACGATCGCCAAATGCGATGCGGTCGAAACCAATCGCATAATCATACACATTAAAATCCGGGCAGACGGCTTCTCCGGTAAAATAAATACGCGGACAGGAATACTGAAGATAATTTTTTCCGGTATTAGAGCAGAAGATGAAGTCCGGCTCCTCTGTATTCACTTCGACTTCGAAGTGCTTCCTGAGCAGCCTTGTGAAAAGAAACCTCTCTGCATCAAAATCATGCCAGAAATCAATGTATGCGATACGTATTTTTTTCATCACCGGGTCCTCCAACAAGGTTGACTATTTCCGATTATATCAGCTATACTATTAGTATGCAATAAAAGAGACGGAATATCATACGACATATAACAGTATATTCTGTGATTTTCACCGTCCCGCCGATATTTCATATTTTGAGCACTCTATGAACGGAGAATGGTTATGATCGTTTTAGAAGCAAGAGCCGGACTTGGAAACCGCATGTACAGCATCGCAAGCGCTTATTACCTCGCAAAAAACGCCGATCAGAAGCTGGTTGTTCTATGGGATGTGGACAAGTCCCTCGGAGCAAGGGCAGATATCCTTTTTTCCCTTCCAAAAGAAATTTCGATTCTGTATACGACCGGGTTCTCCTTAAAACACGCGCCGATCAGACATCTGAAAAGCGAAAAGATCAAGAAATCCTACAAGTCCGCTGCCTCCACCGTCCTGACAACTATGAGTCTCGGGATGCTCTTACAGCATGCGGACGGTTATTCTTATTTAACCGAGCTTGCCAAACGTCCAGAGCTTCTCTATATTGAATCCTACATCAACTTTCTTCCGGAATCCGTCAATCAAAGTCCGTGTTATCAAATCTTTACACCCTCCGGACAGGTCATGCAGAAAGCTTCTCCCATTTTAGAGCAGTTCAACCCGGACACGATCGGTCTGCATATCCGCCGCACCGATCATATGGATGCCATACAACACAGCCCCCTGTCCGCCTTCAGGGATCAGATCGAGCTCTGCCTGAAAGCTCATCCCACTGCGACCTTTTTTGTTGCAACAGACGATCCCGATACCGAACACCAGCTCCTGACCGCATATCCCCAGTCCGTCATTGTCAATCCCGCAAAACAATTTACCAGAAAATCCGCCGACGGGATTATTGACGCTTACGTTGACATTCTCTGTCTTTCCAAATGTGCCAGAATTATCGGCAGCTATGGGAGTACCTTTAGTCAGGTCGCATCAAAACTTACCAATATCCCTCTTGAGATTATAGATACCGTATGTTCATCTCAATTTCGGAAACATGCCGGTTCATAACTGCCATAAGATCAACATGGATTCTGATTGTGGTCATCCTCTCAGCCGAAATAAAAACGCTACAAACAGCGGGCAAAACCGGAACATCCATAAAACCTGCTTCTTTTTTAACGGAAGCTCAATCTTCCTGTTTTCTTTCCATAACTGCCGGTACCGCGACGTTAGTCTGTGACTTTGTTTCCGACGCTCACTGCCCCTCAGATTCTGCCTCATCTGCGCATAGTTTCGAATGATACAGATCAAAAGTCTCCGATAAACCAGCTCGATCAGCCGCTTCCCATCTTCCGTATTCGCATATTCCTTAACGCATTCTAGTCGATCCGTATAACATTCTACAATATATAACCGTTCCGGTCTCCAGCTTTTTCGGATCAGACTCTGCTCTCTCGTCCGATAGAAGTACACCGGCGCCGGATCATGGACGATTTTCTCCGCCTGGGCAAACAATCGGTGATTGATCTTCTGATCTTCATGCAGGCGCACATGTTCCGGAAAAGAGACATGATCAAAAAACCTTACCGGATACAATTTTCCCCACACCACACAGGCACCCACTCTGTCCGCCTCATCGTTTTCATCCTCGTCAATACTGCGGATTGCCTGTATCGGGGTTAAGTTTTTACAATCTGCCTTGTCGTTATAGCTTCTACGATAATCTGAAAAATCCTCCGGCACATAAGCATATCCCATGCAGACTATCGTCCTGCATCCTTCATTTACATGGGAAAGGGCACGCTCCAAACAATCCGGATGAATGCAATCATCACTGTCCAGGCACAACACATATTCTCCCGTCGCAAAGGCAAGTGCAAACTGCCTTGTGTCGGAAAGCCCCTCGTTTTCCTTATGCCATACACGGATTCGTCCGTCACGCTTCCCATATTCGTCACAGATTGCCGGTGTCCCATCCGTCGAACCGTCATCAACGAGCAGCACCTCCCAATTTTTATAGGTCTGTGCCAAAACAGAATCCAGACAAGTTCCTAAAAAGCGCTCCACATTATACGCCGGAATGATAATACTGATCTTCACAAACTAGTCCCCCACAGCCTCGTCTTTTACCGCAATTCCTCCATATTGGTCTGACGGCGATCCGCTGCCGCTTTGACCGGATTTACAAAATTTCAAATATTCCCTTATTTCCCTGCCAATATCTTCCCATATGGCGTCAGCGAGCGCACAAGCGCCGTCCCCAGACCAAAGTTCTTACGCAGGAAATAAAACCACTCCTTAAACGGCAGTCCTTTCGGCGACTCCTTTAAGCGGAACCGCTCCCTGCGCGAAAGATTTGTGTCCGCCCATGTCTTTTTCAACGGATTGCGCTCGCAGATGCCGACATAGCGCCTGGTGGATTCAATCGGATGCCCTGCGCGTTTGATGCGCAGCCCATAATCAAAGTCCCCCATCGCGTGTGTAAAATGTTCGTCAAAATTACCCATCTCCTCAAACACCGCCGCAGGAAGCAGTACCAGATTACAATTAAAAGAATCGCATGTCAGGTCTTCATCCGTCACATCGACCAGATCATATTTGATACCGTGTTTATGATACCGGATCCCTCCATAGGTCAGATTGCCGTCATGATCGCAGGTCGTCCCGACGACCACGGCGTCTTCATGCTTCCGGCTCTGTACGATCATTTCATACAGTGCGTTGTCAAACACGACGACGTCATCATTGGCAAACACATAATAATCCGTCTTTGTGCCGCTCTCAAAAATATGCGAGATTGCCTTGCGCATTCCGCCGCACCAGTACAGTTTCCCGTCGCCATGCACGGTCGTGATGTCAAAGCCGCGCTCCGCGAGCCGGTTTAGATCCGCCGCCGTACCGTCCGTACTGCCGTCATCCGTTACGACATAACGGATATGCAGTCTGTCATCCTGCACGGACTTCACAAACGCCGCGGTTTTCTCTTTTCGATTATAACATGTAAAAATTACCGTAACCGATGTCATGAAATTCCTCTCTCCGCAAATTCTTATCCGGTCTCCTGCATCCCCATCCTGCCCGCATAAGCTGCATTCCCGGCATTCAGCGTTCCGGACCGCCTTCTTCTTTTACTTCGCCCCTCTGCCAAACAGCACAACGCCGACCGTCTGCACAAGGATCTTAAAATCTAAGCTGAGCGACCAGTAATCTATATAATGCAAGTCATATTTTACCACATCGTCAAAATTCTGTATATCGCTTCGTCCACTGACCTGCCACAAACCGGTCAGACCCGGCGTCATGCACAATCTTCTGCGGTAATAAGGCGTATAGCGCTCAAATTCATCTTCTGTCGGCGGTCTCGTCCCGACAAGGCTCATATCTCCGATCAGGATATTGTAAAACTGCGGCAGCTCGTCGATGCTCGTTTTCCGGAGAAAACGCCCGACCTTCGTAATGCGCGGGTCATTCTCCATCTTGAACATGAGACCCTGCACCTCATTTTGCGCTTCCAGTTCCTTTTTCCGCTCCTCCGCGTCCACATACATCGAGCGGAATTTATAGATTTTGAAGCGTCTGCCATTCTTCCCGATCCTCGTCTGTGCAAAAAATACCGGTCCTTTCGAATCCAGCTTGATCGCAATTGCCACAAACGGAAACAGCACCGCCGTGATCAGAAGCCCCACAAGGCTTCCTACAATATCGATCAACCTTTTGATCATGCGGCGCTTGTAATCTATCCGGTTTTCGGCATAGGTAATGACCGTAAAGCCGCCGAATTCCTCGACCGTACTGTTTTTCGTGCTTAATCCCGCCACGTCGATATTATAATGGCAGACAACGCCCATCGTCTCGAAATCCATAATGATCGTGTCCACCTGTTTACGGCTTGCATCGGGCAGATACAGAAACATTTCATCGATCGGCATCTGCTTTGCCACGTCTAAGAGGTTCCCCGCATCCGCGACGACAGGAATCCCCTTCACTTCATTCCCGTCAGCTCCATCCATCACCGCGATCGACGTGATATCCCAGTAAAGCTCCGCCTTTTTTAAGAGCTTTTCCATCAATTCCCCTACATTCGCGCGGTCAGTGATGACCATGATCTTCACCTTATGCCGTTCTTTTTTCAGCCGGGCGCGCAGATACTTTTTCAGGGCGACATGGGATGCATAGGTCAGAAGCGTATCCGCCACCATAAAATAGCCATATACTAACCGCGAATAATTCTGCGCCTGCTTAAACGAAAACAGCACTACGCCAACGCCTGCCGCCATGATCACATTGCGCTTGACGATTGCCTTCGCCTCTACATAGTATCCCCGTTTTGTAAAATTCCTATTATAGTCCACAAGCGAGTCATAAAGGATTGAATAAACAAGGATCCCCCAAAATACCATCCAATGCAGATTCGGTTCATCAATACTTCTGACCGCATGAAAGCGCAGATACAGACTGATCAGATATGAAAGAAACAGACAGAATATATCCGTCAGTAGCAGCACATACATCTCAAACACATCAGTCTGGCGTTCTTTTCTACCCATCTGCTTCCTCCGTCTCTCCAAATTTCACAACGAACACGCCGTCGATCATCCGCATGGAGTCTTCTCTCGGATAAATGCCCATCTGCGTAAACTCCTGCGAGGCGAGAACCGCCTCTTTTTGTTCCTCCGCGATGGGATCCACAGGAAAATTCAGATAGACCTGCATATATTTTATCACAGCGCCCTCATTATACCAAGGCTTGATTTCCGTTCCGTCCACTCTTGTCAATCCGGTAAACGCCTCAATATCCGTATCGCAGTTTTCGTTAAACAACGCTTCGCAGTTCGCCAGAAACACAGGCGTCTCAGGACTCCACCCCTCCGCGTTCTCGATCCGGTATGCCAGACGGGTCAAAAGGGAATCCGTGCTCTTTGTCATCGCCTCTGCGCGGTAATAGCCCTGATTACACTGATAGTAATCTCCCCAAATCACGGCGGTCAGCGCAAAGATCGTCAGCCATTGGGGAAGCAGACTTTTCCACGCTGACGCGTGGTGCCTCTCCATTTCCGCACGCTTTCCGTCGCCGCCTTTGAGCGTCTTTCCATCAGCTTTTTCCTCTGCCGCTTCCGTCTTCTTTCTGCCGCTCTCCCCGGCATTCTGCCCAGCTTTCAAAGCCGCGGCATCCGGCTCGGCCATCGCATCCATCAGTTTTAACAGCAGAATAAAAAGCAGCATCATCGAAAACATCATATAGCGGTCCACGCCGTTTCCGACACGGTCAGCCATCAGAAACGGCACCGCATTCACCCCGATCGGCAGAAAGACCACAAGCAGGATCTGGCAGACCAGACTTCCCTTTTCCCGCATTCCTTTTTGATATCTGCAATAACCCGCAACGGTATAAAAAAGAAACAGCAGCGCCGCCAACACATCAAAAACGATCACAAGAGGATAATTTGCATATTCCAAATCAAACAGATAAGAAAGAAAGTAAAGATACGTATAAATGCCGCCTTTTGCAATTCCCTTTAATGTGAACGACGTCATATCGTTCACACCGCGATAATCACCCATCGAAATTCCTGTCACTGCCGTGACAAACTGCATCACCAAATAATACAGAATAAATCCCGCTGCCAACACAGCAAGATAACAAAGCGCCTGTTTTAAGACGGATATAAAGCCCCTGCCCTCCTGCCATACTTGTAAATAAAGCATTCCGAAGATCAGCGCGATCGTCACGGACATAAACGGCTGATACGTACCAATGCAAAAACACAGAACCACTGCAGAAAGAATCATTCCCCCGATCCTTCGCCTGCTTCTGTATAAAATCCATCCGGAAAGAACGGATAGCAGCAATGCCACGCAGAAGACATCCGTATTGACCCCGTATGATAAATAACTTGCAATACCCGGAAACGAAACGATCAGCCCTTCGCAGAGCACACTGGGAACACGCTTCGTAAAACCGTACATGTCAACAATCATGCACGAGATCAATGACAGACAGATCAGACAGATCATCCCGTTGACCGCAGGCATACTGTAAACGGAACTCAGTTTACTGACAACAGGCAGAAACCAACGCCCCATCGCCAGCGTGTCCCCCTTATCCATGGCCATCGGCGTCAGGATATTGTTCATTTCAAAATAGTTGATCATTTTGTTGGAAAACATATAAAAATGCATCAAAAATCCGATCAGAAAGGTGGAACAGAATATCCATATCTGATCTTTATGCTTTCGAAAAAAATGTTGAATTTCATCCGCTGCCGTCATACCATTCCCTTCTCCTTAAAAGCATATTTCTTACTAATCCCCTGCATATCGCAAGCTTGCCTGTGATACTGCTTAAATAGGAAATTGACTACCGGTAATGAAAAAAGCCCGGCGGATTATGAGAGATATTACTCATATGATTATACATCACACTTCGATATTCGGACAAATCCCCAATACAATCCTGTGTAAATCTCACACTGCCGCCCGCCGTGATCACATAATGACTGCTGATAACAGGATATTGCTGTTGCAATTTGAGCAGGTATTGTTGATACCCCGTCAGAGGAAGTCCCGCTGCGTCCATCAGGTTCGCCTGCAAATAGTTCAGGCTCGTCAGCCCGCAGAAACTCTCCTCCAATTCATAATTTGCCCACATCACATGCGGAACCAAATATTGTATTCCGTTTTCCTCCACATAGCTGTCCGACGTCCCCGCGATCCGGTTGTAAAATTCTTCCTCCAGCTTCGGCTGATGATCCCCAAACATCAATATAACGGTCGGTTCGGAAACAACGGCAAAATAGTCCGTCAGCTCCCTAAATGCCCTGTCGCTCTCGTGAATGCACGAAAGATACTGCTCGACCTGTTTATACTGACCCGGATACTCCGTAAGAACAATAGGCTCCGCAAATTCCGCGTTCTCATAATCATAATCCATGTGGTTCTGCATCGTAACGTTGAATACAAACAGCCTCTCACTGTCCTCCTTCTGCTCAAACATTTTATAAATCGTGCGATACTGGCTTGCATCTGTTGCAAACTCCCGCAAATACTCCAGTTCCTCCATATCCTCCATGAAGAATATTCTGTCAAAGCCCAAAACATCATACACCGTCGTTCTCCGATATGCACTGTTATAATAAGAATGCATCGCGATCGTCGTATAACCCAGCTCGTTCAGCGCGCTCACCAGTGTCTGCGGCTGCGTACCACTCTTTATCATTGTCGCATAGGGCATTGTCTGGAATAGCGCGTTGGAATCTCCGGTTAGGAATTCGTATTCCGAAACTGCCGTATTGCCCGCGTATACGGAGGAATACGCATAACCTTTTTTCATATTTTGATCCGCCGAATCTAAATACGGAAGCACTGGCAGATTTGTCTCAAACTCACCATAAACGGAAAGGTCCGACAATGCTTCATTCATAATCACAATGATATTGGGATACCCGCTCAAATCCCCCGGTTCTCCGGACACATACCGTTCTGCCGCCTCATATACCACACGCTCGTCATAATCATCCGGCACGTCCAAAGATAAATATTTCAACTGAAAAAGGATGTTGAACAGAACTCCGTTTCTTTCTGAGGAATAAGCCGGCGTATAACCTCTTTTCTCCAACACATCCGTTCCCAAAATAAATACGAAAACGCCAACGCCCGCCGCAAAGATCAATGCTCTTGCCGCTTTATTTTTCATACTGCCGGCAGGACTCTCCCTTTTCCACTCCGAAAAACTTTTCTGACCCTTCACATAGAAAAAAAGAACCCAAAACATTCCTGCGATACACAGCAGCCCGATTACCATTCCGGCGGACACCCGGTAACGAAAGCGCCCCGCAACCTTCATTGCTGCCTTTACGCTGTAAAAATCAATTGCATCAATGCCCCTTCCGCGAAATTGCTTTAGTACAGCATTGATAACCGACAGCAGGATATAGAACGCTCCGACAACACCGACAGGTATACGCACGGAGACGGAAAACCCATAAACAATGAGCAGAAACGCCCATATTGCGGCGACATTCATCCAATACGGCAGTGTCCCGATCGCGACATAAACCTCCGACATGATACGCTCGCCAAAAAAGTAAAAACTGTATGCGGCGAACCCAAGAAGCATAAGATCTGAGGGGACACGCTTATGCCACAATTCGCGAATCATCATTCCCCCTAAAAGCAGGATTGCGGATACCACACAATAACTTAAAATATCCCTCAAATTTGCACCCCGAAAACAAAAACGCAGGATCAGCAGCAGTACCAGCTCTATGACGTAATAGATGGCGAACAATTTTGCTGCATGTACGAATCGTTGCCTGTTTTGATGATTTATCCTTTTTTCCATTGTCTTGTTTTCCATGTAAAAATCCCTGCTTTCGCCAAATTCCACAAATTATCGCACGTTTAATGCTTCCTGTATTTCAGCTTTTCCCTCTGCACCGCCTCGATCGGCAGAATCTCCTGCAGCTTTGGACGCAGCGCTTTATATGCCGCCTCCAGATCGCGCTTTAATTTTCTGACGCCCTCCGGTTCTAACGACGCGGCATGGTCAGTTCCCTTCCATGTACGATCCAGCGTGTAATGGCGTTCTATCGTCGATGCGCCGAGCGCATACGCCGCAATATCCACTGCAATTCCCAAATGATGCCCCGAAAAACCAATTTCTTTTACCCTATGTCCGTAATTCTCGCGCACGCGGTTGATCTCCAAAAGACAGACATCCTCAAACGGAACCGGATAACCGGAGGTGCAGACATAAAGTACAAGATCTCTGGCACGTCCGTTCTGTTCAAACAGCGTGATCAACGTCTCTTCCTCTTCATGCGTCGTCATGCCGAGTGACACATGGATCTCTCCGTCATAATGCGCGCAGAGCCATGTCAGCATTTCGATATGGTTATTGCAGGCGGACGGAATTTTGATCAGTGCGGGCTTTAATTCCGCGATCTCCTTCGCGCTTGTCAAATCCCATACCGACGTGCTGTAAGTAATTCCAAATTCTTCGCACCACGCCTTGAGCTGCACGTGCTGTTCGATGTCAAATTCCAAAAATTCCCTGTGCTCCCCGTATGTTTTTCCATAGGCGAACGCCGGATTCGGATGCGGTGCATCATACTGTTCCGGCGTCAGCAGTTCCCTCACGCATCTTTTTTGAAACTTGACGATATCCGCCTTGCAGTAGATTGCCGCCATCTTGATCATCTCTTTGGCGATCTCCATATCTCCTTTATGATTACAGCCTATTTCCGCGATCATGCGCGGCTTCTTATATTCCGTCATCCGAATTACCTCCCTTATTCCCATTCCGTCCCATGTGATCCGCAATTACGAGTATCTGCCGCCCAATGTTCTGCCAACGCAGGATTCGGCACTTTGTCCCCGCAAAGCGCTATGCCTTATCCGCGCAGGGTACGGCACTCTGTATACTCCATGCACATCGCTCCACCGCGTCAAGCTGTCCGCGGATACTCCGCGCTACATAGTCCACATACCCTTTCATCCCCTCTTCCTCAGTCAGCACGCCGCCCTTCTCATAATTTGATACCACAAAATAACCCTGAAACGAGCTTAAGCCAAACGCCTTTAACTCCGCACGTACATCATGCGCAGATATGGACACGTTTCCATCTAAAATATCTTTCATAACCGCTTCGCACTCTTCCACAGATCCGACATAGAAGACCCCCGGACCATTCCGAAACGGCGTATCTCCAAAAATAAACGTCGGAATACCGTTGATCATGGACTCCAACAGCACTGTTCCGTTGCAGGACGCCGTCGCCTTGCAACGTTTGACAAGCTCCTTAGAATCCACATCACTCCTGATCAGATGCACATTCGGGATTTTCGCCAGTCTGTCATAAAAATCCTTATTACGGTACGGTTGGACAAAATGCTCCTTGACATACAGCCTGATACCAAATTTCTCAAGCGCCGACGCCAGAATTTCAATCATCAGCTCCTGCTCCACAAAGGCGCCCCCCTTCGGCAGCGTCGTCGCTTCCGGCTGTAAGTGTAAAAAGAAAATCACAAACGGTTCGTCTTCCTGCGGCATCCTGTCCGCCAGATTATCATAATAGTGCACATCTCTCATTGCCTTAAGCTTGATGCGCCCACGCTTCAAATAAACGTTATCCTGCCGCACTTTTCTAAGACCATCTTTTACGCCATTCAGACTTTTATCAGAAAGCGATATCTTCAATGCGTGTCTGAGCCACAAGTAATGTCTTTGCCAGACATTCCTTCTCTTAAAATACGACATGAATATTTCCCTGCGCACCGCAATATGATGCTTCTTTGTCATGCCCCGGTGTACCGCCTTATCATCCAGTCCCCGATTTTCATGTCTGAGCGCCTGATAATAATGCTCCAGGTCCTCCGGCAGCGTGATCTCCTTTTCCTCCCGACAGGACAGATAATTCCGGTATGTGTTCTCCCACATATTTTCCATGTCCGTACAATACGCAAGCCGCGGCGGAATGCTCGTATCCGAACAGAAGCTCATTGGAATGCCATATACCCTGCCGAGCGCATAGATCACATAATCATGGCAGTGGTGCGGAATATTAGAAAAGCAAATGTAGTTAATCTTTTTCGTGACAATCATATGATTCCAAAAACGAAGATGATCCAGATAAAAATGTTTGCTCTCATCCATTGTGTAAATGTGACGCTCAAAATTTCGCACAAGCATCTGCATTGCCGTGGACTCATAGGGGATCATCGCTTCCAGCAGTTCTCTGGATAGCGGCAGAAGCGCATTCATGTCGTAGAATTCCCTGTAACGGTTATGTTCACAGACATCGTAATTTACACAGGTATACTTGTCCTCGTACACATCCATTCCGTCGCTGCATTTTGTTGTGATCACGCAGGTATGGATCGGCAGTATCCGGTCCACCCTGCGAAGCATTTCGGACTGAAAACCATGGCAGGAATCCACGCCCTCGAAAAACAGATTTAACTCCATGCAGTCATACCTCCGCTTCGTTTTTTCCCATGCACCAGCATCCCTCATTTTGCTGCCCTGCATCACAGATTTGGCGCATGAACGCTTTTGCCGGCGTTTCCCCAAAAACTGCTTTTATCCCTTTACGCCATGCTCATTCAATAAGATCTTCCCGTTTTCAACGCGGTAGATCAGGTCGCAGTTCTCGATCGTTTTCAGGCGGTGCGCGATGATCAGCATTGTCTTTTTGCCGTGAAAATGATCGATCGCCTCCATGATCGCCGCCTCCGTGTCATTGTCAAGCGCCGACGTCGCCTCGTCGAGCACCAGAATCTCCGGATTATGATACAGCGCTCTCGCAATACCGATGCGCTGGCGCTGTCCGCCCGATATGCGCACGCCGCGCTCGCCGATCTTCGTATCCAGTCCTTCCGGCAGTCCTTCTACAAATTCCTGTAGCTGCGCTTCCCGAAGAACCTCCCACACGCGGGTCTCATCAATTTCTTCGACATCCATGCCAAACGCCACGTTCGCAGAGATCGTATCATCCACCAGTCCGATAAACTGCGGGATATAGCCGATATCGTGCAGCCATCCGCCATAGTCGGAAAACACATCGACGCCGCCGCAGGTGATCTTCCCCGCCTCCGGTTTTAGGAGACCAAGCATCACATCGACGATCGTTGACTTTCCGGCGCCGGAGGGTCCCATGATCCCGACGGATTTTCCGAGCGGAATCGTCATGCCGGCATCTTTGAAAATATAAGTCTCCGAATTTGGGTAGTGGTACGTAATACCCTCACAGAGAATGCTCCCTGTAAGCGGCAGCTTATGCGCAATGTCCGTATTGCGCACATTCTGCTCCACGCTCTTTCGATAGCCGTCTTCGTCAGGCATGTCCACATTATCATAGACAAAATCCAATGTCGGCTTGTAATAGGCAATATTGGCAAGGTAGGTGCTCATACGGCTCGCGCATGGCATCAGGCGCATGGCAGCGACCGCAAACGCCATGAGCTGCGGCGCAATATCCGTAACACTTCCTCCCATTGCAACCGCTGCGAGCATATAGATCAGTACGCCGCAAATGCAGACTGTCTCGATCAAAAGCTTCGGCACCGACCCGATCAGATTATTATCGCGGACAAGCTGATAATAACGTTTCCCGTATTTGATGTAAGCATTCAGAAAGGACTGCTCCTTATCGTAGACTTTCACGTCCTTAATACTATTGATGGACTGGATGATGCTCTTATACATCAGCCCCTGCTTCACGCGGGACTCCTGTCCGATTGAGCCGGCGCGCGGCTTTAAGAAACGGTTGACAAGAAGCATCGTGACAACGAGCAGCACACCGATCACGAGCGTCATCTTAAAATCCGTTACCAATACCGTAACGCCCAGAAACAGCGCAACAACAAGTTCGGTCAATAGCTGCATGCATTGCAGCAGCAGGCTGAATACGCCGGTCGTATCGCTGTAGACCGTACGCAGAATATCACCGCTGTTCACATTCAGGTAATATTCATAGGGTTTATGCAGATAGATCTGCAAAAGATCCCGCGAGATACGGTACTGGCAGTTTGCGATAAACGTATGCTGCACATAATACAGAAGCAGCATATACAAATTTTTTCCGATAAAAATGACGATCAGCGCGCCTAAAATCACGATCAGGAGCTGTTTCGTCGTCTGAATATGCAAAAGACCACAGATCGCATTCATATACCATGTGCCATGGAGCGCATCCTCGCTGACAATGAGCTGCGCAAGCGGCAGGATCATCGATACGCTCAACGTTTCTAAGAGAGCGCCGATGATGATCATGATGACGAGCAAGATCACGCGCTGTTTCTGTTTTTTGTTTAATACTTTTTGAAATTTCGTAATGATCTCTTTCATCGCTCTTTATCCCTTAATGTCTTTCAAACATATTATTTTACCACATATTTCCTGTAATTGCAAAAAATACGCTCACTTGTACGCTCTGTGAAATAACAGCCGGAAAACAAGCCCCGGCAGTCCCAGCAGGCGCTTTTTCCTTTTCTGCGCCGCTTTTTCGGAGTCCGTTCTTTGTAGATAGGTCTGCACCGTCTCATTTTGTG
Organism: Lachnospiraceae bacterium; assembly: GCA_003979345.1. Classification (GTDB taxonomy): domain Bacteria; phylum Bacillota; class Clostridia; order Lachnospirales; family Lachnospiraceae; genus DLAJ01. The sequence continues at coordinate 66,922 of RYVZ01000005.1, forward strand.
ATGCAATACGTTTGGCTTTATGCAATAACAGATTTTTATGCTCCTCAGCCCATCCAGTCGGCACATAAGCGCGCGCACTGAATGCATGTTTCTCCAAAAAATCGTCCGCATTTCCGATCAGATTCCGATGCGCACCAATAAATTCCGCCAATTCATCAAACTGCGCCTCTGTCATATGATTGGCATGCAGGCAGAGCGTGTCGAAGCGCTTCGGCACGCGCGGCTCGGAAATCGTACAGGGCAGAAACAGCAGCCCCGCGCGGCGGTACGGCATGCTGCCATAGCCGTCCGTGACAGAAGTAAATCCGAGTTTCTTCAATGCTTTTAACGTTTTTCTGTCAAAAGTATGACCCGGAGCCATGAACATCGTCGCAGGAATCCCCTTTTTTTCAAAAATCTCCTGCCCTTTCCGGAGCTTTTCATACTGTTCCTGATAAGGCAGTCCTGCAAACTCACTAAATGCATTCACGCCCAAAAGTCCTGACTTTCCGGTCACATAGACATGCTGAAAACCATGCTGCGCAATCACCCATCCCCGCCCCTTTAACGCATGGATGCGCTCCCAGAAATCCGCCTCCGGCTCCCGGATTCGAAGCGTTTTGTCCTGATTATCCGGCACGACGCCAATGATCGGATGAATCTGATATTGTTCGAATAAAGCTGCCAGACGTTCAAACTTTTCCCAATCCATGTCAGGTGTAATATCATCTAACCGTATGAGTAACCGCTGCATGGCGTGTCCTCCTGTCATTTGTTATTCCATGCTAATCCCCATGTATATCGCAAGTCCTGCCTGTAACAAGCTTAACCGCCTTTCATTCAACAAGAATGCGTTTTGCCCTGCCTTTCCTGCAGCATCCACTGCTCCAACATCAGGATATACCAAAGCTTCTCGCTATAAATGCCCCTCTCGGTATAATCTTTCCAATAAGAATCCGCTGTGCGCATATCGATCACATCCGCACAATATCTTTTTGCGTCACTGATCAGGCTCTGCGCCCACTCGCGTAGTTCCCCGGTCTTTAACCATTCATGAAGCGGGATACTGAATCCTTTTTTCGGTCGTTCCATCAGTTCTTTTGGCACATAGCGGTAAAGCACGTCGCGCATGACCCGCTTGGTGACGCCCCCGCTAAACTTATATTCCATCGGCAGCGTCCACGCAAATTCCACTATGTCCCGATCCAAAAGTGGCATTCTTGTCTCTAGTGAATAGTTCATTCCGGACCTATCCACTTTAACCAAAATATCGTCAGGGAGATATTGCAGCGCATCCATTAACATCAAGTTCTCCACACGTTCTTTCAGATATCCGTCCGGATATTCTGCATTGGCGTCCGGCAGACTCTTATGGTTCCCCGTAAGATACCCGCTGCGCGCCTCATCCCGTCCGTTAAACCGGTGCGCCTGTTCCAATGTCTCCATGTTCAGATAGGCGCCTGCCTTAAACAAAAGTTCGTTCCTGCCTGCAATTCTGCCGCACACATTACCCGCAGCATGCCGTATTCCCCGCGGAAGCCGGTGATATTTCTTTTTTAGCTTTTCCAATTCGTCTTCGGCTGTCCGATAGGTGTTATAGCCGCAAAACAATTCGTCGCCCGCGTCTCCGGACAGCGATACGGTCACATGCTGCCGCGTCATTCTGCTTACCAGCATCGTCGGGATCTGGGAGGAATCCGCAAACGGCTCTCCAAAGCATTCTGCCAGCACCGGAATCACCTCACATGCCTCGCGCTTCCCTACATAAAGCTCCGTATGCGCCGTTTTTAAGTGTGCGGCAATTGCCTTTGCATATTCCGCTTCATTATAGTTTTCCGTCTCAAAACCGATTGTAAACGTGCGGACCGATATATCGCTCACCGCCTGCATAATGCTGACGACAAGCGCCGAGTCGATTCCGCCTGATAAAAAAGCGCCAAGCGGCACGTCGGAGATCATCTGACCCCTGACCGTCTCTTTCAGCAGCCGTTCGAGTTCGTCCGCCGCCTCCGTAAGCGTTCCCGTAAACGGATGCGCTTCGCCATCCTTTGCCGCCTGCTTCAAGTCCCAATACTTCTGCTTCTCCCTTTTCAGCGTTGCCACGTCCACCGAGAGCCATGTTCCGGGCGTCAGCTTATATATATCCTGATAAATGGTATAGGGCGCAGGAATATAGCCGTATTGAAAATATAACGGAAGCACCCTTTCCTCAATTGCATTATGAAAATCTGATAGCGCCCTGATTGCCGCAATATCCGAGGCAAATACAAAGCTTCCGTTCACGCTCCCATAGTAAAGCGGTTTCTCCCCCATACGGTCGCGCGCGAGATATACTTTTCCCTCTTTCCTGTCATACAACGCTAGCGCAAACATGCCTTTCATAGTGCGAAGCGTCTGTTCCACACCGTAAAAAGAAAATGCCCTTAAAATAACCTCCGTATCGGAATTACCCCGCCAAAAATTGGTTTCGCCGTCTTTTTCCAACTGTCTCCGAAGCTCTCGGAAATTATAGACCTCGCCGTTATATACCAAAACATAGCGCCCATCGAGAGACTTCATCGGCTGCGCGCCGTTTTCGCTTAAGTCCACAATGGCAAGCCTGCGGTGCCCTAACGCTACGCGCCTGTTCTCATCCAGAAAGACGCCGCCCGCATCAGGTCCTCTGTGAACCATTCTCTGATTCATTTTTTGTATCTCACCGGCACCGTCTCCCCGGTATCCGATGATGCCCGCTATCCCGCACATGTCGTGCTCCCTTCCTTTTACGCTAATCTATAGGCGATTGCAAAACACCTTTTACGCTCAATGATTCGTCAGCTTCCCGATCACCCCGGTCACGGCATGGTACAGCTTCGGCATCGCGCCGCGCACTTCCTCGCCGTTATAAAACACCGCAGGCGTTCCTCCGAACGACTCCTTAAACTTCGTGATGTTTTCAACATCCTCCGCCTTTCCCGCGCCGCCCCAATCATACTGCCGCTTACCCAGTTTCTTAAAATAGAGCATGTCCTGATAATGAAGATAACGGTTTGCAAATCCTATAATATTCGTTGTAACGCTCTCATCGGTCCGAAACTGAGAAACCGAATGGAGCAGCCGTGCACGTACATCATCCATCACATACGTATGGCAGACAAGCAGTTTATCGCCGATATAAGCGGTTGTAAGCGCTATCGCCCCCGCCCCGGCATACCGCCGCATCATGTCGCGGCATTTCTCCTTCTCATGATAAGAAACGCCCTTGCTCGCCCAAAACTGCTCCAAGAAATCCGTAAACGCCAAAATATCCTGCTCCGTGATCTCTTTTCCACAGCGGAATGTGCAGGTAACCCCCTCCTTGGGCGCACGGCGCACCTTATAGCGGCAGTTCCCTGACAGGCGCGACAGGATCATCGGCTCATCCTCTGTCAGATCACTCAGCAGTGTCTCAAATTTCTGAGATTTTACACCAATCGGTTTTTCCGCCTGCTGATAGCGGATCACACCATTCATACCCAGTGCATGTTCCGCATACCAGCAGTCTATGATCGGAATGCGTTTATTCTTTTTTGATATGATCAGCATTGTTCCTCCCGTCTACGCTTTCATAAACTGCGCAATATAATCCATCCACATCTGATTGACTTTCTTTGGCTCCAAGTCCTCTTTGATCTTCGCGGCATTAACGCCAAGCCGTTCCTCCAGCTCTGGATCATCCATGATCCGGCGCAGCGCCCGCGTAAGCGCATCCGTGTCGCCGACAGGAATAAGCAGCCCGTTCTCACCATCCTTGATGACTGTGCGCGGACCGCCGCACGGACAGTCCGTGGAAACACAGGCAAGCCCCAAAGCCATCGCCTCTAATAAGGCGTTCGGCATTCCCTCGACATCGGAGGAAAGCACGAAAATACCCGCCTCCCCGATTGCCTCCGCCACCTGACCGCAACTTCCCATCAGCTTCACCCTGTCCTGCATCTTCAGCTCCGCGATCAGCGCCGCAAGCTTCTCCTTTGTATCCCCGTCCCCGTACAATTTCAGCACATAATCCGGATAATCCGGCGCGACGGCGGCAAACGCCCGTATGAGCATCTCGTGATTTTTTACTTTATGAAGCCTGCCAACCGTTACGATCTCACGCTTTCGTTCACCCTCAAACCGCGGTCTGATAAAATCGGAGTGGAGCGGGCTCATCAGAACGATAGCTTTTCTTCTGACAGAGGGCGCAAAAAAATCTCTCGCCTCCTCCGTTTGGAAAACAGCTCCCTCCGCAAAACGGAACAGAACTTTCGCGAGAATACGCCGTACTTTTGTCCCATATTCCCTCGCAGGCGCGCTCCGCACCGATACGATGGACTTTGTCTTTGTAAAGCGCGTTGCAAGCACCGCCCTGATGTTCGCTTTTCCTATAAAGGAAACCAATACCTGTACGCGGAGCTCTTTCACACATCTGCGCAAAACGGTTATGCGTGCTGCTGCTTTATGAAGCCTGCTTCCGTTTTCCGGCGCCTCCAGCATTACGCGTTCCACTTTCGGATGGAGCGGATAGCATTCCTTTCCGTCCGGATTTTCGGTGATCATAAAAACCTTCCAGCCTTTGTCGCAAAACCCGTTTGCGAGATTACTGATCACACGCTCGGCTCCGCCCATCTGCAGCGTCGATATATAAAAAGCGATCCGCTCCCTATCTGCTCCCATATTTCTGCCTTCTCCTTTAGCCGGTCATTCTGCGGTACCATTGTTCCGCCATCAGAACTTCCCACACGATCTGTACATTTTTCTGATCCTTTTGAAACCGTTTCCATATCCGCGCGAGCACATCCCGGTCAAAATATCCGTCCTGCACCAATCGGCTGCTTAAGATACTATCCGCCGCCCACTGTGCCGTATCCCCTGTCATCAGCCACCTTTTTAGGGGTACCGAAAAACCTTTTTTGGGTCTGTCAAGCATTTCTTTTGGCACATAGCGGTACAAGATCGTTTTCAGGATTTTTTTCGAAATGCCCGCCGTGTCATACTTGTACCCGATCGGAATCCTATATGCAAATTCCACCACGTCACGGTCAAGCATCGGCACACGGTTTTCCAGCGAGACCGCCATACCTGCCCGGTCGACCTTCACTAAAATATCGTCCGGATGATACGTAAGCATATCCTTATACATCATCTTTCCCATACTGTCCGCAATACCGTTTCCGCTATATTTTCCTCCTTTGGGCTCCTCCAGCCGGTTTTTGTTTCTTTCCTTCTTCCCGCCGCCCGGGATCCGGCATTCGGACAGAACGTCCACACCGCTTCCCTTAACGCCCAATACCAGCCGCTCCGCGTCCCAGTCGGTATGATAACAGACCGCTTCATGAAGTCTCTCCGGCGTTTCCGCCCGCAGGCAGCAGGCAGCCCGATACACGCTGCCTGCGCTTCGGATCCCGGGAATCCCCATAACTGCCGCTCCCGCACGCCGGAGCCATGCGGGAAGACTCTGCGTTTTTTGATAAAGCGCCGATATTTTAGGATACGTATTATATCCGCAGAACAATTCGTCCCCCGCGTCCCCTGACAGCGCCACTGTCACTTTACTTTTTGCAAGTCTGCTGACAAGATAAGTAGGAATCTGCGAAGAATCCGCAAACGGTTCTGTGAAAATTTCCGAAAGACGCGGAATCACCTCAAGCAGATCGTTCTCCGTGACATAGAGCTGCGTGTGATCCGTTCCGAGATGCTCCGCGATCTCTTTTGCAAACTGCGCCTCATTATATTTGGGGTCATCAAAGCCAATCGTAAACGTCTTGACAGGCGCTTTGCTGACTTTCTGCATCAGGGACACGATCAGCGGGGAATCGATTCCCCCTGACAGAAACGCCCCCACCGGCACATCGGACATCATCTGTCCGCGCACGGCATCCGTCAGCAGATTCTCCAGCCGATCCGCCGCCTCGCGCTCCGAACCCTCAAAAGGTTGTTGCGCCCCTTTGCGCGCCGCCCGCTCCATCGACCAGTAGCATCCATACGCCATATCCGCCGGCGTGAAGGGCGCCCTGACCGTCAGCGTGCATCCCGCCTCCAGCTTGTAGATTCCCTCATACACGGAAAATGGCGCCGGTATAAAGCCATAGCGCATATAAAGCGAGAGCGCTTCCCTGTTTATGACCGGTTGAAAACCAGGATAAGCCCTGAGCGCTTCCAGATCCGAAAAAAAGACAAATTCCTCACCGGCAAATCCATAGTACAGCGGCTTTTCTCCCACTCTGTCCCGCATCAGTGCAAGTGTCCTCTCCTGCCTGTCATAAAGTGCCGCGGCAAACATGCCTTTCATTTTCGAAAGCGCCCGATCTACGCCGTATTCCGCAAGTGCTTCCAACATCACTTCCGTATCGGAAGTTCCCCTAAAGTGCAGCGCAGGGCACTTTTTTAACAGTTCTTCGCGAAGCTCCGGTGCATTATAAATCTCCCCGTTATAGGTGAGTACATACCGCCCGTCCGCAGAGCTCATCGGCTGCGCGCCGTTTTCAGACAAATCCACAATCGAAAGCCTGCGATGACCGAGCATAAGCCCTGTCTGTGTATCCTGCCAATGCCCTCTTGCATCGGGACCTCTGTAGATCATGCGGTCAAGCATCTTTTCCATGATCTCGCATGCGTCCGCTCTTCGATTGACAAATCCTGCTATCCCGCACATATTCAGCCGTCACCCTCATTTTCTGCCGCTGTTTTTCTGTTCTCTTTTGCCGCGGCTGCTCCTTCTTGCTTCGATCAGCCTGTCCCACTCCTGATAAATCCTCTCCGGTGCAAGCCGCTTCGTGATTTCCTGCGCGCTTCTGCCCATACATGCCGCGCGCTCCGGATCCTTCAGCAGAAACGCCATTGCCTCCGTGAGCTTTCCTTCCTCACCGACCGGCACCAGAACTCCGTTTTCGCCGGAGCGAATCAGCTCGCGCGGCGCACCGCACGGACAGTCCGTAGCGATGCAGGGCACTCCGAGCGCCATCGCCTCCAGCAGCGCGTTCGGCATTCCTTCATAAACAGACGGAAGCACAAACAGCGAAGCTTTACCGACTGCGTCAAAAATATCATCCGTATTTCCTTTGATTTCTACGTTCTGCTCCAGTCCTTCTTTTCCGATCAGCGCTTCCATCTCTTCCCTCATGCTCCCCTCCCCGTAAAACAGCAGACGGTATTCGGGATAAGATTTATGAATCCGGGCAAATGCCCGTATCAGCAGAAGCGGCGCTTTCTGCGCCTCAAGTCTCCCGACTGCGACGATCTCCTTTCTGGACATTGCCGAAGAAGGAACATCCAGAAATTCTTTTGCGAGCGGATTCGGGATGACGACGCTGTCCTCAGTGATCTTCCGGGAGAACGAAAAATACTCCCGCGCCTGTCCGGTCTGAAAAACATATCCATCCGCACGCGGATACAGCTTTTTCATAAGCATGCGCCGTATCCGTGATGCATATTCTTTTGCCGGGTCGTTCCTGACACTAATGATGACCGGATATTCCCGCTTTGGAAGCGACGTGATCAGAAAATTCGGTTCAGGCAGAAAACTGATGAGCACGCCGGTTTTTTCTTTTCTTTTCTCCACCCGGCGAAGTAACGACGACAACCGCTTCCTGCGCCTCGCAAAACGGAGCGCCATATTCTGTGTGTACTGCTCCCGGCTTCGGTCGACATACAACACTTCAACAGCAGAATCCAAAGCATACTCCGGCTTTGCCGCCATCAGACTGATAACCGTCACGCGGTAATGCCTGACAAAATGTCCGTTGCATAGATTGCAGATCACGCGCTCCGCCCCGCCCTTTGTCAGGGAGAGCGTTAAAAAAATCAATCGTTCCATAACTGTATGATATGCCTCGCCTTCTCATCCCGCATGCCGGACTGTCTCTTTGCAGGATGCTTCACCTTATCCCGCCCCCGGAGCGTAAAACATCATCAGGAATCCGCACAAAGTTCTTCCACATAGTCCTTCCACTGTCCGTATATCCGCTCCCCGTTTGCAAGCTCCCCGATCTTCCCTGCTTCCGTGCCGAGCCTTTCGGCATACTCCGGATCGCGCAGCATTTTCTCCATCGCCGATGCCAGCGCGTCAGAATCTCCCGTGGGAACAAGGCAGCCGTTTACGCCGTCTTTAATCACCATAGCTGCACCGCCGCACGGACAATCTGTCGCAATCACGGGCATACACATCGCCATCGCCTCCATCAATGCGTTCGGAAGTCCTTCATAATCCGAAGATAAAACGAACAGGGCGCAGTCTGGGATTTCTTTTTCGAGGCTGTCGCTGCTTCCGCAAAATACAACCGCATTTTCTAATCGATATTCGCGCACAAGTCCGTCTAATTGCTCTTTTGTCCCGTCCCCGCTGTCGCTGCCGTAAATGCGCAGCTCATATCCCGGCAGCGTTTCGCCAAGCTTTGCAAACGCCCTGATCAGGAGCGCCTGATTTTTCTGTACCGCAATCCGTCCCACATTGACAATGACTTTTTTCCGGGTTTCCGGCGCATCGACATGCAGATATTTTTCATTGATCGGGTTTAATATGATCCTTGACTTTTCCCTCAGCACGGCAGGAAAAAACGCCTGCGCCTCCTTTGTCTGAAACACACATCCGTCCGCTTTGTAAAGATACTTCCGGTTAAACAGCGCATTCGGCCGCCCCGTATAATCCTTATTCGGGTCGTTTCTCACCGACACAAGAACCGGGCAGATTCCCTTCGCTGCCGGAACCGCCCGGTAATTAGCGCTCTTTCCGAACGCGATCACCAGATCGGGAGCCTCACTTTTTAACACACGCCTAAGACGCGCCCGCCTCTGCCGGATATTTAAGAACCGCCTGACAACGCCTGTCTTCTCTCCATGCCGCCGTGCTCCGCTTCCTGCATCCACGCCGGCGTCAATGCGCTCAACCCCATCCGGCAGATCATACTCCGTCCTGGCAGTTTCCTCCGTAACAATCTTAACTTCATAGCCGTCACGCGCAAAGTAACCGGAAAGATTCACAACCACACGCTCGGCTCCGCCTCTTGACAAATTATGAATATGAAAAATCAGTTTTTTCGTAAATCTATTTTTCAGTCTTTCTCCGCTCATCTTATTTACCGTTCTGTTTTTTAGACGCTTCTGTGCAGAAATAATTCTCATACCACTTTACAAGCTTCCGAATATCATACCCTGCCTGTGCGATCGCTTCCTGCTGGCAGTCACGGTTATCCGGAAACCTCCCGGCGCTGCTCTGATAAAGTGCGGCTGCATCCGCCGCCCATGCCTCCTTCGGCTCGTCAATGGACTTCCATGTGATCAATCCGTCCGTTACCTTAACGCCCGCATCTACCGCTTTTGAAATCAGACAGGGCAGTCCCGCCGCCTGCGCCTCGATCAGGGTCAGCGGCAGCCCTTCAAACACGGACGGGAAGATCAGGACATCCATTGCGGACAAAAACGCATCCACATCATGCCGGACTCCGGTAAAAAATACATTATCCCGAATGCCAAGCCGTTCCGCTTCCCGCTCCATCTGCTCCCGCAATTCTCCGTCGCCGATGCAGAAAAATGCGGCGCGTTCATCCATCCGGGAAATCTCCTGATAAATCTCAAGTAAAAACGTATGGTTCTTCGACGCAATAAAATTTGCCACATGCCCGTAAATATGCCTGTCTTCGAGGGAAAACTCCCTGCGGATACGCGCGCGTTTTTCCGGATCAAAGCAAAACTTCCCGATATCGACTGCATTGTGGACGACCGTGCATTCTTTTTTTCCAAACATCCATATACCGGCAGCTTTCGAGCAGGCAAATCTGCCGATCTTACAAAACCGCAACAGCAGCTTTCCAAGCTTGTGCAGCAGCTTTTTCGGATCGGTCGTATTATGGGAATGACAGACTGCCCATGCTCCCGCCCGCGACGCTGTGATGACCTGCGGCGCGACCAGCGCATTTGGCGTATGCCGTATCACGACAGGATAATGCCCGTCCTTTACGATCCGGTACAGTCCCTTTAAGTTGGCAGCCGGATGTGCGGTCAGGCGCGGCAGCGCATAAATCCTTCCACCCATGTCCCTGATCTCTTTTTCATAACCGGCGTCGCCGCTCTGATGCACGATAAAATCAAACTGCACTTTCGTGCGGTCAATTGTCCGGTACAGATTCATGATAAAATTTTCCATGCCGCCCGGATGCATCGAACCAACGATATGAAGCACCCTGACCGGTTCTTGTTCACTGATCATTCCTATACCTTTCCGCCTGTTCCATTTCACACAACGCCATGATTTTCAATTGCCGTCAATTCGAGCCTGCACAGATATCTGCCCTCCACCCGGCTTCATGCCTCATGTATGATCACAGGTTTTCCCGATACCAGTCGATCGCAAGCGCAATCCCTTTTGCAAAATCATATTCCGGTTCGTAACCCAAAAGTTTCCTCGCCTTACTGATGTCCGCATTCGAATGCTTGATATCGCCTGCACGGTCCGGACCGAACTTCGGCTCGATCGTTTTTCCAAGCGCCTTGCAGAGGTCGTAATAAATATCGATCAGATATTCCCTGCCCCCATACGCAATATTAAATGCATTGCCCGCCGCCTCGCCGGGCGCAAGACATGCTTTTAAGTTCGCCTCAATGACATTATCAATATAGGTAAAATCACGGGACTGCTTTCCGTCCCCGTTGATCGTCGGCGCCTCATCATGCAGAAGCTGCCGGATAAACTTCGGGATGACCGCCGCATACGCGCCGTCCGGATCCTGCCTTCTGCCAAATACATTAAAATAGCGCATCCCGTAGGTATCAAGACCGTACAGCTTATGATAGAGCTTCCCGTATTCCTCGTCCGCCCGCTTAGTCAGTGCATACGGAGAGAGCAGATTACCCTCCTCTCCTTCCACCTTCGGCAGTACCGGATGGTCACCGTAGACGGAGGAGCTTGACGCATAGACAAATTTTTTGACGCCGCACTGCCTTGCCGCCTCCATCATGTTTAACGTTCCGCGAATATTGATTTCTTCATATAACAGCGGCATTTCAATGCTACGCGGCACGCTGCCCCACGCCGCCTGATGCAGCACAAAATCCACGCCCTCACAAGCTTTCATGCAGGTGTCAAAATCGCGGATATCGCCTTTGATAAACGTATAATTTTTTCTGTCAGACAAAAAATCAATGTTTTCCTGTTTTCCGGTCGAGAGATCGTCCAGGCATCTCACCGTATATCCCATCCCTGTCAGAGCATCGCAGAGATTCGAGCCGATAAAGCCTGCGCCGCCCGTGACCAAAAATACACTTTCTTTCTCAAATTTCAGATTCTGATAGCCCATTCTTTTTTCTCCTTAACCGTTTTCCTGCTGTTTTCCGTAGCAGCACAATACCTGTAGAGGTCACTCAGGCTGCGTACATATCTCCGCACCGGACGTCCCGCCGCGCCTGATCCGGTATGCTTCCCAGACGCATACGAGTCCTGCCAGATAAAAAAGTGACATATTGTAAATCATATAACGCGACAGACACATGATCGTGAGCGCCGTCGCGCATACGTTAGCCGCCGTCATCAAAAGCACAATTGCCATAAGCCACGCGGCAGCTCTTCCCTGCGCTTTTCGAAAAAGAACGCACATGAGTACCACTGCCGCCGCATAAATGAACAGCGCATAGATACTGAACACGGGAGATAACAGCGACACCGTCCGAACAAAACCGCCCGCCGCCACATAGAGATACGTCGTAAGATAACTGCCGATACAGTGCGGCAGCAGCGCTTTCATCAGCCGCCCCCCCGTCTTATCCATGATCACGCGTATCTCTGATCCGTCTTCTGCACTCTCCGGCAAAGTTTCCCGTTCTGCCCATGCCGCCATGCGCAGATATTCTCCCAAAATATCGAATTTGATCTTGTCATGGCTGTCTTCATGATGCCATATTCGTGCATGAAATCCGTCCCCGGCATCCGATGCGCAGAGTTTCTCTGACCGCATCTGCGCATAAAGACCACGGAGAAGTTGCGCATCCGTTTCAGAAAGCGTATCCGCCGCTTTTAGAACTGCCTGCTCGTCCGCGCAATACAATACATTCGTCAGCAGTGTGACATTTGCCCCCGTATTTGACCGGATCCTGCCATCCGTCATTGCCGAATGGTATACATGGATAACGCTCTGGCGTATCACAAAACCGGCTATTGTCAGCAAAAACAGCGCCAATATGCTTATGGCGCAGACCCGCCCCGACTGTGCGCTCCTGTGTGACTTTTCCGTCGGCTGCGCGCTTCTGCTCTGTTCCTGCGATTTCCTGAGAAGGATCCATTCCCGTACGATAATTGCCGCCGATACGAGCAGCCATACAAGCAGCATCGTCATAAGCTGTCCCCGCGCAAGCGCAAGAAGTAGCGCCACAATGTAGGATGCGGCAAGAAAACGCCCCTTTTTTTCCCGATAGAACGCCTCAAACAAGATTGTTGCAAACAGTGGATAAAGCGATACGGTCAGTCCTTCGCTTAAGATCGCGTTTGTCAGCACGATTCCGGAAGACGTAAAAACACTCGTCATAAGATGCGGCATCAAAATAATCAAAAGCACGGCGATTCGAAACAGAAGGTTCAACTGAAACTGCCTTGTAATAAACCGGTATAAATACCAAAAGCAGAAAAAGGCAAGCACATTTTGAAAAATAACCGCCGCCCACAGGACATGCGCATCGCCCGCCGCCATGCGGCAGACCTTGAGAAACAGCGGGTAAAGCGGCTCCCTGTCGGAATAATAATGAAGATACGTTTCAGAATCAGGATACTGCCCGACACCAAAGAAAACGAGCAGGAAACAGAAAAAGGCGCCTGTGATAAAGGGCACCATCCTGTCAAAGATCACTTCCGGCTTCTTATTCCCATCCTTTTTCTTCATTTTTTCCAAAAATATCATTTACAATTCCTCTGCTAAACCCGTATTCCCCGTTCTTTTTGGAAAGCATCGGTTCCATTTATCAAACCGGCACATAAAACACTTTATCCGCTTTTCACTTAGTATACGGTAATTCTCTGACGACATGATACCACAATGTGTAAAATATGACAACTTTTGGAAATTTTAATTGCGCCGTTTATCACGTCGGCACCGTCTGTCATTTTGTTTTACTACTTGAATTATTTCAACGATTCCTTATAATATACCCTATAAAGGATGATGATCATATGCTGCCAAGAAAACCAAATCACGAATTGATACTTTATCTTGTTCTCCCCTGCTATAATGAGGAAGAAACTCTGACCTATTCAGCGGAAGCACTGACTTCAAAACTGACCTGCCTGATCCGGGACGAAAAACTCATTTCCGAAAAGAGCAGGATTTTATTTGTAGACGACGGTTCCAAAGACCGTACATGGGATATGATCGTACAACTCTCCAATGCTTATCCGCGTCAGATCTGCGGTATTCATCTTGCGCATAACCGCGGTCATCAGAACGCGCTTCTTGCGGGTCTCATGTATGCAAAAGACCGCTGCGACATCACGATCTCGATGGACGCTGATCTGCAGCAGGATATCAACGCGATTGAGGACTTTCTTTCCGCCTACCGCGACGGCTGCGAGATCGTCTACGGCGTGCGCAATTCCAGAGACACGGATTCCTTTTTCAAAAAAGCGACCGCCAGCGCATACTACAGCATGTTGAAATGGCTTGGCACTTCCGCCGAACGCAACGCTGCGGATTACAGGCTCATGAGCGCTGTCAGCCTTCAGGCTCTTTCCGAATATAGCGAAGTCAATCTGTTCCTGAGAGGACTGATCCCGAATATCGGCTTTCATAGCGGCACCGTGCATTTTAACGTAAAAATGCGCGAGCACGGCACTTCCAAGTATACGCTTGGAAAAATGCTCAAGCTCGCGATGGATGGGATCACCTCATTTAGCATCCGCCCGATCCGCCTGATCCTGGGAGTGGGGGCACTAATCTTCCTTGTCAGCATCATTATGATCCTGATATTCATCATCGACTATTTTTGCGGTAATACTGTTCCGGGTTATGCAACCCTCTCATGCAGCATTTGGTTTTTGGGCGGTGTACAATTATTATCAATCGGTATTATCGGCGAATATGTGGGAAGAAATTATGAGGAAACCAAAAAACGTCCGCGCTATTTCATTGCAGACACCGTGGGCGGCGAAGATGATGACTGTAATTAAAACAAGAAGACATCTGTAACTAAAAAGGCATATTGAATCAAGGATATAAATCAATTGTTATCCGGTAAGGAGACATCATGACACATACGATCTATTATCATGCGGATGACTACGGGGTCTGTGCCGCGCAATGTGAACAAATGCTTGCCTTATCCGCAGACGGATGCTTAAACAGCATAAGCCTGTTTCCGAACAGCCCGTATACAGCACAGGCTTATGCCCGCATAAAAGCCAATACCCGTGTAAACAGCGCGGGAACGGCATCTTGTGCGCCATTCTTGCGCGTCGCCGCACACTTAAATCTGATCGAGGGCAGAAGTGCGGCTCCCGCCGGTGTGATCCCTCTTTTGACTGACGAACGCGGTATGCTTCGCTGCACATTCGGATACCTCCTGAAAGCGAATTTTGCCCTGCCCCGTAAGCGCCGTGCATTCCGCAAGCAGCTTAAAACTGAGATTGCCGCACAGCTTGCCGTGATTTCGGGCTTAACCGGCTCTAAGCATCTTTGCATTGACAGCCATCAGCATTTTCATATGATCCCGCTAGTATTTCATGCGCTCTCAGACGTCGTTTCCGAACACGGCTATAGAATCGACTCCCTGCGGATTCCGGTCGATCCGATCCGTCCGGTTCTGGCAACGCCGCGCCTGTTTCTGAAAATCCCTCCGGTTAATTTCATCAAGTATGCGCTCCTGCGCACACTCTCATGGTTCATTCTCCCGGAAGCAAAACGCGACTGTCCGGACATTCCGGTCTTCTTCGGGATTTTTTATACATGCCGCATGGAATACGACACGGTTGCCCCGCTGCTAAAAAAATATGAAAGGATCGCAGAGAAGCAGCATCGTAACTTAGAGCTGATGTTCCACCCCGGCGGCGTGTACGACACAGAAGAACTGCTCGATCCCGCCAACACGGAACTGGCAGCATTCTACAGCGACCCCTGCCGTAAAAAAGAAGCGGATGCCCTCTCGCGTCTTTAACAGGCATCCGCAGATTCTTTATGATTCCTACAAAAACCTTTTAGAGTCTCCAATACAAATACCCGGCATCCTCATACACTTTTCTGTCAAACATGCCCTTAATATCGGAAAATACCTTTTTCTTATGCTTCCCGGCATACATCGCGCCGATCTTATCCATCGTCAGCTCCCGATACTGTGTATGCGCGACAGCAAGAATGACCGCATCCATCTCATGCACATCGGACAGTTCCGCCATCGTGATATCATACTCGCGTTCCGCTTCGGCTTTGTCGGCTGTCGGATCGGTGATCACCGGCTCAATGCCGTATTCCCGCAGCTCGTGAACAATGTCGATGACTTTACTGTTACGCGTGTCGGGACAGTTTTCCTTAAACGTAAATCCGAGGATCGCGACGCGCGCACCTTTCACGGGAATATCCGCCCGGATCAGATTCTTGACAAGGCTTTCGGCAACATATTTTCCCATATCGTCATTGATCCTTCTGCCCGAAAGAATAATCTGCGAATGATAGCCGAGCTGTTCGGCTTTATAGGTCAGATAATATGGATCGACACCGATACAATGTCCGCCGACAAGCCCCGGCTCAAATTTTAAGAAATTCCATTTGGTGCCCGCCGCCTTAAGCACCGACTTTGTATCGATTCCCATTTTGTTAAAGATAATAGAAAGTTCATTCATGAATGCGATGTTGATGTCGCGCTGGCTGTTTTCGATGACCTTCGCCGCCTCAGCGACTTTGATCGACTCCGCACGGTGAACGCCTGCATCCACAACAAGCTCATAGACATGCGCCACTGTGTCAAGCGTTTCTTCATCCATGCCGGATACGATCTTGGTGATTGTCTCTAAACGGTGCACCTTATCTCCGGGATTGATGCGCTCCGGAGAGTAACCGACCTTGAAATCCACGCCGCAGGTAAGACCCGACTCTTTCTCTAAGATCGGAACCGCAACTTCTTCGGTCACACCCGGATAGACCGTGGACTCATAAACGACAATGGAGCCCTTGGAAAGGTTTCTCCCAAGGATACGGCTGGCTCCCTCGATCGGTGTCAAGTCCGGCGTATGATCCGTATTAACCGGAGTCGGCACCGCCACAATATAGAACTTCGCGTCGCGCAGCTTCTTCTCATCCGATGTAAACTCCACACTGCAAGCCCTGATCGCCTCGTCACCGACCTCACAGGTCGGGTCAATGCCATTCCGGTACTTTTCGATTTTTTCTTTATTCAAGTCAAAACCGATCACCGGTACTTTCTTCGAAAATGCGACTGCAATTGGCATACCGACATAGCCAAGCCCGACTAACGCGATCTTTTCCTCTCCCCGGACAATCTTCTCATACAAATTCATATGTTTTCCTCCTGTCTGATCTGACATCTTATGTCCAGCCACTATGCTGTGACTTTTTTAGCGTAACGTTGATCAAAAACATCTTCTGCGCAGGATCTGCGCTGTAAAGCAGCATCTTGTGTTGTAAATGCGTACTTCCCCGCCTTACCCCAGGATACGCTTCAGTTCTTTTAGATAGCTTTCCACGACAAAGCGCCGGTCAAACTCGCGCTCCATCTTCTGTCTCGCTTTGATCCCCATCTCTTTTCGCTGCTCATAGGACATCTCCATAAACTCCCGCACGGCGCGTATCAAGTCCTCCGTATCCCGCTCCTTCACAAGAAGCCCTGTTTTCCGGTCTTCCACCGTATCCCTGCACCCCGCGCGGTCCGTTGTGATCACAGGTCTTCCGCTTGCGGCGCTCTCTAAACACACATTGGACATTCCTTCCGGATAAAAAGACGGGTGGACCGTACACTGACTTTCCGCGAGAAACGGGCGTACATCCTCCTGCATCCCCTCAAAGGTCAAAATACCCTGGGCTTCTAAATCCGCGATCTGTTTCCGGTAAGAATCCGGCTTCTCATCATCATCCTCACAAAATCCAAGAATATGGAACCTTGTCTGCGGATACTCCCCGCGGATCACTTTTGCCATCTCCATAAACTGATCAATGCCTTTTTCTTTTAATACACGGGAAATAAACAGCATGGAAACGGGCTTGTCCTCCTTCGGATAAGGCAGGTAAGAAAACCACTCAAGATTTACGCCGGATCCCGGAAGCTGTCTGTGCTTTCCAGGCGCAATGCCGCGCTTTGTAAAATACTGTTCGTTCTTCTGATTCTGAAAAAACAGGCAGCTTACGCCGCGCATCGCATGCCGGTACATCCGGATCGTGACTTTCTGTAAAAGCCCGTCGCCCTCCACAGCCGTACCGAGTCCCGTGATATTGGTAATATAGGGAATCCCCGCCGACGCCAGCGCAGAACCGCCGTATAGATTCGGCTTGATCGTATAGGTCAGCGCCGCATCCGGTTTCACCTCATAGATCACCTGACGGTAGCGCCGGATCAGCTTCACCTCATGCAGCGGGTTCATTCCGCGCCGCTCCATTTTTGTCTCATGAAATATACATCCCATTTTTACGAGTTTTGGAATCAGCTCCCCCTCCGGCAGCGCGATATGAACCTCATAAGGTACGGCGAGCAGCGCCTCTAATAATTCCCTCCGGAAATTAAACAGCCCGACATCCAAATTTGTCAAAATAAGTATTTTTTTCATCTTATTACTGATATACCCCCAAATACCCCAATTGTGTGATCCTTTGATATGTGTGTCCAAACATCTCTATGGTATCCTCCGTCGCCTCATCAATGACCAAAACCGTATTCTCAAATGTAATCTGGCGGCCGTCCCATTCCTCATAATAATCCTTCACCCATGTGTGCCCGCTGTCATCGACCGGCATATACACGGTTTCGGTATTTTTATAATCAAGCAGCCTGCAATCCTCCGCAAAATCTTCATGCCCGTAAATATATACGATTTCAATTTTCTCTGTACGGGCATATTCGCAGAGCATTTCCAGATCCGTATATTCCCATCTCCATAAAAAAACCGTGCGGTTCGCCGAAAACACATTGATTCCGGCAATAGAAAACCCCAGCACCGCCCACACGATCCGCATCCGTTTCACGCTTGTTTTATAAGCATTGACCAGATAATTCGTCATCAGACACAGAAGCGGTAACACACCGATCAGATGATAGCGGTAATGGCAGACACCCTCACTATTCACCGTATGGCAGACGCATAAGACAAAGGTGTTCCACACGAAACAGGAAAGCAGTAGTTTTTCCCACAACTCCGCCTTGTTGTGAAGCACGCGCCACAGACCATACAACGCACTGCCGATCAATATAAGTACAAATGCGATCCGCATAACAATGCATATCCCCTCATAAGACAGTACACGGACCGGAGAATCCGCAATGGCGCCGAATAGACCAAAGATTCCGAAAAAGCATCCCGTGATATTTTCGAACACGCCGCTGACCCCCGTATTCAGGATCATCTCACTTCCATGCGCGTCAATGTTCAGGATGCGGCCGCAGACATACCCCGCCAGCACAATCCCTGTCACTGCGGCAGCGATCACGAGGTCACGCCTTGATACACGGCTGTCTTTCTTTAATTGTTCATATAGATTGACCGCAAGTATCGGCACCAGCGCACTGACAAACACATAGATTCCGCTAGAGACCGTCGTAAGGAACAGCAGCGCCGCGCAGATTGCTACATACCCACAGGAAACCCACTTTTTACTTTTCGTATCCTTTCCCCTGCCCGGGTTTAAGAAGGCGACCAACATAAGCGGACAGAGCGCTTTGACCACATATTGTCCGCCGTTAAAAAAGAGCATATTAAAATATTCTAACATTCCAAGACCATACGGGATAAATAATAGATCCAATGTCAGCAGCGCACACTCCGTACCGTGTCCGCGTCCGGAAAACAGACGGAAGACCGTCCATATCCACAATGCAATAAACACCATATTCGACATGGCAAAAGAAACATAAATGTCCCCTGTCAGGTAATAAAACGGTACCGCAAACAGCAGCGAGCAGTCCCATTCCGCTGTTGTGATATACTTCCATCCGTCTATAATAAAACTGTGATTTCTGCAAATTTCCAAAGCATGAACATATAATTTCGCCGAATCATAGTCGATATTATATTTTGCCAGTGCAAAATTATACCATGCGATAAAACCTATCTGAACTGCCAGCCATATCAGAAGAACTGCTTTTATGAGGTTTCCTTTTTGTCCGTCAAGTTTCTTCATAAACATCAGATTTTCCCCCGCCTTTCCCCTTATACATCCCGATACGCGGGAAAAAATCCCGTCTCTCTGGCATCATTATTCAGCAGACGCAGACGCTCATAGACATCCCTGTCAAACACCGCCCTGCCGATGGAAAACTGCGTATCCTCATAGCGGTTGAACTGCTTCTTGAAATGGTAAAGAGAGTCCTCCCTGCTGCCTAAGCCTCCGCCTAAATGAAACGTCTTCATACCGATGCCGCATCCGAAGCATGCCGCCTCATAAAGCAGCAGATTCGTCGGCGCATAGGACTGATATGCCTTGTCCGAAGCGGATAAATGATAATGAAGCTGACCGTTCCCGTACAGGATGATCGACATGGCAGCCGTCTCATTCCCAAGCTTCGCCGAAAATACAAGCGCCTGATCTTTCATATCGTACAAGATACTATCGTAAAATTCTTTTTGAAAATAATAATAACCGTCCGCACCGACCTTGTCCATCGTCCGGTTATAAAGCTCCTCAAACTGCCTAAACAGCTCTTCATCCCTGCCCCAGTAAACGCGTATGCCGCTCTTTAGCGCCTTGCGGATCAGATTCCGGTTTTTACTCGTCAGCCCGTTCCATAC
Organism: Lachnospiraceae bacterium; assembly: GCA_003979345.1. Classification (GTDB taxonomy): domain Bacteria; phylum Bacillota; class Clostridia; order Lachnospirales; family Lachnospiraceae; genus DLAJ01. Next base: position 86,816 of record RYVZ01000005.1, read on the forward strand.
AGTTTCCTTTGACGAAATATCCATGCAGACCGTATGTCCCAGATCCACGACATCATACAGGCATTCCATTTCATGCGCATTTCCAATGACCGGATGATAACGGTTAAACTCCGCCACAATCTGATGATCGCGGCAAAAATCGCGGTATGCACGCGCAAGCGCCTGTTTTTCCGGATCAGACGTATCTCCCTGTAAAAGAAAGCCGCCGTAACCGTAAGGCGTGACAAAGTCAAAGTACGCTTTTAACGCTTCATCTTCGGGCACAAGCGTCCGGAGAACCGGAACCGGACGGCGCATCACAACATTCGCCGCCTGCATGTTTTTTCCATGATAAAAAAGAAGGAACGGCTCGCCATCGCCATTTTTTTGAAACGCCCGCACGTAACCGGGCGTAAAATAGACATCATGCCGCTCAAACTGCGCAATGATCCGCAGCCATTCTTCTTCCTGATCAATGCTTATGACTCTGATTCCCGCCATTTTTCTTCCATCTCCTTTGACTGTCGCGCACTGCCGTTAATTTCCCTTGCCCGCTCAGCATTTCGATCGCTCATTCGTCCGCTCCCCTTGCGCACTGCCTTTCGATGTACCGCCTCATTCCTCCGCCCCGCAGCCATTCTCTTTTTCCGCCTTTGCCGCGCGGATCTCGGCCAAATTGCCCTCAACGTCATCCGTGACCTCAGCAACTTCTTCCTTCTTTCCAAATACGACCGCCACCGTGCGCCACAAGATTTTCAGATCCATAAGAAAGCTGATATGTTCTACATATTCCACGTCTTTTTCAAGCCGCTTATCCCATTCTATAAAATTTCTCCCGCTCACCTGCGCCAATCCGGTCAGTCCGGGACGCACGCTGTGGCGTTTTCTTTCTCGCTCTGTATACCACGGCAGATAGGATACAAGCAGCGGGCGCGGTCCGATCAGACTCATATCTCCCTTAAAAATATTGAAGAGCTCCGGAAGCTCGTCAAGACTCGTCTTTCGAAGCAGCATGCCAAACTTTGTCAGCCGCACCGAATCGGGTAAAAGCTCCCCGTTTTCATCCCGCGCATCGGTCATCGTGCGGAATTTGCAGAGTGTAAAGATCTTCTCCCGGTACCCCGGTCTCTCCTGATGAAAGATGACGGGGGAGCCAAGCTTTACGCGCACCAAAATCGCGACGATCAGATAGACCGGACAAAGCACGATCAGACCGATACCCGAACACAATATGTCCAATAAACGCTTGATGACTTTCTGATACACTTAACCCGTTTCTCCTTTTCTTATCTCCCTGCCAACAGACAATTGAGAAACATCCGCTACCTGCCAAACACGCCGCGCACAAGAGTAATGATCTTCTCCATATCCTCCGGCGTATTCTTAATGTCGCTCGGCAGGCATAGCCCGCGCTCAAAAATGCGCCTCGAAACACTATCCGCGCCGCCGTCGTGCGTAAAGAAATCATTCTTTTCGAATACAGGCTGCAAATGCATCGGCTTCCAAATCGGACGCGATTCGATATTGTGCTCCGCCAGCTTATCCATCACCATATCCGGCGTGACCGCGCTGTCCTCCCGGATCGTCATACACGAAAGCCAATAGTTCGCCTGCCCGTCAGGATTTAACGGGTTCATTGCCACTTCCTCTATATCCGCAAATGCCTCACTGTAACGATCATAAATCGCTTTTTTTAACGCAATATGTTCATCAAGATGCAGAAGCTGTCCCCTGCCGACTCCTGCCGTGATATTGCTCATCCGATAGTTATAGCCGATTTCGGAATGCTGGTAATGTCTCGCTTTATCGCGTGCCTGCGTCGCAAAAAAACGTGCGCGCCCGATTTCCTCTTTATCGTCCGAAACAAGCATACCGCCGCCCGACGTTGTGATGATCTTATTGCCGTTAAACGAATAGATCCCGAACCTTCCGAATGTTCCGGTCTGCCGCCCCTTATAGCGCGCGCCGAGTGATTCTGCCGCATCCTCGATATACGGCACATGGTGCCGCGCACAGATTTCCATAATCTCATCGATCTTCGCGGGAGTTCCATACAGATAAACGGCAATGACCGCCTTTGCCTGCGGATACTTCTGAAATGCGCGCTCAAGCGCCTGAGGCGACATGTTCCATGTATCCGGCTCACAGTCAATAAAAACGGGAACCGCTTTCTCATAGACAATTGGATTACAGGTTGCAGAAAACGTCAGCGAAGGCGCAAATACAATGTCTCTCTCCCTCACTCCCGCAAGCTTGATCGCAAGGTGGATCGCCGCTGTTCCCGAATCCAGCGCCGCCGCATATCCGGCGCCCGTATATGCGCAGATCTCCTGCTCAAACGCATCCACGTTCGGTCCAAGCGGCGCTACCCAGTTCGTGTCAAACGCTTCCATGACGAAGCGCTGTTCGTCGCCGTGCATCGTCGGACTTGACAAATAAATCCTTCTGTTCTGCTCTCCGTTATCCATCATCCCGTCCTCTTTCTTTCCGCATCTACATTCCATTTCTATTTCAAGTAAACTCTACAATTCTATTTACAAAATCTCTGATTCGGTCTCAATCACCCGCAAACCCGCGTTATGACAGGCTCTCATGCTCCTCAAACTCTTTCGGCGTATAAGTCGGCACGATCTCCCTCACAAGCTCCCTGATATCCTCAGACTCCTCGTTCGCCGCATCCTTTAGACGCTTGAGCTGCCTGAAAAAGACCATTTCGTCAAACTCGATCGGCTTTCCGATATGGATCAGCTTGTTCGCCGTATCCGTCATGCCTTCCTCGTTCATCAAAAGTTCTTCGTATAACTTTTCTCCCGGACGCAAACCCGTAAATTTGATCTTAATGTCCTCGTCCACCTTATAGCCGGATAAACGGATTAAGTTTTTCGCCAAATCTAAGATCTTAACCGGCTCACCCATATCAAGAATGAAGATTTCCCCGCCCTTCGCATAAACGCCCGCCTGCAGCACAAGCGACACCGCTTCGGGGATCGTCATAAAATAACGGATGATATCAGGATGTGTCACGGTCACAGGACCTCCCGATTCGATCTGTTTTCTGAACAGTGGGATCACGCTGCCGTTGCTGCCAAGTACATTGCCGAAACGCACCGCCACAAATTCCGTATCATAATGCCGGTTAAACGTCTGGATGATCATTTCACAGATCCGCTTGGTCGCACCCATCACGTTTGTCGGGTTTACCGCCTTATCCGTCGAGATCATGACAAACTTTTTGACCCCGTTCATCGCCGCCGCCTGCGCGGTCTTCCACGTCCCGAACACATTATTTTTGACCGCCTCGTTGGGACTGACTTCCATCAGCGGCACATGCTTATGCGCCGCCGCATGATACACAATATCCGGATGATAAGTCTCAAAGATGCTGCTCATGCGGGCAGTATTCCGGACAGATGCGATCAGCACGATCAGGTCCATGCGCGGATGCTCATGGATCAGCTCCTGCTGAATGTCATACGCACTGTTCTCATAAATATCCACGATAATGAGCTGTTTCGGCTGATGCGTTGCGATCTGGCGGCACAATTCACTGCCGATCGAACCGCCGCCGCCCGTCACAAGCACGACTTTACCTTTGACATACTCCAAAATTGAATTCAGGTCTACCTTGATCGGCTCTCTGCCAAGCAGATCTTCCACATCCACATCGCGGATCTTACTGACATTCACTTCGCCGTTCACCAACTGATACATCCCGGGAAGCGTGCGGAGCTTGCAGTCCGTCTCTTTACAGATGTCAATAATATCACGGATCATATGCTTCGGCACGGAAGGCAGCGCAATGATGATCTCATCAATCCCATACTCCTTCGCCGCATGGATGATTTCATGCCTTCCGCCGATCACCTTAATACCCTGCACATACCTGCCCCATTTATTTTTATCATCGTCAATGACACATTTGATCGTCATCGTGGAATAATGGCTGCCGATGATCTCTTTCATAATGACATTTCCGGCATCGCCCGCACCGATTACCATAACCGCCGTGCCGTTTTTGCTATTGCTCATCCGATGCTTCGCTTCCCTCAGGAAACGGTAAGAGAAGCGGCTCAGCATGGTGAATGCAAACAGTACCAAAAGATAAATGAAATAGTAGGTTCTCGGTACATAATGCTTCGTGAAATGCAGTCCGACGCACTGACAGAGCGCGCTTAACGCACACGCCGCCGCCATATTCTGCATCTCCGTCACACCCGCATACGCCCAAAGGCTGTGGTACAGCCTCATCAGATAAAACGCCAAAAGCGTTGTGATGATGCCCATGGGAAGAAACCACTCTACATTGTCAATAAAATGCTGCGGAATCTCGGATACATGGAATTCATAGCGCATCACAAGCGGAATATAACTCGACAATACGACTGCGATCACATCATAAATGATCAGAAAGATGCGCCGCACCAGCAGCTTTGTATTTAATATTTTATGCGTCATCTGGTTCATAAAAACACTGATACCTCTTTATTGTTTTTTCATGGAAGCGCTGATTCCATCAATGTTTCCACTGCTGTCTTCTGGAAAAAGTATACTCTTTTTCCGCCGCATAGTAAATAGAACAAACAATGATGCAAATCCCATCGGCAGACAGGGATTCGCCGTATACTCAAACATACTGACAATCAAAAACGCCATCAACATCGCAAGCGCCATAAACTGCATTTCACTGCGGTCCCTCCCCCGCCATATCAGATAAACAGAGCGCCCGAACATGCCGAGCATCAGACCGATATAACAGATTCCGGCAGGGATCCCGAAATCATATGCAATCTGGATAAACGAATTATGCGCATGCATCGCCTCGACTCCGTTCTCCGAAATTCCCATCTGTTCATGTCCGTTCAGATTCAGTCTGCTCAGATATTCCCGGTAAATGCCAAATCTCCCGTTTGACACATCATTAAGAAGGCTGCCGCCCTGTTCCAAAGAGGCAGATGCGAGCGTTCCAAGTACCGTGAGCGGCATGCCGCCCGCCTCCGCCGCAGCAGAAAGCCTGTCCTCAGACATTTCCGGCGCGCCGATCCGGTTTCCCCAAAGCTTCAAAAGCGCTTCCACATTCATATAGCGCGGTGAATCTAATCTCTCACCCTCCACAACCGCCTCGCCAAACTGCTCCTGATCGCCCAGCCGCACGGGACGGTTGACAACGGCAGGGACACACCGGGTCAGCGTATACACCGCCGGCAGGAACAGAATAACGGTACAGATTCCCACACCAATTGCAGACAGACAAGTCCTGATCCTCGGGCGGTATACGATCGCAGCCGCGATCAGCAGTAACAGCACAAGTCCTCCAACGGCAGCGAGCGCCGTGCGCGCGATCGAAAGCACCGTGTATCCGAGCACGACCGCCTGCAACAGCCATTCCTTCCATGCCCCGCGCCACAGACTTCGGCTGTCCCTGATCTTTGTAAACAACCGGACAATAACGACCGCTTCCACCATGACCAGATACATACCCGTACTCGCTACGGTATGAAAATACATCGGATACCGGTTAAAACGATAATAATGATACGGTCTGAAGCAGAGACACATGATCCACATCCATAAAAAATGAAAGATCACACCGTTCATATAATTGTGCATGAGCTTCTGCTTTTCCTCTTCCGTGTAGCTGATCAGATAAAAAAGCAGAAACGTCACGAGCATAAATACCGGCCATGTCTTTCCATGCCGGTTTATGACTGCCAGCACGCAGAACGCCGAAAAACAGAACGCCGCCGGCAGACAGGTCCTCTGACTGATCTGCTGCCGCCAATGCCAAAGCACATGGAGAAACACGATCCCCCATACAAACACGCCCGCCATCAGACAGCGCGAGATCTGCGCCTCATGCGCATCGGCGCCGTTTGCATGACAATACATGACCGAAAGCAGGATCATGATCACTGCCCAAATGAGCGTAAACGGATGAATAACCGATTTTCCCGGAAGGGAAAGCAGCAGACAGACGCCAAACAGCAGATAGACCCAGCACCCTGAAAGATCCTGTTCCCATTGGATGACTGCATCCGTATAGCGGACCCCTGCCCAAATGAGCAGCGCAAAGCAGACCATCTGCAAATAATCGCGCCAGCCCATCCCTGCAAATTTCACAGTGACGCCATGACTTTGTTTCGTCCCGGACAAGGACCGGTAACAGGCATACCCTGTCACTAAAAGGATGCTCAAAACAGCGAGCACATATACGGTAAGGTCCGCAGCCGTGCCTCCGAATATACGTTCTACACATAAAAACCAAGCCGCCGCCAGCGTGCCCGCCGCCACTGCGGAGAAAAATAACACGGCAAGAATCCTGCGCGCGATTTCCCATCTTTCCTTTTTTTTCAAAAGACAGATCCCTGCCGACAGCCCTGTGTATAGCGCCGCGCCCGCCGCTAAAATCACAGCGATGGTACAGAAAATGCGAAGCAGTGAATACGGCTTGGTATAGACAAAGCGCATCATCAGCTGCATACCCTCTAACGGCGCGGACGCGTAAGAGAGCGCTCCGCATTCGACGATCTGTAAACTGCCCGCCTCCGCATAAGCTGCCTGTAAGCGCCCCACGCTCTCATAATGCACATTCAGTCCGACATAATACGTCTCTCCGGGTATGACGTCGAGCTTCGGCGCGATACGGATTTCCCCCCAGCCTTCGATCTCAGTAAAATAGGGCACCTCCTGATATACGATCGCAAATTCTTTGTCATAGATCGTCACAAAGACCCTGTCCAAAGCATGGACATCTGTGACACGGCATCCGACTGCAAGCTCGCTTAAGTAATCGCCTCCGGGCGTAAACTGCTGCAACACGATCTGTTCCATCGTCACGTCATCCGTATAATACGGCTGCCCAGTTCTGCCCTCAGAAACCGCCTCATGATAAAACACGCGGAAAGGCCATACCATCAGACACAGGACTGCTACAGCCGTCACGATCACAAATTGTAAAATTCTGTTATCTGTCAACAGTTCCTTTATCCGAAGCCCCATCTTCTCCACCGGTCACTTTCTCCCTGACAACATACTGCGGCGAACGATTCATACTGATATACATTCTCCCGATATATTCTCCGATCAACCCAAGCATCAGCATGATCATGCCGCCGATAAATACAAGCGCCGACATCATGGAGCTGAAACCGACCGGAACTGCGGGATTGACAAATTTCTTGATTACTGTATAAATTCCGTAAAGAAAACCAAAAGCGGCTGTCAGCACGCCGATCACGGTTGCCATGCGCAGCGGTTTGATCGAAAATGCCGTAAAGCCGTTGAACCAAAGCGCAAGCAGCTTTTTCATCGTATAACCGGACGTGCCGATCTCGCGTTCCCTGTGTGTCACATCGACATTGGAAATATTCTTTGTCGCACGCAGGACCAGACCGATCACATAAGGATAACAGTTCTCATAATGCAGCATATCCTCCACGACAAAGCGTCTGGCTGCAAAATAACTGGAAATATAAAGCTCCTTCGGCTTTCCGAGCATAATCCTCGTCATCTGCTCATTGACCTTACTCCCAAAATTGCGGAACGCCGAGTGCTTTTTCTGCGGATAGCGCGCGTACACAACGTCGCTGCCTGACTCGATCTGCTGCAATAGTTTGCCAACCTCATTCGCCGGCGTCTGCCCGTCATCGTCCAGACAAACGACAATGTCCCCGCAGACCTCATGAAATCCTGCCATCAGTGCCGCGTGCTGGCCAAAATTTTTCGCAAGCCCGATTCCGGTCACATTCGGCACCTCTTTCACGATCTGCCTGATCACTTCCATCGTATCATCCGGAGACGCGTCGTTGACAAGCACGATCTCATAAGTATATTGGGAAAGCTCCTCCATTGTACTCCTGATTTCGGCAACAACGCCCCGCAGTGTCAGCGCCGACCGATAACATGGGATGACAAAACTTACTTTTGTTTTTTTCTCATTCTTCATATTGATCTCCATCGTCCGGATTCAACACCGCCATCAACACAACATCTTGAAATGCTCCGTTGAGAAACACGTCGTCATGCAGACACGCCTCTTCACGGAATCCGGCGCGCTCATAGCTTTTCCGCGCCCTTACATTATCCGCAAGCACGCGCAGCATCACGCGGTGTAACTTAAGCTCGTGAAATGCATAATCCAATGCAAGACATGCCGCCTGCGTACCGAATCCTTTTCCCAGCGCATCCTCTTCACCAATGAAAATGCCATATTCCGCCTTGCGGTGCTCTCTGTCGATATTTCGGAAGTAAACGCTCCCGACCGCCCGTGAGGTCTGTGTCAGACAGATCATCATCTGTACGACGCGCCCGGCCTTAACCTGCGTCTCGATCCACTCAAGATGTCCCTCGCGCGTAAACGGTTTCCGATAAATAAACCGCTCCCGCACAAAGTTTTTATTCCGCCATGCAACGATCAGATCGGTATCTTCTTTTGTCATCATCCTCAGGCAGACTGTATCTGATCTGCGAATCCACGCTTCTTCCATTGGCGCTCCTTCCCGATGGCATATCCGCACTGTATCCTCTTCATGCTCTTAATACGCCTGTCCCCTTGTTCCGTCATGCTTCCCACACATGACTCTCCTGTACAGGTTCAGTCCTCATACGCTTTCTGGTAAGTCTGCTGCTGTATCCCGTGACTGCCGCCGCGTCCGGTCTCGTAATCAAAATATAATTTGCAGATAACAAAGCGCCGCTCACCTCGAAATAGTAACGTATCCTCCCGTGCCACCCGGACGTTATATCCTTTACAACGATAATATTCTTCCAGCCATTCCGTTCCCCTGTCCACGCGCGTGACAAAAAATAAATTGTTCATATTTAACAGGTCCGACTCAATGTCCCCGATCCCGTACCGGCTCAATTTTGCGGCATAGATCGGACTCTTGGCCGCCCATCCGCCACAGATCTCGTAATTGCGGTAGCTGTTATCCGCAGGAAACATCCGCTCGGAATATGCCACCGTCGAATACACATCCAAAAGATAAAAATTCTCTCCATGTGCCGCAAAATAAGCCCGAAGCTCCTCCCACTCCGCATTGACATTTTCTCTGCGCTCCTGCTCTTCTCCCACCTCATTCACACTCTGCAGGGCAGGCTTTAATACAAGCGCGGTCAGGATGAGAAGAACGGTCAGCCTCCAGCACCGGCGGTACATGGGAAGGTAAGGCGCTCTCTTCTTCTCTCCCGGAACATCATCAAAACGCTGCCCATCTCTGTCCGCGTACTTTTCTTTTTTATTCAGATAAAGTTTTTTCCTATATTCAGCGTAAAGCGCCTGCATCTGACTTAACAGCATCGCGAACAGGATCAACGTTTCACACAGATACAGCGAAACCGTAATCCGCTCGGGCGTGCGTCCCCTCATGATCAGATACATCCAGCTGACTGTACGCATAAACGCCATCAGCGCAAGCTTCCATGGTACGGAATAATCCCACTGCATCATGCCTGTCAGAAAAATGAGCACATACAATGCCATGACCACATACGCCCACACGCCGTCTTCCGCATGCAGCAGCCGGTACAGATATTCACGGATCCCTTCATAGAGACCGTACTTGAAATATGGTTTTCCTATTTCCGTCCGGTTATGATCCACAATGCTTTCAAGCACATCGGCATTGATCGACGCATCGATCGAAAAATTGTAATTATACAACAGTGCAGCCTCTGCCTCATCTAGGCCAAGCTGCCTGTAGAATGACCTGTTTTGCGCATAGTCGGGCGGTTCACCCTGAAAATCATACAACTCCGTCCGATAGTCAAAAAAACGGTTGAATTCACTCCACTCATTTCCACTATAGGCTGCTGCGTGAAGAAGCAGTCCGGCTCCCATTCCCGCCGCAACGACTGCCGGCGTTGTCAGATATTTCAACAGATTTTTTACGCCAAACATGGACGTATGTGTATGTTTCGCACCGCGTGACCACTTCGCAATGCCTGCCGCCCCGATCAGCGGACAGAGCAACAGCATCATCTCCGTCCTCATGTAAAAGCCAAGGATGACAAGCACCATACTGACAATATTCCTGCGTATGAAATATCCGGCGGAAAGCTCATCATCCGTCGTATAAAAAAGAAATACTCCTGTCGCCGTAAGCAGCGCGCATGTAACGGAATACTGCACATAAATAAGTTCCCAAAGCAAGAGTCCTGCGAACAAAAGCGACTGAAATAAAAGAATCAGGCTCTTTTTGATAAATCCGTTCACAAATGCGATCGCGCGCTTTCCGATCAGCAAAAAGCAGACTATATGACACGCGCACAAAAAAATGCCATACCACGGCAGCGCTGGCGAAAGCCTGTACAGAACGCTGATCAAAAAACCTATCGGATACAGCATTTGAATGTTTCTTCCCTCAGGCGTCCCTGTGTACGTTCCCGCGAGAATATCTTTTATCAACACATCGTCATTTAAGTCGTAATAGCAGTCGTAAAAACAGCCTGCGGCAAGCGCAAAGAGCAGCGTTGCCGCAAGCGCAAAGAGCATATCGCGGATTGTTCTTGATCTCTGCTCCTCTTTCATACGCGGTAGAACTCCTTCACCACACCGGTAATCTCTGCAACTTCATCCGGTGTAAGCTCATAATACATCGGCAGCCGCAGCAATCGTTCGCTTTCCTTTGTCGTATAACGGTCCTCCCCAAAAAATCTGCCGAAACGCTTCCCTGCCGGAGCCGTATGAAGCGGGATATAATGAAATACTGCCATGATCCCATGCTTTTCAAGGAACTTGATCAACTCAGTGCGCTCCTCAATATCCTTTACCTTGATATAATACATGTGTCCGTTGTTTACACATCCCTCCGGTATCACGGGACGCTCAATGAGTCCCCTCTCTGCAAGCGGCTTAAGCTGTTCGTCATACTGGCGGTACAACGAAAGCCGCTTATCGTTGATCTGATCCGCGATCTCAAGCTGCGCCCACAGATACGCCGCGTTCATTTCCCCCGGCAGATAAGAAGAACCGAGGTTTATCCAAGTATATTTATCAACCTGTCCGCGGTAATACTTCGCGCGGTTCGTTCCTTTCTCACGCAGGATCTCCGCATCCTCAGCAAAAGCGCTGTCCTTAATAAGCAGTGCGCCGCCTTCACCCATGCTGTAATTCTTGGTCTCATGAAAACTGTAACAGCCAAAATCACCGATCGCGCCAAGTGCGCGCCCCTTATAGGTAGAAAGTACGCCCTGCGCTGCATCTTCGATCACATACAGTTTATGACGTGCAGCAATGTCCATGATCGTATCCATCTCACAGGCAACGCCGGCATAATGCACCGGAACGATCGCTTTTGTTTTTTCCGTCACGGCCGCCTCGATCAGCGTTTCGTCAATATTCATCGTGTCGGGACGGACATCGACAAAGACCGGAACAGCGCCTCGGAGCACGAACGCGTTTGCAGTCGAGACAAAGGTATACGCCGGCATGATGACCTCGTCGCCCGGCTCAATATCGCAGAGCAGCGCGGCAAGCTCCGTCGCATGCGTGCAGGAGGTGGTAAGAAGGCTCTTCGCCGTACCCGTGCGTTCCTCAAACCACGCATCGCATTTCTTTGTAAACGGACCGTCGCCGCAGATTTTGCGGTTTTTTTCCACTGCCTCGGTGATATATGCGATCTCTTTGCCCGTGTAAGGCGGTTTATTAAAAGGTATTCTGATGTCTGCCATACCGGATCTCTCCTTTTCTGTGATGCCTTTCAATGGAAATGATACTCATTTTCCAAATATTTCCAACTAACGTATTATAACATCTTAAACGTCCGAATACAAGCTCGGCGCATGTGCCAGCTCTCCGATCTTTTCCGCGATCCGCTCCGCTCCCTTCCCGTCCACAAGCACATTCATCCGTCTGGAAAGGTTTCGCCGCTCGGATGCCGCACTATAACGCAGGAGCGCCGCTTCCAGTTTCTTCGGCGCTTCCGTCTGAAAACTGTCTGAACGGAGATCCCCAAGATTCACGGCCCCTGTGCGGCGCGCAAACGCCTCAGCACCCATGCGCTGGTTATCCGCCATATAATACACGATTGTCGGCAGTCCCGACGCACAGAGTTCATAAATCGTACTGCCCGCTGCCGTGACTGCCAGATCACAGCGCCGCATGACATCCGATAAATCACTGCAGCCTTCGATCACTTCTATCTTTTTTTCCTGCTTTGCATACGCGCGCAGCTCCTCTTTTCTCTCTGCATAAGGTCCCAAAACCACTAAGAGCTCCGCGTCCGGCAGCAGCTTTATAAGCAGGCGTGAAAAAAACATTCCCGCACCGAGCGGATCGGAACCTCCCGTCATTACCAGTACGGTCATAAGCTGCTCCCTGACAGGCGTTTCTTTTTTCCAAAAAGACCGGCGCACCGGCGCATAGGACGGACCATACAGATGAATGCAGCCGCCCGCTTTATCATGATGTCTGATATCCCTGCTGTCATCCGACTGCCGGATATGCGGAATATGTCCTGTCTTCTCTGCATACAGATTATAATTGATCCGTATGTCTACGGCAAATCCCTGTTCTGCAAGGTCGTCCATCCAAACGACAGGATGACCGTTTTTCCTCAACGCATTGACATATTGTTCCGTCAGAAAATAGCTGTCTAACACGACCGGCGCGTGTTCTCTTAAAACCGACATTAGTTTTGGAAGCTCTGCGTCCATGTTCCGGTAATCCGTGTTTAAGACCCTGCACGGATACCCCCGTTTACGCGCAATGACCCCCGCTTCCTCTTCCGCCGTCACAAACACAGCCTGCATCCCCTTCTCCCTGCAGGCATCCGCGATCGTAAAGCAGCGCATCAAATGGCCAATACCGGTCTTTTCGCCGCCGTCTGCCCGAAAGTACAAAATTCTTTCCGACGTCAGTTCCGCATAAAAGCGAAAAAACGGCATGCCCCCATCTTCCGTACTATTTGACGTGCCAGATGGTATACTGTCTGCCGCCCGCCTATAGCCTGCCCGTTCAAAGCAGTGTATGGACGCGGCGTTTCCTGCCTTCACTTCCCCGTAGATTTCCATACAGTCCGGGCATTCCGCGATCATCCAAGCTTTCGCAAGCTCCAGAATGGCCGTTCCATATCCGTGTCCGCGATGCACAGGCGCAATACTATAGCTGATACGGTATGCTCCGCTATTTCCGCCCCTTACTCCATCTCTTACAAGCCACAGGACACCCACTGCGCACTCCTGCCCCGCACTCTCATGCCCGTTTCCAGGCACCATCAGAATAAAATGCCGACACGCTTCGTCCGCCTGCGTACGCGCAAACCACTCTGTATGCTCCTCCCATGTGACAGGCTTCTGTGAAAACGACTGGCGGCGCGTCTCCTCATCATTTGTCCATTCAAACAATAATCCTTTATCCGCTTCTTGCACGGCTCTCAAATAACATCCACTGCGCATAAGACCCCCGCCGCCTCCCTGCCGCCTTCCACATGCTTCCAGGCAAGCGGTTCTCCTCGGCTGATATCACATGCCGCACGCCTGCCAAGCACAAGCTCGTAATATTTCGGTTTCAGACCGTCCGACGGACGAATACTGCGGATGTTCTGCTCCGTGAACACTTCACCTTCATGAATATCCTGAACAACAAAAATACTCCGCCGGAATTTCAGGCTTTCCTGTTCCTGTTCCGCAGGACCGTAAAACACATTTCCGATCGCAGCCTGAGCCGCACGCACATCGCGTACCATCTGCGCAAACTCCTTTGGCGTCATGGAAAAAGAAGAATCCGGATTCTTGATCTCCCTGCCGAGACAGAAATGCTTTTCTATAATACTACCGCCAAGTGCTACCGACATCGCTGCGCTTAAAGAACCCATCGAATGATCGGAGAGACCGACCACAGTGCCAAAACGCTCTTTCATATCCGCGATCGTACGCAGATTCATCTGCTCCGGTTTGGCCGGATACGCACTTGAGCACTTTAAGAGTGCCGCCTGATGGTTGCCGGTCTTGTATATGGCTTGTATGGCCTCCTCTATTTCTTCCACCTTTCCCATGCCAGTTGACATAATAATCGGCTTCTGTTTCGAGGCTATATAGGTGATCAGCGGAAGATCGACCATTTCAAACGAGGCAATTTTGTAGCATGCACATTCCATCTCTTCCAAAAAATCGACCGCCGTCTTATCAAACGGCGTGGAAAGGAAATGGATCCCTGTTTTATCCGCTTCTTCTTTTAAGAGAGGCTGCCACTCCCACGGCGTATATGCCTTCCCATACAGTCCGTACAGAGTTTCTCCCGACCATGTACCGCCCCCGATCTGAAAATAAGGCTTGCCGCAGTCGATTGTCAGCGTATCCGGCGTATAAGTCTGGATCTTAATACAGTCCGCGCCCACCTCCTTCGCCGCATGAATGATCTCTTTGGCGCGTTCCATACTTCCCGCATGGTTTGCCGACATCTCCGCAATGATATATGCAGGATATCCTTCACCGATCACGCGGTTTTGCACGGTTATCGTCGAAGTCCGCTTTTGTTCTGTCATATATTCCTCCTTTGCGCGCTGTCCTGCGCCTGTTTGCATCTTATCCGTCATGAATGCTTCCATGCCCCGGTCCGTAACGGCAGATAACAGGGCTAGGCATTCCGCAGTTCCTGCATCAGGCGGTATTTCATTTCCGCAATCCTCCAGTCCTCTTCGGTATCAATATCCTGTACGGTAAGCTCCTCCTGAAGATACGGTACTGTATGCGCCATGATCACCGTATGCTGTTTTAAGAACGATGCAACACGGATGCAGTAAAACTGCCCGCAGTCATGATAATGCGGCTCTAAATCCTGGGAACGCATCATCATACTCTCAGGATTGGACGCTATAAGCGCTCCATCCTTGATCAGGACGCTTCGCTGCGGCGGAAACGAAAACTTCACGACCGGCATCACACTGTCGGCGTCCCTTTCAAGCAGGATTCCCATCGCCTCTTTTAACGCGTCCGCAGTCAAAAACGGAGCCGTCGGGTAGATCACACATGCAGTCTCATAATAAATACCGCATTTTGCATACTCCTCCAATACCTCCGATATGACATCCACCGTTGTCGCATAATCGTTTGAAGTCTGCTCACTGCGGTAAAACGGCACCTGTGCGCCGTGTTCTTTTGCGATCTGCGCGATCTCCTCATCGTCCGTGGACACCATGACCGTATCAAACAGCCCGCTCGCAAGCGCTGCTTCAATGGAATAAACCATGATGGGCTTCCCCAAAAATGGTTTGATATTTTTGCGCGGAATCCGCTTACTGCCGCCGCGCGCGGTAATGATCGCAATAGATGACATCTGACTTCCTCCTGATCTGCGGATATGCTTCCGGTTCCCCGTCTCCGCCCTTACATCTATAAAAATTTTCAGCACCGTCCCGTATGCCCGCTGCTACTGCCGAATCCTATAATGCTCCACAACCTTACCGACCGCATGAATGACGTCCTCTACATCTTCATCCGTCATCGCATAGTAGAGCGGCAGACTTAAGATCTCCTCATACAGTTTTTCCGCATTCGGGCAAAGCCCTCTGTGATACCCTAGTTTTTCATAATAGGGATGATAATATACAGGAATGTAATGTACGTTGCAGCAAATGTTCTCCGCCGCGAGCGCGTCAAAAATCTGCTTCCTGTCCGCACTTAAGCGTTCGGGACGGATACGCAGGATATACAGATGTCTCGTCGTATCAGATTCCGGTATCTCTTTCTGCACAAACAATTCCGGCATCGCCGAAAACGCTTCATTGTAGCGCGCCACGATTTCCTTTCGTCTTTTTTGAAATGCCGGAAGCTTATCAAGCTGACTGATGATCAGCGCTGCCTGAATGTCGGTCATACGGTAATTAAATCCCAGTGCAATCTGCTCATAGTACCATGTACCGTGGGGCTCGCGCTCCAAAAGCTCCGGCTGTCTCGTGATCCCGTGCGCACGCAAAAGGACAAGCTGCTCATACAGTTCTTTCGAATTTGTCAGAACGGCGCCGCCTTCCCCGCCTGTCACGGTTTTGACCGGGTGAAAGCTGAACGTTGTCATGTCGGCGATGCTGCCGACACCGCGTCCTTTATAGCGCGTCCCGATCGAATGAGCGCCGTCCTCGATCAAATATACTTTTTTTCCGCTCCGTGCGCCCTGCTCCTCGCATAGGGACAATAGCTCGTCCAGTTCCGCTGCCTGTCCCGTATAATCGACCGCCACAACAGCCCTTGTCGCATCCGTCATATGCTCCCGGACACTTCCCGGCGAGATATTATAGGTCTCCGCATTGATATCGGCAAACACCGGTCTTGCGCCGCAGTAAAGCGCACAGTTTGCGGACGCTGCGAATGTGATCGGCGTTGTGATGACCTCGTCCCCCTCATGCACGCCCGCCGCCATACACGCAAGATGAAGCGCCGCCGTCCCGTTACTGCATACGACGGCATATTTTGCTCCCGTGAGCGCACAGAGGCGCTGTTCCAGTTCCGCGATCTTCGGTCCGCAAGTTAAGTCCTGATAGCGCAGCACCTGTGCAACAGCTTCCACATCTGCCTCATCAATATACTGATGTCCATAATATAATTTCGTCTCCCTTACCGGCGTTCCGCCGTCTATCGCCAGCTTTTCCATCATTTTCATCCTTCCTCCCCGTGAATCATAATCGCTCCGTTTCACACTTCCGGCTTCATACAGTTAAGCCGCATGAAAATACTTATAAAGCTACAAAGACATTCCGGGTAGGAATGCCTTTGCCAAAAATCATCATTTATTTCTCCAACTCCAGATCTTTCAGGCGCTCCCTGATCTGCTCGACGCTAAGCCATTCGCTGTTATTTCCCGAACTGTAGGAAAATCCTTCTTCTACCTTTTTGCCTGTCGGCTCCACCTGCTGTCTTGCATTGAATTTCGTCTGGGGATATACGATAAAATGCTTGTCATATTCATAGGTGGTCGCAGAATCCTCAACCGTCACCATGATCTCATGAAGCTTTTCGCCCGGATAAATGCCGATCTCCTTTGTCTTGGCTCCCGGCAGCATCGCCTCTGCCAAGTCCGTGATCTTAAATGAAGGGATCTTGCTGATAAACGTCTCGCCCCCCTTCGCCTCGGTAAGCGCCTTGATCACAAGTTCAACGCCCTCCGTCAGGCTGATCCAGAAGCGCGTCATCCGGTAATCGGTGATCGTCAGTTCGGTAACGCCGTTTTTGATCATTTCGTAAAACTTCGGGATCACGGAACCGCGGCTGCCCGCCACATTCCCGTAACGCACAATGGAAAAAGCAATATCCCTTTCTCCGGCATAAGCATTCGCCGCAACAAAGAGCTTGTCAGAAACGAGCTTTGTCCCGCCGTAAAGATTGACCGGATTGACCGCCTTATCCGTGGAAAGTGCAACGACCCTGCTCACATTTGTATTCAACGCCGCCTCGATCACGTTCATCGCGCCGTTAATATTTGTCTTAATCGCCTCATTCGGGTTATATTCACATGCCGGCACCTGCTTTAGTGCTGCCGCGTGAATCACATAATCCACGCCCTGAAACGCGCGTTCCAGACGCAGCAGATCCCTTACGTCTCCGATAAAATAACGGATCTTCCCGCGATACTGCGCAAATTCCTGATCCATCACCCACTGTTTGAACTCATCACGGGAATAAATAATGATCTTCTTCGGCTGATAGTGTGTGAGCACATATTTCGTAAAACATTTTCCGAAGGAACCTGTTCCTCCCGTGATCAAGATCGTCTTACCATCAATCATATTGTTCGCCATTCTTTTCTCTCATCCCGTCATGCCGGACGGTCTGCCTCCATACTTTATTATATTTCTATGAACTCCCCCACAGTATTTCCCATAACAGTCAAAGTATACCAGTCAGATTTTACCACAATTATACTAAAAAGACAACCCGCGCCGGTTACTTTTTCATCCTGCTTCTTTGTTTCCTTAAGCAAGGGGATCCCCGCTTCCCGACTTACTCTTTATACATTTTTCCAAGCTCTCACACCCCTCCCGCACCCGGCAGATGCGGAACAGCCATGCACGCAGCGCTTCTATAAGGGTGCAGACTATATAGATCGCAATCGCCGCTCCGAGAACCTCCAATACCAGCAGATACGCGGGCGCACCGGCAAACGAAACAAACCTGTCTTTCAAAATCCGGTCAAAAACAAGAGGATGCACATGGATCAGATACACGCCGAAGGAAAGCGGCGCACAAAAACCGACTACCTTTTTTACTATAGAAGAAAAGCGGAGCTTCGAAAACAGCACTAACGCCGCAGCCGCCGCAAGCAGCATTGCCGGAGACGTAAAGACAAGCATATTCGGCAGCGGCACCTCCACGCCCCGCACCCCGGCAAGCTGGATGCCCCATGCTGTCCCGACACCGAGCACAAGGCATACCGCGGCATACAGGGGCTTTTTCAGGAACGGACATCCATATTTTTTCAGATATGCGCCGATCAGATAAAGCGCTGTCAGCCATATCAGGCTATAACCCTGCGCCGTCTGATAAATATCGCTCACAAACAGCGCCGGGCACACCGAGAACAGGATCACAATACTTACGACCAGATTCCGGAACAAAATCCGATCCAAATGTTCCGTCACACACCGGAGCGCCGGCATAAACAGCATCAGACCAAAATATGCCGTATAATACCAGTACTGTCCGGTCATTGCAGGAAAAAGCGCATTCTTCACAAGCGCCGGTTGAAACAGTCCCGGCACGGCAATACAGAACCCTGCCGTGATCAGTATGGTATAAAACCAGACATGCATCTGCGTCTCAAACAGGCGCGCATAGCGAAACTGCCCCCCCGCCACATATCCGGATATGAGTGCATAACAATTGACCGACAGCAAGGCGCAGCATTCCAGCAGCCAGGCAACTGCATACTGTGCTGAACCGGGCGCATCGGATACGCCCGCGAGCACGCCGCCCTGCCCTAAAATATGCGCCGTCACGATCAACAGCATCGATACGATCCGAAGCAGCTCAATGCCCATATTCCGTTCTTTTTTTCCCGTTTCCGCACCCATCTGTATCTGTCCGCCCTTTCAAATCTGTCTTTCCGTATCCACCCGTCCGCTCTTTCGTATCTGCCTTGTTCGTGTCTGTCCTGTTCACGTCTGCTTTTGGTATCAGGCCTTCGCACCTGCCCTGCCTGATCCACCGTATTTGCTCCGTTATATCCGTCCCGTCCTGTCGTATCGCCGTCCTTAAGCACTCCTGCCGTAGCGAATGCGCCGGTAAGCGCGCAGTGCCTTGTCATAGCACGCATACCACAGCGGATGCGCCATGTGCAGGCCGATCATTTTTTTCTGCTCTGCATCATACATTTCCTCAAAATAAGGATTATCCCTGAACTTCGGAAAATACGCGTTCATGCCGTCACGCAGCTCTTTTAGAAAACCTATGGACGGGATGCGGATACCCGCCATATAGGAAAATAATGTATTGACATAATAAAGCTGTGTAAACCGCGCTTCGAGTTCCGCACGGTATGGCTCATAAAAACCTTCTTTTCTGCATCCATCCACAAGCATCTGCGCCGTTTTCATGCGGTCATAGCAGCGCTCTTTCGTAATACGGTGAACGGTGGATGCGTCATGCTGATAATAGTAGTATAATGGCTCGTCCACCAGTTCAAAATGCCTAAAATGCAGCATCCAAAGCGGTCCCGCACAATTATCCTCATAAAAAACATGTTCCGGAAACCGCAGATGATAGCGGTCGATCACGCTTTTTTTATAAATCTTGATCACCATACTGCCGGGCATCAGCATCCATTTACGATACTGTTTTTCACCGAGAATGCCGGTATGCTCCGGTGTATGGTTCATAATGAGCTCCCCCGGCTTCATGCTGTGCTCCGACGTAAGCTGATACTGGCAGCCAACTGTATCCGCACCAGTCTCCTCCGCACGCCGGAGCAGTTTTTCATACATGTCCGGAGCTGCCCAGTCATCGGAATCAATAAAACCGATCCATTCCCCGCGTGCAAGTTCCATCCCTATATTCCGGGCTCCGCCCTGCCTTTTATTCTCAGGCGAACGGACTGCCCGCACTTTATCAGGGTATTCTTTCTCATATTGTTGCAAAATTTCAAATGAATTGTCGGTCGAAGCGTCATCCACTGCGATGATCTCATAATCCCCAATCGTCTGATTCACGAGCGAATCCATACAATAATTTAATTTCCCATCCGCCGCCATACGATAGACAGGCACTATAATGCTCAGTTTCACGGCAATTCCCCCATTGTTTTTAATCCGTCTGTCATGCTGTGTGCCGCCCGTTCTGCCTTTATGCAGTCCGCTTATGGTTCTTCCGACAGTTTTATGACAATGATGCCGTCGATCATCCTCACGGATCCCGCCTGCGGCCAGCATGTCATTTCGGCATACTCTGCCTGGGCAAGCACCCATTCCCGTTCGTCCGGATCCACACCCTCTAAGGTCATGCCCAGATCCTGCATCAGAATCACGCGGATAAATGTCTGGTTCCGCATCAGATTCACATCATCGACTCCTACCATATACGGAATACGGTCAAGCAGCCAGTCGCGCCGCTCGGTCTGGATCGTTCCGGTGATCATCAGATGGCAGTCCGTATCAATGCCATTAAGCAGCGTGATCCGCTCCTGCATGCGGACTGCCGTTGCATAAGTCTGTTCCCAGCAATATTCCAGATTCAAATACCCGATATTGGAAATCACGGCAAAATTAAACACGATTGCCGCAATGAGCGCGGCACACGCCTCCGAAAGCCATCCGCCCAAGTAACGATCTGCCAGTTTTACAAAGAGCATATAGATCAGCACAAGGCTGTACAACATCATAAACCGATAAACAATTTCCTCCGACAAAAAATCAAACACATATGCCGCCGGTATGAACAGCAGGCAGGCAAGCACGGTCAGTAGAGCCTGAAGCTTTCGCTTGTACAATTTCTGTTTTACCGCCGTAAAGATCAGCAATGCCAAAAAAGAAAAGATGAAAACGATATTAAAGATCTCATATGCGGTAAAGTCCGAGTTGCCGCCGGTAAACATTTCCACAAAGGCAATCGTATCCCTTTTCAGGGTAGAAAGTAATTTCGATATTCCCGGGGCAGACACACTGTCCATGCCCATATAATCCGAAAATCCAATATGGTTCATCCGCATCATGATCAGCAGCCCCACATAGTAAAGCGCCATGCCGAGCACGCCGCCCGTGAGCGCTTTTGCGCCTCTGATCATAAGTTCCCGGTTCTCATAACGCTTCTCCAGCATGTCCAGGATCAGGCGGACTAAGATCAACATGATGGCAAATGAAAGATACGCCTGATAAATGCCAACCGCAAGTGCAAGACAGACCGCCAGTCCCACAATCCCTGCCGCGTCCTTTTTCCGGTGCCAGAACCACACGCCGGCCGCTGACAATAGCAGTCCAAACAGAAATCCATCTGCCAGAAACATATACCCCAGTGTATCCGCAAACGCCGGATAGGTGACAAGCAGCCCGCTGCACAGAATGACCGGAACCGGATTTTGAATCTCCAAAACCGCCACAATCAATGCTGCCGCAACAGACGCGTATAGAATTGCGAGAACACCGTTTACCCATGGGAGAATAAAGTAAGAGCTGACTCCTGTCACAATATGCAAAAACCATCTACCCAAAGAGAGCGGCCAGGCAAACTGATCGTTAGTGATATTATGAACATAGTCATGGTTCGGCAGTTTGTTCACGATCATATACATATGCGCAAACAAACCGATCAGCAGTGCTGAAAAGAATGCGATCTTATACTGCCGTTCCAAATTTGTCCATTTTTGTGTCAGTCTGTTTCCCATACATCCATTTCCCTTTCCCATTCGTTCGTTTTCCGCCGTCGGTCTTTTCAGCCTGACGGTTGGTTTCCCGTCGCCGTCTTCTCTTTTCAGCCTGCCAGCCTTCCTGCCGCCGTCTTCTCTTTTCAGCCTGCCGGCCTTCCTGCCGCCATCTTCTCTTTTCAGCCTGCCGGCCTTCCTGCCACCGATCTTCTCTTTTCTGTCTGCCAATTTCCCAGCGTCGGATCGTTGTCTGCCTCCGCCGGTTCTCACTGCCTGCAGTTACCGCTCTCTCACGATCTTTCCATCCTCGACACGGAATACCATATCGCATTTCTCGATCGTCTGTAACCGGTGTGCAATGATGAGCAGCGTCTTCTTTCCATGCAGGCGGTTGATCGATTCCATGATCGCCGCCTCGGTGTCATTGTCAAGCGCCGAAGTCGCCTCGTCTAAGATCAGCACCTCCGGGTCTTCATACAATGCGCGTGCGATCCCGATGCGCTGGCGCTGTCCGCCAGAAATGCGGATGCCTCGCTCGCCGATGCCGGTTTTGTCCCCGTCCGGCAGCGAAGCGATAAATTCGTCTAACTGTGCCTCCGAGAGCGCATGGCGCAGCTTCTCCCCGTCAATCTTATCCTCAGGAATGCCATACGCGACATTTCTGCGGATATCCGCATTTAAGAGCGCGATCATCTGCGGAATGTAGCCGATATTTTTGAGCCACTCCCGCTCATGTTCGGTCACGGAAACGCCGTCCGCCTCGATCGTGCCCTCTTCAAGCTTCAGAAGTCCTAAAATAATATCGACGATCGTTGTCTTTCCTGCTCCCGATCCTCCGACGATCCCGACTGCCGCACCGACCGGAATGGTCAGGTCCGCATGATCGAAAATATATTTTTCTGTATTCGGATATTTGTAAGTGATTCCTTTCAGGCAGATTTCTTTCGTGACCGGCAGCTTCTCTTTTGCCTCAACCGCATAGGACAGGTCAATCCGGTCGTCTCTGATATCATCGAGCAGGTTATCACTGACATTTAAGAAGAACGGCTCGCAGAATGAAATCTGCGTCATCTGATTGTTGATGCGGCTTGCCGACGGCATCAGCCGCATGGCTGCCACCGCAAATGCCGAGATCGTCGGGATCATGCTGGAAACATCCCTGCCGCTTACGACAAGCACGAGCATATAGCCGATGATCCCTGCCATGCAGACCGCCTCGATCAAAAGCTTCGGCGTGTTGGAAAACATGCTGTACGTCTCCATCGCACGGATGTAGCCTTTTCCCTGCTTTAAGTATTCCCCGATAAAATACTGCTCTTTCGCATTGACCTTGACTTCTTTGATACCGGTCACGGTCTGCGTGATCCACTCGTACATCGCCGCGCCGTAATCCTGATTTGCCTTACCGGTGCGGTTCATGATCGGTTTGATGATCTGCTTGATAACAACAAGTGTCACGACGAGCAGCACGCAGAGCGTCACTGCCATGCCTGCATCGGTCACAAGCAGCGTCACGCCAAGGAATGCAAACACAATGAACTCGGACGCCATCTGCAAAAGCGCGAGGATCAGGGCATACATGTTATTGATGTCCGCCGTGATGCTGCGCTGGATGACCGAAGTCTCCGCATTTAAGAAATACTCATAGTTTCGGTTCACATAGCTCCTGAGCAGACGTTCCGCCGTCTGAAACTGATTCGTATAGACAAAATGGTAGATCTGTTTATATTCCCAAAAAAGAAACGCATCCTTGGCGATAAAGATCACGATCAGCGCGATCATGGAGATGACCGTGAACTGAATCCTGCTGCCGATATGCAGCACTTCGCACACGTCGCTCACAAGCGCGTTCGTCTCCAAAAGATCCGGCTGCATGACCGCCGACACGACCGGGATAACGAGTGAAATGCTGACCGTCTCCAAAAATCCGGCAATGATCATCATGACCACAAGCCATGCCATCTGGCGTTTTTGCTTTTTATCCATCAATAAACGTAATTTTTTGATATCCCGTAACATGCCCGTTCCCTCTGTTTTCTGTATAACGCTTTCTTTACCAATACCGCGCTGTTTTCCGTGTGTTGCTTTCCCGTAACGATACCACAGACGCTCCCTCTATACCCGCGGCGGCGTATCCTGCTCTTTCCGCGCCTGCTCCTGACTCTTTGCGTCCTGTCTCTTTGCGTCCTGTCTCTTTGCGTCCTGTCTTTCTGCCTTCTGCCCTTTAATTGTTCCGGCTCTCCGTCTTCTGTTTCTGCGCTTCTCTCTCCCGCTGCCTGCGCATAAATCCCTCAACCATGAACGCATGGCACTCTTTCGGCTCATAGGCGTCCCAGATCTGCGGACCGATATTGTATTTTTCATCGGCAAACGTGATCGCATCCAGCGCCGATGTAATGATCGACACTGCCTTTGCAAAATGAATCCCGTCTATCAGATTCAAGACCTCGATCGGAAATTTCCCGCGGATCACGACACACTGCGGATAGTACGCCGCATAGTCAATATCATCGCGCGGATGCGGCTTAATGACAACGCGCATCCCCGCGCAATGCTCTTTTAAGATCTGCCCGCAGACCGCAATACGCACTTTCTCATCAGGCGGAAACGCCTCGGTCAGAAACAGCGCGCAGTCGCCGCATCCCGAAAGCTGCTCCGTGATCTCCTTTGCATCCGGCAGAAACATGCGCAGCATACTTTCCTTCTGCTTTTCCGTAAGCGCCCGCTCCATGGGCTTTCGCGGCACTTCCTTATATTTTTCAAACCGGTAAGGCACAACGGATAAGTCATTCATCTCAAAATCAAGACAGTATTTTCCGTAGCCGTTCTGAATAAAGATCAGGTTATGCGCCGCAAGGCATGCCTTCAGCTTAAAATGTCCCGCGTTGTCCACATGTGCCGCATCGAAATTTTGCAGACAGTCAAGCCCGTCCTCCACGGCATGGTAGTAGATACGCTTCCTGCTCAAATAGTAACCGATTGGATCGGAGTCACAGTACACATAAATATCCTCGTACTGTGTAAAGTCAATGTCAATATATTTTTCCTGCAATTTTCCGTATTTCTTCGTATAGATCATGCGATTGATCATATGGCGCACAATGTTATGGTGGTTTTTCTTATATTTCATCAAGTCCGGGAAATCAGAATCGCGCCGTTCGTCAAGTACAAGGACACGGTCAAAGATTCCTTCAGCGCTGATCCGCTCACCCAGATTCCCAAAATCCATAAACATGCGGCTCAAAGCGAGGTCAGCCTTCCCGCTGTCCGTTATGCCCGCCGTCCCTGCTGCCTGCCCGTCACCCGATTCACACGCCGTCCCTGCTGCCTGCCCGTCACCCGATTCACACGCCGCCCTTGCTGTCCGACCGCTTCCTTCCTGACAATCCACGCTTTTTTGCGCGTCCCTTGCAATCGCCATTTCCTTCAAGAGCGACACATAGACATGGTACATTGTATGGCACACATAGATGCGCTGACGTGGTTTTTGTTTGTCTTTTCGCATATTTTCCGCCACCCGTTCCCGCGCCCTTATATCTCTGCGCTTTATCTGTTCTCTATCTGCCGTCTGCTCCGGGAGTGCTTTTTCAGATGCCGCTCATTCCAAAGTCCCGGATGAATCAGCGGTGCAACGGAACACGGACCCTCTGTCGGAAGCGCAAGCTCCTTTGCCTTTGGCACCCGCCTTCCGCCCCCTGTCCGCTCCATGATCTGCTTACACAGCGAAATCAGCCCCGCCGCCGCCTCCTCCGGGTTCCACACATCACGGATCGTCTCATAGGCATTGCTTCCCAGACGCCGCCGGAGCGTTTCGTCATAAAGGAGTGCCTGCACCCGCTCCTTAAAGCATGCATAGTTCCCGTTCGGATAAAGAAAGCCGTTTTCCCCGTCTTTTACCAGATAAGGGGACGCGCCTGCCGCCTCATTCGCCACGACCGCACAGCCGCTGTTCATCGCCTCATTCAAGACTGCTCCCCACCCCTCCCGGTGATCACTTGTAAATAGAAAAATATCCGCTTTCTCCATGTACCCGCGCACCTGTCCCGGGCTCATAAATCCGGTAAACCGTACTCTGTCGCTAACCCCTTTCTCTTCTGCCAGGCGTTTCAGCTTCTGTTCCTGTTCCCCCCCGCCAGCCATGATGAGCGAAAATGCAAGCCCTTCCTCTTTGAAGTCAGCCGCAAGCCGGACCGCATCTTCGGGATGTTTCCACCCGATCAGTCTTCCCGCCCACAAGAGCACCGGTGTCCCGCTATCTGCTCTTTTTACATGACAGTTCTCGTTTTCATAGCGGATCAGCCTTGTAAAATATCCAAAACGCAGCATTTTTCCCGGATATGCACGAATCAGATGATAATCCGAGGCGACATAGGCCCCCGCGCACAGCAAGTATGCCGGACCTTTCCGGAACCGGGTATGATCCTGATATTTGCGGACCAATCCGCGCGGCGTGACGAACCGCCATTGCCCCTCTTTATAGATCCGCTCGCTATAGCGCAGTACCGGCTTTTTTTCACACAATCGCTGATGAATCAGTTCCTCCTGCTCACAGCCGCCGAAGATCACAACGTCGCTCTCATCTATAAGCTGCCTTACTTCATCAGGCTGTTCATAAGAGCAGATCACCCACGGCCGACCGCCCGTGCCTTCTCCCCATCCCATTGCACGGCGTTCCTCTTCCATCGGCTCCGTCTGCACAAACCGATAGCCGTCTCCAAGCTGTTCATATAAATACTCTGACATCGGAATCTGATGATGGTTAATGTAGTTACTGACAAAGGTTATTTTCATATCAAATCTCCATTGGCGCTGCCGGCCGCTGCTTCGCTATGCATATTTGAGAGAATAGCCACGCTGCCATGCGCCGGCTTTCATTCAGCCGCTGCATCCGGTCATATTCCGGTAAATTTCAAGCAGCGTGCGGCAGTTTTCCTCCCCATCATGCGTCTTTCCTGCTCTCTGCCTTGCAGCCTTCGAAAGCTTCTCCGCCAGTTCCCTGTCCTCAAAGATCCTTGTGACAGCCATCGCCAGTGCATTCACGCTATCCGCGTGATACAGAAGCCCCTCTTTCTCATCGGTCATCAGATCGGGCACACCGCCGACATTCGAGCTGACGACCGGAACGCCGAGCAGCA
Organism: Lachnospiraceae bacterium; assembly: GCA_003979345.1. Classification (GTDB taxonomy): domain Bacteria; phylum Bacillota; class Clostridia; order Lachnospirales; family Lachnospiraceae; genus DLAJ01. The sequence continues at coordinate 113,708 of RYVZ01000005.1, forward strand.
TTGCCTCTCCGACGGAATTGGGGGAATTTTCAATGGTGGACGCAGATAAAAAAACATGTGCTTTCAAATACTGTTCCTTCATTCCCGCCGCGTCCGTCTGACCAAGAAAGAACACCTGATCTTCCAGGCCGCCCTCCCTGATCAGCGACCGCAGATACGCGCCATAGGACGAAATTTTCAACCGGTCTGTCAATCCCGTGCTTCCGCGGCGCACGATGCAGTCGCCCGCCACATACAGGCGGATATCGGGATATTGCTTTTTTAACAGGGCAAGCGCGCACAAAACATAGTGCAGTCCCTTGACCGGATAATTCCCCTGGCTCACAAAAATCCGATGCTTTTCGCATGTCTCATAGGACCAGTTTCCCTCATAAAAGTTTTCGCGCATCGTCTCATTCATCGGATGGTAGACCGCCTGCGGCGCCGCTCTGTGTGTCACGGACCGGTCAAACTGCGTGCGCCCGGTCACATGTCCTGTAAGCGAAAGCGCCTGCGCTTCCCGCACTCCGCGTTCTCTCATTTTTTCACGCTGCAGCAAAAGATTATCCCTCTTGACAAAATCGCGGAATGTATAACGGCGGCATATCTTTTCCGGCACGCCGTCCAGATAATGCTCCGCGCACGCCGCACAGACGCCCTGTATGCCAATCAGCGTCCGCTCCGGTTTATCAAACGCGCGGACCGCGGCGAGCGTATGTCCGTACTCCGCGCCAAAGCAGTGCAGGACATCCGGCTTAAAGTCCGCAATGATCTCTCTCATGCGCTGTTCAAGCGCCTCATCGTAACGTTCCTCATGAACGGTATCTTCCGAAAACCCGTAATAAAACAGAGCCGCATCCGGCAGCTTTCCTCTGACAGCTTCGGCGTCCTTAGGCATCCCGTTTACGGGAAAGCAGACGCCAAGCACGATCTCCTCCGGGACGCCGCCGCTTTTTCCTGCACCGCCGCGCTCCGGCGTCCTGCCGTCCTGCGCTTTCATTCCGCTTAAGAGCCTGCGGCTTAAGCCTGACAGCCATCCCTCTTTATTGCTCGCCGGCATACCGAGTTCTTTTGCAATGACTGGCAGCATAATATTACAACTCCATAGAATACGCATCTGTGTTCCCCTTTTGATATCCACGCACGCCGGACTAAAACTCCGGCATCCCCGCCACACCTTTAGACATATTTACCCTAAGAAAGCAATGATTTAACCGGTGCTTCCCTAGGACGCCCGCCGCCTGTAAAGCAGGCGCTTCACCCGCTGATACACTCCCGAAAACCACTTGCTGCGCGCAAGAAAAGTCCGAAGCGGCACAAGCGTCAGCAGTAATAGCGCATGATAACGAAACCGCTGCCATCCTGTCATATAGAGCGCGGTGATCGCATAGTGCTCTCTTTTTGCCGCCGCGCGGTTTACAGACGACTCCGAAAATCCGCCTCCCTCATAGGAGCAGACGGTCAGCGGCACATAAACCGTTTCCGCCTTTGCGCGAAAAAAGCACCAAAGAAAATGCTCATAATCCGCACGCACCCGGTACTGCGGCTCATAGGTCCTTTCCCTTCCACGTGTGCGGAGCAGCTTCGGCCCGATCAGCGCTGCCGCATAAAAGCAGCTCTGATGACACGGAATATTGCGGTAGCAGCCAAATGTATCGAGCTTTGGATTACTCATGACCAGACTCTGCGTCTTCCTCTCATACGTATTTCCATAAAAAATGACCGGGCGGCTCTGATGCCCCGTCCCAGCGTCCCCTGCGCCGGCAGTGGCACCCGTCTCCGTTTTTCCGGCATCCGCCGCCCGCCGCACTTTTGCAAGCACCCCGTCATCATAAAGATAATCGCCGCAGTTTAAGAACAGCACATAGCGTCCTCTTACCCTGCACGCCGCCTGATTCATTGCATCATATATGCCGCTGTCTTTCTCCTGAAACAACCGGATGCGCGGATCCTCCCGCAGCAGCCCGACCGATCCGTCCGTGGAACCGCCGTCCTTCACAATGATCTCAAAATCCGGCTCTGTCTGTGAAAGAACACTTTCAACAGTCTTCTTTAATTCTTCTCCCGCCTGAAAACAGACGATAATGATTGAAAAAAAGGGTTCCATGCCGATATTCCTTTCCAGAATTGCTTCCCGGATCTCCAACGTGTTACACATCAAAACAACCATGTATGGTATGGTAAGAGCTTTACCAGCTCGCCGTACGCCTTATACAGAAACGCCGCAAAATAAACGGCACCGAAGACCGTTATCCCAATCACGGCTGCCCTTCGTATCCGCTGTTCCGGTATCTTTAACGCTGCCCCGGGCAAAAGAAAGACCTGTGTGACCGTCAGGTAAGTCCCAATCCGTGACACCTCGGGAATAAAAGAACCGCACAGATAAAGCATGAGTGCCGCAACATTCAGCCGAAAATAGAATAACAACTGTTTGTCATCTTTGATCACATTCCGGTAAACCGACAGGCAGAACAACAGCACAAGGATACATCTGGCGATGTTGACATAGGACGTCCCCCCCTCCAGATAAATGCTGTTCCGGTAAGTTGGATACAAATATAAAATCACCTTTAGATAAATGTCGCCAAACACAAGACCACTTATGGCAAGCAGCGAAAGCAGCGCCGTCTGCCAGCGCTTCCATCGGCAGTCTGCCAAAAAATAAACCGGCAGCACGATCAGCGCCGATTTGTGGATCAGCGCGCCAAGAAGGACCGTCAAAACGAATTTTCCGTATTGTCTGCGAAACAGATATGGTATGGCGCAGAGTGCAAATGCTATCGCTACATAATAACGTACGGTATTTAATGATTGATAGTAATACCCAAGCGCCATAAACAGATAAAAGCTAAACACAAAGCTCGCGCTTAAGGTATATAATGCTTTTAATGTAAAGAACACAGTCACAAACGCAAAGAATGCAAACAGAAACAAATAATTGTCTTTTCCGAACAGTGTCTGTAAGCATTTGACAAGCACATTAAAACCGCGCTCAGTCGGCACGACATATCCGTACCAGATATTGTAAAAGTGATCTTCATAGCGCCTGTAATCATTCCCGACGCCGTAACGTGCCGCAGACACTGCAAATAAGAGCAGAAAAACAGCGCAGAGGCTTACGCGGTTTCGAAACATCTGCCTGCTCATTCCCCTCACCGGCAGCTCTGCCGGCTTCACAACAAGAAACGCCGCCGCTGTCGTGACAAGCAGCAGCACAATGTATACGATCACTCCGCCGCCTCCCGCATCCCCTGCTTCATCAGTGCATATGCCCTTTTCCAGGGAATCTCCCTGCACATGTTTTCCTTATTTTTCAGTAGAAAGCGCAGCGCGAGCGGCTTTCTCCAAAATCCATACAGGTAATAGTACAGTACCCCTCTGTCAAAAAAGAACTTTTCATCGTAACCGTGAAACCAGGTGGATGGACGCGGTACTTCCTGCCCGATCGTCACCGGCACTTTATAGACTTTTAATCCCTTTACGATACAGTCACGGATAAAAAGACTGTCCTCGCCGTTGCTGTAGCGGGCACCACCGCCAAACAGCAGCGAAAACGTAATATTTTTCTGATGTAGTTTTTCCGTCCTTACCGCAAAGCTGTATGCAGGATAACGCCCGCAGTTATACTGTCTGACTCTGCCAAAGCCGTCGATATGGTAGGTGCGGCGCTCCTCACAGACGTCCACGTTAAACAGCAGCATATCCGCTTCCGGATGCTGCTCAAATTCCGCAAGGATCTTCTGTTCATATCCCTGTGTGTATACAATATCCTCATCCGAAAAGACACTGATATCCCGGTCTGCACGCAACAGCGCATTGTTGCGGCTTAGCCCCACGCCCTTCTCCCGAAAGCGGTAGGCACGGATTGTATGACCGTCTTCCTCCCACTCCTCATAGCCATTTTCACCGCATTGGACGATCAAAATTGCATCTGAACCGATATGCATTTGCCGCGCCAGTTCCCTCGGTACTTTATCAACCGCGGACACGAGCAGTTGTAAGGTCATATGAATACCCCTTTCCGACCGCATCAGCGTTTATGCGTTTCGTTTCGCTGATGATCGTACATTTCCTTGTCGCCCGTAATACCATCTTAGCAGGCGTTCGTCCGCATCCGTGATCTTTGCATAAATGACTTTGCAATCCTGGATCTCAAGCTGGTGAAGCGCAGCGGAAAGCCGCCTGCTGTTCCGTTTTCCCTGCGGAACGCTCAGGATCACGCCGCCCGCATTCCGGATACGCGCAAACACCTCCGCCCCTGCATTCAGGACTTCCTGCATCGACAGCACCGGATACTCGTTTCCCTTCAAGAGCCATTCCTCATTCTGTGCAAGCTGCCTCTGCAATTCACGGTTTCCGCATTCAATGCCCGCACAGCGGACTCCAAAACGTTTCTCCAGCTCTTCCGGCAGATATACCGCATCCTGCACTGCGATCAGAAGCAGGATCACGATCACTGCCGCTAAAGCTGCGCCCGCGGCTCCCGTTGCCGCAGCCCTGAGCATATGGTCGGAGAGTTCCTCCAGCACCGGTTCCTCCGAACGTATTACCTCGATCAATTCCAGCTTTTCACCGTCTTCGGCATAATGAACGACCGCCTGCTCGACCGCCCGCTGAAGCAGCGTCACTTCCGCCGCGTCCTTCGCCCTTACCGTTGTTGTGAGCACACGGACATCGGACAGGATCTCCGCTTCCACACAGTCATCCACATAGTTCCTTTCATAACCCTCAGGAAGCAGCTCCATCGCGTAACCGAGGATCAGGTCAGAGGAAAGCAGATCGTTCCATGTATAGCCATTATAATAATAGTCAAAAAAGGTTTTATCTTCTATTTCCTCAAACGTAATATAGTACTGACTCCGCGCCTCATACAAACGGCGTCCGGCAGCCCGCGAATGCCACGCCCCATAAAATGTACCGCATAAAAGCGCCCCTGCCAGCGCCGTTATAATAACAATTGGTATTTTTTTCAAGAGCAGGAGCAGCACAAGTTTCAGATCCATACCCTCCCGTTCCAATTCCCGCTGATTCATTCCGATCTCCTGCTCCTTCCAACCCCTCACATCCGTCAGTTTCTCCGCCTATTTCTCTTTTGTGGAATCTTTCATTGCCGTTGTCTGCCCTTCGTCAATTCCTTCCGTGCTCTCCGGCACAAACAAAATCTTTAACGTGAGAAGCATTAACTTTACATCCAGCCATATCGTGTAATTTTCGATATAAGTTAAATCCAGTTTTAATTTATCATACGGTGTTGTATTATACTTTCCATAAACCTGAGCATAACCCGCAAGTCCCGCCTTTACCTTCATCCGGTAAACAAACTCCGGCATATCCTCCTTATACTGCTCAATGATCTCAGGTCGTTCCGGACGCGGACCAATAAAGGACATGTCCCCCTTCAGGATATTGATCAGCTGTGGAAGCTCATCTAAGCGGACTTTTCGTATGATTTTCCCAACAGGTGTTATTCTATCATCATTTTTTGAAGAAAGACGCGCCACACCGTCTTTTTCCGCATCCACACGCATGCTGCGGAATTTCAGTATATAAAACTGCCGCTCCCCGCGTGTACACCGGATCTGCTTATACAAAACAGGACCGCCGTCATACAGCTTGACCGCAAGTGCCGTAAAGAGCATGAACGGCGAAGCGATCACCAAAAGCAGCAGCGAGCACACCAGATCGATACAGCGTTTTGCAAACCGTTGTTCTACAGTCAATTCGTACTCCCTGATCAGGAAGATCGGTGTGTCGAACAGATTGAGCTGCTCCGCTCCCTTGACCAAGACATCCGTAATTTTAGGCATGAAATAGATTCTGACGGAGTTCGCATAACAATACTTCATCAGTCTGTTGCGCTCCTTCGCCGGAATATCCCACAGCACGACTGCATCAAAAACACCCGATACCGCCTTTTCCAAAACAGCCTCCATGCCCTGGGAAATGCCGATCGTCTCTCTGACATTATATTTATCCTTGCGCGACTCAAATTTAGTCATAATATCTGCCACGTCACGCTCGCCGTAAACAAGCAACAGTTTGCGCGGCGGGTACAGCCTGTGATACAGGCGGTTACTCAAATACGTCCATATTCCCGCGATCGCAAGCTGCAAGAGCGTCATTTCAATCATCGGAGGAACGGCGACAAGCCAGTTTGCCATCAGGGAAATCTGAAAATAGGAAATCACATTGACTGCCAGCAGTGAGAATGTCTGTGAAAAAAACACATCGGACGCCTTCAGATAGCCGACCCTTGTGCCTCCATAGGTCGAGCTGAAGAATAAAAGCAGTACGAAATAAATCAACAGCACGATCGCATGTCCGTTAAAGTAGAACTTCAGACGCAGGCGCACCGGTTTATAATAAACATTAAACCACGCAAACGCATACACTGCCGTCATCCATACAAGCCCGACCACGGACAATCCCAATATGATCAATCGTTTTGCCGACTCAAATTTTTTCACTTGTTCTCCGAACCTTTCCGCTGGACCGATCATCACCTGGCGATGATTATCTTTAGATATTTATACATATTTATCTTTGGATCGTTCTCTTTGAATATGATTATCCTGGCGCCCCTGCTGTCTTACGTTATGAAGCCTCTTCAGATACGCCGCAGTGTTGCGCGCGCAGCCCACCCCATAAAATAACGCATGCTGTTCATCAAAGAAAGCCCTTCCTGCTTCCGGTACAACCCCCATATGCGTCTCATCGCTTCCAGTTTATTGGAAGACAATGAGTTCGCCGGTCTCCTGTAGATCGTAGTCACCTCATCCATACCATACGCAGTATGCCCGTTTCGCAAGATTTTCCACCATGTGGCGGTATCCTCGCTTTTCACTTCCGGCATCCGGACCAGTTCTTTTGAGATCCGTTCAAGATCGAACAACACCGTAGACGTAAAGATCACCGTGCGTGACAAGGCTTCACGATAGCACAGCGTCTCGGGCACATGCACGATCCTACCCGTACCGTTTGCATCGGCGTCACCAAATTCATAGGCAGTAAACACAAACCCCGCCTGCTTTTCCTTTAAGAATGCAAGCTCCTTTGCCAGCTTGTCCGGCAGCCAGACATCATCCGCGTCCAGATAAGCGAGATATCTGCCTTTCGCTGCGTCCACGCCAATATTCCTTGCCCGCGCTGCACCGGCATTCTCCTTCTGCCGAAGCAGCCGGATACGCGGATCGTCATGCGCGCGCAGATATCCATCTATCACTTCGGCGCTTCCGTCCCCCGGCCCGTCCTCGACCAGGATCACTTCCCAGTTTTCATAGGTCTGAGCCCTTACCATATCGAGCGTATGAACAATATAGTCCGCCGCATGGTACACCGGAACGACAATACTGACCTGTTCTTTTTTCTGTTGCAATCGTTCCATCCTGAACCTGCCTCCGCGTCATTTCACGCGCAATACCGCGTCTGTTACTATAATTCTTCTTTCACAAGATAAAGCGGACGCCTTTTAACCTCCATATAAGTCTTACTCAGATACTGCCCCACAATGCCGATGCATAAAAGCTGCACGCCGCCAAGCATGGAAATGATACATACCATTGACGGCCATCCCGAAGTGGGATCCCCGAAGATCAGGGTCCGCACGACGATCACAATAATGAGTATCACCGCCAGAATGCAAAACAACACCCCCAATATGGAAGCGATGGCAAGCGGCGCCGTGGAAAATGCCATGATTCCTTCCAGCGAATAAGCGAACAGCTTCCAAAATGACCATTTGGTTTCTCCTTTGACCCGCTCTATATTTTCATACTCCAGCCACTTTGTCTGAAAGCCGACCCAGCCGAAAATCCCCTTTGTAAAGCGATTGTATTCCTTCATGGACAAAATGGCATCTGCCACCTGTCTGGTCATAAGCCGGTAATCCCTTGCGCCGTCCACGATCTCCGTTTTACTGATCTTGCGCATCAGCCGATAAAACATTCTTGCAAAAAAAGAACGGATTGGCGGCTCACCCTTTCTGCTGACCCTTCTTGTCGCTACCGCATCATACCCCTGCTCTATATAAGAATACATTTCCGGCAAAAGCGACGGCGGGTCCTGCAGATCAGCGTCCATTAAAACGACAAAATCCCCCTTCGCCTTGGACAATCCCGCATAGATGCCCGCTTCTTTTCCAAAGTTTCGCGAAAAAGAAACCAAATGCACGCGCTCATCTTTGTCATGCAGCCGACGTACCTCAGGCACAGTCTGATCTTTTGAGCCGTCATCCACATAAATGATCTCCAGCTCCACGCCCTTGTCGGTAAAAAACGATTCCCGCTTCATGAGTTCCTCATAGAAATAAGGAACATTTTCTTCCTCATTATAACAAGGAACCACTACACTTAACAGCTTCATGGCATGCCTCCTGCCCGCAGTATACATTCACTACTCTGATATTCAACCATCATAATTATATACAATGTCTTACGACATTGTACCATGTGCTCCGCACATGCCTGCTCTTCGCGATGCACACTCGCTTCGCTCGGCGCGGTACAATGTCTTACGACATTGTACCATATTTTTCCATCACCGTAAACTGCTTAGCGCCTGTAAACATAAACGCCTTCTGATTCATAGACGCAGGAAAGTCCCCAATTGTCTAAAATCTCTGCACTGACCGGTTCTTTTAGCACGATCAGATTGCAGCCATACATAAGCGCAAGCTCCGCCGTTTCATCGGGCAGAAACGGTTCGGCTTCCATCGCCTGGCACAGCATGATCTGTTCCCCGCTATACACATCATAAACGTATTCAAGCGCATCCGTCTGCCAAAGATCCCTCCCATATGCAAGCAGAATATTCGCATCATAACGCCTGACCACATCCATCATGCGTTTTGGAGCAGCCAGAAATGTCTCCTGTCCGCTTTCTTTTATTTTATGTGCCTCAGACAACACTGCCTCCATCGCTCCCGACTCCGCTTCACTCCATTGTGCACTGCGCCGCGGTGTCCCTCCCTTTTCATCAAACGGATACAGCGTCCCCGCCAGCGCCAGTGCGGCAGTAAGAAAAAGTGCTGCTACAGCCTTTCTGCCCTTACAGCGTTCATACAAATCCGCCGCCGCATGGGCGATCACCGGAAGTACCGGAACTGCCAGCGCTGCAAACACGCAGCGGTACGAAGTCCCCGTTATTTTCCGAAACAGCCACATAGCCGCCGGATTCATAAAGAGTAAAAACCACACCGGCAGTATAAACAGTACTCGCCATGCCCTGTCTGCGTGTGTGCCAACCGTTCCCCTTAACTGTCCGAGGTTTGTATTCTCACTCCGCTCTATGACAAGTACCCCCGTAAGATAGATCACCGCGGCAAATGCAAGCGCCCAATATGTGCCGCTTCGCGCCTCGATCCGAAAGAAGGCAGTCATATCCTCCCACCATTCACCCAACAGCAGACGTGCCCTTTCCAGTTTACCTGCCATACAGAGCTGAACTACGATCCATTCACTCATCTGCCTCTCCTCCTTTCACGCGGATCCGCCATACTCTGACAAACGAAACCACTAATGCAAGGAGAGCCATGCCGCCCGTCGCCAGAAAAATAGTCTGCGGCGCAAACCCCTGATGCAGCAGACGGAACGCATAGGCCCCGTCATAATAACCGCCAAACAACACAAGAAGCAGATAAAACAGCAGCATATGGCGCCGTGTGCTTTGGGTAAGCCCCAATGCACCTGCCAGCACACTGCATGCAGCCACATTTAAGAAAAATCCCCAAACAGGGACCAGACTGCAGACAAACGAATAAACATCCGCTCCTGACAATGCACATAACACCGCATAAAGCTGCGGCAAAGCATTACATTTTGCCGCCGGTGACATCCCATAGACAAACTCCACGCCCGTAGCCGGATGATACCGGTAAAGCGTGCGTGTCGCAAGCGTCGTCGCCGCCTGCTCCACAGTCATATCATTGCCAAAATACGGCATATCTATTTCAATCAAAAGAACATTTAATACGATCAGGATGCCGGCAAAGATCCACACCGGCCGCTGCTCCCGCACAGCCGCTTCATGCCGGATCCCCCGCATCGGAACCATCCACAGTTCTCCTTTCAGAAACAACAGGGCATTAAAGAACACCAGTGCACAGATCCCCGTATACCCCCACAGCAATACCGTAAACGGAAACGCCAGACCGACAACTGCGATATGCAGCAAATAAAATAAAATCAGCATGGAAAAGGAACCAGTCACAAACGCATGTGCCGCTCCTTTTTCCTGCTGATTTAATAAATGCTGTAACAGACGTCCCGCCGCATAGCATACGACAGAAAACGCAATTAATATAACGATACCGGAAAACACAGACATCTTCTCCATTTCTTCAAGAATCATTCTGTTTCCAGTATATCCCATCTTTGATATAAGTGCAACTTTAACCCTTGCCTTATGCCATTTCCTCTCTCAGCTCCAGCTGGATCGCGTCCGCGATCTGCGCAATATATTCACTGTTGGTAGGTCTGTTCTTTCCGTCGGCACAGGTATAGCCGAACAATTCCTCGAATGTCTCCTCATTGCCGCGCTCCCACGAAACTTCGATCGCATTTCGGATGGCACGTTCCACCTTCTGATCGGTCGTCCTAAATTTCTTTGCCAACTCCGGATAAAGGAGTTTTGTAACGCTGCTGACAACCTCCATATCCTCAAGACACATCATGACCGCCTCACGCAAATACCTGAATCCGTTCAGGTGCGCCGGAACACCGATATCCAGCATCATTTTTGTCACTCTGCGCTCAAGGCGTATCTTCGTCTGTTCGTCATCTACCAACATCTGCATCATCGTCATTTTCTGCCTCCATGCCATCATTCGATCGTCAATTCCCTACAATCGACATTTTAGCATTTTCTTCGCATTCTTGTAAACGTTCATTCATCGCGTGCATCAAAACATGACCGATAACATCCCGTCCATGTCCCTGTAACCCGCCTGAAAATATGCTTCCTGCTGTTCCTCTTTTGTCTTTAAGCGCGGCTTTGTCAGTCATTTATCATCAAAATCCTCTATTTTTTTATTTTATCACACCTAATGCCCGTTTCGCAATATCAATGTAGTTTTTCGTTAATATTACTAATTTATCAAGAACGATTATGTGCATTTTATATACAATTGGCATTCATAAATGCAACTGACCGTCCCTTCCCGCAAAAAATACCGTCCTCTACATTGCATTGTTGCAATTTCTTCAATTGTATTCCATAATAACCGCACACATTCTTTTTAGACTGTACGCAGAAAGTTGATGCCCCCTTGAATAAAAAAGAAATTTTACAAAAGGTAATTGAAAATAACAGCGACGCTGCAAAGGCAGGCAGATATGATTTGAGTATGCAAAAAGCCAATGCAAAAAGTATTTCTGCTTTTTACACCGGCTTATGTTGCTGCCAACTATAGATACTGCTCTTTTCCTTCCGCCTTCAGCTGTTCCACAATATTCTTCACTTCCTGCGCCTTATCCTTATGGCAGACCAGAATAGCGTCGTCCGCCTCGACAATGATCAAGTCTTCCACGCCGAGCGCCGCGATCAGCTTGCTTTTTGCATAGGAAATGCAATTCTTCGTATCCAAATGTACCTGCTCGCCATAAATGATGTTTCCGTCCTCATCCGGCTCATATAGTGCCTGCAGGGCATCCCAGCTTCCGACATCGTTCCAGCCGAATTCTCCGATCAGCACAAGCACTTTATCGGCGCGCTCCATGATCCCATAGTCGATCGATATTTTGGGGATGGTCGGATACACCTGATCCAACACTTCCCGCTCGCGCGGCGTGTTCATCGCCCTGCCGATCTCCTCAAGTTTTTCATAAATATCGGGCAGTAGCTTCTTAAAATAAGTAAGGATCGTTGATGCCTTCCACACAAACATACCGCTGTTCCACAAAAAGCTCCCGCTCTTTACATATGCTTTAGCAGTACGGATATCAGGCTTTTCCACAAAGTCGACCACATCATAATAGTCCTTATGCTTTCCCGCCTTATACTGGATATAACCATATCCGGTCGATGCGAACGTAGGTCTGATACCGACCGTCACAAGCCGGCCCGATTTTTCCGCCAGCGCCACAGCGCGTTTCATCAGCTTTGTATATGCCTTAGGTTCCTTAATATAGTGATCGGACGGCAAAATGCACATCACGCCGTCCCCGTGCTTTTTCATGATCTCCATCGCTGCATATCCGATACATGCCGAGGTATTGCGCGCCGCAGGCTCGGACAGTATCTGTGCGCCGTCAATGCGCCCTGCCGTCGCCTCCAGCATTTTCGGCGTCTGTTGCACATTTGTCACAACAAAAATATGCCGTTTTTCTACAAATTCCGCAAGCCGGTCCACGGTCTCGTTTACCAAAAGATCCGATCCCGTCAGGTTTAAGAACTGTTTCGGTAAATCCTGTCTTGAAAGCGGCCAAAAACGGGTCCCCCCGCCGCCTGCAAGAATCACTCCGAATGTATCCATGAGATGCTGCTCCCTTTTTATGTTACGCTTACCGCCTGCGGCGGCACAAACAATCCGTGAGAAGAATGCCTGCTTTTGGCATTCTTCAGTGTGAAGTTTGAGATCACTTAGCGAGGTATTTTCGAGCTTTTGGGATGAAAAACGCCGCAGTTTAGGCGTTTTTCAAAGAATGACTTAGATTTTCTTAGCAGGCGTTCTTTGACTGCTTAGAAAATCTTCATTCTTTCTACATCCTTGCCTGTTCCACATTCTCGCAGAACCATGCATACGCCTTTGCAATCCCTTCCTCAAGCTCCACCTTATGCTTCCACCCCAACCTGTGCAGTTTTGTCACATCCGTCAACTTTCTCGGCGTGCCGTCCGGCATTTCGGTATTCCATACAATATCTCCCTCAAAACCGACAGTCTTTTTCACAAGCTCCGCCAGCTCTTTGATCGTCAGTTCCTTACCACTGCCAATATTGACATGCTGCTCGCCGCTATAGTTTTCCAGCAAGTATACACAGGCATCCGCCATATCATCCACATACAGGAACTCACGAAGCGGCGCTCCTGTTCCCCACAGCTCCACACTGGGCTTTCCTGCTTTCTTTGCCTCATGAAATTTGCGGATCATTGCCGGCATGACATGGGAACCTTCCAAATCATAATTGTCATACGGACCATATAAATTGGTCGGCATGCACGAGATGAAATCGTCCCCGTACTGGCGTTTATAAAATTTACACATTTCCAGACCCGCTATTTTGGCAACCGCATATGCTTCGTTCGTCTCTTCAAGCGGTCCGGTTAGCAGCGCATCTTCGGGGATCGGCTGCGGCGCCATCCTCGGATAAATGCAGGTGCTGCCAAGAAACAGCAGTTTTTTTACATGAAATTCGTGGCTGCTCTGAATGACATTACACTGTATCTGCAAATTACTATAAGCAAATTCCGCCGGCTTCGTATTGTTGGCGTTGATACCGCCGACCTTCGCCGCCGCCAAAACCACAATATCAGGGCGCTCTTTTTCAAAGAAAGCCCGCACTGCCGCCTGATCGCACAGATCAAGCTCCCTGTGCGTCCTTCCGATCACATTCGCATATCCTTTTTCCTTTAAGCTGCGGACGATCGCGCTGCCGACTAAACCGCGATGCCCCGCCACATAAATTTTATCTGTTTTTTCCATTTTAGCAATTCTGCTCCTTTCATGCCGGAACTATTTACCCCTATTCTCCAGAACTTTCCTGCGCCGCCCGCGCACGATACTCCTCACAGTTCATGCCCGCGATCTTCTCCATATCCGAATCCATCATCATTTTCACGAGCTTCTTGAAATCCACCCTGCGCCTCCATCCAAGTTCCTTTTCCGCCTTTGCACAGTTCCCCCAAAGGAACTCCACTTCCGCCGGGCGATAGAATTCAGGATTCACATCCACATAAAGTTTTCCGGTTTTTGCATCATACCCCTTTTCATTCACGCCTTCGCCTTCCCAGCGGATCGTGATACCAAGATTCGCAAACGCCTCCTCGACAAATTCCCTCACCGTATGCGTCTCATTCGTCGCAAGTACATAATCCCCGCATTTATGCTGCTGGAGCATCAGCCACATGCCCTCAACATAATCACCCGCATACCCCCAGTCACGTTTCGCATTCATATTTCCAAGGGAAAGCTTCTCCTGATTACCCGCTATGATGTTGGACAGTGCAAGCGTGATCTTCCTCGTTACGAAATTTTCTCCGCGGCGCGGGGACTCATGGTTAAACAGGATACCGTTACAGGTAAACATATTGTAGGACTCCCTGTAGTTGACCGTGATCCAGTAAGAATAGAGCTTTGCCACACCATAAGGGCTTTTCGGATAAAACGGCGTCTCCTCGCTCTGGGGTGCCGTCTCGGGAATACCGCCGAACAATTCGGAGGTAGACGCCTGATAATAGCGGCAGTTCCCGCCATTTACGCGGATCGCTTCAAGCAGCTTTAAGGTACTTGTCCCCGTCGCGTCCGCCGTATACTCCGGCACTTCAAAGGAAACGCCGACATGGGACTGTGCCGCAAGATTATATACCTCTGTCGGCCGTATCTCCCCGATCAGGCGCATCAAGTTGCTGGAATCGGTCGTGTCCGCATAATGAAGAAAAAATTTAACCTTATAATACTGGGAATTGATCAGATGATCGATTCGTGCCGTATTGGATATACTAAGTCTCCGGATCAGTCCGTGGACCTCATACCCCTTGTCCAGCAAAAACTCGGCGAGATAGGAACCGTCCTGTCCTGTAATACCTGTGATCAATGCAATATTACTCATACTATGCGTCCTCCTTGTGCTGATCGGAGAATTCGGCTGGAACG
>RYVZ01000028.1:0-5394 GCA_003979345.1 Lachnospiraceae bacterium
GATCTCGATACGACTGTAAACTATCATTTCATCAGCCGGTCACAGGTGTCGGCGGCGGCAATGGCTTATGAAAGTGCAATTGGTGCATATAGCAGTGATGTGTTGGGAAATACCTGATAGCTGTACTAATGTTACAAAATTTGAAGTAAAACAGGATATGCCCGGACTTACTACAAGGGGGCATGGGCGGCTCTGAATGACTGAGGGGCTGCCATTAAAATAATTGATGACAATGGAGGATTCGAATTATGAGTGTAAATGGAATAGGGGCGGGTTATCCCGCATGGTGTGATAACGCAGACTTTGCGTCTGCGGGAAAGGCACAGAGGCATGGTTCGGGAACGGACTTTGCGGGCAGGATGGCGGATACAGATGCGGTAGGGAACGGTTCCCACGTAAGAAACAGCGCGAAGGCGGCAGGGCAGACTTTGGTGCTGGATGCATATCGCGCGTCGGCAGCATCAGGGGTACGCAATGTAAAGCCTGCCTATGATACATACGAATCCGAGAATTACAGGATTGTGCCGGACAACGAGGCGGGATGTTTTGATATTTACAATAAACAGGGCGAGCGGCTCGGTGCCTTTGATTATTCCGATATCAAGGTCAGACAGGACAGCCAGACAGGAAAGCAGTTTTTGATTTCGGAGCATGGAACCATGAGTTATGATGTCATGGTATTGGACGGCGAACTGAAAGATGCCCTGCAGGATGTCATGGGAGTGGAATCACTGGAAACGGAGGAAATGTCCGGTTTCACCTTAAGCACCCATTCCGGCACAGGTATACAGTATCTGGTGCGGGATGGTGAGGAAGGCCGCGGGGGAAAAGTCCTTTTGCAGAGCGGGGCGGACAGGGAGAGGTATGAGGCTCTTGCGGAGACCTACTTCAATAAATATCCCAACCTGATCCACGATAAGAACGCCGCATACATATGGGCTGATCTGGAGATAAAGGGGCTGGCGCAACATACGAAGGATGGCATTGTCTCTACGGGCTTTAACGGGATGTCCTATAATGACAATGCAGATTATAAGGACAATTGGAGTGTCCTGTTTTCAGAAAACACCTATAAGGCGGTTTTTGACTGGCTACAAAACAACAGGGGCAGTATCGAGGAAATGCAGAAATTCGCCACATGGCAGGATGTATTTAAGAACATTGGCAGCCGGTATGACCGCATATGGTCTGATGAAGAAGAGAAACAGGGGTATCTGAATAACTGATCAGGATATTCCCAATAATCCACAGCCTGCCATGGCAATATTTGCCATAGGAAGGATATACCTTGCGGAATCATATATCTCTTGGAATGATGCATCCTTTGCGCAAAAGATACCTTCAAAATTGCGAAGCGTGCTAAAACAAATAAAATGTTTTTTGAATGTATTATAATAAGCCAAAAGATTTCAGCGGAAATACGCGGATCTTTTGGCTTTTTTGTTTTTTCGCGAATGATAAGGGCGGTCTTTTTGATGGGAATACCGTTGAATGTTGCGCAGATTTGAGGAGGTACATAGAGATGAACGGATTGAAACACACAAAGAGAAAGAGCTTTCATCAGGTGCTGGCGGTTGCGCTTTGCTTTTGTACGGTTGTTACAAGTTGTCCGGGTATGCCGACGGTGCTTCCGGTCTTTGCAGCACAGACAGAAGGGGAAGGTTTGTCCGCGCCGGAAGAAGGGACAGTACAGAGCGCCACGCCTTTTGCGGAAGAGGGTGGGACAGGAAATGGCACCGATATTCTGACGGGAAGCGGAACGGGAAATGACACCGATATGCCGACGGAGGATGGGGCAGGGGATGGCACCGATATGCCGACAGAAGATGGACAAGGAGAAAATACGAACACGTCAGACGGGAATAAAACGGAAGACGGTACCGATGTGCCGGATGAAGACGGAGCAGAAGCGGATGCATCCCAGCTTGGAGAGGAAGAGACGGACGGGGATGAGGAACCGGAGGACGATAAGGAAAACGGACAGAACGATCCTGCGGATTCTGTGGCAGAGCCGGTCATGACCGGCTGGCATTTCGGTGAGGACGCAGTTTCTCCTCAGGGCGGTCTGTTTTATGAGGAGGAAACCTATCGTTTAATTTTGGCGGGAGGCAGCAGCGAGGTACAGATCCCTTTTGAAGACATTGTGAGCCTGCTGCCGACAAGCGTGACTGTAGAATTGGCATATCCGGTTTCGGACAGTGCTTATCCTGACAGGCAGTTGTCCGATGCGGACGCTTCCGGCGCCGATTCTCAGACAGAAAATACCGACGCGGAGAGCAGTGCATCCCTGTCAGCGGGTGAGACGGTGCTGGCGGTGACGGGATGGAGCTGTCCGGAATATGTGCGCGACGGGGAAGGCTTGCTGCCTTACCGCGGAAGCTTTTTCTTTCAGGCGCAGCTAGGAGAAGAAGGAGCGCCTTTCGCCGGGGATGCGAGGATCGAAGTAGAGGTCGTGTTCGATGAGCCGATGACTCTGGCGGAGGTGACAACTGCCGTACCCGGAACGATCACATCGAATCAGACATGGGGAGAGCAGACCTTGTCCGCGGGAATTTATACGATCAAGCCGGGTGTGACCGTCACGTTAACAGGGCGGCTCACGGTGAGCGAAAACGTTACGATCAATGGCGGCGGGACGATTGTCAGGGATGCGGGATATACGATCGGAACAAGCGGAAATTATGGCGATAAGGGATGCTTTTTCTATGTTAAGAATATGGGAACGCTGACATTAGAAAATATCACCTTAGATGGAAACCTGGTGAATGCACAAGGACCGGTTCTATATATAGACGCAAACTCGACAGTCAATTTAAGGAACGGATCGGTCATACAAAATAATATAAACATCAATACGGGTGGAACGGGGGCTTATGCAGGCGGCGCAATTTACTGCGGCGGGACACTTAATATCGACGGCGGCAGCATTAGAAATTGTTCCACAAGTGGTCTGATTGAAAACAATCTTTATGCGAATGCGGGTGGTGCAATTTATTTGAGGGGTACCTGCAAGATGACTTCGGGCAGCATTACAGGAAATTCGGCATCCAATGGCGGCGGGATTTATCTTGTTTCCAGTAATGCCAGATTAACTTTGTCAGGTGGTACGATTTCGGGCAATACTGCAAATGGAAACGGGAACGGTATTTATTATTCCACATTAAATAGTGCAACCAGTATCTTAACGATTGGCGGAAATGTAAACATTGCAGACGTCATTTATTTGGATAATTCAACGGGATCCCTCTGTCCCAAGATCACGTCGGAATTAAAATATCCGATTAGTTTGGCGTGTAGTTCCAAGACAGAGGGGAGAGTGCTCGCAAAAGGCAGCGGCTATACGCTGACCGGCGTGGATGCCAGCAAGGTATCGATGACAGGCACAACACTGTTTTCAAAGCTGAACAGTGCTGATAATGCGATTGTTTTAAGCTCGGTAGAAGAAGCCGAAGCAACATGGCAGGAAACGGCGGGCGGAGAGTGGAAAACGGGAAAATTCACGACGGCGCTTGCCAATGTCTATAACGGCGGTACGATCAAACTTTTGACGGATGTTTTGATCACTGAAAAAGTGGAGATTACAAAACAGATCACGATCACGAGCAATAATGCCGCTTCTCCCTGCACGATGACCCGAATGCCAAAGGGAGAATGGGGAAATATTACACTGAGCGAAAGCGGTGCACTTACGCTTACAAACGTGATCTATGACGGGAACCGGGATTTCCTGTCGGGAGCAGAAAATGCAGTAAAGCAATCGCTGATCAAGGTGGGAAGCAATGGTGATACGGGAGCCTCACTGACGCTTGGAAATGGATGTATCATACGAAACGGATACAAAGAAGGCGGAAGCGGCGTTATCGCAGTATATGGAACCTTGAATATGGCAGGCAGTGCGGTGATCGAAAACTGTGAAGTGAGTGGAACCGGCGGGGCTGTCTGGGTATCCGCATCAGGAAACTTTACGATGAGCGGGGGAACGATCAGGGGATGTAAGGCGAACGGCGGCAGCGCCGTGTCTGTGGACGGAACCTGTGTGTTAAAAGGCGGAAGCATTACAGGCAATATGGATACATCTGATAAGGATTGTGCGGTATTGCTGAGAAACAGCGGGAGCGGTGTCGTTGCGATAAACGGGACGAGCATTTCCGGTCATGCAAACAGTATCTATAATGATGGAAAGCGCGTCGTGATTGCAGGAAATTCGCAGCTTTCCGGCGCTATTTACACAACGAACGGCGTTTCCGCGGAAGGGAGCGGTGTGAACGCGCTCAGTGTAAATATTGTGATCCGCATGCAGGATACGGCGGAAAGCCCGCTGGCACTTGGCGTGACGGTTGTGGCGGGAAGCAAGGATACGACACATTATCAGCTTGCCAATGAAACGTATGGACTTGGCGTGTCAGGTAATGATTTGGTGACTGTGATATCAGACGCAGAGAAAGTGGAGGAAGCGAAAAAGATCGTAGAGGAAGTACTGTTAAATTTGACGGTGACGAACGACACGACAAAACAGGAGATTCAGGATCAGATCAACGAGGCGCTGAGGGACGCGGGGATCGGAAGCGACGTGACTGTGACAGTGGGAGATTTTGATAAGACGAACGCGACTACAAGCGCGACAGGAAGCGTTAGCGGAAAGGTAACGATTGCAAGCGGAAGCGCGACGGAAGATGTGACGATCGACAAGCCGATCGCGAAGCTGCCGAAGACAGACGCGGAGAAAGTTGCAGACGCAAAGAAAGTCGTAGAGGAAGTGCTGTCAGGACTTACGGCAACGAACAGTACGACAAAACAGGAGATTCAAAACGAGATCAACAAGGCGCTGCAGGAGGCGGGGATCGGAAGCGATGTGACCGTGAGCGTGGGAGACTTTAGTAAGACGGACGCGACGTCAGGCACGACAGGAAGCGTCAGCGGAAAGGTAACGATCGCAAGCGGAAGCGCAACGGGGGATGTGACGATCGACAAGCCGATCGCAAAGCTGCCGAAGACGGATGCGGAAAAAGTTGCGGATGCAAAGAAAGTCGTAGAGGAAGTGCTGTCAGGACTTACGGCAACGAACAGTACGACAAAACAGGAGATTCAAAACGAGATCAACAAGGCGCTGCAGGAGGCGGGGATCGGAAGCGATGTGACCGTGAGCGTGGGAGACTTTAGTAAGACGGACGCGACGTCAGGCACGACAGGAAGCGTCAGCGGAAAGGTAACGATCGCAAGCGGAAGCGCAACGGGGGATGTGACGATCGACAAGCCGATCGCAAAGCTGCCGAAGACGGATGCGGAAAAAGTTGCGGATGCAAAGAAAGTCGTGGATCAGGTGCTGTCAAACCTGACAGCGACGAACGACACGACGAAGCAGGAGATTCAGGACAAGATCGACGAGGCATTGCG
>RYVZ01000028.1:5404-45966 GCA_003979345.1 Lachnospiraceae bacterium
CGACGAACGACACGACGAAGCAGGAGATTCAGGACAAGATCGACGAGGCATTGCGCGACGCGGGGATCGGAAGCGACGTGACTGTGACAGTGGGAGATTTTGGAAAGGAGAACGCGACTACAAGCATGACAGGAAGCATCGGCGGAACGGTAACGATTGCAAGCGGAAGCGCAACGGAGAACGTCACGATCGACAAGCCGATCGCGAAGCTGCCGAAGACGGACGCGGAGAAAGTTGCGGACGCGAAGAAAGTCGTGGAAGACGTGCTGTCGAACTATACAGCGACGAACGACACGACGAAGCAGGAGATTCAGGACAAGATCGACGAGGCATTGCGTGATGCGGGGATCGGAAGCGACGTGACTGCAACGGTGAGCAGTTTCAATAAGACGAACGCAACCTCAGGCGCGGCAGGAAGTATCGGCGGAAACATCTCCGTTGCAAGCGGAAGCGCAACGGAAAACGTGACGATCGACAAGCCGATCGCGAAGCTTCCCGATACGAGCGGAGGAAATTCAGGCAGCTCCGACGGTAACACCGGAAACGGTAATGCAGGCGGAAGTACCGGAAACGGCGGCAGTGCGGGTAACGGCGGTACGGGAAACACCGGAGGGATCGGCGGCAATAACGGAAATATCATAGCGGAGGTCATTACACAGGACAGCACGCCGGAGGCGGGATTTGCAACGCCTGCGGAGGAATTGGCGGATTCTTCGCTGACGGCAGAAGAGAAGCAGCAGGCGCAGGACGGAACGGACATCAGGATCATTCTGCATGTGGAAGACGCATCGGCTCGTGTCAGCGCGTCCGAGAAGGCTGTCGTCGAGGCAAACCTCCAAGGCTATACGGTCGGACAGTATTTGGATATCAGTCTGTATAAACTGGTTGGACAGAGCCGCACGCAGATCACGGAGACGACAGGAAAGATCAGAATTACGCTTGAAATACCGGAAAGCCTGCGGCTTTCGGATACAAACGGCTCAAATGCAGGAAATGCCGGACATGCAGACGGCGGCACAGATGCCGCGGATGCCGAAACGCCGCAGATACGGCAGTTTGCGATCCTGCGCGTTCATGACGGACAGACGCAGATTCTGCCCGATCTTGATGATCAAGCCGATACGGTCACGATTGAGACAGACCGCTTCTCCACATATGTTCTTGTTTTTCTGGACAAGGAAGCAGATGATGAGAGCGGCATGAATCAAACCGGAACGGAGGAGCAAAGCACTGCCGGAACGGGCACTGCGGCGGGAGGCGGAAAAGACGACGAACCGAAGACAGGGGAAGTATCGCCAATCCAACTGTATGCGACGCTTTCCATGATAGCGGGCTTTACATACCTTCTTGCCTACTTTGCAGACCGCAGAAGAGGAATGTCGGAGGAGACGAAAAAAGAACTTGTTTCCAAGCTGATCGTGTGGGCGAAGAAAGGAAAACTCATGCGCAGATATCTTGCGCTTGCCGCAATCTTTATGCTGCTTGTTTACTATCATAGCATTGGCAAAAAGACGAACGTGGAGTGGAAAGAAGTTTACGAAAAATAGAGACAAGCAGGATTTTCGCAGAGGAAGATTCATATTATAAAATCGCAGGAGAGGGCACTTCCGGGCATGCGTCCGGAAGCGCCCTTTTTGGATCAGACTTATGTGTGTATGGGGTTTGTGCCGCGGATCGTTATGGTTTCCAGTTTTGTGTTGACTTTTTTACCATACAAAAATATGATGGTTCTTAAAGAACGTCACAATGGAAAAACAGGAGTTATTGGGAAAAGCCGGATGACGGTCAGGCATACCGGTGATTGGCGGCATGGAGTGCCGGTGCGGAGAGGAGACTTTGGGACGCATGGAGAAAAAGAATACAGAAGAGAACAGACAGTTTCCGGCACAGGAGAAAGGGGAACAGAATACGGAAGAAAGTATACTGCCACTGTTTGCGGCACAGGGAGGCGCAGAGCAGGAACAATTTATACGAGAGCTCCGTGCTCTGCTAAAAGACAAATCGCTTTCGGACGAGCAGAAGTTACAGGAAATGGAGCGTCCGGTGTGGGAGCTGATACGGATGTTTCAGGGAAAGGACTTTACGACAGCGAAAGGGTTGGAATATTGTTATGGCGTCAAAGGAAATGAGATTTTCGTGAACCGCAAATCTAAGTCCATCACGCGTTCGACCGTGAAGTTGTCCTTAAAAAGCCTGATCGTCATACGCGCGCAGGGGCGTGATGTTGACGGACCGAAGATGCTCGGCACGTTCGGTGCGAGCTATTTGTATCCGGTCTTTGATCATATGGGCTTGCTTCACGATTAAAAAAAGTGTAGAATCAAGGGAGCGCTTTCATCAGCGTTTCCTGAAAGATTGACAAGCACTGCGTCTGAAAGAAGAATAATACTGCCGTCAGACAAAAGTTTACGGGCATAGAAAGGACAGGTAAGGGAATGGCACTCAGTAAAAAGCCGGTAACGGGTATGAGAGATATTCTGCCTGCGGAAATGCAGGTCAGGGATTATGTGATTGGCGTGATCAAGGAAACTTATGCGAAATTCGGATTTACTTCGATTGAGACGCCCTGCGTGGAGCATATTGAAAATCTGACCAATAAACAGGGCGGTGAAAATGAAAAACTAATATTTAAGATTCTAAAGCGCGGGGAAAAGCTTGCTGCGGCGCTTAAGTGCGGGAGTGGGCAGATGGGGAAAGAGCAGGATGGCGCACAAACGAACGACGCACCACGGGACGGCGCAGCTTTTGCAGCAGATTTCGATCTTGCGGACGGCGGTTTGCGCTACGATCTGACTGTGCCGCTCGTGCGCTACTATTCCAACCATACCAATGAGCTTCCCTCCCCGTTTAAGGCACTGCAGATCGGGAACGTGTGGCGTGCGGACAGACCGCAGAAAGGGCGCTACCGCCAGTTCATGCAGTGTGATATTGATATTTTGGGCGAGCCGACGAACTTGGCGGAGATCGAACTGATCCTTGCGACGACAACAACGCTCGGAAAACTCGGTTTCCGGGGATTCCAGATCCGTATCAACGACCGCCGCATCTTAAAGGCGATGGCGGCATACAGCGGCTTTCCGGAAGATACCTACGATCAGGTCTTTATTATTTTAGATAAGATGGATAAAATCGGCGCGGACGGCGTTGCATCGGAGCTTGTGGAAAGCGGCTTTTCCAAAGAAAGCGCCGAACGTTACATGGCGCTGTTTGAAGGACTAAAGCAGGCGCCGGACGGGATCGCCTATCTGACGGAAACACTTGGCGGCTTTATGGAGTCTGAAGTTGCAGGGAACTTAACGGAGATCATTGCCGGAGTCGGCGCGACAAAATGCTCCGATTTTGAGCTGGTGTTTGATCCGACGCTCGTGCGCGGCATGTCCTACTATACCGGAACGATTTTTGAGATCGCGATGCCGGAGCTTGGCATCAGCTGCGGGGGCGGCGGGCGCTATGATAAGATGGTCGGGAAATTTACCGGTAACGATGTACCGGCGTGCGGCTTTTCCATCGGGTTTGAGCGTATCATCCTGATCCTGACGGAAAAGGGATTTACCGTTCCGAATCTAAAAAAAGAAGCGTATCTCATTGAAAAAGGACTGCCGACAGAACGCCTCTGCGAAGTCATCGCACAGGCACAGAAACAGCGGGAGAGCGGTGTACAGGTGCTTGTCGCGCGCATGAATAAAAATAAAAAGTTCCAGAAAGAACAGCTTGCGGAGCAGGGATATACACAGATTCAGGAGTTTTACACAAATCCGTTACAGTGATCATGCGCCTGTTATCAATGAACTTAACCTGTATCATTCTGATATTAACGGAAGCGGCTCGTTGGATTGGTTTCTTAGGGAGTCCAACTATGAGAAGTGGCTCAAAAAGGTCATGGACGATATCGATATTGCAAATATTCACCGACAAAGGTATCGGCATTAACCTATCGTACAAAGATACCGGATCAGAAGAGAGGCATAGGATCAGGAGATCAATAGAGTTTACGGATTGGCAGCTTTAGTATAAAAGTGATTGGAAACACGAGTCCGAAAAGAGAGAAAAAGAAAAGAGGTTATCGACATGGCTGAGACATTAAAGGGATGGAAGCGCACGCACCGCTGTGCGGAATTAAATACGGGAAACGCCGGAGAGACCGTGACCGTTATGGGATGGGTGCAGAAGCAGAGAAATAAGGGCGGCATTATTTTTGTGGACCTGCGTGACCGCTCAGGGATCTTGCAGATCATTTTTGAGGAGAGCGACTGCGGCAGCGAAAGCTTTGCGAAGGCGGAGCGCATGCGCAGCGAATTTGTCATTGCCGTTGTCGGCAGGGTCGAAAAGCGAGCGGGTGCGGTCAATGAGAACCTCGCAACCGGGGAGATTGAGGTGCGCGCGAAAGAGGTGCGGATCCTTTCGGAGTCGGAAACGCCGCCGTTCCCGATTGAGGCGGATTCTAAGACGAAAGAGGAGATCCGCTTAAAGTATCGTTATCTTGACTTGAGAAGACCCGACTTACAGGAAAAGCTCATGCTGCGCAGCCGGATCGTGACGACGATGCGGAACTTCATGGCGAAAGAGGGGTTTGTGGAGGTGGAGACGCCGGTCTTATGCAAATCGACGCCGGAGGGCGCAAGGGATTACCTTGTGCCGAGCCGTGTGCATCCGGGTTCTTTTTACGCGCTTCCGCAGTCCCCGCAGCTTTTTAAGCAACTTCTCATGTGTTCGGGGTTTGACCGGTATTTTCAGATCGCGAGATGCTTCCGCGATGAGGACTTGCGCGCGGACAGGCAGCCGGAATTTACGCAGGCGGATATGGAGTTCTCGTTTGTCGATGTGGATGATGTTTTAGAAGTCAATGAACGGTTGATTCAGACGGTGTGCCGGGAGGCGGTCGGGCATGAGGTTTCCCTTCCGCTGCCGCGTATGAAATGGATCGATGCGATGAACCGCTTTGGTTCGGATAAGCCGGACACCCGTTTCGGCATGGAGCTGACCGATGTGTCGGAGGTTGTCAAAGGATGCGGGTTCGGCGTGTTTACGTCCGCACTGGAAAGCGGCGGTTCCGTCCGCGGATTATGCGTGAAAGGGCAGGCGGCGATGCCGCGCAAGAAGATCGACGCGCTTGTCGATATGGCAAAGGGCAGCGGTGCGAAGGGACTTGCTTATTTATGTATTGAGGAAGACGGCAGCTATAAGTCTTCGTTTGCCAAGTTTATGACGCAGGAGCAGTTGGAGGCGCTTGTGCAGGCAATGGGCGGCGAGAAGGGCGATCTGCTGCTGTTTGCGGCTGATAAAAATAAGATCGTATGGAACGTGCTCGGACAGCTCCGGTTAGAGCTCGGGCATCAGCTTGGGCTGATCGATGAGAATCGGTTTGATTTTCTCTGGATCACGGAATTTCCGCTGCTTGAGTGGAGCGATGAGGAAAACCGCTTCATGGCGATGCACCATCCGTTCACGATGCCGATGGAGGAGGACTGGGAATACATTGATTCCGCCCCCGGACGCGTGCGCGCCAAGGCGTATGACATTGTCTTAAACGGCGTGGAGCTCGGCGGCGGGTCTGTCAGGATCCATCAGAATGAGATTCAGGAGAAGATGTTTGAGGTGCTTGGTTTTACAAAGGAGCAGGCGTGGAGCCAGTTCGGTTTCCTGTTGAGCGCATTTCAGTACGGCGTACCGCCTCATGCAGGGCTTGCGTATGGTCTGGACCGTTTTGTCATGCTGCTCGTCCATGCGGATAATATCCGTGAGGTGATTGCATTCCCGAAGGTGAAGGACGCGTCCTGTCTGATGAGCGAGGCGCCGGACGTCGTATCAGAAAAACAGCTTGAAGAGCTTGGGATCGGTATTCTGCCGTCTGCTGACAATAAAGAATGACGGTGACGCATGAAAGTTTATCTGCTGGAACTCCTGTCCATACCGGAACATGAGATCACGAAATATGAGCATGTATTGGATGAGGACAGGAGAAAAAGGATCGCAAGGTATCAAAGGAGCGCAGACAAACGGCGCTCCTTTGGTGCGGGAATGATACTTTCCTACGCATGGAGAAAGCAATTCGGGGAGCGGGCGCTGCCGAAGATCATGCGGAATGAAAGCGGGAAGCCATGCTTCTTTGGTGAGAAGATGCCGTTTAGCCTGTCGCATTCCGGTCGCTATGCGGCGTGCGTGCTCGGAACAGAGACGGAAAATGCGCTCGGGCTGGACATTCAGGAGCCGCGCGCGGTGCGCGGCGGGGCAGCCGAACGTTTTTGCTCTGCGGGAGAGAGGGAACAGATTCGGGCAGGCGAGGATTTCTGCCTGATCTGGAGCAGGAAGGAAAGCCTTGCGAAATATTTGGGCAGCGGTCTTGGCGGCGATCCGCGCCTGCTTGACACGGCAGGGCAGGAAGCGAAAGCTGTTTCGCCGGATCGTGATCCTGAGGATGGCATTCTGGAACCGCGTTTATTGCAGACGGCGGAAGTTGTTTCGCCGGATCGTGAGTCTGAGGATGATATGATGAAACCGCATTTGTTGCAGACAGCGGAAGCTGTTTCGCCGAACAGTCAGCCGGAGAATGATGCGAAACTGCATTTATTGCAGACGGCTCAGGGCAGCGCGCATCTATGGTCATGTATGACGGAGGACGGCTATGCGGTCAGCGTCTGCGCGGACAAGCCTGTGCCGTGCAGTCTTGTTTTTTTGAGCTGGGGGCAGATAAAAAAAGAATTGTTTTAAGTTGTATAGTGAGAGAAAGGAATTAAAGATGGGGACGATCACGATCTTACCGGAAACAACGAAAAATCCGATCACGCTGATGGGCGTTCGCGCAGGCGTTTGCTGGAATTCGGATATCACGGATGACGAAAAGAATTATAAGCGCGGCATGAACTGTATTAAGTCGGGTCATGGAAGGGTCATGGAATATGTGAATGTGGAAATGATACTCGACGGTTATTCTGCCAGAGTCATCCGCGAATGGTACACGCATATCGGCGCCCTGCCGACGCGCCTGCAGGCCTCCACAAGATATATCAATTATTCGAAGAACGGTTTTTCCTATGTGACGCCGAAGACGATCGCGGACAATGGAGCGGCAAAGGTAAAATGGGACGGGCTCATGGAACATATCAGAACGGAGCTTTCTTCGCTGGAAAACGATTATGGTATTCCGAAGGAGGACGTTGCGAACGGTCTGCCGCTCGGTATGACAACGAAGATCGTGGACAGGCGGAATCTGCGCAGTCTGGTCGATATGAGCCATCAGAGAAAGTGTTACCGGGCGTATTGGGAATACCGGGAGCTGTTTGAGGATATGGAAAAAGCGCTGAATGATTATTCGGAGGAATGGGCATGGGTGACGGAACATTTGTTCGTGCCGAAGTGCCAACTGATCGGGCATTGTCCTGAGAGCAAGCCGTGCGGTAAGGTTTCCTTCCGTAACAGTTAAGACAGATCTCTGTATGGTACTTCATTCCACTTAGATTACTGCCAGAATTACTGCCAAAATCAACAAAAACAGTTGCATAATTTTGTCAATTATGATAGACTGTTTCACGTCGGCAAACATTTGTCCGCGACACAAAAACAAAAAGGTGCTGTGGCAAGCAGCTTGCGATATGCAGGGGTGTAGGAATGACGGAAACAGCCGGTTATTATGTCGTAAAAAAGCGGGCACTGCCCGAAATTCTGCTCAAAGTAGTGGAAGCGAAGCGTCTGATTGATTCAGAGAAAGTCGAATCCGTACAGGAGGCGGTCGATCTTCTTGGTATCAGCCGCAGTTCTTTTTATAAGTACAAAGATGATATTTTCCCATTTCATGATACGGCAGAGGGGACCACGATCACACTGACCTTCCAGATGGATGACGAGCCGGGACGCTTGTCCCATCTGTTGGGAATCGTTGGTGAGTTCGGAGCCAATATTCTGACGATACACCAAAGTATCCCAATCAACGGAGTTGCCTCGCTTTCGCTGAGTGTTCAGATCTTAAAGACGACGGGAGACGTATCGCGTATGGTCAGTATCATGGAGCAGCAGCAAGGCGTGCGTCACGTCAAGATCCTTGCGCGGGAGACATGATATACATGATTTGAGTGATATGAATGGTATGTGTGATATGCATGATATGCATGATATGCATGATATGCACGCATATCACGCATATCACACGCGTCAGGACGGCGTTTGCGAAAGAGGGCGCCCTTGCCGGAGGTAAGCAAGGTCACAAAGGATGACGGATATGGGAATGGGTTGATACCCGCAGAGAAAGAAAAATCAGGAGGAACGATCATGGTAAAGGTGGCGGTGCTCGGTTATGGCAATATCGGGAGCGGAGTTGTTACAGTCATTCAGGAAAATGAGAAGCTGATCGAAAAAAAGATCGATCAGGAGATCGAGGTGAAATATGTGCTTGATCTTCGCGATTTTCCGGGGGATCCGATGGAAGATAAGCTTGTGCATGATGTGAATGTGATATTGGAGGATCCGGAGATCAACATTGTCTGCGAGACGATGGGGGGTGTGGAACCCGCCTATACATTCAGTAAAAAGGCGCTGCTTGCAGGAAAAAGTGTGTGTACTTCCAACAAGGAGCTTGTCGCGGCACATGGAGCGGAGCTTTTAGAAGTTGCCAGAAAGCAAAATGTCAATTACATGTTCGAGGCGAGTGTCGGCGGCGGTATTCCGATCATCCGTCCGTTAAATCATTCTTTGACGCCTGAAAAAATAGAAGCGATCACAGGCATTATGAACGGCACGACAAACTATATGCTGACGAAAATGGCAAAAGAAGGATGCTCTTATGAGGAGGTCCTGAAAGAGGCGCAGGAAAAGGGCTATGCGGAGAAGAATCCTGCGGCAGATGTTGAGGGATATGATGCCTGCCGTAAGATCGCGATCCTTTCATCCCTGATGTGCGGAAAGACTGTTGATTATCAGGATATCTATACGGAGGGAATCACGAAGATCACCGATAAAGATTTCAAATATGCCAGACAACTGAACATGAGTATCAAACTGCTGGCGATGAGCAAGGATGTAGACGGCGGACTGCTTGCGATGGTCGCACCGTTTATGATCAGCGAGAGTCATCCGCTGTTTGCCGTAAACGATGTGTTTAATGGTATTCTGGTACATGGAAATATGTTGGATGATGCCATGTTTTATGGCAGGGGAGCCGGTAAACTGCCGACAGCAAGCGCAGTTGTTTCCGATGTGATGGAGTGTGCCAGAAATTTACAGCGAAATCTGCGTGTATACTGGACGGATGAAAAAATGGCGATGAAGCATGTGGATGAGACATCGAAGAGATTTTTTGTACGCGCAAAGGCAGATGCGCTTGCAAGCATCCGTCTGGCATTCGGTATGATCGAGAAGATCGAGGTTGCGGAGCTGCCGGGGGAATTTGGATTTATCACAGACGTGATGACCGAGAAAGAATTCCATCTTCGGGAACAGTCCATAGAAGGCATTCTCGGCATGATCCGGGTAGAGGGTTGACGCTGTTGGAATTGTGGAAGTTCAGGATTTATGCGGAAAGGCATGGTAAAAGCCAATGAAATATGTGATCGTTCTTGGAGACGGAATGGCTGACGAGCCAATAGAGGAGCTTAGCGGTAAAACACCGCTTGCTTATGCGGATACGCCGACGTTTGACCGATTGAGCAAATGCTCGGAGATCGGTATTGTGCATACGATACCGGAGGGGATGAAGCCCGGCTCCGATACGGCGAATCTGTCCGTGCTGGGCTACGACCCCAAGCGCTATTATTCGGGGAGATCACCGCTTGAGGCATTAAGTATCGGCGTGCCGATGGAAGAGACGGATATTGCGCTGCGCTGTAATATCGTTACGCTGTCCGAGGACAATGTTCCGTTTGAAGAACAGGTGATCCTAGATCACAGTTCAGGGGAGATCAGTACCGGGGACTGTGCCGTACTGCTTGAGGCCGTGCGAAGAGAGCTCGAAGATGAGATGTACCGCTTTTATGTCGGAACGAGCTACCGGCATTGTATGATCTGGAAAATGGGAAAGGTGATCGATCTGGTGCAGCCGCATGATGTGCTGACGCAGAAGATCGGACCGAATCTGCCCAAAGATGCCGTGCTACGGGAAATGATGCGGAAAAGCTACGAGATCCTTACCAGACATCCGCTGAATATTGAGAGGAAAAAGAAAGGGCTCCCGCCTGCCAATTGCTGTTGGTTCTGGGGCGCAGGTACGCGTCCGAAGCTGTCTTCTTTTTTTGAAAAGACCGGAAAGAAGGGTGTTATGATCTCTGCGGTCGATCTCTTAAAAGGAATTGCAGTCGGCGCCGGCATGGACAATATTGAGGTTGAGGGCGCAAACGGCGGTCTTCATACGAACTGGGAAGGAAAGGCGGAAGCCGCAGTCAAAGCGCTTGTGAAAGACGGTTACGATTTTGCCTATGTACATTTAGAGGCGCCCGACGAAATGGGGCATCAGGGCAGCGTCAAAAAGAAAGTGCAGGCGATCGAATATTTGGATAAGCGTGTAACAGCATTGATCGCGGAAGGGCTTGACAAAGCAGGAGAAGCATACCGCATGCTTGTGCTGCCTGACCATCCGACGCCGATCCGTGTGCGGACGCATACGGCGGACGCCGTGCCGTATCTGCTGTATGACAGCGGGTGCATACAGACACATACGTGGAACTATAATGAAGAAGAGGCATTGCGCAGCGGTAACGAAGTGATGCATGGTTATGAAATGATCGAAAAGCTGTTTGGAGAATAAGGAAGAAGCCGGGAAGGGGCAGACGCCGCAGGTATTTCGTAAGTGCGTAAGCGGCAGTCAGTATAAAAGGAAAGGCATGGAATTCATATGGTCAAGGTAGCAAAATTTGGTGGAAGCTCACTTGCGAGTGCGGAACAGTTTGAGAAGGCGGGGGCAATCATACGCGAGGATAAGGACAGGATCTTTGTTGTTCCGTCCGCACCCGGAAAACGCAACTCGTCCGACACAAAGGTAACGGATATGTTGTACGCCTGTTATGAGACGGCGTCACGCGGAAAGGATTTCTCGGTTCGTCTTGCACGCATTGAAGCGCGGTATCAGGAGATCATAGACGGGCTTCACTTAACGCTTTCCCTGCGGGAAGAATTTGAAAAGATCAAAAAGAATTTCAGTGAGAAGGCAGGAAGCGATTATGCGGCAAGCCGCGGGGAATACTTAAACGGGATCATCATGGCGGAATATCTTGGCTATCCGTTTATTGATGCCGCTGAAGTGATCTGCTTTGATAAAAAGGGAAATTTTGACGCCGAAAAGACCGACGCCGTGCTTTCGAAGCGTCTCTCAAAAGAGGGACGTGCAGTTGTACCGGGCTTTTACGGGGCGCTGCCGGATAAGACGATCAAGACATTTTCACGCGGCGGCTCCGACATTACAGGCTCGATCGTCGCGCGTGCGGCGCGTGCGGATGTGTATGAGAACTGGACGGATGTGTCAGGTTTTCTGATTGCGGATCCGCGTATCATCAACGACCCGCAGGCAATCGATACGATCACTTACAGGGAATTGAGGGAGTTGTCCTATATGGGTGCGGGCGTGCTGCATGAAGATGCGATTTTTCCCGTGCGAAGGGCGGGCATTCCGATCAATATCCGGAACACGAACCGGCCGGAAGACCGCGGTACATGGATTGTGGAGAGCACTTGTCAGAAGCCTGATTATGTCATCACCGGCATTGCGGGCAAGAAGGGCTTCTGTTCTATCAATATTGAAAAAGCGATGATGAACTCCGAGGTCGGTTTCGGCCGCAAAGTTCTTGAAGTGTTTGAAAAGAACGGAATTTCGTTTGAGCATATTCCGTCCGGCATTGATACTATGACAGTGTTTGTACATCAGTCCGAATTCGTAGAGAAAGAACAGAAGGTGCTGGCAGGGATTCATAAGCTTGCGCAGCCCGATACGATTGAAATGGAGTCGGACTTAGCGCTGATCGCTGTTGTGGGACGCGGCATGAAAGCGACGAGAGGCACTGCCGGACGCATTTTCTCCGCGCTGGCGCATGTCAACGTCAACGTAAAAATGATCGATCAGGGTTCCAGCGAGCTGAATATCATCATTGGCGTTAAGAACGAAGATTTTGAAGCCGCGATCAAGGCAATCTATAATATATTTGTGGAAGCACAGCTCTAAAGAAAGCAAAGATGTTCTAAGGCGTCAGAATACGCCGCCTGAGAACAACTAAATTGTTTTCATAAGAATGCCTTTAAGAACAGGCATTCTTTAACAGGGTTTGGAAACTCTGTGTCTCACACTTGAAAAACGCCAAGAGCAGGCGTTTTTCATTAGGACTATGGCAAGAGAAGAGTTTCTATTGCTCATAACAAGGGCTGAACTTTTTTTCTTCACATTTGAAATTCCACAGAGTGGAATCCCGGAGTGTAAACATGGCGAAAAAAACGGGAAGCATCGTAAAACAGGCAGGGGTTCTTGCAGCAGCAGGAATCCTTGTTAAGATTATAGGACTCTTGTACCGGAGCCCGCTGACCTCTCTGATCGGAGACGAGGGAAACGGCTATTATAGTGTTGCCTATAATATCTATATCATCATTCTCATGCTTTCCTCTTATAATATTCCGGCGGCTGTTTCCAAGCTGATCGCTGAAAAACTTGCACTTGGGCAGTATAAAAACGCGCACAGGGTCTTTATCTGTGCGCTGTGGTATGTCATGATACTGGGGACGGCGGCAGCAGCAGTGCTGTACTTTTTTGCCGATAAGCTGGTCGGGCCGAATGCTGCCGTCGTGTTAAGGGTCTTTGCGCCGACGATTCTGATCTTTGGACCGCTCGGCGCGCTGCGCGGTTATTTTCAGGCGCATCATACGATGACGCCGACTTCGGTCTCACAGATTTTTGAACAGATCCTGAATGCCGGCGTCAGCATCGGCGCGGCTTATTTTTTTACAAGAACGGTTCCGGGCATGACGGAGGCGTCAAGAGAGGCGGCTTATGCGGCGGGAAGCGTGCTTCAGACGGGCTCGGCGTATATGCTTGGTGAATCGGCGGCGCGCGGTACGGATACGCAGCGCGCGATCTTAGGCGCGGCAGGAAGCGCGCTTGGAACCGGATGCGGCGTGCTTGTTGCCATGCTGTTTATGGCATGGGTCTATGCCCTAAACCGCAGATCCATTAAGAAGGACATGCGGCGGGACAAGACGGGGGCAGCGCTTCCGTACGGACAGATCTTCAAATTGATGCTGCTTATGGTAACGCCGATCCTGGTCAGCAATTTGATCTATAATTTCAGCACGACGCTCAATCAAAGCATTTATTTTGCGGTCCTGCGCGGCATGCAGGGAGTATCCGAGGCAGAATCCTCCACGATGTATGGCGTTTATTCGGGTAAGGCGACGATCATTGTCAATGTGCCTATCGCGATCGCGGCGGCGATGAGTTCGGTCATGATTCCGGCAATCTCGTCAGAATATGCGAAGCGTAACATGAAAGAGATTCACAGAAAGCTTGATCTGTCCATCCGCGTCACCATGCTGGTGGCAATTCCATCCACGGTCGGTTTGTTCGTACTTGCAAGACCCATCACACAATTATTGTTTCCGCAGAGAGCGTCGCTAGCCATGGCGTCCAGCCTGTTGCGCTGGCTTTCGATAACGGTTGTTCTTTTTAGCGTTTCCACGATCACGAACGGCGTTCTGCAGGGAATCGGGAAGGTGGTAAAACCGGTCATCCATGCAAGCATCGCGCTTGTCATTCAAGGCATTGTACTTGCGCTTTTGCTGATCGGCACGAACTGGAATCTGTATGCGCTTGTGATCGCGTCGATCCTCTATTCCGGACTGATCGTGTTCTTAAACGGGAAAAGCCTTAGAAAACTGCTGCATTATCGTCAGGAGATCAAACACACCTTTGTGATGCCATCCGTTGCCGCAGCAGTCATGGGAGCCGCGGCATGGGGTGTGTATCATGGAATGTATCAGCTTGTAAAGAGTAATGCGGTCTGTCTGTTGTCAGCCATCTGCATAGCAGTGTGTGTTTATTTCATTGTGCTGCTCAAGATCGGGGGCGTCGGGGAACGCGAGCTGCGTTCAATTCCGAAGGGAACAATGCTGATTCGTGTCGCAAAAAAAACAGGGTTGTTGTAAGCCCTGTTTTTTTTTGCGACGTCCTGTCTTATTTTTCGCTTTCTGCAATGTCGGCGGTTTCATCTGCCTTTGGCAGTGTCAGCTTTACTTTTTCAATCCGGTTTCTGCGGACCTGCGATGCTTCCAGCACCGTACCGTTCTCCAAGGTCACGCGGTCCATGCGCTTTGGCAGGCGTTCCAGCTTATCGATGATCATGCCGCCGATGGAATCATAGTCTTCGCTTTCTAAATGCAGGGAGAGCGCATCATTGATATCGTCGAGTTTCATGCTCCCTTCGATCAGATATTCCCCGTCGTTTAACGCCTGTATCAGTTCTTTTTCATCCTCATCATACTCGTCGCGGATCTCGCCGACGATTTCCTCCAGAAGATCCTCAAATGTGATCATGCCTGCTGTTGCGCCGTATTCGTTTTGCACCATGGATACGGCAGACCCTTTTTCGCGCATTTCGAGCATCAGATCGGAGGTGTTCTTGTATTCATAAGTATAGTGCACTTCGCGCAGGATGTCCTGCACATGAAATGCGCTTTTATTGGTCAGAAGAAGGAAATCTTTGATATTGATGATACCGATGATGTAATCGGGGTCGTCGTCAAAGACCGGAATACGGGTGTACATGGAATCCTGAAAGACCCGCAGTACGTCGCGGTAGCCGGCGCTTAAAGAAATGGTGGTCATATTGATGCGCGGGATCATGATATCCTTTGCGACAGAATCAGAGAAATCAAACACATTGTGTATCATTTCCTTTTCTTCGCTCTCGATCACGCCGTCTTCATGGCTGACATCGATCAGCGTATGAAGATCGCTCTCGGTGAGTGCCGCGATCTTTTGGTTCGGATCGATATGGGACAGACGCAGCAGCGCATTTGACATCTTATCAATAATGAAAATGACCGGAGTAAGAATCCACATCAGCAGGGTAATAATCTTTGCATAAGAAAGAACCATTTTTTCCGCGCGGCTCATGGCTTTCGTTTTCGGTACGATTTCCCCGAATAAAAGAACAAGTACAGTCAGCACGCCGGTTGCGATGCCGACAGCCACGCTGCCGAACAGATCGGTTGCAAGTGTTGTCGTCAGGGAAGAAGCACTCAGGTTGACGATGTTGTTGCCGATTAAAATCGCGCTGAGCATTTTGCTATAGCGGTCCAATACACTCTGTGCAGTGAGTGCGCGTTTGTCGCCCTCTTCGCACAATGTGCGTATGCGTATGCGGCTTACGGTGGAAAATGCAGTTTCTGCCGATGAGAAAAACGAGGATAAAAACAGAAGAATAAACAATACGAATAACTTAATGAACGTGACCGTGGGGTCGATTGATTCGAGGGGGGGCATAAGTCTCCTATCTGCACCTGTATGTGCGAAGAATGATATAATTCTAAAATAATATATACAATGTTATAAACTGCTTGTCAAGTTTTGAATACATGGGGAATATATATAGTTATAGAGGAAAGGGGGATATAGATATGGAACAACCAATGCGCATGAGAGAAGAAATGAAACTTCCGCGTCCGCCCGTTGTGCGTGTGCTGCAATGTTTATTGTTCGGCTATCTGATCACGGGAGCGATGCTGCTGCTTTTGGCAGGTTTATTATACAAAATGAAGCTCTCGGAGCAGGTCGTCTCAATCGGGATCATTGTCATTTATGTGGTATCCGCACTGATATCCGGCTTTATTGCGGGAAAAAAGGCGGGAAATAAAAAGTATTTATGGGGGCTTTTGCAGGGCGCCCTGTATTTTACCGTGCTCCTGATCATGACGTTTGCCGTTCGCCGGTCTGTTTCGGACTTTGGGTCAAATCTTGTGACGACATTTTTACTTTGCACGGGAAGCGGCATGCTGGGGGGCATGCTGGCGTAAGCTGATTGCGGTGCAAATGTGTAAACAGATTGATGGACGGAACAGTGGCGCAAATTTTTGTTGAAACGGGAAGAAATCTGTGATATACTACGAACTGTTATAAGCAGATGATTTGTGCCGGCTGCATGGTTTATTACATAATTGGAAGCGGCGGGTTACGGAAAGGCATAGGTATTGATGATGAAGCACATTAAGACATTGAACACAAGAGATCTGAAGAAATCCATGAAGAAGGGCGGATGCGGCGAGTGCCAGACTTCCTGCCAGTCTGCATGCAAGACTTCCTGCACGGTGGGAAACCAGACCTGTGAGCAGGCAAAATAAAGCATTGACAGAATAGGCGCTATTGTAAGCAGCGATGACAGTCGCTGCTTATTGTGCGTTTGTGCAAAGAATCAAAGTAGCGCGCAGATGGAGGAAAGAACATACACAATCCGGCGGAAACAGTTTGTGAAAACCATATCCGGCGCGTTAGGGCTGAGAGAAATACAGAAAGCAGAAAGGCTGGATACAAGTGGTACATCAGTATACAAATAACGGCTATCATATTGTTTTGGACGTCAACAGCGGGTCCGTACATCTTGTGGACGAACTTGTTTATGAACTGGTAAAGCCCGTGGAGGAGGCACTTCGTGCGGGTTTGGCTAAAGAAGCGGAGATCACTGACCATATCATGGAACAGGACGCAGGCGGGCGCATGGCGTCTTATACGCGTGAGCAAACTGCGGAGGCAGTCGGGGAGCTTTTATCCTTAAAAGAAGCGGACATGCTCTATACGGAGGATATTTACGAGCCGTATATCGATTCCATGAAAAAGAGGGAGACCGTCGTTAAGGCACTCTGTCTGCATATTGCGCATGACTGTAATCTGGCATGCCGTTACTGTTTTGCAGAGGAGGGGGAATACCACGGCAGACGGGCGCTCATGAGCTTTGAGGTCGGGAAAAAGGCGCTTGATTTTTTAGTGGCGAACTCAGGGAACAGAGTGAATCTGGAAGTGGACTTTTTTGGCGGGGAGCCGCTCATGAACTGGGATGTGGTAAAAGAGCTGGTTCTTTACGGAAGAGGTATTGAAAAAGAACATAATAAACGGTTTCGCTTTACCATGACGACGAATGGCGTCCTTTTGGATGATGAAAAGCTTGCGTTTATCAATCAGGAAATGGGAAATCTTGTTTTAAGTCTGGACGGGAGAAAAGAAGTGAACGACCGTATGCGCCCGCACCGCGGCGGTCAGGGCAGTTACGATGAGATCGTTCCGAAATTCCGGCATGCCGCCGATAGCAGAGATCAGATGAATTATTATGTGCGGGGAACGTTTACCAGATATAACCTTGATTTTGCCGAGGACGTGCTGCACTTTGCAGATCTGGGATTTGAACAGATTTCGGTTGAGCCGGTCGTTGCCGACGAGAATGAAGATTATGCGATCCGTGAAGAAGATATTCCTGCGATCGAGCAGGAATATGACCGCCTTGCGAAAGCGCTGCTGGAGCGGAGAAAAGCCGGAAAACCGGTCAATTTCTTTCACTTTATGATTGATTTGGAAGGCGGCCCCTGTGTAGCGAAGCGCTTATCCGGCTGCGGGTCGGGCTGCGAATATCTGGCAGTGACGCCCTGGGGGGATTTTTATCCGTGTCACCAGTTTGTCGGTCAGGAGGAATTTCTGATGGGAACTGTGGATACGGGAATCGTCAGACCTGAAATTCAGCAGCAGTTTAAGGACTGCAATGTCTATACAAAAGAAAAATGTAAAGACTGTTTTGCAAAGTTCTATTGCAGCGGCGGCTGTGCCGCTAATGCGTATCATTTTGACGGCAGTATCAACGGTGCCTATGACATCGGGTGCAGGCTGCAGAGGAAGCGTGTGGAGTGTGCGATCATGATGAAAGCAGCGCTTTCTGAGGACGGGGAGACAGAGTAAGCAAGGATAAAGGAGAAAAGGCAATGAAAAAGAGCAGAGGAGTCATAACGCTCATCATCACGGTGCTGCTGATTGCAGGACTCGGGTTTATCACAGTCTGCGGCATCGATTCCGCGCACAGGGGTTCCGCGCGTAATATCAAGCGTGGGTTAGACCTGGCAGGCGGTGTCAGCATCACTTATCAGGTGAAGGGTGATACACAGCCGTCCGCTGAAGATATGAGTGATACGGTCTACAAGCTGCAAAAGCGCGTAGAGCAGGAGAATTACAGCACGGAGTCCCAGGTTTATCAGGAGGGAAGCGACAGGATCAATATTGAAATCCCGGGAGAATCCAATGCGGAAGAAGTTTTGGAAAATTTGGGACAGCCGGGTTCTCTGCTGTTTATCATGCAGTATGACGACGCGGGAAACGTGAATTATACACAGGGTCTGAATCTTACGGAGAGCGGAGAATATGAGTTTACTTATACGCTGGCGCGGCCGTTGGAAGAGATTGAGGCTTCGGGTTCGATCGTGCTCACGGGAACGGATGTGAGCGGCGCCGACGCGCGGTATTATACCGATCAGCTGACGGGCGCGAACGAAGTCATGGTCGATCTGACGCTGACGGACGAGGGCACTGCCAAATTTGCGGCTGCAACCGCTAAAGCTGCCGGTAAGTGGAGCATTGGTATTTATTATGACGGCAGATTTATCAGCGTTCCGAATGTCAATTCCGTGATCAGTGACGGCAGGGCGCAGATTTCGGGCGGCGGGATGGATTTTGAGAAGGCGAGCCAGCTTGCCTCCTATATCCGTATCGGCGGTCTGAAACTGGAGTTAGAGGAATTGAGTTCGAATGTGGTCGGTGCGCAGCTCGGCGAAAAGGCGATCGAAACAAGCCTGTATGCCGGTGCGATCGGACTCGCGATCGTCATTATTTTTATGATCGCCGTATACCGGATACCGGGAATCGCATCGGGGCTGGCATTGATCCTGTATGTGATCTTCACGCTGCTTTCGCTTAATTTCCTGAACCTGACGCTGACGCTTCCGGGAATTGCGGGTATTATTCTTTCGATCGGAATGGCGGTTGATGCCAATGTCATTATCTTTGCGCGTATTAGGGAAGAGATTGCTACCGGAAAGACTGTGAAGAGCGCGATCGACATCGGATTCAAGAAAGCATTGTCAGCGATCGTGGACGGCAATGTGACAACGCTGATCGCTGCATTCGTGTTGATGCTGATGGGGACGGGGCCGGTCAAGGGCTTTGCGCAGACATTGGCGCTCGGCATCGTGCTCTCGATGTTTACGGCGCTTGTTATCACAAAGCAGATTTTGAAAGCACTGTTTGCGGTCGGCTTAAAGAGCGAAAAGTTTTACGGCAGGGCAAAGGAAATAAAGAGTGTGGATTTCCTGAAAAAGAAAATCATCTTTTTTGCGCTGTCAGGTATTGTGATCGTCCTTGGATTCGTGTTCATGGGAGTCAATAAGGGTGTGCATGGAAACGCCATGAATTACAGTCTGGAGTTTTCGGGCGGAACGTCGTTTCAGGCGTCCATGCCCCGCGATTATACATTGGAGGAAATCGATGAACAGATCAAGCCTGCCATAGCTGCCGTGATCGGCGACAACAATATCCAGGCTGCCAAGATCAGAGACTCCGTAGCGGAAGAAGATACGCACACGATCTCGATCAAGACAAGAACGCTGGACGAGGATACGCGTGCCGCCGTTATGGACGTACTGCGGACACAATTTGGCGTGACTGAGGAAGTGGAATACCAGAATATCAGCGCAACGATCAGCAAAGAAATGCGTTCGGATGCGGTAGTTGCAGTCATTATTGCGACAGTCTGCATGCTCTTTTACATCTGGCTGCGATTTAAGGATGTCCGTTTTGCGGCGAGTGCCGTTATCGCACTGGTTCATGACGTGCTTGTCGTGCTGGCATTTTATGCGATCACGCGGATTTCTGTGGGAAATACGTTCATCGCATGTATGCTGACGATCGTGGGCTACTCGATTAACGCAACAATTGTTATTTTTGACCGTGTGCGTGAGAACCTAAAGGCGGTCGGACCCAAAGCGGATGTGAAGGAGATTGTAAACCGTTCGATCACGCAGACGCTGACAAGAAGTATTTATACGTCGCTGACGACTTTTGTTATGGTACTAGTATTGTTTATCATGGGAGTTTCATCCATCCGTGATTTTGCCATGCCGCTGATGGCGGGCATCGTCTGCGGTGCATATTCTTCCGTATGCATTACGGGTGCGCTTTGGTATGTTATGCGCACGAAGATAAAAGCCAGGGAGTAACAGTCTTAGGATGGAAAATCAGTGGTTTGTTGCCGCAAAGAAAGCGGATTTTGATGCGGTTGCAGAGCAATTTCATATCAGCCCCGTGCTGGCAAGGATCATCAGGAACCGCGACGTCCGGACAAAAGAGGAGGTCGCGTTGTTCTTGCATGGGACTATGTCGGATCTGCCAGATCCGTTTCTGCTGCCTGATATGGAGCCGGCGGTCAGGAAGCTGTATGAGTGCCGCGATAAAAAGATACGCATTATCGGAGATTATGATATTGACGGTGTATGCGCTTCTTATATCTTATACCGCGGGCTTCGCGCATTACATATGCAGGCTGATATGGCGATCCCGAACCGCATGACGGACGGCTACGGCTTAAACGACCGGCTTGTTGAGGAGGCGCACCGGGACGGAGTTGAATTGATCGTGACCTGCGATAACGGCATTGCCGCTGCGCCGCAGGCGTCTCTTGCCGCATCTTACGGCATGGAAATGATCGTGACCGACCATCATGAAGTGCCTTATGAGGAAGAAGAGGATGGAAGCAGACGTTATCTTATGCCGCAGGCAGCGGCAGTCGTAGACCCGAAGCGGGAGGACAGCCGTTATCCTTATGAAGGCATCTGCGGTGCGACAGTCGCGTTTCATCTGATCCGCGCGATGTATGCGCTCTGGGAGAGGCTTGGAAATGAGGCTTTGGAGCGTACGGAGCAGGATGCGGGCGGATATGAGCAGCCGAAGTATGCGGAGC
The DNA here is from genome assembly GCA_003979345.1 of Lachnospiraceae bacterium. Lineage (GTDB taxonomy): Bacteria > Bacillota > Clostridia > Lachnospirales > Lachnospiraceae > DLAJ01. Next base: position 26,347 of record RYVZ01000028.1, read on the forward strand.
AGGATGCGGGCGGAAATGAGGAACCGTGGCATGTGGCGAAGGATGTGAACGGGAACTACCGGATGCAGGATAAGGGCGCAGCATGCGGAATGCCGGAAGGACTGTTTCGGGAACTGGCAATGTTTGCGGCGTTTGCGACGATCGGCGACGTGATGGAATTAAAAGGGGAAAACAGGATATTGGTGCGCGAGGGATTAAAGATGATGGCGCATGCCGAAAATCCCGGTATGCGCGCACTGATCGCAGTGAACGACTTAGAGGGGAAGAAGATCACGCCGTATCATATCGGATTTATTCTAGGTCCCTGTCTGAATGCGACAGGACGGCTGGACAGCGCGGAGAGGGCATTGTCATTGTTGACCTGTAAGGATTACAGGGAAGCGCTCATGATCGCCCAGGACTTGAGAGGCTTAAACGACAGCCGGAAGGACATGACGGCAAAAGGAGTCGAAGAGGCGGTGTCACTGGTTCAGGCAATGGATCTGACAAAGAATCCCGTACTTGTCCTGTATCTGCCGGACTGCCATGAAAGTCTTGCCGGTATTGTCGCAGGACGCATTCGGGAACGCTTCAATCATCCCGTATTTGTTCTGACCGATGCGGAGGAAGGTGTCAAGGGTTCGGGACGCTCGATTGAAGCCTATTCGATGTATGAGGAATTAAGCCGCTGCAAGGAGCTGCTTACGCGCTATGGCGGGCATAAAATGGCGGCAGGCTTATCAATGCCGAAAGAGAATGTGGAACGTTTCTGCAAACGGGTCAATGAGCTTGCGGAGCTGAAGGACGAGGATTTTGTACAAAAGATCCATATTGATGTGCCGATGCCGTTATCCTATGCGACGAAAGAGCTGATCGGGCAGTTTGAATTGCTTGAACCGTTCGGTACCGGCAACCCCAAGCCCTTGTTTGCCCAGAAGAATCTGCTCTTTTTATCGGCGAAGCTGCTTGGCAAAAATGACCGGGTCATGCGATTTAGCGTGATGGATGAGCAGGGTATGCGCTTTTCAATGACGCTGTTTTGCGCTCATGAGACTTTTGACAGTTATATCAGACAGGTATACGGGGACGAAGCACTTTCATCGCTTTATCAGGCGCGGGGCACAGAGGTGCGGCTTTCGGTCGTATATTGTGCCGAGATCAACGAATATGGCGGACGAAGCGAGTTACAGTTTGTGATCGTGGACTACAAAAGATCCTGCTAGCGCAGGATCTTGCAAAGCAAACTCTGATTTATCCGTTGATGCGGACTCTTTTGGAGAAAAGTATGGTGTTCAAAAAGGATAAACGAAAAATAGAATATGAAGGAAAGAATTATTATTGGTATGTAAGGGTCAATGAGCATGGTCACAGAGTGCACATTATATCTGACGACAAAAAAATGCATTTAGAGTATCCTTTTTTGGATTCAGAAATTCCAATTACACCACAGGACATCAGAAACCACTTGAAAAAGTATCATACGGATATCTCATAGGAGCATGCTTCTATAAAGGGAGATAAAAAATAAGAACCTCAGGGGCAATCCCTGAGGTCCTTATTTCTTATGAGGGGGGAGATAGTAGTTTTTCAACTATCTAAGAACACTATAATGGATAAATGTGTCCATTTTGTGATTAAAAAATAAAATAAACACAAAGTTTCTAAACAAACAAAAAAGCGTTGTCCGTAATGAAACTCTTTTGAAGAAAGTCTTCTAAAGTGTCGTATTGTGCTATATAATAGAAAAAAATCATGCGGAGCGCTATGGAACAACTGGTAAAGCTGATCTCGGGGCTGCCCTATGAGGTGTTGCGGGGTTCTGTGCACAGGCAGGTGCGGGACATTGTATATCACTCCGACAGGATTACAAAGGACTGCCTGTTTGTCTGCATCAGGGGGGACAAAGCGGACGGGCACCGTTTTGCGGCGAAAGCAGCTGCAGCGCAGGCTGCGGCGATTCTTGTAGAGGAAATCTGTGAATTTCCGGCGGAAAGTCCGATGGCGATGATCAAAGTACCGGATACAAGAGAAGCGCTTGCACAGGTATCACATTGTTTTTTTGGGTATCCGGCAAGAAAAATGACGCTGATCGGAATTACGGGTACGAAGGGAAAAACAACGACGGCATGCATGATCAGGGAAATCCTTGCCGCAGCGGGCATGCGTTCCGGCTATATCGGGACGCTTGGCATTGACTGCGGTTACAGAATGACCGAAGGGACGCATACAACCCCGGAATCCTATGTAATCGCGGAGGCATTGGCGCAGATGGCGGAATGCGGTTGTATGGCGGCTGTGATCGAGGCGTCCTCGATTGGCTTGAAAATGCAGCGGCTTTGCGGTATGGTATTTGATATCGGTGTGTTCTTAAATTTCGGTAACGACCATGTAGGTACGGGAGAGCATAAAGATGCCGAAGAGTATTTCCGTTCCAAGGCGAAGCTGTTTCGCCAGTGCCGTCTTGGAATCCTGAATGCGGAGGATCAAAAAAGCAGGGTAATGGCGTCGCTTTCAGGCTGTGAGTCGCTTTCTTTTTTTGGAGGCGGATATGAGATCTGTGCATCCTGCGTAAGGAGAGAATGTATGGGCGCGCAGCTTGGCGTAAGCTTTGACGTCTCTGCCTTAAACTGCGGGCGGATCTTTCTTCCGCTTCCGGGGATGTTTAATGTAGAAAACGCGCTCGCGGCGATTGCGGTGTGCAGGGAGTTATCGGCGGCTCCTTCTGCCATTCGTGCCGGGCTTCGGCGCGTCAGCATTTTAGGGCGCATGGAGAACGTATCGGTGCGCCCTGACTATGCAATTTATATTGATTATGCGCATAATGCGATGGCTCTGCAAGGTGTTTTGAAGACTCTCAGGGAGTATCAGCCGACGCGTCTGATCTGTTTATTCGGCTGCGGGGGAAACCGTTCAAGAGACCGCCGGTTTGAGATGGGTGAGACGAGCGGACGTCTTGCCGATTTGAGCATTGTTACGTCCGACAATCCAAGGTATGAGGAGCCGGACGCGATCATAGATGATATTTTGACCGGAATGCGCCGCACGAACGGACGCTATGTGCGCATCCCGGACAGATGGGAAGCGATCGCCTATGCGTTGAAGATCGCACGGTCCGGGGATATTGTGTTGCTCGCAGGGAAAGGGCACGAGATGTATCAGGAGATCTGCGGAAAAAAATATCCGATGGATGAGCGGCGTATTTTAGCGGCGCTCTCAGGATGCCGGTAAAGGAAAGCAGGGCGGTTTTGCGGAAAAACAGATCGGGCGAAATCCGCCAGCGCCCCAAATGATAAACCGCAATCCGATAGTCTGAAAAGATAGAGAAAACAAATGGGATTCCTGACATGATTGTCATGTTACAAAGCGCGGCTTCCCAAAACACAGGAGAGAAAGCATGGGCAATGTGCAGAAAACACTGTATGCCAATATTATCGTGGATATATCGCATGAGAGCGTTGACCGTACGTTTCAGTATATTGTGCCGCGCGCTCTCATTGACCGCGTGCGCGTCGGCTCTGCAGTTCTTGTTCCGTTCGGAAAAGGGAACAGGGAGCGTAAGGGATATGTCCTAAAACTGACGGATGTGCCAGAGTGGGAACCCGAAAAAATGAAAGCGGTCTGCTCTGTGACAGTAGACGGGACGAGCGCAGAGGCGGATGCGATACGGCTGGCGGCATGGATGCGGGAGCGGTATGGTTCGACAATGATCACGGCGTTAAAGACGGTGCTGCCGGTGAAGAGAAAAGTGGCGGATAAAGTAAGACGCACCGTTGTGCGTATGGTAGAGCCGGAAGAAATTTCCCGTGCGGCTGCAATTTATGAACAAAAACATCAATGTGCCAAAGCAAGACTTCTAAGGCAGCTGGCACAGCATGAAACGCTTCCTTATGAACTGGTAACGGCAAAGCTGCATGTTACGCTTCCGACAATACGGGCCTTGGAAAAAACGGGGGAGATCCGGCTTGTTTCCGAGCGGGAATACCGGGATGCGGCAAGGGAGGCTTTGCGCAGCGCGGCACAAAGAGATGTGCGCGGCGCAGTGCAGGAAGACGCAGTGGGGGGAACAGGGCGTGATGCAGCGGAAAACGCACAGCAGGCTGTACAATTGCCGCGTAAACGGCCGTATCCGCTCAGCGACGAGCAGATGAAAGCTGCGCAAAGCGTCGTCCGTGCCATAGCGGAGAAAACGGGGCAGCATTTTCTGCTGCACGGTATTACGGGAAGCGGGAAAACAGAAGTTTATCTGGAGATCGTAGAGCAGGTCGTGAGGAACGGAAAACAGGCAGTGGTCCTGATTCCGGAGATCGCGCTGACCTATCAGACGGTCATGAGGTTTTACGAGCGGTTCGGGCAGCGGGTGTCCGTGGTACATTCCAGACTGTCCGACGGTGAGCGTTATGACGCGTATGAGAGGGCAAAGAACGGACTGGCAGATGTGGTGATCGGACCGCGTTCAGCTTTATTTATGCCGTTTTCCAATACCGGAGTCATTATCATAGACGAGGAACACGAACCAAGCTATAAAAGCGAGAACATGCCGCGTTATCATGCGAGGGAAGCGGCGTTTGAGCTGGCATCCTATCACCGTGCAAGCGTGGTTCTTGGTTCGGCCACGCCATCTTTAGAGGCATACCGGATGGCAGAGCAAGGAAAGCTGAAGCTGCTTAAGCTGACCAAAAGGCTGACTGGCGGGATGCTTCCCGATGTATCTGTTGCGGACATGCGGGAAGAATTAAAACAGGGAAACCGCTCCATGTTTTCGGACAGGCTTGCGAGGCTGTTAAAAGACCGGCTTGAAAGGGGAGAGCAGAGCATGCTTTTCCTGAATCGGCGCGGTATGGCAGGGTTTGTCTCATGCCGCGCATGCGGCTATGTCATGCGCTGTCCGCATTGCGACGTATCTCTGACGCAGCACCGCGGCGGGCGTCTTATCTGCCATTACTGCGGTTATGAGCAGGCACAGGTATCAGTCTGCCCGCAGTGCGCTTCCAAATATATTCTCGGCTTTAAGGCAGGCACACAGCAGGTTGAGGACGCGGTCAAACGGCTGCTTCCCGGGGCGCGAGTGCTCCGAATGGATGCGGATACGACGCGCGGAAAGGAAAGCTATGATGAGATTTTGTCTTCTTTTATGAATGAAGAGGCGGATGTTCTTGTGGGGACGCAGATGATCGTGAAGGGACATGACTTTCCCAAAGTGACGCTCGTCGGTATCCTTGCGGCGGATCTTTCCCTGAATGCGAATGATTATCGTGCCGGGGAGCGGACGTTTGACTTGCTGACACAGGCGGCAGGCCGCGCTGGACGCGGGGTAAATGCGGGAGAGGTCGTTATTCAGACCTACCAGCCGGAGCATTACAGCATCCGGTATGCCGCGGCGCAGGATTATGAGGGTTTTTACCGGGAGGAGATCGCGTATCGGGAATTTTTGCGCTATCCGCCGATGGGACATATGCTTGCCGTGCAGGTGTACGCAAAAAGCGGGGAGGCGGCGGAGCGCATGGCGTCGGAGATCAAAAACAGTACAGAATCTCTTATAAAAGAGAAAGAACTGCTTGTGATCGGGCCCGCTCCCGCAATGGTGAGAAAAGTAAAAGACATTTTCCGCGAAGTGTTGTATTATAAACATGGAGAGTATGAACCGCTCCTACTTCTCAGGGAACAGATCGAGCGGTATCTGGAAGTAAAAAGTGACAGAGAGGAAACGGTTCTTTTTGATATGGACCCGATGAATCTGATGTGAAGTTGTTACGGGCGTTTCACGATCGCCCGCGAAGTGATTATTTTGAGAGGAGTGACAGTAGAAGATGGCAATCAGAAAGATCAGGCAGATAGGGGATAGCGTGCTGACAAAAACAGCGAAGGAAGTGACGGGTATGAGCCTGCGCACGAAGATTCTAATTGACGATATGCTGGATACGATGTATGAGGCAAACGGCGTCGGACTTGCCGCGCCGCAGGTTGGTATCTTAAAACGCATTGTCGTCATTGACGTGACGGGGGAGGAACCGCATGTGCTGATCAATCCGCGCATTGTCGAGACGAGCGGGGAGCAGACGGGAAATGAAGGATGTCTGTCTGTTCCGGGTAAGACCGGAGTCGTCACAAGACCGAATTATGTCAAGGTCGTAGCGCTTGATACCGATATGAAACCGTTCGAGCTGGAAGGAACAGAATTACTTGCGCGGGCGATCTGTCATGAATGCGAGCATCTGGACGGGCACCTCTATGTGGAAAAGGTCGAGGGAGAGCTGATGAATGTGGAAGATCTGGACGATGAGGACGATGAGGAAGCGTCTGTTTAACACCCGAATGTAATTACTTGTTTCACCAAAAGAAGGGAAGGGAGCGGATCGTAAAATGAAGATCGTGTTTATGGGTACGCCGGATTTTGCGGCAGGCGCGCTTGACGCGCTTGTGAAAGCGGGGCATGAGGTGGCCGCCGTTGTGACACAGCCGGATAAACCGAAGGGCAGGGGAAAAGATATGCAGTCCCCCCCGGTAAAAGAATATGCCGTGCAGCATGGGATTCCCGTATTGCAGCCTGTAAAGATCAGGGAATCAGGGGCAGTGCAGGCACTTGCCGCATACGGCGCCGATATCTTTGTCGTGGCAGCGTTCGGACAGATCCTGACACAGGAGATATTGGATATGCCGCGCTTTGGCAGCGTCAACATCCATGCCTCGCTTCTGCCAAAGTATCGCGGTGCTGCACCGATCCAGCGCGCGATCCTGGACGGAGAGACTGTAACGGGTGTGACGATCCAGCAGATGAACGCAGGAATAGATACCGGGGAGATCCTTTCGAAGGTCTGCGTGGATATCTCACCGGTTGATACGGGGGACAGCCTGTTCGAAAAGCTCATGTATGCCGGAGCAGAACTGATCGTAAAGACGCTGCCGCGAATTGAGGCGGGGGAGATTGTACCAGAGGTACAGGACGAGGCGAAGGCGACCTATGCGAAGCGGCTCAGCAAAGAGCTTGGGGAGATTGACTGGCGCAAAACGGCAATCGAGACGGAACGGCAGGTACGCGCGTTTACTTCGTGGCCCGGCGCTTATACGACGCTTTTGGGAAAGACGTTAAAGGTCTGGGGTGTGCGTATTGCTGACGGGGAAGCGGACGGAGAGGCGGGCAGCGTGTCCCGGGTCACGAAAGAAGCGCTCATCGTCAATTGCGGACAGGGCAGGCTTGCATTAACTGAAGTGCAGTTTCCGGGTAAAAAGAGAATGCCGGTCAGGGACTTTCTACCTGGCGTAAAAGTCGGGACAGGGGACAGACTCGGGGCATAAGGAGGAGAGAAGAATGCCGGGATATTATTATCATTACATGGATTGGACGTATTTTCTTGTCATCATTGGCGCATTGATGTCAATGATCGCATCTGCAAGGGTCAACAGCACATTTTCCAAGTATTCGCGCGTGCGGAGTATGACAGGCTTGACAGGCGCGGAGGCAGCGCAGAGAATTTTGCAGTATAACGGGATCTATGATGTGCAGATCAGACAGGTAAGCGGATCGCTGACAGATCATTACGATCCGAGAAATAAGACATTGAATCTTTCGGATTCCGTTTACGGCATGTGCTCTGTTGCCGCCATCGGCGTTGCCGCGCATGAGTGCGGACATGCGCTCCAGCATAAAGAGAATTATGGACCGCTGGCAATTCGCTCTGCGCTTGTTCCGGCTGCGAACATCGGCTCAAAGCTTGGTATACCGATTATTCTGCTTGGCATCCTGCTCAGCTACAATCAGGTGCTGATTCAGATCGGCATCTGGGTGTTTGCGATCGCGGTGTTGTTTCAGTTAGTCACGCTGCCGGTGGAGTATAATGCTTCCTCAAGGGCGGTGGCATGCTTAAGTTCCTATGGCATTCTGGCGGGTGATGAGGTATCGTCCTGTCGGAAAGTCTTAAAGGCGGCGGCGCTGACCTATGTGGCAGCGGCGGCTTCGGCAATCCTTCAGTTACTGCGTCTGATCTTATTATTCGGACGAAGAAACAGGGATTAGGGGCACAGAGCAAAATGAGCACAGATGAAATGAAAAAAGAACACAGTAAAAAATGCAATCGGGAAAGAAATCAAAAAGACAGTAAAAAATGCGATCCAAAACAGAACAAAAAATACAATAAAGGTTCCGGTCAGGAACGCAAGAGGAACGAAGCAGAGAAAAAGCATACCGTGAATACGCGTGCGCTGGTACTTGATATGCTTTTGGAATCAGAAAGCGGGCAAAAATACGCCAATGTGATCGTGCGTGAAACGCTGGCAAAATATGATTATCTGACGGCACGGGAAAAGGCGTTTATCAAACGCCTTTTTGAAGGATGTGTGGAGTATCGGATACAGCTGGATCATCTGCTGAATGCATTTTCCAATACGAAGACAACGAAAATGAAACCCGTGATCCTGCAAATTTTGCGTATGAGTGTCTATCAGTTGCTGTATATGGATGCAGTGCCGGATTCGGCGGCATGTAACGAGGCGGTTGCGCTTGCAGGCTTAAGGGGATTTGGCGGGCTTAAGGGGTTTGTCAACGGCGTATTAAGGAATATTGCCCGAAACAAAAGCGCGCTGCCAATGCCGGATATGAAGAGAGAGCCCGTGACAGCGCTATCGGTACGCTATGCAATGCCGGAATGGCTGGTATGTATGTTTTGCGAAATATATGGAATCGGGACGACGCAGAAGATGCTTGCGGCCATGCTTGAGGAGAGTCCGGTTACGGTCCGGATGGATGAGCGGCTGGGTTTGGACGAGCAAGAGCAGATACTTGGACAAATGCGGCAAAAGGGAATCCGTGTGGAACAGCATCCGTATCTTACTTATGCTTATCGTCTTTTTGATGTGGATGGTATTGCAAATGCGCCGGGATTTGAAGACGGCGCATATTATGTGCAAGACGTCAGTTCGATGCTGGTGTCTGAGGCTGCCGGAATCCGCAAAGGAATGCATATATTGGATCTGTGCGCAGCGCCAGGCGGGAAAAGTCTGCATGCGGCAGAAAAGCTTTGTGGAACTGGATTGGTTGAATCGAGGGATTTGACGGAATACAAGGTAGCCATGATAGAGGAAAACCGCATGCGCTGTCATTGTGACAACCTGATAGTGAAACAGCAGGATGCGTGTGTTTTGTGTGAGGAGGATATCGGACAGTTTGATGTGGTGTACGCAGATGTGCCGTGTTCCGGTCTTGGTATCATGGGAAAGAAATGTGATATCCGTCACCGCATCCAGCCGGATCAGATAGAAGAACTTGTTGTGCTTCAGAGGAAGATCATTGAGCAGGCATGCCGCTATGTAAAGGATGGAGGCGTACTGATTTATAGCACCTGTACGATCAATCCGTCTGAAAATGAGCGACAGCTCTCCTATATCACTTCCTGCGGATTGGTTCTGGAGAGTCTTGATCCATATCTGCCGGATGAGCTTTGCGGCGGTACGGCAAGGCAGGGGTATTTGCAGCTGCTGCCGGGCATTCACGAGACGGACGGATTTTTTCTGGCGCGGTTTCGAAAGCGTGTGGATATTTAAGAACCGGAAAAACACGCTGTGTGTAGTTTGAATGTCGTGATCTGTTTTTAGATCAAAGGATTTATCATGATTGATATATGTTATCAAGGGGTGTTTCACAATCTCCTATTGATATTGGTACAAGGAAGGAAATCGTATTTTTATGCAAAAGAAAGACATCAAGTCGATGACGCTTGCGGAGCTGGAACAGGAGCTTGTCCTGCTTCAAGAGCCGCATTTTCGCGCAAAGCAGATCTTTGAGTGGATGCATGCAAAGCGGGCGCGCGGCTTTTCGGAAATGACAAACATATCAAAGGCGCTCAGGGAGCGGTTAGCGGAGCAGTATGAATATACGGATCTGCCGGCGGTGGAAGAATTGACGAGCGCGATTGACGGAACCAAAAAGTTTTTGTTTCGTCTGCATGACGGAAATGTGGTGGAGAGTGTCTGGATGCGCTATCAGCACGGCAATTCCGTCTGCATCTCTTCACAGGCCGGGTGCCGGATGGGGTGTATGTTCTGCGCTTCGACTTTAGGCGGACTGGTCAGAAATCTAACAGCATCGGAAATGCTCGATCAGGTGTATCAGATCGGCAGGCTGACCGGGGAGCGCGTTTCTAATGTTGTTGTGATGGGAGTCGGAGAGCCGCTTGATAACTATGACGCGCTGCTGCGTTTTCTTTTTTTAGTCAGTGATGAGAAAGGACTCAATATTAGTCAGCGGAATATTACGGTGTCTACCTGCGGGCTTGTCGATCAGATGAAGAGACTTGCCGGAGAGCATCTGCAGATTACGCTGGCTTTATCGCTGCATGCGCCCGATCAGGAAAAGCGTCTGCGTCTGATGCCGGTAGCGAAGCGGTATGATATCCATGAAGTTGTGGAAGCGTGCAGGGACTATTTTGACTGTACGGGAAGAAGAATTACGTTCGAGTATGCGCTCATCGACGGCGTCAATGATTCGCCTGAAGATGCGCGGACGCTTGCGAAGCTGGTCGGGTCGCTAAACTGTCATGTGAACCTGATACCGGTCAATCCGGTCAAAGAACGCGGCTGGAAGAGGCCCGCGCACGAAAAGACCGCAGTTTTTAAGGAGCTGCTTGAAAAGAGCGGCATCGCTGTCACGGTGCGCAGGGAGATGGGAAAGGACATTAACGGCGCATGCGGTCAGCTGAGAAATCTCCGACAGCACTCTGCGGCGCAGACGGAATAAAGCGTGCGGCGGCAGGGAATGAATTGAGGTTTACATTCTGAAAACGGCATGATATACTTTCTAGGAATTCGTATGGCAGACTGACATGGGAGGGCAGACAGTGTTAAAGACATTTTATATTACAGATGTCGGAAAAAAGAGAAAACTGAATGAGGATGCAGTCTATACTTCCGAGATGCCGGTCGGTAATCTGCCAAATCTTTTTTTGGTGGCAGACGGTATGGGGGGACACAACGCAGGCGATTATGCATCACGCTATACAGTCGAAATGATGGTCTCCGATATTGAGGCGAATAAGGAGACGGATCCGAAGGAGATCCTGCGTCATGCGATCGGGCGTGCAAATGAATTTGTTTATGAGCGTGCGTGTGAACGCCCCGCAATGTCGGGAATGGGAACGACGATCGTTGCCGCAGTCTGCTTAGGGGACGAGCTGCTTGTTGCGAATGTAGGGGACAGCAGGCTTTATCTGATCAATGAGACGATCAAGCAGATTACGGTGGATCATTCGCTGGTAGAGGAAATGGTCAGGATTGGCGGCATTGACAGAAGCACGGCAAGAAATCATCCCGATAAGAATATCATTACGCGTGCGGTCGGCGTCAAAGAGCGGGTGGAGATTGATTTTTTCCGTGTTGCACTGATGAGAGACGATACGATTCTGATGTGTTCGGACGGACTTTCTAATATGGTAGAGGATGAGAATATTCGTCTGATCGTAAACGGGCAGCGGGATGTCGTCGAGAAAGCGCAGGAATTGATAAAGGCGGCTAACGAGAACGGCGGAAGCGATAACATTTCTGTTATCCTGATCGAGCCGTTTGCATAGATAGACAGTTTCCCGAGTTTGAAGGAGCATGGAAAGTCATATGATTAAAATTGGTATGATGATCGGTGAACGATATGAGGTTTTAGAAAAAATCGGCACCGGAGGAATGTCCGACGTATATAAAGCAAAAGATCACAAGCTCAACCGGGCAGTTGCAATCAAAATATTAAAACAGGAATTTTCCGAAAACGACAATTTTGTGTCCAAATTCCGTGTGGAGGCGCAGGCTGCAGCAGGGCTGATGCATGCGAATATCGTAAATGTCTACGATGTCGGGGAAGAACGCGGTATTTATTATATTGTCATGGAGTTGGTGGAGGGAATTACCCTCAAAAAATATATAGAAAAAAAAGCACGTCTTTCCGTCAAGGAAGCGATCAGCATTGCAATACAGGTTTCCCTCGGCATTGAGGCGGCGCATAACAATCATATCATTCACCGCGATATTAAGCCGCAGAACATTATGATCAGCAAAGAAGGACGCGTGAAGGTGACGGATTTCGGCATTGCGAAAGCGGCGACGAGCAACACGATCACGTCGAATGTCATGGGAAGCGTACATTACACATCTCCGGAGCAGGCGCGTGGCGGATACAGCGATGCAAAGAGCGATATTTATTCACTCGGCATCACACTGTTTGAAATGCTGACAGGAAGAGTCCCGTTTAACGGTGATACAACGGTAGCGATCGCGATCAAACATATTCAGGAACCGATGCCTTCCCCGCGCGATTTTGTACCCGAAATACCGGTCAGCGTGGAGCAGATCGTCTTAAAATGTACACAGAAAAGTCCGGATGCCAGATACCAGTCGATTGCGGAACTGATCGAGGACTTAAAGCGCTCCCTTATCACGCCGGATGAGAATTTTGTTGTCATGAACGGTGTGAATGTGGACGGAGAGACAAGGATGATCAGGGACCGCGATGCCGTCGCAAAAAGGCAGACCGGACATATCAACCCTGTGACGCCTGAACCGATGCGGCTCAATGAGAGCGCGGCAAGAGAACGCCAAAGAGAAAAGCAGCGTGCGGGAAATGCCGTAAGGCAGAATCCGGATAAAGCGAAAGCAAAGAACAGGCAGGCGCAGCCTGCATCAAATAAGAAAAAAGAAGAGGAAGACTATAACCCGACCATGGAGCGCATTACGACGATACTGATGGTTATCGTGGCGGTCGTGATCGGCTGTGTCGTACTTTATATTGTCGGGAATGTGCTTGGTGTGTTTCCAATCGGAGGCGGGACGGAGGATCCTGCGCCTGCGCCAACGCCTACGCAGGAAGCGCAGGCGACGCCGACAGCCGTACCGGAGGGAATGAAAGCCGAAGTGCCGGATGTCTCGTCAGACGGCAGCTTTTCTCAGGCGGAAGCGACAAAAATGCTGGAGGAAAGAGGATTTCAGGTGGCTATAGAACGTACAACGTCCTCTACGGTGCTAAAGGGCTATGTCATTTCCCAGACGCCGACAGCAGGAGAAAACGTTTCTTTTGGTTCGATAGTTACGTTATTGATCAGCGACGGAGCGGATGCGAGTACGGTTACGGTGCCGGAGGTGCGCGGCTATACGCAGGAGGCGGCGCAGGAGGCGTTAACCGCAGTCGGACTAAATGTGGGAAGTGTTGAGGATGGTTACAGTGATGATTATCCGGTCGGACAGGTATTTTATCAGAGCTATGCACCCGGCGGAAATGTGATAAGCGGAACGACGGTGGACTTAAAGATCAGCATCGGGCCCCAGCCTCATACCTATGCCTGCCATATTCAGGTGGATGCGCCGATGGATCCTGAATACAGCGGAAATGAGGCAGTCGTGCAGCTTGTCGGCAGCGACGGCAATATTTATCATCAGGCGACAACGAATGTATTTCCGACCATGATCAATGTAAGCGGGATCAGCAATGTTTCGAGCGGTCAGGTGATCATTCATTATACGGTGTCTGTGACAGTGACAACGACGGATGAATTCGGCAATGAAGTGACGGGTGTGAAAGAGGAGGTACGCAGCGAACAGATTCCGGTGCCGTTTGAGGAAGAATAAAGGAAATAAGTCTGCGGTCATTTGCATTTAAGAAGCTGTTTGTGCCTGTTTGTGCTGCCTGAGGCGGCATACCTGGAAGTGGCACGGAGAAATATTATGGGGAATCGGACGGATGGAAGGACGGATCGTGAAGGGGATCGCCGGATTTTACTATGTGTGCGGCGAAGATGGTATTCTGTATGAATGCAGGGCGAAGGGAGGTTTTCGCCGGGAACATAAAAAGCCGCTTGTGGGAGATATGGTCACGATCGATATTTTAGAGGAGTGTCCGCCATCCGGAAATATTGTCGATCTTCATGAGCGGAAAAATGAGTTGATCCGCCCGGCAGTCGCCAATATCGATCAGGCGCTGATCATTTTTGCAATGACGGAGCCAAAGCCGAATTTTCAACTGTTGGACCGTTTTCTGGTCACAATGGAGCGCCGGGAGATCCCATGCCTGCTTTGCATGAATAAAGCGGATCTGTCTGCTTACACGGAGCAGGAGAAGCTATGCAGACAGTATGCAGATGCAGGTTGTAAGCTGTTATTTACGAGTGTAAGAACCGGGTTGGGGCTGGAAGAATTAAAAGAGCATCTGTCAGGAAAGACGACGACGGTCGCAGGACCGAGCGGCGTCGGTAAATCTTCGATCGTTAATGAGATATTGCAGCAGACTGTGATGGAGACCGGAAATTTAAGTGAAAAGATCAGGCGCGGTAAGAATACGACGCGGCTTTCTTTTTTTCACGCCGTGGATGCGCATACGTTTATACTTGATACGCCGGGTTTTACGTCATTGGAACTGCCTGATATGAATAAGGAAGATCTTCGATTTTGCTATCCTGAGATAAAGAAATATGAGGGAACCTGCCGTTTTAACGGGTGTATGCATGTCAATGAACCGGACTGTGCCGTGAAACAGGCTGTTTTGGACGGTGCGCTGCCGCGGGAACGTTATGAGCGTTACGTGCAGTTATTTGAGGAACTGCGGCAGAGAAGGCGGTATTCATAAAACGTAAGTTATGAGGTTCCTAAAAAAGCGCTGATGAAATGCCTATAAATGGAACGGATAGAGAAAGGAGCAGGGGATCAATGAATATACTTTCCTCTTCGATTTTAGCGGCGGATTTTGCTTCGCTTGGAGACGGGATCAGGGAAACGGATCGTGCGGGTGCAAAGTACATACATGTGGATGTGATGGATGGACAGTTTGTGCCGGCGATTTCATTTGGCACACCGGTTATCCGAAGTATAAGAAACGTCACGGACAGAGTTTTTGACGTGCATCTGATGATCGATGCGCCGGAACGGTATCTGGAAGACTTTGCAAAAGCCGGAGCAGACATCATTACCGTTCATTTAGAGACTTTGAAATATCCTGAGCAGGTCATATCAAAGATCAGAGCCTTGAACTGCAGGGTGGGTCTTGCCATTAATCCGGAAACGTCGGTGCATGCTGTGGAGCCGTATCTGCATTTGGTGGATATGGTTCTGATCATGACCGTGCGGCCGGGATTCGGCGGACAGAAATATCTGGAGTACTGCACGGAAAAGATCAATCGTGTGTACCAAATGATCAAACGTAAGAATCTGCCGACGGACATTGAGGTGGACGGCGGTATTAACCGCGACAATATTGGGATGGTGCTTGATGCAGGCGCGAATGTGATCGTGATGGGCTCATCAGTTTTTAATGGGGATATTGCGCAGAATACGGAATATTTTGTGAAGCTGATGGGTGAGAAAGAAAATGGAAAATGATCCGGTCTGGAGTTGTACGGAAGTGATCATTCGGCATGCACGCTTAAGCGCGCAGCAGGGTGTAAAAACAGGACCATCCGGCGTTTATGCCATGTGTACGGACCGATTAGACATGTGCTGCTCCAAAATATGATGAACGCGTTCGATTTCGTCAAGTATGAACATGTCATCCTGATGTAATCTCTTGACGCTTTTGTGCAGACGCTTCAGGTCGGATTTTACATCGCCCATGTCTTTTGTGAGTTTGGCTACTTTTTCAGGTAGTGATTCGAGCTTCGCCACTCTTTCGGGAAGCGATTCGAGCTTCGCTACTTTATCGGGAAGCGATTCGAGTTTCGTCACTTTTTCAAGCAGCAGATCAAGTTTTTCGGTGTCAGTCATCATACATCCTCCTTGTGTATACTTTAGGTAAGTTGCAGTATATCACAGACAGGGTGTAAAGTCTATCGAATTGTGCTGGGGAATTCAGACAAACATTTAAGGAAAAATTGTTGAAATTGACAGTTAGTGATAGTATCATATAGAAAGTCAGTTATTTTTGATTATTGCGAAAAACGCCTGATTAAGGGTGTTTCTAAGGAGGCATATAGAAAAATGAAACTAGGCATCGTAGGTTTGCCGAACGTTGGAAAAAGTACCTTATTCAATTCATTGACGAAGGCGGGGGCAGAGTCGGCAAACTATCCGTTTTGTACGATCGATCCCAATATCGGTATCGTGGCCGTTCCTGATGAACGATTGAAACTGCTCGGGGATATGTATCATTCTAAAAAAGTGACGCCTGCGGTCATTGAGTTTGTAGATATTGCTGGTCTCGTTAAGGGAGCGTCAAAAGGAGAAGGACTCGGAAACCAGTTTTTGAGCAACATCCGCGAAGTGGATGCGATCGTGCATGTTGTGCGCTGTTTTGAGGATTCGAATATTGTGCATGTGGATGGCAGTATTGATCCGCTGCGTGATATTGAGACGATCAATTTAGAATTGATCTTTTCAGATTTGGAAATACTGGAACGCAGGATCGCAAAGGTAACGAAGCTTGCGCGTATGGATAAGACGGCGGCAAAGGAGCTTTCGCTGTTGGAACGCATCAAAGCGATGTTAGAAGACGGGAAGCTTGCAATCGGATACGAAACGGAGGATGAAGACGAGCAGGCGTGGTTTGCCTCGTATAACCTGCTGACGGCAAAGCCGGTCATTTATGCGGCAAATGTTGCGGAGGACGAGCTTTCAGAGGACGGGGAGTCAAACGAAGGTGTTAGAGAGGTACGCGCTTACGCGAAAGAAAACCACAGCGAGGTATTTGTCATCTGTGCGCAGATCGAACAGGAGATTTCCGAACTGGACGATGATGAGAAGCAGATGTTTTTAGAGGATTTAGGATTGCAGGAGTCCGGTCTGGATAAACTGATCAAAGCAAGCTATTCGCTGCTTGGACTCTTAAGCTTTCTGACTGCGGGTGAAGACGAGACGAGGGCGTGGACGATCAAAAAAGGAACGAAAGCACCCCAGGCAGCAGGGAAGATCCATACGGATTTTGAGCGCGGCTTTATCAAGGCGGAGGTCGTCAATTACAAGGATCTTCTCGAATGCGGGTCACTCTCTGCGGCGCGCGAAAAGGGACTTGTCGGCATGGAGGGAAAAGATTACGTTGTAAAAGACGGCGATGTGATCCTGTTTAGGTTTAATGTATAAGGCTTGAAAGTTCCTTTCAACCTCTTTATCAGCGCAATACGCAGGAGTATTGATCATAAAATCAGATTTTTCAATTTTATTTAAGCAACATTGCGGGCAGAGCTTGCGATATGCATGGGGATGAACATGAATTCAGGAGATATTTCGTTTCCTCATTTGGGGATTGAGCTTCATAATGTGCCAACGGGCTTTAACGTATTCGGCATTCATATCATGTGGTATGGCGTGCTCATTACGATCGGCATGGCAGCCGGATTTGCGGCGGCACTCAGGCAGGCAAAAAAGGAACACGTTGATACGGAGCTGATTTGGGATTTCTTTATTCCGGCCATTATTTTCGGTGTGATCGGCGCCCGTATTTATTATGTAGTGTTTTTCTGGGATATGTATAAGGACAATCCGCTCAGCATCTTCAATATCCGCGAAGGCGGGCTTGCCATATATGGCGGTGTGATCGCTGCAATCCTGACTTGTTACATTTTTACGAAAATAAAAAAGATTTCATTTCTGAAATTCCTTGACATCTGTATTCCGGGATTGATTCTTGGACAAGCGATTGGCAGATGGGGCAATTTCATGAACAGAGAAGTGTTCGGCAGATATACGGACGGGCTGTTTGCGATGCGCCTTCCGATCGTGGACGTAAGGAGCCGGGATGTGACGATGGAGCTCGCCGAGCATATGTTTTCGGACAATGTGAATTATATTCAGGTGATGCCGACGTTTCTTTATGAAAGTGCGTTGAATCTGCTGATATTTCTGATCATGATCCTGTATCGGAAACATAAGAAGTTTCAGGGAGAGATCACACTCATTTATCTTGGCGGGTATGGAATCATAAGGTTCTTTATAGAAGGACTCCGCACGGACCGGCTGCTTTTGTGGAATACGAATATTGCGGTATCCCAGCTTTTAGGTATGATTCTCTTTTTGTTTGCAGTCGGTGCGGAGGTTGTTGTGAGAGTCCGCATGGCGCGGAAAAAGGTGATAGAAAAACAGAATAGTTCATCGGAGGACAGTACGCCGTAGCGTAGGAACTTTATTGTGCGGCAGGTTTCTGATTGATGCAGAGACTACGCAAACTTATATTGTTCCATGTCGATTTACAAGATGTCGGGTGAGCCCGGTTAGGCGCGAGAAGTTTTCTCGTGGTTTAACCGGGCCTTTTTGAATTTTGGGATAGGATGGATGATTCTTTTTGGATATAAGATGATGAGGTTGGCATTTTGTTTTGAATTTTAAGATTTAAGATTATGAAACGGGTGTTTGCTATTTTAATATGAGGTTTTGTAAAGCGGAGGCATAACAGTCGGGATAGCGGGATGAAAGGATTGCGGAAAGGCAGATTAGATTTAATGAAAATTCAATTATCGGATCATTTTACTTATTCTAAATTATTGCGGTTTGTGTTTCCGTCCGTTGTCATGATGGTATTTACTTCCATTTATGGCGTGGTGGACGGACTGTTTGTATCTAATTTTGCGGGCAAGACGGCATTTGCCGCAATCAATCTGATCATGCCGTTTATCATGATACTCGGCGGCATGGGGTTTATGATCGGAACCGGCGGGACGGCGCTGGTCGCAAGGGTGCTTGGCGAGGGGGACTCTAAGAGAGCGAACCGCTATTTTTCCATGCTGGTCTACGTAACGATTGCTCTGGGAGTGTTCCTTTCCGTGATCGGCGTAATATTCATGCGTCCTGTTTCGCATCTGCTCGGTGCGACACCGGATATGATCGAAGACTGTGTGTTGTATGGGCGGATCGTGATCTGTTTTACGACAGCGTTCATGCTGCAAAATGTGTTCCAGAGCTTTTTAGTTGCTGCAGAGAAACCAAAGCTGGGGCTTGCGTCAACCGTGGCGGCGGGACTTACCAATGCGGCGTTGGATGCACTTTTTATAGCGGGCTTTGGATGGAAGACCGCGGGTGCGGCATTGGCAACCGGAATCAGCCAGTGTGTGGGTGGCTTGATCCCGCTGTTTTATTTTATGTTTCCGAATGGAAGTCTGCTGCGGCTGGTCAGGACGAAGTGCGAAGCAGGACCGATCTTGCGGGCGTGCGCGAACGGGTCTTCAGAGTTGATGAGCAATCTTTCTACTTCGATCGTCAGCATGGTTTACAATTTTCAATTGATGAGTTATGTTGGAGAGGACGGCGTTTCCGCCTACGGAGTTTTGATGTATGTTCAATTTATCTTTATTGCAATCTTCATCGGATATTCGATCGGAAGCGCGCCGATCGTCGGCTATCATTTCGGCAGACAGAACCGCGCAGAGATGAAAAATATGCTAAAGAAGGGAGCCATTTTGATGTGCGGAAGCGGTGTTGCGCTGACTGGGCTTGCAATACTGCTTGCGGCACCGCTCGCGAAATTATTTGTAGGGTATGACGCCGGGCTGTATGAGCTGACAAGACATGCATTTGTACTGTTTTCGTTCTCATTTCTGCTTGCCGGATTTAATATTTTTGTTTCCGGTTATTTTACCGCGTTAAATAACGGTGCAGTTTCGGCGGCAATCTCTTTTCTGAGAACGCTTGTGTTCCAGACGGGGGCGGTATTGCTACTGCCGCTATTGTTTGGCGTGGATGGTATTTGGTGGGCGATCACGG
>RYVZ01000053.1 GCA_003979345.1 Lachnospiraceae bacterium
GCCAAACAAACTAAATAGCAACAAAAGCAGTATCAGCCGCCCCGACCGGATCAATTCCATACCTTCTTTTTTAATAAATGCCGTCCACTGTCTCATCTGTACGCGCTCCCTCCAATCAGCCAAAGTTCTTCGCCGCGTTCCCTGTCCTTCATCTGCCTGCCGCCTCCATAAAAAGATCCTCCAGTGTAGGCTCTAAACGCTCCATGCGCTCTATGATAAAATCACCGCATGACAGACATTGCAATAATGCCTTTTGGTCTTCTGCCGCCTGACCTTCCAACAGCACTTTCTGACCTTCCTGCCTTTTCCCGCTGCCGAAGCTATGCAAAAAGCGCTGTGCCTCATCCGCAGACACAAACTCCAGTTCAACTCCCCGGCTTTTTCTCTTTGCCCGTACCTCTTCAAGCGTTCCCTCCAGTGCGATTACTCCGTCATGCAAAAAAGCGATACGGTCGCAGATGCGCTCGACGTCGGATAAAATATGCGTAGAAAAAATAACCGTCGTCCGCTCTTTTACCGCCTGCAGGACCTCCAAAATTTCTTTTCTGCCGACCGGATCAAGCGCCGAAGTCGGCTCGTCGCAGATCAACAGGTCAGGGCTGTTCAACAGCGCCTGTGCGATCCCAAGCCGCTGTTTCATTCCGCGCGAGAAACCTTTGATCCTCTTATTCACGCCTCCAAGCCCGACCAGTTCCAGCATTTCGGCAGATCTCTTCCTGATCTCATCCCGGCGCATACCGGTGACCTCACCGCACAGGGCAAGATATTCCGCTGGCGTCATAAAACCGTAAAACTCCGGCACATCCGGCAGATACCCGATATAGCGGTTCGTTCTGTTCTCGCCGTATACAACCGTCTTATCTTTCACGCGCACTTCGCCGCTATCCGGCTTTAATAAACCGAGCACACATTTCATGGTCGTCGTTTTACCCGCCCCGTTTAAGCCGATAAACCCATACACCGAATGTTCGGGTACCGAAAAATCTACATTGCGCAGTACTTCGTCTGCGCCGAATGATTTTTTTATATGGGATAATGTCAGAACATTCATCCTACATCCTCTCTTCCAAATATAAAATATAAGACCGGTCCGATAAATTCCATTCCCGCGATCACGACGATGAGCCACAGCGTGCGGCTTCCCCTCTTATACGTCTTATGTGTCAGCACATGGTACAGCGTATACGCCAGCAGCGCAAACTGCATGACAATCAGCGGAATCAAAAACGGCAATATTTCTTTCAGCTCCATAACTCTTTCTCCTCCCCACGGACAGCTTCTTTGTATTTCAGCTTCCTTTATATCGACACATTTCAGTCAAACACAGCCCGACCGCCTATTCTCCGGCAATTCCGGTCAGTCTCTCTTTTATCCGTTCAAACGAAGGATTCCCCTGCAGCGCCGCAAACGCGGGATGCATCAGTGTCTGCGGAAGACTTTCCACGACAGTTTTTCGGCTGCGCGGAGGATAAGGTCCTGCGTCTAGCCGCTCAAACCACTCCTCCATCCGGTTGAAATACGAATCCCCGTGAAGGGCAAGCTCTTTTCCGGACATTAGCTCCGTAATACAATCTGCATAGCGGCAAAGCTGCACAAGCGCGGACTCCTTTTCCCCGCAGGACGCAAAAGACACCGCCGCCTGATACGCAAACTGCGCCATGCCATTCGGATTCAGTTTTGTAAGCCCGTACGCATGACCGATCTGCTCCACGCGTGATACTGTCTCTGTGACGACCGGCAGCTCTCTCATATGCACCGATAAATACTGTCCCGCGTTTGCAACAAGCGAAAAAATATGACAATACATACAACACTGGGTATAGCTGTCCGCCTTCGCGTCCTCCCCTTTCATCCTGTACGCCTGCGTCAGAATCGTATCCGTCTGAGTCATCAGCCTCACAAGACTGTTCGCCTCTTCCAAAAGCTCCACAACTTCATCCGCCCTGCCAAGCAAAAGGCAAATGAACGCCCGTATTGCTGCCGCGTCACTGCACAGCGCCACGTCCTTTCCGGCACTCTCCACACGCAGGCATAACTCCGCCGCTGCCTCCAGGATCTTTGTCTGCGCTTTCTCATCATCAGCCAGCATATAGTGATTGAGCCAGAGTAATCCGATCTGAAGCAAAAGAGGATAGCAGGAATAATAACGCTTTACATACTCATAGCTCTCCTCCATGACCTCACGAAACAGGCATTTGCCAAATTTCGCGGATAACTCCTGATAGATCTTTTGAATCTGCTGTCTGGACAGCTGCGGTTCATAACCGATCAACTCGTCGATGCGGATATCAAAAAACGATGCCAAAAGCGACAGGAGCGTAATATCCGGCATGGTCTGCCCATTCTCCCATTTAGAAACAGATGCCTTCGTCACACCGACAAAATCCGCAAGCTCTTCCTGTCGGATCTTTCTTTCACGGCGCAGCCTTAAGATATTCTCTCCAATCTTACATTGATTTGCATTCATCAGGATTCCTCCTTTTTGAATATTATCCTCCGTATATGGTAAAAAAACAAGCGAGCTATGCGATACATTGAGAAATCAAATCAACTTATAGGAAACTTTTTGCTTCGACCGCCGGTTAAAATGTAAAAAACAACGCCTGACTGTAAGTATTTGCTTTGTCAGACGCTGTCTTCCATTCTATTTTTTTCTGTTATCTTCTTTTATGTTTAGTGCTTTTTCTTCTTTTGCTGGCTTTTCTCTTTTCTGTCTTTACCTTTTCCGCTTTTTCTTTTACCGCATTTCCGGTCTTGTCATTCTATGACGCAGCCCTCACTGCTTTCCATGCGGCTTCTGCCTGACCAGCCATCTTTCACAGATCACTTTTTTAATGCAGCGTTTGCCTCATCGATCATCTCCGCAAGCATCTGCCTCGTCAGACTGCCGTCGCCAAAGCTTAGATTTCCGCGGATCGGCGTCTGCTCCATCATGGATTTCTGCATTTCTTCGTTGATCGCTTCCTCCGCCGCAGATTTCTCTTTTTCCGATTCTTTCGCGTCGCGCGAAACCCATCCGGCTTCTGCGGAAAAGCCGTCGTCCTCCGATACGCTTTCCTCCGCATTTACGATCTGAGGCATATAATTCTTTAACAGAGGATCCATAATCTCCCGGATTTCAGGATGCTCCAACAGTTCATCTAATGTTGTGTTAAAATCGACCATAAACGGAAGTCTGGTCGTGGATTCCACGGCAACAGTCTCCGTAAGCCGGATATCACGCGAGGAAGCGGCAATTTCGATCCCGTAGACGCCGCTCTCTGCATACCAGTCATGAATTTCCGTATTAAAATAAGAAAATGCCCGCTTCTCCAGCTCAAAGGTCACGGTCTTTGTCTGTCCGGGTTTTAAGAACACCTTCGTAAATCCGCGTAGTTCTCTGACCGGACGATTCGCAGCGCCCTGCGGATTGCGCACATAAAGCTGCACTATTTCTTTTCCCGCCGTTTTTCCCGTATTTTTAATATCGGCGCTGACTGTCAGCGTATCCGTATCCTTTATGCTTTTAGCACTGATGCGCAGATTGCTGTAAGAAAACGTCGTATAGCTCAAGCCATGTCCAAACGGAAACAGCACATCCATCTCCCGCTTATCGTAATAACGGTAGCCGACAAAAATGCCCTCACGATACTGTACTCTGTTTTTCTCGCCCGGGAAGTTCAGCCAGGACGGATTATCCTGCACCCTCAACGGGAAGGTCTCCGCAAGCTTGCCGCTCGGATTTACTTTTCCAAAGAGCACGTTGACCGCAGCGCCGCCGACCGCCTGCCCGCCCAGATAGACTTCCACGACTGCCTTGACCTCATTGATCCACGGCATCTCAACCGGAGAGCCATTGTGCAGCACCACGACCGTATTGGGCTGTACCTTCGCCACCTCACTGATCAGATAGTTCTGACATTGCGGCATGGACATATGTTTTCTATCATATCCCTCGGACTCAAAATTATCCGGAAGTCCCGCAAAGATCACCGCCGTCTCTGCCTGCGAAGCGGCAACCACCGCCTTGCGGACAAGCTCTTTATCGATCTCATCTCTCTCATCTTCATAACCCTGCGTATAGCTGATATTTGCCTTAATGCCATAGGCCGGATTATTGACCGCATCCATTGCGCTCTCAACCTTAAAACAATTGATATGGGAACTGCCGCCCCCCTGAAAACGCGGCTTTTCGGCATATTTCCCGATAAATGCAATACTGCCGCGGTTCTGCAACGGTAATATCTGCTCATTCTTCAAAAGAACAATACATTCTTCCTCGATCTTACGGCTCAGTTCATGATCGGCATTCATATTCCAGACCGTATCCGGCTGTGCCTGCTCGGTATAGCGGTACACGATATTCAGTATCCGCTCCACCGCCTGATCAAGTACGCGCTCATCCAGTGTCCCGTTTTTGACTGCCTCCACGATCAGCTTATCGTTCTCACCTCTTGAAGCGGGCATTTCCAGCTCAAGCCCTGCTTCAAGACCTTTCACACGATCGTTGACCGCTCCCCAGTCGCTCATCACATAACCGTCGAATCCCCATTCATCCCGCAGAATATCCGTTAAAAACTCTCTGCTGTCAGCAACATGCAGCCCGTTTACACGGTTATAAGAACACATCACGGTCCATGGCTTCTGTTTTTTGACTGCACCTTCGAATGCCGCAAGATAGATCTCACGCAACGTTCTCTCATCGATCTCCGAACTGCTTGTCAGCCGGCGGTACTCCTGATTATTCGCCAGATAATGCTTTAAGCTCGTACCCACATTCTGGCTCTGCACGCCTTCAATATGCGCACCGGCAATCTCAGTTGCCAGATAGGGGTCTTCGCTGAAATACTCAAAATTCCGTCCACAGAGAGGAGAACGCTTGATATTCGCCGCCGGACCTAAGATCGTACCGACGCCGACTGCCTGACACTCTTTTCCGAGTGCTTCTCCCATTTCTTTTAGCAGCTCTCTGTCAAAGGACGCGCTTGTCGCACATGCAGTGGGAAAACAAACCGCTTTGATACTGTCATTTACACCGAGATGGTCGGCTTCCTCATCCTGCTTGCGCAGTCCGTGCGGTCCGTCGCTGACCATATACGCCGGAATACCCAGACGTTCTACCGCCTTGGTATGCCAAAAATCCTGACCCGAACACATTCCGGCTTTTTCCTCCAACGTCATCTGCGAAATCAATTCCCTCAATTTTGCCTGCTCCATTTCCTTCCTCCTTTTTGAATTTATTGCCCGCCCGGCGGCATCCCGCATTTCGTGTCTTCCGGACAGTCTTATAGATCACTGCCATCCACATTCCGGTAAGAATACCTGTTCTTTCCGGAATTTTTGCTTTCATAAAGAGCCTCATCGGCTTTTCCGAGACATTGCTCATAATCAAAGGTTTCCCTGCACATGATGGCAATACCAATGCTGCAATAAATAGGCTGTGGTCTGTGCCCCGCCAGCTTTTTCTGAAATTCGTCCAGCCTTTGATCCAAAATCCCCCTTGATACATAATTTTTGAGAAAGACGACAAACTCATCGCCGCCGAACCGTCCGATATAATCCGTCCGCCGGAATGTTTCGCGTAAAATATCCACAAATGCGCATAGGACGTCATCTCCGCCCTGATGACCGTATTTATCATTAAAATCCTTAAAATCGTCAATATCCAGGATCAGAAATGCACAGGACTCACCCGCTCTGGCATCCTCTTCCATATACTGGATCGTTTTTTCTTCAAATACTTTCCGGTTTAGGACATTTGTGAGCGGATCCCTTGTTGCGGCACGCTCGTTCTCAATCTGTCTTATCTTTTTATCGTTAATATCCTTCAGATAATACAGCGCATACATCTTGCTTGTTTCCGGCTCCTGAAACGCATGCACGAACAGTTCCATCCAATGATAGTCATCCCCGTTCTTTCTACGGAACTGCAGATTGATCGTCTCTTTTTTATCTTCATAGGACTGGCGGACATAATCCACACTGATATGACGGGAATACTCTTTATAATCGTCCACCGCCACAACTTCCCGTGCGTACAGATCCTGAAGGCGCTGGAACGTCAGATGCTGCTGCCTCCCGATCGTTAAGTATTTTTCCCACAATCCTCCGCCCGAAAGCATCATTCCGGTATCCATATCGACTTCGGCATATGCGCTTGTCTCGGAAAGAATCGCCTGATAGAAGTCCTCCTTCCGCACATACTGGCGCTTGATGGCTTCCCCTCTCGGCAAATGCTTATATAACATATCTTTGGTGATCAGGTGATATCCCTTGTATGTATAGATGCCGTCCTTCTCCTTGCTCAGCCGCCCGACACAACGCACCGGAACCTCACCCAATACCGGATGGCACCAGGGATATTCGAGTTCTACGATCTTGCCCGTCAGCATCATATCGCGTACGGCGTCCCCGACATAACCCTGATAGCCTTCGGCAATATTGCCATGCCAATGCTCATAACAGCTCTCACTGCTTACATTCTCTTCCACGCCGAGAAGCTTTCTCATGCCTCTGTCGACATACATGCGGCTGCTTCCCGTATTCGTATTCATCTCGATCATCCACATACCGATCCGCATATCCCTTAGAATATCTGCCTCACGGATAATATTGAGTGTTTCAGAGATCACTTCCTCTTTTGCGCTCCCCGTCATCATGCCTCTGCGGACCAAAAGATTTCCAAGCACCGGTACTGTACGCACTAAAAGTTCTTCATTATACGAAACTCTTTTCGGGTTATCGACACCGACAAAACCAAGTACCCTGCCGTCCTGCAGGATCGGTACTTCAATCAGCCTCCGTATATTTTGTGCCTCCAGCACCTTCCATGTATCCGGCGCCGCCTCCTTATAAACATTGATATCAGGAACCACTACAGCCCTGCCTGCCTCAAAATTATCCATCCACGGCTCTGTCAGCTCCTCCGGGATGGACAACAAATCCGCCTGTTTGCTCTCAATCTGATTCTCGCACCATTCATACAGATTGCACCAGGTGCGGCTGCTTTCGGAATATAAAAACAGATAACAACGGTCCGCTTTATAAAATTCTCCGGTCTCATACAGATAATTTTGTACCGCCGATTCAAAGTCCTCCGGTTCTGTCAGCGCTGCCACACTAATCCAGGCCTGCTCTCCGGTCTCCAGACGTTCTTCCAGCTTCGCCTGCATCTGTCCTGCCGCGGAAAGATCGTAGGCGACTTCAAGACGTGCCGTTTTTCCGTTCCAGTGAATCAGTTTATCCCTGAGGAGCATCTTCACTCCCGGAGTCGTATCACCCCAGTCAGCAGTCACAAATTTCTCCGCATTCAGCAGCTGGTTATTACATTTCTCGCAAGGTTCGTCGGTTTTACGGCATACCCGGTAACATTTCTTCCCCTCATAATCATTTACCCCCGTAAACCGCTTTGCCGCAGTATTCATATAATACAGTTCATATGTATCCACATCGCTAATGTGAATGACCTCCTCAAGCTGATCCAAAACCGCCTTATACTCATTTTCGAGACAGCCTTCCGCATGCCACTCCCGTCCTTTTGTCCCGTCCGGGTCTTCGGATAGGAGCCGCAAGCTCTTTTTCCAATCCTCCTGCTCCTTATTATCATAAAGATAACGTCGTTCAAATTCCTCTGCAGACACAGGCTTACTGAAATAGTATCCCTGCATCAGCTCCGGCATAAGTCCTTCCAGCACCCGCAGTTCGTCGATCGTCTCAACGCCTTCACAGCAGACGCGGATCTGGACGCTGTGCGCAAGTTCAAGTACATTTTGAAGCAGTCTGTAATTATATGCACTTAATTGAATGCTGTCAATGAAGCTTCTGTCGATCTTTACCTCATCCACCGCAAGACTTTTCAAATAACTTAAACCCGAATAACCGGTCCCGAAATCATCAACAGAAACCTGTATCCCGCGCCTTCCCCACTGATAAAACAGTTGATTAAAATTCGTAAAATCATGAAGCTGCATACTCTCCGTCAGCTCCATGATCACAGCGTCTCCTGGCAGCTTTAGCCGGTCAAGCAGTTCATAGATCGTATCGCTTAACTCTTTCTGCTGTAACTGCACATAGGAGAGATTGATGCTCATCGTAAACTTTGGGTTACACTTGCGCCATTCCTTACACTGGCGCATTGCCTCCTCCAGTACCCAGTTTCCAACCGGAACGATCATACCGTTCTGCTCTAATATATTGATAAATACATTCGGAGAAACCACACCATGATAAGCCGAACGGTAACGGAGCAGCGCCTCTGCGCCGACGACCTCCATCGTCTGCGTAGCGATCTGCGGCTGGTAACATAAGAAAAAGCCTTCACAGTGGTTTTGGATACTGCGGCGCATCTCGTCCGCAAGATCGATTATATACAATTGTTTCGTATAATCTTCGACAGAGAAAAAGACCAGTTGATTTTTCCCTGCTTTTTTCGCACGGTCAAGCGCACTTTCCGCGTACATATAAATGGTATTCGCGTCATGGACATCGGTCAGCGGATAGCTGACTGCGCCCGCGGAAAACGTACATCCCTCACCGAGCTGTCTGCGGATGCTTTCATAAACGGACAGAACCATTTCCTGCCTGTACCCGATGAAATTAACCGCAAAATGATCGCCGTCAAGACGGTAAATACGAAATTTATCATCCACACAGTCTTCCATGATCTGCGTCACGTTTTTCAGAACACGGTTGCCATGCGCCCTGCCGTATTTTTTATTGATATTCTTAAAATTATCCACGCCCAAGACCAAAAGCGTCCCGCTCTTTTCTTTGCGAAGCGTGTCTTCAAAATCCTCCAAAAACTTTGCACTATTAAAAAGCGCCGTCAAGGAATCCGTCTTACCAAGCAATACCGTATCAGAAATACGCCCCATCATAAAAAGACGTCTTCCCTGATCGTCATAAACGACTTTTCCGCGGCAGCTGATCCACACCTGATTTCCTTCGCGGTCAACAAGGCGGTACTCCATATCGTGCACATCCTGCACGCCTTCTAAAACATAACGAATATCCTGCTCCAGCGCGGCGGCATCGCGGTCATACACGACTTTGGAATATTCATCAATACTGTATCCGTCTTTCGGGTCTTTCGGCAGCGGATAGCGCTCTGCAATATTTCCCCAATAATAAAAGCGCCCGGTATCCAGCTTCGCAATATAAAGATAATCGTCTGTACTTTCATTCAGAATCCGCAGAGTCTCACAATATTGCTTAAACAGGCGCTCGTCCTGCTCCCCGAACACGATTTCTCCCTCTGTCTTTCCCATGATCTTTCCCCCTCTGATTCCCTGTCTTACTTCTACAGTTTATAACAGATGGGATAGTGTTGCAAGTACAGACCTATTCTAAATTCCACTAATTTCAATTGTTTCAATATCTTCTACATTTTCTATCTCACCTATATTCATAATTATCCAGAAATAATATTCACTTCCATTACTATCCACAAGTTTTTCTACAAAATCAGTCTTGACATGATTGATCGAAACATTTTCCATTTCACTGTATCCTGAAACTCCCCATACCGGATATGTGATGTCTTCCTTTTTCATTCCTGAGAATATACTGTGTGTAACATCCGCCCTTATTGTCTCTATATCATTATATTCTGAAGTAGAAATCGTACTGTCATAGATTAGTACAGTGCTCCCCGAATAAAAATATTTACTGTCTTCTTCGTAAAATTCTAATTCCATGACTCTGCCATTGCTCTTTTCAAAAACCCAAATATAATTTTCGTCAAATACGCGGTACAGTTCCTCATATTCCTCCTCCCCATACTTTTCTTTTATGATATTTGTTACTCCTTCATCAATACTATCATATCCCTTACTGCCAATTGATTTGACATACTGTGAACTGTATATATTGTTTCCCTGAAAATGATATACTGTCTCTTATACACATCT
>RYVZ01000006.1:0-41041 GCA_003979345.1 Lachnospiraceae bacterium
ATATAATAGAATCAGGCAAAAACCTATGAATTTATAATAAAATCTTTGATTTTATTTTAAAATAATTGCACAATTGCGCAAACAGATTGTTGTTCATGTAATTGTGAAATCTCTATACAGGGGGGTCCGTATGGCAGAAAAAAGAGAAGTCCCTGTTCTTGAAATAGCACGGAATCTAGGGGTCTCACCGTCCACTGTTTCCAGAGCGCTTTCCGGCAACGGGAGAGTCGGCGGGGAAACGAGAGAGAAAATCCTGAATTATATCCAAGAAAACCGAATCGTGCCGAGGAGCCGCGGGGCGAAATACGGGGACAGAAAGAGCATGAACATTGCAGTGGTGCTTCCGGGGGAAGATGAGTACGCGCAGCTTCCGTTTTTCACAAAGATCCTGATGGCGCTTTATGATTTTTTCTATGTCAGCGGATATCATGTGCTGATCGTCAGGACGCGGAGCGGGGATATTGGTGCGCTCAGAAATGTGATCAAAAAGCATAAGGTGGACGGGGTCGTCTTAACGCGGATATTGGATGATTGTCAGGACATCCGCTTTTTGAAAGAGAAAGGTGTTCCGTTTGTCGTTACAGGCTCCATCGCAGACGATGAGGTCTATCAGGTCGATGTCGATCAGCGGGGAGGCTGCCATGAACTAACGGACATTCTGTTAAAAAAGGGGATCCGCAAAATGGCGCTGTTTTGCGCCGACTTACGGCTGACGGTATCGAAAGACCGCCTGAACGGATATCTTGACGCGATCAGGGAAAATGATCTTCCGATCGAGTATGACCTGATCGTGGAGGATGCGGCGGATATTAACGTGCTTGAAAAATCCGTCAGGGACATTTTGAAGGAGCAGGTGGAATGCGTTATTTGCGGGGATGACGGAATTTGCCTGACGGTGCTCGATTATTTCAGACAACTCGGGATCGTGGTGCCGCGGGATATCCGCGTCGCCTCCTTTTATAACAGTATGCTGCTTGAGGAAACCAACTCTTTTATTACAAGCCTTGATTTTGACATCCGCAAACTGGGAAATCTGGCGGGGGAAATGCTCGTCAGTCTGTTGAACGGAGAGCCTTGTGAAAAGAAAAAAATGTTGGGCTACAAGATCCTGATCAAGGAATCGACAAAAATGTAGAAGAACGACGCTGCCATGCGGGGAAGTGCGGAAAACTTCTTAAGGCCGGAATGGAGGATACATATGGAATTTTTGATGGGTGCAGATATATCGTCGCTGCAGGCAATGGAAGATCAGGGGGCGGAATACTTTGACCTTGACGGAACGAAAAAGGATGCGATCAGCATCTTGAAAGCGCACGGGGTCAACTGTATCAGGCTCCGGATCTTCAACCGCCCCGAGCGGTCTTTTGACAGGGGGGATTACTGTGATCTGGCGGGAACGCTGGTCATGGCAAAAAGAATCAAAGAGGCGGGACTGAAACTGCTTCTTAACTTTCACTACAGCGATTTTTGGGCGGACTGGAAAAAACAGACGATGCCGGCGGACTGGAACGGACAGGGGAAGGACGAAGTGGCGCAAAGCGTGTACGCGTTCACCGGAAAGGTTCTCAAAGAACTTGATGCCGCGGGCGCTTATCCGGATATCGTGCAGATCGGGAATGAGATCGGCTGCGGGTTGCTGTGGGATTACGGGACGCTGGAGCATCCCGAAAACATTGCATTGTTTTTGAATCAGGGAATCCGGGCGGTGAGAGATATGCAGCGTAACGGACGAAAGACGGAAGTGATGATCCATCTGGAGTGCGGCGGGGATGCGCAAAGAACAGGACGATTCTTCGCGGAATTACAGAAACACGGCGTCACGGATTATGATGTGATTGGATTGTCTTATTATCCATACTGGGCCGGCGGCTATGAAAAGCTGCAGGAAAATATGAGAAATCTGGCGCGGTGTTATAAAAAACCGGTCGTCGTTGTCGAGACAGCGTTCCCGTATACGGATGATTCGAGCGACGATATGCCGAACGTGGTCAGTTCGGAACTCACCGTAGAGACGACCGGACTTAAGGCTTCCGTCGCCAACCAGCGCAGGGTGACGGAGGAGATTATTCGTCTCGTGAAAAAAGAAGAGAACGGGTACGGCGTTTTTTACTGGGAGCCTGTCTGGTACTGCGTAAAAGGCGCAGGCGTGGAAAAGGGAAGCGGAAATGAGTGGGAAAATCAGGCGATGTTTGACAAAAACGGCAGGGCGCTCGACAGTCTGCACGCGTTTGAGCTTTGAAGCAGAAAATCATTCAAAGCGTAGTGCTTCGGGAAAACGAAGCGGCGAAGGGTATATAAAGTCGGTAAACGTTCAACTATGGATTGGTATGCGCGCTGAAGCACGCAAAGGGGTAAAGGAATGAAAAAAGGCAGCGCACAAAGAAAAGCAAAACGAATATTCGGAATGCTCATGGCTGCGGCAATGACAGCCTCTGTCACTTTGACCGCGTCTTTTGAGAGCAGGGCACAGCGCCGGAGTGAGGAAATTGACTATGAGTCGCTTTTAGACATTGTCAGCGAAAGCGGTTCCTATGAGCGTTACAGAAGCGGGCACGAAGCGGTGTATCCGGACGAGCGGATCGTTGTAAACGGCGGCGATTTTACCGGGGCGTCGGAAGGATTTACTTATCTTGAGGATTATGAGGGGATCGGCAACGCCTGCGTCATGACGCTTGAGGAAGGCAGCGTCACCTATGAAGTTGCGGTGGAACAGGCCGGATTCTATCAGATGAAACTGGTCTATTATCCGGTTGCGGGAAAAAATAATGATATCGGCAGATCGGTAACGCTCAACGGGCAAATTCCCTATGACGAGGCGCAATATCTCGAATTTACAAGAATCTGGCAGGATGCGGACGAGATCACGAGGGACGCAAGAAATAACGACGTCAGGCCGAAGCAGGAGGAGGCGCCGTCCTGGATCTCGGCATATTGCAGGGACAGTGAAGGGTTTTATCAGGAACCGCTGTACTTCTGGTTTGAAAAAGGCACAAATACGCTGACTTTTGATTCGACGCAGGAGCCGGTCATCATCGGACAGATCATTTTGGAGCAGGAAGAGCGCGCGGTATCCTATGAAGCATATCAGAATGCGAACGCGCAGGCGGGATATGCTTTGGCGGAGACGGAGCCGGTCAGGATTCAGGCGGAGGATGCATTGTATAAATCGCATTCCACGCTCTATCCGATCACGGACAGGAGTTCCCCAATCACGGAGCCGCAGAATGCGGCGAAGACGCGCTTAAATACGATCGGAGGGACGAACTGGAGCTTAAACGGCAGATGGATCACCTGGGAGGTTGAAGTACCGGAAGACGGACTTTATGAAATTGCCGTCAAGTACCGGCAGAATAAAAATCAGGGCGTCACGGTCGTGCGGTCGCTCTACATTGACGGGGAGATCCCGTTTGAGGAAGCGGCGCAGTTACAGTTTTATTACAATAATTCGTGGAAGATCGCAGCGCTCGGAGACGGACAGGAGGCCTATGAATTTTACCTGACGCAGGGAAGACATACGCTGACGCTTATGGTATCGCTTGATGAGGAACTCGCGGAGATCCTCCGCATGGCGGATGAGTGCGTGACACAGCTCAACACGGCGTACCGTCAGCTTTTGATGGTCATCGGCACTTCGCCGGATACGATGCGCGATTATCAGCTTGACTTAAAAGTACCGGAAGCGCTGGAGATCCTGGAACAGCAGTATGCGGTCGTTCAGGTGTTGGAAGAAAAGATTAAGGCGTACTCGGAGGGCTCTAAGGGAAGTCAGACCGCCACGATCCAAAATCTGGCCAATCAGCTTCGGATCATGACCGGGAATCCGAAACGGATCGCAAAGCAGTGGTCGGCGTTCAAGGAGAATATCGTTGCGTTAAGCTCCTGGGAGCTGTCGATGAAGGAACAGCCGCTGGAGATCGATTATCTGATCGTGCAGCAGCCGGGAGAGAAGCTGCCGCGCGCAAAGGCAGGATTTTTTGCCTCGCTGATCTTTGAAATCAAGAAGTTTGCCGCAAGCTTCGTGGAAGATTATGACAGCATCGGCAATGTATACGGCGGGGAAGCGCTGGACGTTTGGATCCTTGCGGACAGTACCGCGATTACGAGTCAGTCGGGCGGCGGACGGGATCAGGCGATGGTCATCAAGGATCTTGTGGATAACTATTTTGTCCCGCAGACAGGGATTCCCGTCAACGTTAAGCTTGTGAATAAGGATGTGCTGCTTTCGGCGACGCTTGCGGGCGAGGGTCCCGACGTAGCGCTGAATGTGGCGGGAAAGGAACCGGTCAATTACGCGCTCCGCAATGCGGCGGTCGATCTGACGCAGTTTGAGGATTATGAGGAAGTGGCGTCGTGGTTTTATGGGGATGCGCTGACGCAGTTTACTTACAACGGCGGCGTTTATGCGCTGCCGCAGACGATGTCGTTCCATGTCATGTTTTATCGTGCGGATATCTTAAAGGAGCTGGGGATCGGGATACCGCGGACATGGGATGAATTTTATGAGGCGCTTGCTGTCATCCAGAAAAGCAATATGAATGTGGGGATCCTTCCCGATTATACTTCCTACGCGATGTTTTTGTATCAGTACGGAGGGGATTACTATACGGATGATGATACGGCGTGCGCGCTGGACACGGAGGAAGCGATTGCCGCGTTCAAACAGTGGGCGGGCAATTATTCCAACTATAAGATGCCGATCACCTATGACTTTGCGAACCGGTTCCGCACCGGAGAAATGCCGCTCGCGATCGGGGATTACACGAATTATAATTATCTGTCGGTCTTTGCGCCGGAGATAAAAGGCATGTGGGGATTCACGGTCGTTCCGGGGTATGTGGATGAGAACGGGGACGTCGATCACAGCGTATCCGCATGGGAGACGGCGTCGATCATCATGGCGACGAGCGATCAGCAGAAGGAGGGCTGGGAGTTCCTGAAATGGTGGATGAGCGCCGATACGCAGACCGAATACGGAAACGGGATAGAGAACGTGCTGGGAGTCGCAGGGCGCGTCGCCACGGCGAATCTGGAAGCGCTCGGAAATCTGCCGTGGGCGAGTGCCGATTACAGGCAGCTTGCAGCGCAGCTTGAATGGGTGCGCGCGATCCCGGAGATTCCCGGAAGCTATTATCTCGAGCGCAATATCAAGAATGCATTTTATACGGTGTATGACGACAACGAGGACCCGAGAGAGGTTCTGCAGGATACGGTCATCACGATCAATGACGAGATTACGAGCAAACGGCGCGAGTTTGGTTTAATGACAAGGTAGGAGGGGCGTCATGAGTGTGGGTACGGGAATAAAAAGAAAGGCAAAGATCCTGCCGGATGCGGGGGCTCAGGACGGAAGCGGACTGAAAAAGGACGGCGGAGAGGAGAAAAAGCAGCCGCTTGTGCCGATGCTTTTTGCTTATGCGAAGATCAGACGGAAACATTTGTTTACGGAGATCAAAAAAAATAAGTCCGCCTATTTCATGATCATGCCGTACTGCGTGCTGTTTCTACTGTTTTACCTGATTCCGGTCTGTATCTCGGTGGGCTTGAGCTTTACGAATTTCAATGTGTTGGAGCCGCCCAAATTTGTCGGACTGCGCAATTACATCGACTTGTTTTTTGCGGACAATATTTTTCTTACGGCGGTAAAAAACACGTTTGTCTTTGCGATCATCACAGGACCGCTCGGCTATTTCATGGCATTGTTTATCGCATGGATGATCAATGATATCAAAAATAAAAAGCTGCGGGCGTTCATGACGCTGCTGTTTTATGCGCCGACGATATCGGGGCAGGCGTATATCATTTGGAAGTTTATTTTTTCCAGCGACCTGTACGGAATTGCAAACGGGTGGCTGATGCGCCTCGGCATGATCAGCGAGCCGATCCTGTGGTTTGAGGATGCGTCCTACTGTATGAAGATCTCGATCGTCGTGATCCTGTGGATGAGCATGGGAACCGGATTTTTATCTTTTATCGCCGGACTGCAGAATGTGGACCGCTCGCTCTATGAAGCCGGATATATGGACGGTGTCAAAAACCGCTTTCAGGAGCTTTGGTATATCACACTGCCGTCCATGAAGGAACAGCTTTTGTTCGGCGCGGTCATGACAGTCACAAGCTCGTTTGCGATCCACGATCAGCTTGCGGCGCTTGCGGGGTTTCCGAGCGTGAAATACTGTGTACATACCGTCGTGTCCCATCTGGTGGACTACGGAAGCGTAAGGCTGGAAATGGGTTATGCGTCTGCGATCGCAACGCTGTTGTTCGTCGTGATGATCGCATGTAATAAATTGATTCAGAAGCTGCTCGGAAAGGTCGGCAAATAGTGTGAAAAGAATGAAGATTTACTAAGCAGTCAAAGTGCGCCTGCTAAGAAAATCTAAGTCATTCTTCGAAGAATGCCTGAGCGGGTCTGCCCGCTCTGAGTACGGGCATTCTTCATCTGATTTGAGTCGCGGCAGCAGCAAGAATGGAGGTTTCAGGTGAGAGCGATTTTGAAACATAAAAAAAGAGCAAATGCGAGTCATTCCGCGGCCGGCAATGCTGTCAGTTTTGTAGTGTTGACCGTGCTTGGTCTGTTCATGGCACTGCCGATCATTTTGTCGGTATCCAATTCGTTGAAACCTCTGGAGGAGCTTTTTGTGTTCCCTCCGAAGTTTCTGGTCAGGAATCCGACCACCGACAATTTCACCGATCTGCTTACGCTCATGAGCGAGTCGTGGGTGCCGTTTACCAGATATCTGTTCAACACGGTCTTTGTCACGGCGGCGGGAACGCTGGGACATATTCTGATTGCGAGCATGTGCGCGTTTGCGCTGGCAAAACGCAAATTTCCGGGAGCGAAGATAATCTTTGGCGTCATCGTCACGGCGCTCATGTTTTCGGTGCAGGTCACGGCAATCCCGAATTATCTGATCATGTCGAAGATCGGATGGCTTGACACCTACGCTTCGCT
This sequence comes from Lachnospiraceae bacterium, assembly GCA_003979345.1. Taxonomy (GTDB): domain Bacteria; phylum Bacillota; class Clostridia; order Lachnospirales; family Lachnospiraceae; genus DLAJ01. The sequence continues at coordinate 6,953 of RYVZ01000006.1, forward strand.
GATCGTTCCGGCGATGGCAAAGCCGCTCGGACTGTTCTTGATGAAACAGTTTATGGAGCAGATTCCCGACGCGCTTTTAGAGGCGGCGCGGATCGACGGGGCAAAGGAATTTACCGTGTTCTTCAAGGTGGCGCTGCCGCAGGTAAAACCGGCGCTCTTAACGCTTGTCATCTTCTGCTTTCAGGATCTGTGGAATATGCAGGGCGCGACCTATATTTACAGTGAAAAATTAAAGACGCTTCCCTATGCACTCGGCCAGATTTCGGCAGCCGGAATTTCGAGAGCCGGCGTGTCGGCGGCGGTGACCGTGATCATGATGACGGTTCCGATCGTTTTGTTTATTCTGTGCCAAAGCAATATCGTGGAGACAATGGCGTCTTCCGGCATCAAAGATTGAGGAGGGGCGGAATGGTTCGAACAAAGTATGGGATACCCGAAAAAAGAAGCGTTTTCTGCCGGCTTTTCAGAATGCTGGTAAGAAGGGTCTTGTCGGCGTTCACGCTGTCGGCTGTGGTCTTCCTTTCAAACGTGTCTGTATCGCGCGCCGATATGCCGTACGATACTTATTCCTACAATTATTGGGGCGAGGAAGTAAAGGAGCCGCATTCTTATCTGTATGCGGGCATGATTTCGGGAAAGGAGATCGGAACGAATTTAAGCTATCCGGCGGACTTGTTTGTGGCAGAGGACCGGCTCTATGTGGCGGACACCGGAAATTCGAGGATTCTGATTCTTTCCATGGACGGTATGCTGTTAAAGGAGATCGGCAGCGGGAAGGACGCGGCAGACACGCTGAAAAACCCGCAGGGTATTTTTGTGACCGGAGAGGGGCATCTGTATGTGGCGGATACCGGAAACAGCCGCGTTGTGGAATATGACGAAAACGGAAATTATATACGCGAGATTGGCCGTCCTGTCACGACGCTCATTTCCGACGGGCAGGAGTATTCGCCGACCAAAGTTGTCGTGGACGGCGCCGGACGGATCTATGTGATCGCATACGGGATCAATATGGGACTCGTCGAATTTAACAGTGAAGGAGAGTTTCAGGGCTTCATGGGAGCCACACAGGTCAGCGTCAGCATGTTTACCTATATTTGGAAAAACTATTTTTCCACGCAGGCGCAGCAGGATCGTATGGAGACGATCATCCCGACCGAATACAGCAACATCTTTGTGGATAACGAAAGTTTCATTTATGCGACGATCAACAACCTGTCGGCTGAGGACCGGGCTGCGGGCGCGGATGCGGTCAGAAGGCTTAATCCGACCGGGACTGACATTTTGCGGCGTCTGGGACAATATCCGGTCATCGGGGATCTGGAAGGGGTCACGTTCGGTTGGAATTATTCATCCTTTGTGGATGTGGCAGCGACGGACTATGGCTGCTATTTCATACTGGATGAGACGGACGGTAAGATTTTTGCCTATGACTATGACGGGATCTCGCTGTTTGTATTCGGCAGGAACGGAATCCGCGAGGGCAATTTTCAAAAGCCTGTCTCTATCGGACTCAGTGACGATGAGAGCAGGATCTATGTGCTGGACAATACGTTAAACAGTATTTATGTGTTTGAGATCACGGAATACGGGCGCCATCTTTTAGATGCGATCCGGCTCAATCATATGGGGGATGCGCAGGGCTCCACAAGGGAGTGGCAGGAAGTGCTGAAGCTCAACTCCAACAGTGAGCTTGCATACACGGGACTCGGAAAGACCTATCTGACCGAGGGCAATTATAAAGAAGCAATGGAATGCTTTGAACTCGGTAACAGCAAAAAGTATTATTCAAAGGCGTTTTCCTACTATCGGAAGGAAGTGATGGAGACGTATTTGACCGGAGCGGTCATTGCGCTCGTGGTTTTGCTTTTTGTCATTTGGCTGATCAGAAGGATCGTGCGCTTTAGAAGATGGGTAGGTGAGGTTCGATGCTATATGCAGAAAAATTAAAATATGTATTCTATGTGATCTTTCATCCGGCGGACGGGTTTTGGGACTTAAAACGCGAAAATCGGGGCAGCCTTTCGGCATCCCTGACATTCGTTGTGCTGACGGTGTTCACGCTCGGAATGGAAAAGTTAAACACGGCATTTCTGTTTAACAACAACCGAATCTCCGAAGTGAATGTTTTGGTGGATGTCATCACGGTGCTGCTCGTGTTTGTGCTTTGGTGCGTTGCAAACTGGTGTACAACTTCGCTGATGGACGGAAAAGGGCGGATACGCGACATTTTTACCGCGATCGGTTATGCGCTGTTTCCAATCATTTTAATCAGGCTCCCGCTTGTGTTTGCAAGCTTCTGTCTTACGGCGGAAGAAGGGGCGTTTTACGAAATCTTCGGGTTTCTCTCGTATTTGTGGACTGCGGTTCTCATTTTTATGGGAACGATGATGACGCATGAATATTCGCTCGGCAAAACGATCTTTACCTGCATGATCACGATATTGGGTATGGGGATCATCCTGTTTATCGGACTGTTGTTTTTTAATGTGATCTCGGAAATCATCGTGTTTGTTTCGACCATTTACAAAGAGGTGCGTTTTCGGTGAAATGCAGTATTTCTCATCCTTATTTGAGCTGTAGTCAGGCTGCGGCAAGGAGGTTGGTATGAAAAAGAAAAACAGAATCCCGGCATTGCTTCTCTCAGGCATTCTGCTGTTCTCGGAAGCATCGGGCATAACGGTATGGGCGGAGCCGGATACGGACGCCGCAGTGCAGGAGGAAGACGGGACGCCGGAGGGCGGAACGCGGGAGGAAGACGGGACTCCGGAGGGCGGAACGCGGAAAGAAGACGGGGCGCCGGAGGACGGAACGCAGGAGGAAGACGGGACGCCGGAGGGTGAAACGCAGGAGGCGCTTACAACGGCGGACTATGAGGCGCAGGCGTTACAGGACATGAAGCTTGTCGCGGAAAGTGAAAGTCTGGAGCTGTATTTCGATGAGACGGAGACGGATATCGCCGTGCGGGAGAAAGCGCCGGGCAGCGTCTGGTTTTCCAATCCTGCGGATACGGAGCTGGATACGGTTTCAAGCGGATATTATCAGAGAATGCTGAAATCTCAGATCGTCGTTACCTATAGTAACGAGAATACACAGATCAGTACGATGAATAATTACGATTATTCGATCGTGGAGGGACAGTTTGAGACGGAATACATAGAAAACGGTGTGCGGGTGACCTATACCATCGGCGAGGCGGCTGCGTTTCTTCTTCTGCCGGAAGCCATTACGCAGGAACGAATGGAGCAGTTTTTGGAGCGGATGTCCGATTCCCAGAAACGCAAGATCAACCGGAATTATATCTTATATGCAGCTTCAGAGATGACGGAGGCAGAGCTTGAGGATTTTGCAGCGCAATACCCCGCGGTCAGGGAGAACGATCTCTATGTTCTGCGCGGCGGCGTGAAAGATTATTTGAAAGAAGAACTGGCGGAGTATTTTGCAGAGGCGGGATATACGCAGGAGGATTTTGATTTCGATGAGCAGAATATCGGCGCGAGGGAAGAAAATGACAGCGTCTGGTTTCAGATTCCGCTTACTTATCGGTTAGAGGGGGATACGCTCATCGCCGAGATCGACCCGGAAGAAGTGTCTTACAACGATGAGGGATATTATCTGTTGGGGATCGACCTGCTTCGCTATTTTGGAGCTTCCTTAAGCGACGACGGGTATCTGTTCGTGCCGGACGGGAGCGGCGCGCTGATTTACTTTAACAACGGAAAAACTTATGCCTCATCCTATGGCGCGCAGGTGTACGGCCAGGACCGGACGATGATCTATACCGCGTATTACGAGAGCCAGATCGACGCTAGAAACACCGTCAAAATGCCGGTCTTCGGCGTCAAAGACGGGGATAAAGCGGTGTTCGCGGTCATAGAGGACGGGGATGCCAACGCCGTGATCAATGCCGAGGTTTCGGGAAAAACGACCGGCTATAACGATGTGTATGCCTCGTTTTCTTATTTACAATACGGAGAAACGTCTCTCGATGATATGGTGGGGGCGAACAGCTATTATATGTACTCTAAACCTGAGTTTGATGGGAATCTGGCGATCCGCTATTTGTTTTTGACCGGAGAGAAGGCGGATTATTCGGGGATGGCGGAGGCTTACCGGAACTATCTGACGGGGCGCGGCGTGCTCGAAGAAAGGCATGGGGAGAGCGATCTTCCGTTTTATGCGGAGTATATCGGAGCGATCGACAGAGCCAGAACGATACTCGGGGTCAAGTATACGGCAGTCGAGGCGGTCACGACGTTTGCACAGGCAAAGGAGATTTCGGAGAGGCTCTGCGCCGGAGGCGTGCAAAATCTGAATGTCGTTTATTCCGGATGGATGAACGGGGGACTTCACGGAACGGCGGCGACGGCCTGCAAATTCGTTTCTAAACTTTCGGGGGGAGGAATGGATTATTCCGATTTCAGAGACTATGCAGAGGATACCGGAGCCGGTCTCTATATGACAGTGGATCTGCAATATGCCTATAAGGACGAGTGGTTTGACGGTTACAGTGCCATGAAATACGCGCCGCGATATTTTGACAATACGAATATCAGGGTCGCAAAATACGGTCTGGCGAGCCGTGTCAAAGAAGGAAATCTGGCTAGTCTGATCAGCCCCTGCTATGTGGAGGAAGTCACGGGGGATTTGTGCGGCTCACTACAAAAAAAGAAGGTACAGGGAGTCAATCTGGGGACGCTTTCGTGGGAACTTTATTCCGACTTGCTGGAGAGCAATTATACGGACCGGCAGATGGCAAAGGGCTGCAATACGCGGGCGATGGGAACGCTGCTTGAGAGTGAAATGAGGCTGATGGGCGATAACGCCAACGCTTATACATGGGAATACGCGAAAGACCTGATCAATGTGCCGATGTATTCGAATCATTACATGATCATCGATGAGGAAGTCCCGTTTTATGAGATGGTCATTCACGGTTATCTGCCGTATGCGGGAAGCCCGATGAATTTTGCCGACGATTATGATACCGCCGTGTTGAAAAGTGTTGAGTGCGGAGCGGGATTGAATTTCAAATGGATCTATGCGGACAATTCGATTGTGAAGGAGACCGATTTTGACGATCTGTATTCTGTCAACTATGAGGCATGGATCGACCGTGCGGTTGAGACTTACCGGCGTATCAACGAGGAGACCGGGTATCTGGCAGGGGTTTTGATGTGTTCTCATGAGCGGATTGCCCCGAATGTTGTAAAAGTAACGTACGAAGACGGAAGTGCCGTCTACGTCAACTATTCGCGCGAGGCCGTACAGGTGGACGGGATCTTTGTCGACGGAAAGGACTTTGCCGTTTTAAGGGGGGATGCATGATATGAACTATTTCAAAAAAAGAAACGGGAAATGGCATCTTTCTTTGACAGGAAAAGAAGCGGTATGCGGGCTTTTGTTCATTCTGCCGTTTCTGATCGGTTTTTTTCTGATTTTCCTGCCGTTGATCGTGGAATCCCTGAAATTCAGTTTCAGCGATATGCAGGTGGGAACGGAGGGCTATACGCTCACTAAAACGTCCAATGGCGGATTCGGGCATTATGTCCGTGCATTTGCGGTCGATCCGGATTTTAACCTCATGCTGCTTTCCGGCATCGGGCAGATTTTGGTGCAGGTGCCGCTTGTACTGATATTCAGTTTTTTTGCGGCAAATCTGTTGAATCAGAAATTTCACGGAAGGACGATCGCGAGAAGTATTATGTTTCTGCCGGTCATTATTTCGTCGGGTGTCGTGATCGCTCTGGAACATTCGGATCTGTTGGTCAATACGCTCAATACCACAACGGATCTGAGCGGGGGAGAGCTGTCGTCCTATCTGAACGTAATGGGATTTTTGACGGAGTATACCTCGCTTCCCGGCAGCGTGATCTCGCTTTTGTCCAGAGCGGTCAATGGTCTTTACGACATTGTGGTCGCTTCGGGCGTTCAGATCTTGATCTTTCTGGCGGGCTTGCAGTCCATTTCACCGTCGTTGTATGAAGCGTCGAGTATGGAAGGCGCGACCCAATGGGAGAATTTCTGGAAGATCACGTTCCCGATGATCAGCCCGCTTATCCTCGTCAATAGCGTATATACGGTCATTGACCTTTTTACGAACGAGAACAACGAGATCATGCGCGAAATAAAGCGGACGATCTTTACGGAGGTTGACTATGGGTTCGGTTCCGCTATGGCATGGATCTATTTTGTCTGTATCGCGCTGCTCCTGATCGTGATCGGCAGTGTGGTCTCAAAACATGTGTTCTACTATGACGAGCGCTAGCACGCCGCACACCCCGGATGCCAAAGTACGGGCATTCCTCATCCGGATTTGAGATTCCGTATAAGCGGGATCGTGGAGGTCAGTATGAATAGTAAGAAGAAAAGAATGCACAGGCATATGACGCTCGCACGTTCGCAGCGTCTTCTCTGGAGTATCGTAAGAGGGGTCATTATCGCAGGGATCTGTTTTACGATTTTACAACCGCTCTTACTGAAGATCAGTGTTTCTTTTATGCAGGAAAAGGATCTGTATGATGCGAGCGTGAAATACATCGCCAAACATTTTACATGGAACAATTACAAGCTGGCGTTATCCGTCATGGATTACGGGTGGGTGTTTATCAGGACGCTTTGGCTCTCGGCCGGCGTTTCTCTAGTGCAGCTTGCCGCCTGTCTGCTGACTGCTTACGGATTTGCCAGATTCCGTTTCCCGTTCAAGAAGATTCTGTTTGGTTGTGTGATCGTCACGATGATCGTGCCGCCTCAGGTCATTATGCTTCCGCTATTTATGAAGTATCGGTTTTTTGACGTGTTCGGCATGTTTAAGGCACTGACCGGAAGCAGCGTCAATTTGATCGATACCTATTGGCCGTTTTTTATTCAGGGTATGACGACAATGGGGATAAGAAACGGATTATACATCTATATGCTGAGGCAGTTCTTTAAGGGAATGCCGAAGGAACTGGAGGAAGCGGCGTTTGTGGACGGTTGCGGAAAGCTCAGGACTTTCGTGCAGATCATGGTGCCAAGCGCGATTCCGATGATGGTGACGGTGTTCCTGTTCGGTTTTGTATGGCAGTGGACGGATGTCTTTTACACATCGCTTTACTTAAATAAGGTGAAGGTCATGTCCACCGCGCTCAACTCGCTTGCTGTCAACGCATATCAGCAGTATGAGGGTTTTGGCGGGTCCATGAATTTTATCAGCCCCGGCTTTGTGTCCATGATCAATCATACAGGAACGATTTTAACGATCATTCCGCTCATTATACTGTACGTGTTCTGCCAGAAATCGTTTGTGGAAGGCATCGAACGATCCGGTATTGTTGGATAAATAATAAAATCAATCATCAGACAGGAGGAAGGATATGAGAAAAAAAGAATTACTAGGAAAAAAGACATTAGCGGTGTTTTTGGCATCGGCAATGGTGCTGTCCCTTGCGGGTTGCGGCGGCGGGGACGGTAAAGGGAGCGGGAATGAGGATGATGTCGCGACCGGTTCCCAGACGGAGGGCGATACCGGAGCGGCCGATCCGGCGGGATCGGCTGATACGAATGATGCAGGGAATGACGCGGCGGACGGGAATAATCAGACCGATGGTGTGGAGTATGATTTTGGCGGAAGAGTGTTCCGGATCGGTTCCTATTATGATATGACGCCGGATCCGCAGTCCAATGCGGTCAATGCTGCGCTGTCCGAGCGGATCGCCTATGTGGAAGAGCATTATAACTGTACGATTGAGTTCGTGGATCTGGGCGAGGATTATGTGGACGATTACACGACGAGCGTGCTTGCGGGAGATCCGGTCTGCGATGTCGGATATGCGATCACGACAACAGTTCTGCCGACGCTCATCGACGGCGGCATCGCTTACCCGATCAGCGACTTGGGCGTCATTGACTTTGACAGTTATAAATGGCGTCCTGATGTGGTCGAGGCGGGATACTATAAGGGAAAGAATTATACGCTTGGCATCAACGATCCCGAGATCCGCTACGGCATTTTCTGGAACCGGACGCTGTTTGACCAGTACGGTCTGCCGGATCTGTATGAGTTATACGAGAACGGCGAGTGGAACTGGGAGAAATTCAAAGAAGTCGCGCAGATGGCGAATGTGGATAAGGACAATGACGGAACGATCGATATTCACGGGTTCAATGCGAGAGCGGACTTAGGATGGTGCTATCTGTATTCCAACGAAGCCTATATTGCGGCGAAGACCGACACCGGAATGACCGTGGACCTAAATGACAGCAGGATCGTCGAGGCGCTGACCGCATATCAGGACTTTACGACGACGGTCGATTACAGACCGATCGACGGGAATGTCGATGAGTGGGATTCGCTGATCCTTTCATTTGTAAATGGCAATTCAATGATGTGTCTGGAGGAGTTCTGGATCTCTTATATGTATTTAAGTCCTGTTACGGGAACTGCGATGGCGGATGACTGGGGCTGGGTGCCGTTCCCGAAGGGCACTTCCGCGGAAGAATATTCCTGCTATGGCAAAGAGAACGGCTGCCGCATCATATTAAACGGCGTGGATAATCCGGAAGAAGTAGCGCTTATGTATGATCTGATCACGGATATCGCGGATTCTGAGGAAGAATGGGATAATCTGCTGGAGGATCAGCTGGAGAACTGGTGCGACGACTCCGAGACGATGGAAAATGTTACCTATATTTATAGCAGGGAATTGTCCAAGATCAACTGCATCAACGGATTCAGTACGTTGAACAATGCCATGAATTCGATGATGGACGCGATCGCAAACGGGGAAATGACGCCGCAGACGGCGTTAGACACCTACCGTTCCGAGATCGAGACTGCGGTATCCGATATCAATACGGGCGAGACGACCGTGACGGATATTCAGTTTGACGGAAATGTATTGCTGAATTCCAGTTTTGAGCTCGGACTGGATAACTGGGAGATCACCAGAGAGAACACGGAGGCGGGAATTTCCAGAAATGACAGCGACGGTTATCCGAAGTCGGGCCAGTTCAGCTTCCATTATTGGAATGCGGATGCGTTTACGATCGAACTGGCGCAGACGGCGACGATCGGTGATGCCGGAACGTATGCATTGACGCTGTATTCTCAGGGAGACGACACGACGGGGACTTCTATGACGCTTTACATCAAGGATGACGTCGGAAACGTGCTGGATTCCGTTGATTTTGCAAACGCAGGATGGAGTGTATGGCAGACGCCGGTGATCGAAATTGCTTTGGAGGCGGGGCAGACCGTGACGGTCGGCGTTGTCATCAACGGACAGCCTGACGGATGGGGGACGCTCGACGATATGACCCTGACACTGAAATAAACGAAGCCCGAGTATAAGATCTGCAGCAAAAGGTGCGCTGCGATAATGAGGAGGATGCCTGTGCGCCTGTATGACCGGGGCGCGGGCATCCATGTATCAATGGTGCAGGGGGAGGTCAGAATGAAGAGCAGAATCATGAAAAAAGTGCTGGCAGCGGTATTGTGCGCCGGAATGATCGTCGGAACTGCGGGCTGCGGGAAAGGCTCCAAAGAACCGGCGGACAGCGAGACAGGAGCTTCGGCAGAGGACGGCACACAGGACGGAACACCGGTGGACGATACGCAGGACGGCAGCGCCGTACAAAACGGCGCACAGGAGAACGGTGAAACGGCGCAGACTCTGTCCGATAATTCGAAATATTTCATCAAAGGCGCAGACATTTCGTCACTTGAAGCCGTTGAAGATTACGGCGGAACGTTCTACGGCTTTGACGGCAGTGAGGTTGACGTGATCGACTTCCTTGCGGAAAACGGCTGTAATTATTACCGGCTGCGTATATGGAATGAGCCGACGGCGTCGTTTGACGCCGGGGACTACTGCAATCTGGAGCATACGATAGAACTGGCAAAACGGATCAAAGAAGCAGGGATCAGTTATCTGCTTGATTTTCATTATTCCGACTGGTGGGCGGACCCGGAAAACCAGACCGTTCCTGCAGCATGGCAGGAAATGAACGCCGAAGAACTCGAGAGCGCAGTCTATGACTATACGGCAGAAGTCCTGAATGCATTGGCTGAAGCGGACGCCTATCCTGATATGGTGCAGATCGGAAACGAGATCGGAAACGGCATGCTTTGGGATTACGGGACGATGGAGCATCCGGAGACGCTGGCTAGATTCTTAAACAGCGGTATCCGTGCTGTCCGTGACACGACGCCTGCGGGACAGCAGACGCAGATCATGATCCATGTGCAGACGGGCGGTTCGGTCGGTGCGACGCAGACCTTCTTTGAGACGATTGAGGCAAACGGCGTGACTGACTATGATTTGGTCGGACTGTCTTACTATCCGTACTGGCAGGGTACATTTGCGGATATGAAAGCAAATATCGACAATATCTATGAAGTATTCGGAAAACAGACCGTGCTTGCCGAGACCGCATATCCTTTTACAAACGATAATGCGGACAGCAAGTCCAATATGGTATCCGAGGCGGACTTAAAGGGTGTCGGATTCGAGGCGAGTGAGGAGAACCAGCGGCGCGTCCTTGAACTGATCATGAACGCCGTTGCCGAATGCGAAGGCGGTCTGGGTATTTTTTATTGGGAACCGGCATGGCTTGCCGTTGAGGGAGCAGGCGTATCCAAAGGAAGCGGAAACGAATGGGAGAATCAGACGCTGTTTGATTTTGAGGGACGGGCATTAGACGGCGTGAGGGCATTTGCATTCGAGCCGGGGAGCCTTGACAATGACGTGGCGCTCTATGTGTATCCGTTCGACGGTGTGGAGATCGACCGCAGTGCTTCCGGCGACGATTTGATCGCGGAGCTGCCGGAGACCGCGCGTGTCCTGTATCAGGACGGAAGTATAAGGGAAGTGGAAGTGGAATGGGATCTTACTTCCATGAAGACGATCACGGAGACGCATGTGGCGTTTAAGGGAACGGTCCTGGATTTTCAGGTGTCCCTCGGTGCCGATCTGATCGAAAAGAACAGTCTCAACAATCTGGACTTTGAGGACGGTCCGACCGGATGGGTTCTCGTGGACGAGAAGCGCGCCGGGCAGATCCGGAATGACAGCTCGAGCTATCCGCATTCCGGTAAGTGGAGTTTTCAGTATTGGAATGCCGATGCCTTTTCGATGAATCTTTATCAGCAGGCGGCGGTCACTGAAACAGGACAGTACAACCTGCAGGTATGGTCGCAGGGTGTCGGGGATACGGAGCTTTTGCTGACGCTTTATATTGCAGATCAGAATGGAACTGTGATCGCGTCGACGCCGTTTCAGAATCAGGGATGGGACAATTGGCAGCATCCCATTGTGTCAGCGCAGTTAGAAGAAGGAGATATCGTCCGCATCGGCGTCCTTGTCGAAGCGGGAAGCGACGACTGGGGAACACTTGATGAATTTACGTTTTATACCGGTGAGCCGCTTTCGGATGCGGAAACGCCTGATATGGAAAATGACGGGAACGGCAACAGGGATAATGGGGCGCAAGGAGGTGAAAATTCTGCATCGTCAGGAAACAATCTCATTGAAAACGCAAGCTTTGAGAGCGGTGACAACGGCTGGACGGTCACGCGGGAAGGCACCGGAGCCGGAACGGTCAGAAACGACAGCGAGGGGAATCCTCATTCGGGAGATTACAGCTTTCATTACTGGAACGACTCCGATTTTACGATCACGCTGTCTCAGGAAGTGACGGCGGGCAGCGCCGGAAGCTATACGCTTAGCGCATATTCTCAGGGTGACTCCGACACGGAAACGTTCATGACTTTGTTTGCGGAAGACGAGAACGGGCATGTGATCGGTTCCGTTGATTTTTCCAACAAGGGCTGGGATGTATGGCAGAATCCGGTCGTGGAAGGACTTCAGCTTACCGCGGGACAGAGAATCAAAGTGGGGATCGTGATCCACGGAAAAGCCGGAGGATGGGGAACATTGGATGACTTTAGCCTGACCGCAGGGTAAAAAGGGTGTTTCGCCTTTCCCCTGCCAAAATACAAAGAAGAAAGGAAGAATGCTTATGAAGAAACGTATATGGAACAGTGTAAGGAGTATGATCCTGATGATGCTTGTCCTGTTGATCATGTATCCGCAGAAAGTACAGGCATCGGGAAACGAGTTTATCAAAGGAATGGATCTGTCATCTTTGGAGGCTGTACTGGATTCCGGAGCAGTATTCTATGATGAGAGCGGAAATGCCATTCAGGATATCTTAAGTTATTTAGCGGAGCAGAAGCAGGTGAATTATGTCAGACTCCGCGTGTGGAATAATCCGACTACATCGTTTGACGCCGGAGATTACTGCAATCCGGCGCATACAGTCGAGATGGCAAAAAAGATTAAGGCGGCGGGCATGAAGCTGCTGATCGACTTCCATTATTCCGATTCATGGGCGGATCCTGCAAGCCAGACAAAGCCGGCGGCATGGCAGAACTTAAGCTATTCACAGCTTGTTAGTGCAGTCTATGATTATACTACAGAGGTCTTAAATGACTTAAAAGAGGCGGGAGCCTACCCCGATATGGTGCAGATTGGAAACGAGATCAGCGGCGGCATGCTTTGGCCGGACGGTTATATTGATAATTCCTCGCAGCTTGCAGAACTGTTAAACAGCGGTATCCGTGCAGTCCGCGATACGACGCCGCAGGGAAGCTATACAAAGATCATGATCCATCTTGCCGAGGGAGGAGATCAGGACCGGTTTCAGTATTTCTTTGACGGAATCATGGAAAACGGCGTGACGGATTTTGATGTGATCGGTATGTCTTATTATGCATACTGGCATGGTTCGCTGCAGCAGTTAAAAAATAATATGAACAATATTGTGGCGCGCTATGGCAAGGAGGTTGTTGTGGCGGAGACTTCTTATCCGTTCACGTATTACGATGCGGATTCCACTGAGAATCAGATTGGACAGAAGGATACGGACTTAGCGGGACTTCCGGCGTCTGTAGCTAATCAGCGGCTGATGACCGAAATGACGTTTAACACGGTTGCGACAGTCAATAACGGAAAAGGTCTGGGTGTATTTTATTGGGAACCTCTCTGGCTTCCGGTTTCCGGAGTCGGCGTGACAAAGGGCGAAGGAAACGAGTGGGATAATCAGATCTTGTTTGATGCAAACCATCGTGCGCTTGATTCCATCAATGCATTTACTTTTAATGCTTCTACGGCTGCGGCAAACAACAATAAGCATGTAATCGTTTATTCGCCTGACAATATGATCGTACAGGTGGATTCCTGCACGAATCTGACACAGGTGCTGCCGTCCACGGTCGACGTGCTGCGGTATAACGGTACGATTGAGAAGCTGCCGGTGACATGGAACGGTGCAAGTGCAATAGACACGTCGGTTGTAGGCGATTATACGTTTACAGGTACGGTATCCAATACGAATCCGTTAAGCGGCGTCACGCTGGCGACACCGGTGATTCAGGTGTCCGTACAGCGCAATCTGATCAAAAACCCCGGTTTTGAGGACTGTGATAATTCTTATGACTGGAAGATCAATGTGATAAGCGGGGATGCGGGCAAGATCACGAACGGCGTGGACAGCTATGCATACGGCGGAACCGGAAGCTTCCATTACTGGGATGACAATGATTTCTGTGTGGAGCTGACGCAGTCGGTTGACGTGATAGCCGGTCATACCTATGATTTCAGCGTATGGGCACAGGGGACATGGGACTATATTGACTATGACCAAAGTTACTTTTTCGTCCGGTATACGAAAGAGGACGGGACGGAGACGACACTTGGCACAGTGGAACTGCTGAACGCAAATTACAGCTGGTGGAACCAGTTTGAGATAGAGGGCATTCAGATTCCGCAGGGCGTAACGAAGGTGACAGTCGGCGGGCGCGTGACAGGACATGCGAACGGCTACGGGACATGGGATGATTTCCGTCTCGTGGATACGGATAAGAATGCGGTTGTGCCGGAATGCAATTATGTCCGGAATGCGGACTTTGAAGATGAAGAAGCCTCCGACGGTTCTGTCTATCCGTCAATGAACGGCTGGGAGATCGAAGTAAACGGTGAATGGCCGGAACGGGCATGGGCAAACGACGAACAGAATCATACGGATGACGGAAAATACGCCTTCAATTATTATGATCCCGCGGTCTTTGACTTAGGGCTTTCCCAGACGGTCACCGGACTGCCGAATGGTTATTATACATTCCGTATGCATTCATACGGCAGCAATGATGCAAAGAACGTTATGGTTTATATCACGAGCGGCGGTACGGTCTATTCCGTGAAAGTACAGGATACGGACCGCTGGTCATCGTCGGAAAACAGACCCATATGGGAACAGGTCACATTGGAGAATATACCGGTCAATGACGGCGAGGTACTGATCTGGATCGATATCGACGGCGTGGCAGGCTCATGGGGTTATTTGGATGATGCTTCTTTTGTGCGCCAGTAACTTCTAAAACGACACACCGGAGAATGCCTGAAATGCGGCATTCTTCATCTGAAAATGTATTGCTGTGCAGCAGCGGAATTGTAAAAGACAGGGTAAAATGCCGCCGGGTCCGTTTTTGGGTCCGGCAGTTTTCTATTTTCAATTTTTTTTTATAAAAAACATAAAATGCTACTACACAAAATGCAAGAACCGTGTTAAAATACAAGTAATCATAAAAATATGTATCAAAAGTACCGGGACGGCGTGACGTTTCGGACAATGGAAAGGGGATGCGGTATGAGGATCGGAGCCCTTGCATATCAGCCGTATGTCTATAATACGAATACAGTCAGTTCTGCGAGCCTGAACCGGATCGGGGCGATTCCGAATGACGCGACTGCGGGACGGACCGAATTTGAAGATCTGTCGAAGGAACAGGAGAATGTCAATCCGCTTCGCAAAGGCGAAAGCGCGAACTTTATGGATATTTTATCTTCCCAGATGGCAATGAGCAGGACAAAGAGCGCGATGCTGTTAAAGCCTGCGGCGGCTGCCGATGATGAGGATGTTGCGGCAAGTGCACTGCAGCAGGATGAGACGACCGGAAAGGATGCTGCGCAGGCGGTAACGAATCTGACCCTGAATGAGGACGCGCAGCAGAAAGCGGAGGATGAAATGCTCACGATCGGGGACGAGGAGAGCGGAGCATCAGGCGCGCCCATGAACGGGACGCAGGAGAATGCGATGCAAGACAACTCGTTGTCCTATAAGATGCGCCATGCGCTGGATGCTTATTCAATGGCGATGGGAATGGCGGCATAAGGAATCGGGCGTCGTTATATATTAATCTATTACAAGTATTTCGCGGCATTTGTTAAGGTCTTTCGGACTTTGATTCATTGCCAGCGGGAATAAAGGCATAGAGGAAGAGGAGTACCGTCTGCCGCTCAAAAGAGAGAACTGCCCACCGGCTGAAAGGCAGTTTGGAGGTCAGGGGACGGGAAGGTAGCTTCTGAGCCGGAGAAATGAAGATGTTGTACAGGAACACGCTTCTGGCAGCTGTCGTGGCATTCATGGCAGAGGAAAGGCGTTTCCGCTGAATGGAAAGGGCATGATACCGTACATGCGTTGCGTAGTTTCTCCCGTGTCACCGCGTTAAGGTTAAAGAGTATAATCAAAGGTGGTACCGCGTATCAACGCCCTTTGCAGATGATCTGCGAAAGGCGTTTTTTTGAAATTTGGATTAACACGGCAGGATGAGTAACGTAAAAAGAGGAGTGTGGACAGCAATGAGTAAAGAACTGGCAAAAACCTATGATCCCCACGGTTTAGAGGACCGGATCTATCAGAGATGGATGGAAAAGAAATATTTTCATGCGGAGGTAGATGAGAACAAAAAGCCGTTTACCATTGTGATCCCGCCTCCAAATATCACGGGACAGCTTCATATGGGGCATGCGCTCGACGAGACGATGCAGGATATTTTGATCCGCTTTAAGCGGATGCAGGGCTACAATACGCTGTGGCAGCCAGGGACCGATCACGCGAGTATCTCAACGGAAGTGAAGATCATCAAGGCGCTGAAGGAGCAGGGCATTGATAAACAGGAGCTCGGCAGGGAGAAATTTCTTGAGCGCGCATGGGAATGGAAAAAAGAATATGGCGGGCGCATCGTCAATCAGTTAAAGAAGCTCGGTTCCTCCTGCGACTGGGACCGCGAGCGCTTTACGATGGACGAAGGCTGTAACCGCGCGGTTACGGAAGTCTTTGTTAAGATGCATAAGAAGGGCTGGATCTATAAGGGAGCCCGCATGATCAACTGGTGTCCGGTCTGCAATACGTCGATCTCCGATGCGGAGGTCGAGTATGAGGAGCAGAAGGGATGCTTTTGGCATATCAAATATCCGCTCGTTGATAAGGACGGAAAGCCGAGCACGACGGAATTTTTGGAATTTGCGACGACGCGCCCCGAGACGATGCTCGGTGATACGGCGGTGGCGGTCAACCCGAACGACGCGCGTTATACGTATCTGCACGGACGTTTTGTGTGGCTGCCGATCGTGAATAAGGCGATTCCGGTCGTTGAGGACGATTATGTGGATATGGAGTTTGGAACCGGCGTTGTCAAGATCACGCCAGCCCATGACCCGAACGATTTTGAAGTTGGAAAGCGGCACGGTCTCGACATCGTGAATATCTTAAACGACGATGCGACGATCAATGAGAACGGCGGGCATTACAAGGGCATGGACCGCTATGAGGCGCGCGCGAAGATCGTTGAGGAGTTAAAGGAACTTGGTCTTTTGGTACGGATTGAGGACTATTCCCACAATGTCGGCACGCACGACCGCTGCGGCACGACGATCGAGCCGATGGTCAAAGAGCAATGGTTCGTAAAGATGGAGGAGCTGATCAAACCGGCAGTAAAAGCGGTAAAGGACGGCGAGGTCACGCTGATTCCCGAAAGCATGAAAAAGACCTACTTTAACTGGACCGATAATATCCGTGACTGGTGTATTTCGAGACAGCTCTGGTGGGGGCACCGGATTCCTGCGTACTACTGTGAGCAATGCGGCGAAATCGTCGTTGCAAAAGAAATGCCAAAGAACTGTCCGAAATGCGGCTGTACACATTTTAAGCAGGATGAGGATACGCTGGATACATGGTTTTCTTCGGCACTATGGCCATTCTCCACGCTTGGATGGCCTGAAAAAACAAAGGAGCTTTCTTATTTTTATCCGACTGACGTGCTTGTGACTGGCTATGACATCATCTTTTTCTGGGTCATCCGCATGATCTTTTCCGGATATGAGCAGATGGGAGAGCGCCCGTTCCATACCGTATTGTTCCACGGTCTTGTGCGAGATTCTGAGGGACGCAAAATGTCGAAATCGCTCGGAAACGGAATTGATCCGCTTGAGGTGATCGAAAAGTATGGCGCGGATGCGCTGCGCTTAACGCTCATTACCGGCAACGCGCCGGGCAACGATATGCGTTTTCATTATGAGCGCGTTGAGGCTAACCGGAATTTCTGCAATAAGATCTGGAATGCATCGCGTTTTATCATGATGAATATGGAGGGCAAAGAGGTTTACGTGCCAGCGCCGGAAACCCTGCAGCCGGTCGATCAGTGGATCATTTCGAAGCTGAACGGCGTGGTGCGGGAAGTCACGGACAATATGGAGCATTATGAGCTTGGCATTGCCGTCCAGAAGATTTATGACTTTATTTGGGATGAATTCTGTGACTGGTATATCGAGATGGTGAAGCCGCGCCTGTACAATACGGACGATCGGGAAAGCCAGAACGCCGCGCTTTACACCTTAAAGACGGTTCTGATCGATGCGCTGAAGCTCCTGCATCCGTACATGCCGTTCATCACGGAGGAGATCTTTACGACACTGCAGTCCGAAGAAGAATCCATCATGATCAGTGCATGGCCTGTTTATGACGAGGCAAAAGCATATCCAAAGCAGGAACAGGCGATCGAGACGATCAAGGAAGCCGTGCGCGGGATCCGAAATGTGCGCGCGCAGATGAACGTTGTTCCGAGCCGTAAGGCGCTCGTGTATGTGGTGTCACCAAAGGAGGAGCTACTTCATATTTTTGAGGAAGGGAAGCTGTTCTTCCAAACGCTCGCCTGCGCGTCCGACGTATTGCTGCAGAAAGATAAGAGCGGGATCGCTGATGACGCGGTATCGGTGGTCATTCCGAATGCAACGCTCTATATCCCGTTTGCGGAGCTTGTGGATATTGATAAGGAGATCGGGCGTCTGAAAAAAGAAGAAGAGCGCTTGACCGGGGAACTGGAACGCGTAAACGGCATGCTGTCGAACGAGCGCTTTATCGGAAAGGCGCCGGAGGCAAAGATTGCTGAGGAGCGTGCGAAAAAGGAGAAATATGAGCAGATGATGGCGCAGGTAAAAGAGCGTTTAAGTCAGCTTGAACAATAATATATCCCGCAGCAGGCTGACCGGGTATCAGCCTGCACCGCGGCTGCGGTCCAAAGACCGGACAGGAAGCGCGCGGAGGGAATCGGGGGAGAAAAGGAGGGACACTGTATGGAGATGGGGAATGAGGCGCCGGATAAAGTGCAGGAAACCGTACAGGATGATTGGACGCTTGCCGGAAATTATATTACGGTTTCCGAGGATTCTATGCAGGCATTTCTCTTTTTGCAGCCAAAACCGGACGGGGAAAGCTATGAGCGTGAAGAGCTGAAGGCGCATCTTCGTGAGGCAGGTGTAGTCAGCGGATTTCACGAGTCCAACCTGGCGGCGATGGCAAAAAAGAAAGTATACGGCAGGGAAGTCCTTGTGGCGGAGGGAGCGCCGCCCGTGCAGGGAACTCCGGGTCATTATGAATATGAGATCGAGACAGATGATTACACAAAGCATCCGCGCATCCGTGAAGACGGTTCCGTGGATTACCAGAGCATGAATCTTTTGCAGAATGTGCAGGAGGGGCAGGTACTTGCCGTGTATCATGCGGCCGAGCAGGGAACTGACGGCGAAGATGTGCGCGGAAAGAGGCTCCGTGCGGAGCTGTGCAGGGAACTTCCTGCATTAAGAGGGCGCGGGATCGCCTTAAAAGAGGATGCCGAACTGCCGACTTATATTGCACAGACCGAAGGAAAACTCATCTTCAGAGATGATCAGATCGAGATTTGCAATGTGCATGAGATTAAAGGCGACGTGGATATCCTGATCGGCAAGGTGGAGTTTTTCGGCGACGTCGTGATCGACGGTAACGTCGCTGCGGGAACAGTCATCCGGGCAGGAAAGAGCCTGACGATCAGCGGTACGGTGGAGTCTGCGGATATCTATGCGGGCGGCGATATCATTCTGCGCCGCGGCGTACAGGGAAATGAGAAGGGGCGTATCCGTTCCAGGGGAAATGTGTACGCGGACTTTTTGGAACACTGCACGGTGGAGGCCAGGGGCAATGTCATGGCGAATTATTTTCTGAATGCCGAAGTGTCCGCACAGGGGGAAGTGACGGCGACCGGAAAACGCGGCATGATCCTTGGCGGGTATGTGCATGGATTTCAGGGAATCAAGGCGATGTGCGTCGGCAGTGATAAAGAAGTGAAAACGGTCCTGCATGCAGGCTGTGAGCAGAAGGTTTATGACCAGAACGTCGAGAACCGCAAGGAAGAGGCGGAGATCATGCAGAAGCTTGAGCTGATCGAGGACCGGGCAGAAATGCTGCGCAAGCAGCTTACGATCCGTTCCAAAGACCAGACGCTGATCAGGGAATGCAATGAGCTGCTTAAGGAAAGAGAAAGGCTGACTGAGCGCGCAAAGCAATTGCAGTCGGAAAAGCAGGCGCTTCAAAAAATGATGGAAGAAGGACGGCAGTCAGCGATACGCGTGGAGGATAAGCTTTACGCCGGGTCGGTTATCAGCGTCAACAATGCGCAGCAGGCGATCAGTGCCAATACCTGCTTTATGCAGTACAAGAGTATTTCGGGCATCATACAGGGAACCGTCATTCGGGTGTGATGCCGCAGGGAAAGTCAGCGTGCCGGAAAGAACCGCCGCGCTGCGGGGCATGGGACAGCATGAAACAGATTACATATCAGGAGATCACGTCGTATCTTCTGTCAATACCCAAATTTACAACGAAACATACGATGGAAGATACGTGCGGTTTCTATCGCTATATGGGAAGTCCGTGTGCGGAGAGCCGGATCATTCATGTCGCGGGAACAAACGGCAAAGGTTCAGTCTGCACTTATCTGCGCAGTATTTTGGAACAATGCGGGCATCATACGGCATTGTTTGTGTCGCCGCATCTCGTTTCCATGCGCGAACGGTTTTTATTTGACGGCAGCATGGTTTCCGAAGAATCCTTCTGCGCGGCATTTTTTGACGTTGCGGAAAAGCTTTGCGCATATGAGAACGGGCAAGTTTCATCAGAGGGTGACGCATTGGCAGATGCACATGGGGACAGTGTATTTACGGCGCTGCGCGGGCTTTCCTACCACCCTTCTTTTTTTGAAATGTTATTTTTTATGTTTTTGGAATGCAGGGAAACGGCACAGACCGATTACGTGATCTTAGAGACCGGGCTCGGGGGCAGGCTGGATGCGACAAACTGCATGCCGCGCAAGGAATTGTGCGTGATCACGAGGATCGCACTGGATCATACGGAATATCTCGGGGATACGACCGGTGAGATCGCGCGTGAAAAGGCGGGAATCTTCAGAGAGCTTACGCCGGCAGTCTGCTTGTTTTCTGATGAAGAAAGCGCGGAGGCGGAAAGAATTTGTGCCGGAAAGCTGCACGCACCGGTTGAATTTGTCGATTCGCGCGATTTCAAAATTGACGGAATTACCAACAAAAGCATTGCTTTTTCTTATCAATCTGTATATGATAATTCTATCAGCTTTTTACTTTCCACAACGGCATGCTATCAGGCAGAAAATGCCGCGCTTGCAATAAGGGCGGTTGAAGTGCTTGCAAGGCATGAGAAGAAAGATGCCGTGCAGACGATACGGGTTCGGAACGAAGTGTCCGCAGACGGAGCTGCTAAAATGCCCTGGCGGTTTGAGTACCCTTCTGTTGACAAGCTTCGGAAGGGGATTTATGCGGCACAGTGGGAAGGAAGGATGGAAGAGGTGCTGCCGGACGTATTTTTGGACGGTGCGCACAACGAGGATGGAATGCGGGCGCTGCTTACAACGGTGAAGCGTACCGGTCCTGATTTGAACAATGTACTTATTTTGGCAATTGTAGCAGATAAAAGATATGAACGCATGGCAGATATGATCGCGCAGTCGGGATTGTTTTTCAGGGTATATGTGACGTCTGCGGGAGGGGAGAGAGCGCTGGCACCGGAGGTTTTAGCAGAAGTGCTGCAGCAGTCCGGACAGGCCCATTGTACGATATGGAAGCAGCCGGAGCAGGCGTTTTCCCAATGCATAAGGGAACGAAGGGGCGATGAACGCGTTTATGTGGCCGGCTCGTTGTACTTGATCGGGCGGATAAAGGCATATTTAGGGAGGAATTCTGATGATTAACTTTGAGGAGGAGCTCAAGAAGTTTCATCCCAGCGTAGAGATAGAAGAGGCGGAGGATGTATTATATAGTCAGGATACGACGGATTTGGCTGACGTACTTGTGGATGTGATCAAAGAAGCACAGGAAGAAGAATAGGAGCGGAGCTATGGAGTGTTTTAACTGTGGCTGTCTCCTGACGGAAAACGAATTTTGTACAAACTGCGGCGCAGATGTGCGGGTCTATAAGAAGATTATTTTCGCATCGAACCGCTATTACAATATCGCACTGGAGAGAGCAGGTGTCAGAGATTTGTCCGGGGCGGCGGAAAGCCTCAGACAATGTCTTAAATTAAATAAGAATCATGTGGAGGCAAGAAATCTTCTCGGCTTGATTTATTATGAGACTGGAGAAGTGGTGTCCGCCTTAAACGAGTGGGTGATGAGCAAGAATATCAAGCCGCTCAAAAATATTGCGGACGATTACATTGAAGATATCAGATCGAACCCTACGCAGCTTGATACGCTGACGCAGGCGGTCAAAAAATATAATCAGGCATTAAATTACTGCATGCAGGACAGCGTGGACCTTGCGGTCATCCAGCTAAAAAAAGTATTATCGATGAATTCGAAATACCTGCAGGCGCACCAGCTCCTTGCGCTGATCTATATGAGTCAGGAGGAATGGGACAAGGCAGAGAAAGAAATCGAGAAGGCGCTGCGTATTGACACGAGCAATACGTTGACAATGCGGTATATGAAGGAGATTGACATTGCCATCACTCAGGATGAAGGCAGGAGTCAGTCAAAGAAAAAGAGTAAAGAGGAAAAGAACGCCAAAAAGTACAAGAGCGGAAATGATACGGTGATCCAGCCGATCAATAATAAGGATTCCCGCGGATTATCGACGATTCTTAATATTATTATCGGGGTGCTGATCGGGCTTGCCATTGCCATTTTCCTGATCCTGCCGGCAAGAATCCAAACGGAGGTAGCGAAAGTAAATGAGCAGGTTGCGGAGTACAGCGAACTGCTGACCCAGAAAACGGCAGACGTGCAGGAAAGGGAAGGTCAGATCGAAACACTGAAGGAACAGCTGGCGCAGACGGAGGAAGCACTTGAAGCTTATACGGGAACGGACGGTACGATCGCAGCCTATGAGCAGCTTTTGGAAGCGGCAAGTATCTATATGCAGGAAGAGCCGGATGTCATGGCAGTTGCCGACAGCCTTGGCAAGATCGATGAGACTTATGTGGAGCAGGAAGCCCCCGATTACTTTAAGAGCGTTTACAATGAACTGCTTGCCCTGATCGGACCGGAAGTATCCGATTCTTACTATCAGACGGGGATGGCAGAGTTTAATGTGCAGAACTATTCGGAAGCGATCAATTATTTCCTAATGGCGGTTTCATTTGACGAAACGGATTCGCTTGCCCTGTATCAGCTGGCAGAGTCGTATTATCGTAATGAGGATCTGGAGAATGCAGTTATTTATTATAACCTTGTCATTGAGCGGTTCCCAGGCAAGAATTCTGCAGTCAATTCGCGGAGGCGCTTAAACACGATCGAGCAGCAGCAGTGAACCGCGTGCAGAAACGTTTAGCCGGACGGCTCGTTGAAATGCGGAGCGGTTCCGGAGAAAAGCGCAGGGAATTTGCGGCAGGCGCGAGAGCATAAAAAAGAAAGAATGGCAGATACGAAAGAGAACATCGAAAAGGATGTTCTCTTTTTATATGTATCAATATCTGGAAGGGAGAAAGGAATGGTTGATAATTATGCAATTATCGAAAATTATCTGATGATCAGAATGCCGGAGGAGATCGACCACCACCGGGCAGTACTGATCAGCCGGACGGCCGATGATTATATTGCACACAGTAAGATTGTCAACATCGTATTTGACTTTGAAGATACGAAATTTATGGACAGTTCCGGTATCGGCGTGATCATGGGCAGATATAAAAAAATATCCTGTTTCGGCGGGAAAGTATTTGCCATCAATACAAGCAGACGGATCAGACAGCTTCTTGCGGTATCCGGTATGCAGAAACTGATCACGATCATGGAGTAGGGACGGATACGAGGATAAAACAAAAGGAGTGGAGAGATGGAGATAAGGACCAGGGAGAGTAAAATGTGCGCGGATGTGGAGGAGCAGGAACCTGTACAGGATGCGATGGGCGCGGCGGGGCATGAGGAAATGCAGAAAACGATTGGCGTGGCAAAGCAGGGAAATATACAGGAGAGCGGAGGGGATGCAGGAAATATTGGTCAGCAGAAAGCGATGGGTGCGGCAGGGATTAGGCACGAATATGTCAACGAAATGTCGCTGACCTTCGATGCAGTGTCGCTGAACGAGAGCTTCGCCCGTGTGGTCGTCGCAGCGTTTATCACACCGCTCAATCCGACGGTAGAAGAGCTTGCCGATGTGAAGACAGCGGTTTCGGAGGCGGTTACCAATGCGATCATTCACGGTTATGACAGCAGGGGCGGAAAGATCAGAATGTACTGTATGGTAACCGGAAATCTTCTTTCCGTGCGTATAGAGGATGACGGGGCGGGGATTGCCGACATTGAGCAGGCGATGATGCCGCTTTATACGACAAGACCGGAGCTTGAGCGTTCCGGCATGGGATTTGCATTTATGGAAGCGTTCATGGACGACCTTAAAGTGGAATCCCGCTTGGGAGAAGGGACGAAAGTCAGCATGATGAAAAGAGTAGGAGACGCTATACGGACGGCGTAAAAGGGGATATAAATGGACGAGACCGCTGCATTGATCGCACGTTCACAGGCAGGTGATAAAAGAGCAAGGGAGATACTCGTAGAAAAAAACTTAGGGCTTGTGCATCATATTGTGAAGCGGTTTCTCGGAAGAGGCATTGACGCGGAAGATCTGTTTCAGATCGGGAGCATCGGGCTCATGAAAGCGATCGACAAATTCGACTTAAGCTATGATGTGCGCTTTTCCACTTATGCGGTGCCGATGATCCAGGGTGAGATCAAGCGTTTTCTCAGGGATGACGGGATGGTGAAGGTCAGCCGGACATTAAAAGAAAATGGCTGGAAGATCAGGCAGTCCATGGATCGGTTGTCGCAGAAGTTTGGGCGGGAAGCGACAATGGATGAGCTTTCTGCGGATACGGGTTTAAGCTCAGAGGATATCGTGATGGCAATGGAGGCGAATATTGAGGTCGAGTCCATTTACCGTTCGGTCTTTCAGTCCGACGGGAACGAGATCTATCTGGTCGATCAGGTCGTCGCGGGCGGAAGATCAAAAGGCGGCATCGGACAGACTGCAGCAGGCGGTTCCGGTATTGACAGCTACGGAATGGGTGACGGTCAGGATCCTGAAAAGGAGCGGCTGCTCAATCATATGCTTTTGGAGCAGCTGATCGGCAGTTTGGATGAAAGAGAGCGGGAACTGATCGAACTCCGCTATTTTCAGGACAAGACCCAGATGGAGGTCGCAAAGCGCCTGCGCATCAGTCAGGTGCAGGTCAGCCGGATGGAGAAACGGATTCTTCTGCGTATGCGGGAGAAAGGGAAGGTATAAACGCCGCATCGGGCATACCGGTCAGAAGGTCTGCGCGCATCTGAATATCCAGCGGCGCTTTTTTCCGATATTCGAGTAGCTGCAAATAATAGAAAGCGCTTTTGTAAGGCTCGTCGGAAACGCGGTATAAATCCGCGATATGTTTCAGAATTTCCAGCTCCTGCCGGGTCAGGCGGCAGCTTAAAAGGTTGTAAATATTCAAATCCGGAAGCGTGAGCCGCAGTGCTTCCATAAGCAGCGGGACTGCCTCAGCCGGCGGATGTAAGACCGCTTTGGCAGTCAGACATGCCTGCTTCCAAAGATGATTGCCGTCATTGGCAAGCGCTTCCATTTCTTCAATTTTTTTCAGAAGCAATTCTTTCTGACCGGAGGAACGCATCGGCATGAGTTCGGATTGCAGATCATAAAAAGACGCTTCTTTTTCATTCCCCCAAAAGGTAAAAAGCCGGTCGGAAATCCCAAGCCGCTGAAGCAGTGCTTCCGTGAGCGCAATGCAGGGGTTAAGGGCGCCGCTCTCAATTTTGGAAAGCTTGGATTTGGAGCAGAGCCCGGTGCAGAGCATCCGTTGTGACAAGCCCTGTTTCGTTCGAAAATCCCGAATGATATTGCCTATTTGATAGAGATATGTCTTTTCCTCATGTCCGGTATTTGCAAGAAACAATAATGACGGATCAAATTTCTCGACGGGGTATTTTTTACGCGGAATCTTTGGAATCTTTCGCAGCCGCTCCGCAATCGGGAAAGAAGCCTCGCGCCGGAGATGTTTCAGACATACGCAGGCGTAATAGTTTTCTGAGCGCTGCGCGTCATCATAGACCGATCTGATCAGGGAATCCGCTTCTTTTTCATATCCGCAGCGCAGGGCGCTCAGAGCGGCAAGAAAGGTAAGCTCAAAAACCGGCGCGTTTTCCTCATACGCAGCCATTTGACGCCTGTGTTGTTCCGCCAGCCGGAAAGCATTTTGATATTCTGCCAGCGACAGCAGATATTTGATTTGAACGATGGCGGACTCTGCCTGCAGACGCCTGCGTTCCGCGGCTGCAAACACGCTGTGGGAAAGGCAGTCTTCCAGATGGCGGATCAGTTGGATACAACGCCCGCAGTCACCGATATACAGGGATTCCTGCGCCAGCGCTGTGATAATTTCGAATTCATTTTTGGATAACGGACCGTCGAAAGGAATGTCGGGAGCAAAATGCGGGCGGGTAATCCGAAGCGCAGACTTCAGAGCCGCATAAAGCTTTTGATGGCTGTACGGATACGACCGAAACTGGAGTCTGCACGATAAAAACAGCCACTCCTGATAGGTCAGGCGGTTATCCGCCCAGCGAAGGTTCTTTACTTTCTGCAGTTCTTTGAAAGCGGGGGTAAGCTGCCATGCGTCCAGATGAACGCGCGCATATTTTAAGGAAAGATAACATGCGAAATCAGTTCTGTCGGTATAGGCGGGAAAGCGGGTATGAGGAAAACCGGCACGGTTCGTAAGCGCGTAGAAGGTAGCAGGACCGGCATTCGAAGAACCGCACTCAATCCGGGAAAGCGCCTGAAGAGAACAGATGCCGTCAGCCATTTTGGACTGTGTCATGCCGCGGCTTGTTCTTGCATGGAATAAAAGTTGTTTTGCGCTTCGTACTGCCATCACGGACGCTCCTTTGCAGTTTGGCTTCATGGTTAGTTTGATTATAATACATAACCAAAAATAATTCAACAAATATTGCATAACAAAAATAATTCAACTAAAATGGAATCAATAAAAATTCCATTTGGTTGATTGTAATATTTCGTTGAATTGTGTAAAATGAAAAAAGTAGTGGACGGAAACGGGGCGGGGAGGCATTGGCAGGTCATATTTCGATTAAGGATGAATGCGGGGTAATCAGGCATCTTCAGAAGCTGGCTTCTACGGATTTTGGATGCGAGCACTGTGCCGTGGCGATTGCCGACGAGGCGGATGCGGGGTGCAGGATTTATTCTTACTGCATGGTGCAGGAGGTCGGCGGCGAAACCAATAGCAATTTTTCGATACTTCCTCGCAAGGTGAGTTATGCGCTTTTGCACTTATGCAGGAAAAAGAAAGCGGTTCCCGTGATTCTACACACGCACATTATGGGATATGAATACGCGGACCCGCTCGGATTTTCCCCGCAGGACGAGGAGTTTGCCGAACGGTTTATTATGACTGCAAAGCGAATGGGAAATATTCCGGGCTGCGCATTCATTGTGATGAACGGGGCGGAGCTTGATGAACTCGAAGAAGTGATGGCAGGCGGTTGCGGATGCCGCGATGCAGCATGTGCAGGGGCGTGCTCCGGTAAGGGGCAGACCTCGAAAGAGTAACCGGTGAAGAAATGTTGTACAGAGCCAAAAACACAATGAGGGATGGCTCCTCGCAATCTATTGAGGGGTCATGTCTCGTGTTTTTATGTTCAAAGGGCAGTCAATTTGTGAAGGAGACAGAAATATGAAAACTCTGACAAAAAAGGGGAAGGCTTATCTGATACTGGCATGTCTGCTTTATGCGGGGGAATCCGTGGCGCTTGCCGTCATGGCGTACATAGACGGGAAATTGATCGAATATGCGGAAGCGGGGCGGATGCGGACGATGCTGTGGATGATCGGCTTGTCGGTTCTGCTTGCCGTATCGAGTTACCTGCTGACCGCAGCAGCCACATGGACAAGGCTGCAATTTCTGGCGGACGGCGTGCTGGGCATGAGATGCGGTATTATGAAAAACATTCTGCGGAGACCCCTTAAGAGTTTTCGCGGCGAAAAGGACGCTTTTTATATCAACCTTTTTATAACGGATGTACCGCTATACCGTGATAACGCCCTGAATCAGATTCCGTTTCTGTTTTGTTCTTCAGCAGCTATTATTTCATCCGTAGTAATGTTGTGGAAGTTGAATATCTGGCTTATGCTGGCGGCGCTCGTGATGGCGGCAGTCCCTTTGGCAGTCACGAAGCCGTTTACGAAATGGGAAGAAAAGAAAATGGAATTATACTCTGAAAAGAGTGAAGTGCATACGAATACGCTGAAAGAGACCGTGGAGGGATATGAGACGATCCGCATCGGCTGCGGCGGGGAGCGCTTTTTGAAACGTTACGAGCAGGCGGCGGAAGGCATTCAAAGAGGGTACTCGGAATCTGAGTTTGTCAGCACAATGAGCTTTCAGACACTGATGAGCGTGGCAGGTCTTTCGTCGATCGTCTGCATGGGACTCGGAGGATGGCTGGTCGTGAAAGGCGCGCTGACTGCCGGAATGCTGTTTGCGGCTGTCAGATATTTCAGTACTCTTTCCAATCATTTTACGAACGCGATCGAATATATGATCCATATCAGAGCGTCTAAAAAGGTTGTTGCGAAGCTGAACAGTCAAAGACAGACGGCGTGCGTTCCGGACAGCGGAATCACGATGACGCCGCCGATGGAGGTTTCTTACGATCATGTGGCATTTGCGTTTGGGGAGCGGCAGCTCTACCGCGACTTTTCCTATCGCTTCCAAGCGGGGGGATGCTATGCGATTGTGGGGGAAAGCGGAAGAGGAAAATCCACCCTCATCAAGCTGCTTCTCAAATATTATGATGATTATTCCGGCAGCATCACGCTGGCGGGGCAGGATATTAAAAATCTCTCCGAGGAAGAGATTTATGCGCTGGTAGGAGTGGTGGATCAGGCGCCTTATCTTTTTAACGCGCCCCTGTATGAAAATATTACGCTGCTTAAGGGGGAACCCGCCAAAGATTCCTCGGAGTATCAGGAGCTTTTGGAACGGCTTGGCATCCGTGCGCTGGCGGAGCGTGTGAAGGAGGAGCCGCTAGGCGATTTCGGAGACAATATATCCGGCGGAGAGCGCCAGAGGATCGCAGTGGCGAGAGCGCTGATCAGGCGTCCCCAAATATTGATTTTTGACGAGCCTGCGGCATCGCTTGATCCCGTCACGAGGGACAGCCTGAATGCGTTGATCTTTTCGCTGGAGGGGTATATGCGGATCGTCATTACGCATGACAGAAGAGAGGAATATCTCTCTCGGTTTGACGGAACTGTGGATCTGTGAGCGCCTTTATCCGTGCTCCTGTTTTTGCGATTCTGTATTTTTTTGAAAAAGAATGCTTTTCCCGATCGGATGTGATAAAATCGATTGGGAAAAGCATTTTGCATAGGATCGTTACAAATGCATATCATGAATGTCAGCACGGAGGTCCCGAACGGCGTTTGCGAAATGGTATTTGTGAAATGGTAATTGTGAAACGGCGTTTGCGAAATAGCGTTTGCGAAATGCTGTCTGTGAAACGAAAAGGCACGCAAAAGTCCGATGCAGATAGAGGCGGAACAGAGGAGAGAGACAGATTATGAAGTTTGACATGCACTGCCATACGAAAGAGGGTTCGATCGATGCGAAGGTGGATTTGGAAAATTATGTGAAAAATCTGGTGTCTCTCGGCTATGACGGCATGCTTGTGACGGATCACAACTCCTATCGCGGACACGATCAATGGGAAAAGCTGCGGACAAGGCTTACGGCGGCTGCGGGCAGGTCGTTTGTCGTGCTGCGCGGAATTGAATATGATACGCGGGATGCGGGACATATGATTGTAATACTGCCGGAGCGGGAGCATACGCGTATGCTGGAGGTGCGCGGCTTGAAAGGAAAACAGCTCATTCGGCGCGTACACGGTCTGGGCGGGATCATCGGACCGGCGCATCCGTACGGGAACGGTTTTTTTGCGCTGATGAATACGCGTCTCGGAAAGAAGAATGAATCGCTGATGAACAGCATGGATTTTGTCGAGAGTTTTAATGCCTGCGTCACGCCGCTGCAGAACAGACTGGCGAAACGGCTTGCGGTGAAGTACCAGAAGCCGGAGTTTGGCGGCTCGGACGCGCACCGCCCTGAGGTGATCGGCTCGGCGTTTACGGAGATTGACGCCCAAATACATGACAATGACGATCTGATCCATGCGGTCCGTATGCGGGTACCGATGATCGCTGACGGAGACTGGGAGGACCGGGTAAGAAAAAAACAGAAAAAGATCGTCGAGGAGCTTGCCGTGATCGGATATTGGATCTACAATAAAGTATTTGCGGGCTTAAACGTATTTCGCAGAAGAAAATATGCGAAGCTGATGTGAACGATTAGAAGAAGGCGGGAAAATCATAAATGTGGACGAACCGATATGACATCGCAGGTCTGCGGTGCGAATTGGGATTGAAATAAATAAATCTGCACAGACTAAATACCTGAGAATGGGGATGGCTTACCGTTCCTGCTTCTAAAGGAGAGAGGCTGTGCAGACTTTTTATTTGAAGGCGGAAGAAAAAGTAGAATTGGAGAATGCCCGTGTCAGGATGTCGGATGTGGCTGAAATCCTGTGTGAAGATGATGGTATGCAGAGTCAGGCGCGCGAACTGATCGTGTATTGTTTTTCTGAAAAAAACCGCGCAGTCATAGATGTGCTGCATCTGATCAGAATTTTGCAGGAGAAGTTTCCGGGAAGCAGGATCGTCAGCCTCGGAGCGGGGGACGTGCTTGTGGAACGGCGGACGGGGAAGCCGCATCCGGTGTGGGAGAAGGTGAAGATTGCCCTGATCGCGCTGCTTAGTTTTTTCGGCGCTGCGTTTACGATTATGGCGTTTCATAATGATATCAGCATCGAAGATATTTTTTCTAAAGTTTATGAGCTCGTCACGGGAATGGAATCGGACGGGCTGACAGTGCTGGAAATTTCTTATTCGATCGGACTTTCCGCAGGAATCATTCTTTTCTTTAATCATATCGGGACAAGAAGGATCACGAAAGATCCTACGCCGATTGAAGTGCAGATGCGCCAGTATGAAAGTGACGTCGTGACGGCGCTTGTGGAAAATGCAAACCGTGAGCAGTCGCATGCAGGAGAGGAAAACGGGGCAAAGGGAATAGGGTCGCCACGGGCAGGAGAAGAAGGCGGGGCAAAGGGAAAAGGGTCGTCACGGCAAGGAGAGGAAAACGGGGCAAAGGGAATAGGGTCGCTAGGGGCAGGAGAAGAAGGCAGGGCAAAGGGAATAGGGTCGTCACGGCAAGAGGAAAGCGGAGCAAAGGAAAAAGGGTCGCCAGGGGCAGGTGGAAAATGCGGAAAAGGACAGGGGCGCCGCAGGCAGAAAGCGGAAACATAACAGACAAGCAGAAGCGGCCTCAAGATAGAAAAGAAAGCATGACTGCGGGCAGCAGGACAGGAACGGAAAAAATACATGAGGACGGCGGGGAGGAACGGTAGTGGAACAAGTATTACTGGTGGTACTCGGTCTGAGTTTCGGAGTGTTTACGGCAGGCGGCGTATTTACGACAGTCATTGTTGTGGCGCTGATCCCGCGCTTTGCCGCCCGCTTTCATACGGCATATAAAATAGAATTCTATGAGGAGTGGATTGTCGCGGGCGCGATCGCCGGCGGCATTTTCGGCGTGTATTCCCACCTATGGACAACGTCCGCATGGGACGAACGAAGCACAGTAATGAGGTGGACAGGTGTTGCCGCCGTTATCATCTGGGGCTTTTTTACAGGGATGTTTGTCGGGTGCCTGGCGCTTGCCATAGAGGAAATGCTGGGTGGAATTCCGGTGTTTGCCCGCCGTGTGCATCTGCGTAAAGGTCTCGGCATCATTATTCTTTCTATCGCGCTCGCGAAACTTGCCGGTTCCCTGTATTATTTCTATTTTCAACTCTATGACGGATTATGAATGCATGAGGGATCTGTCATAAAAAAGTCACTTGTACATTTTGCAATCTTTCGTTTTTTTTATTTTTATACAAAAACCCTTGACAAACAATTAAACATATGCTTAAATGTTTACAACAAGATGATAGAGACATAAGAACCTATCTATTAGATCAAAAAATGGATCAAAGAAAAGAAGGGTGGATGCAGACATGAAAAAAACATATCAGATCGAGGTAGACTGTGCGGCGTGCGCGCTTAAGATGGAGGAAGCCGCGAAAAAGGTCGCGGGAGTGAAGGAAGCGACGGTTTCCTTTATGACTCAGAAGATGAAGGTAGAATTTGATGACGGAGCGGATGAGAAAACAACGATGAAGGCGGTTGTTAAGGCATGCAAAAAAGTAGAGGACGATTGCGAAATCATTTTGGAATGAACATGAGCGGCTTTAGCAGGCTGGTCAGGGAGGATTATTATGAATAAAAAACAAAAAAGGGTATTGCTGCGTATCATCATAACGGCAGTTTTGATGGCTGTGCTGACGGTACTGCCGATTGACGGCAGGATCAAGACAGTACTTTATCTGGTTCCGTATATGGTGATCGGTTATGATATCCTGCGCAAAGCATTTTTGGGTATGATCCACGGACAGGTATTTGATGAGAATTTTCTGATGGCAATAGCAACGGTCGGCGCGATCGGGATCGGTGAGATGTTCGAGGGCGTTGCAGTTATGCTTTTTTATCAGATCGGAGAGCTGTTTCAGAGCTGTGCGGTTGGAAGAAGCCGCAGGAATATTACGGCACTGATGGATATAAGGCCTGATTATGCCAATATTGAACAGGACGGAGAATTAACGCAGATCGATCCTGATGAGGTGCCGACCGGTACGGTCATTGTGATAAAGCCGGGGGAAAAAGTACCGATAGACGGTGTGATCATTGAAGGTGAAACATCCCTGAATACCAGTGCGCTGACCGGGGAGAGCATACCGCGGGAAGCGAAACAGGGCGATGGGGTCATCAGCGGATGTGTGAACCTAAACGGCCTGATCAGAGTGCGCACAACAAAGGAATTTGGAGAATCAACGGTATCGAAAATTTTAGATCTGGTAGAGAACTCCAGCATGAAAAAGTCGCGCTCTGAAAATTTCATCACCCGTTTCGCCAAAATATATACACCCGCAGTCTGCCTTGGCGCCGTGCTGCTGGCAATCGTTCCGCCTTTTATACAGCTTCTTTTTGGCGGCGGGAACGCTGACTGGCTCGTGTGGTTTACAAGGGCACTGACTTTTTTAGTCATTAGCTGTCCCTGCGCGTTGGTAATCTCAATACCGTTAAGCTTTTTCGGCGGTATTGGCGGCGCGTCCGCCCGCGGGATTCTTGTAAAGGGTTCCAATTATTTAGAGGCGCTTGCGCGGACGGGAATCGTCGTGTTTGATAAAACGGGGACAATGACCAAGGGAGTCTTTGAAGTTGTAAGCGTTAAAGCGCAGGGGGTGAGTGATGAGATGCTGCTTCATTATGCGGCGTACGCCGAGAGCTATTCCACACACCCGATCGCTGAGAGCCTGCGCAGGGCGTATGGAAAGAGTATTGATACGGCGCTGGTGAGTGAGGTGGAAGAGATCAGCGGTCATGGCATAACGGCAAACATAGACGGGAAAACGGTTGCTGCCGGGAACCGCAGATTGATGGAACGCCTGCACATTTCCTGCGCTGAGAGCGACGCCGCAGGTACGGAAGTGCATCTTGCACTGGACGGTTCCTATATCGGGTGTATCCTGATCGCGGATGTATTAAAGCCGACGGCAGCAGAGGCTGTCCGCGCGCTTTCGGCGGCCGGGGTGCGCAAGACGGTGATGCTGACCGGAGACTCTGAAAAAGCGGCAACTGCCATTGCTGCGGAACTGAAGGTGGATGAGGTAAAAAGCGGACTTCTGCCGGGCGATAAAGTTGACGAGGTGGAACGGCTGCTGGCAGAGACCGGCAAAAATGAAAAGCTTGTATTTGTCGGCGACGGCATTAACGACGCACCGGTACTGTCGCGGGCGGATGTCGGTATTGCAATGGGAGCGCTCGGTTCGGATGCCGCGATCGAGGCGGCCGATGTGGTGCTGATGGACGACGATCCCGCCAAGATCGCGCTGGCAATGCGTATCTCAAGAAAAACGCTTCGGATCGTATATGAAAATATTGTGTTTGCGCTGGCGGTCAAAGCACTATGTCTTGTGCTTGGCG
Organism: Lachnospiraceae bacterium; assembly: GCA_003979345.1. Classification (GTDB taxonomy): domain Bacteria; phylum Bacillota; class Clostridia; order Lachnospirales; family Lachnospiraceae; genus DLAJ01. The sequence goes on from RYVZ01000006.1 coordinate 40,829, forward strand.
CATTCGGGGTTGCAAATATGTGGTGGGCGATCTTTGCGGATGTCGGCGTTATGGTGCTTGCAGTGCTCAATGCGACGCGGGCGCTTGCAATATCGAAATAAGCAGAAGCGAGTGTGCATCGCGAAGCGTTAAGCATGTGCGAAGCATGTGGTATCATGTCGTCAGACATGATACCGGCGCCGAGCGAAGCGAGTGTGCATCGCGAAGCGTTAA